>JAYWHU010000020.1:0-5333 GCA_043777495.1 Cyclobacteriaceae bacterium | reverse complement strand
TTGCTCGCAACTTTGATTTTTATGTGGGCGATGATTTTGCTAAGAATAAAATCATTGCCTTTTATAACCCTACCGATGGCCACAAATTTATGATGGTTACATTTAGTGGTATGACAGGCGTCCTTTCGGGAATGAATGATCAAGGCTTAACCGTAACACTCAATGCAGCCAAGTCGGATATCCCCTCGTCTTCCGCAATGCCCGTATCATTAGTAGCGCGCGAAATTTTGCAGTACGCATCTACTATTGAAGAAGCCTACGCCATAGCAGCAAAGAGAAAAATGTTTGTGGCAGAATCTTTTTTAATCGGCTCCGCCAAAGACAAACGGGCAGCAGTTATTGAAAAAACACCAGATGCCATCGAATTGTATGATCCTCAAAATAATCAGATTATTTGCACCAACCATTTTCAAAGCAAAATAGTGGGTGGCACTTCACTCAATCAAGAGCATATCCGCAACAGCGCATCCAAATATCGTTGGCAACGGGTGGAAGAACTTTTAAAAAGCAACGAAAAAATCTCGGTTGAAGAAGCAGCCACTTTATTGCGCGATCAAAAAGGAATGGATGGAGTTGATATTGGATTGGGTAATGAAAAATCGATCAACCAACTCATTGCCCATCATGCCATTATTTTTCAACCTAATCAATTGAAAGTTTGGGTCTCCACAGCACCTTGGCAATTGGGGAAATTTGTTTGTTACGATTTGAAAAAAGTGTTTGGGCTTCACAAAGAAGATAACCAAGAAATAGCCGACAGCACCATGGCCATCTCTAGCGATTCGTTTTTGATGACCAAGTCGTACATAGACTTCACAAAATTTGCCAAATACCGTTTCCCTTTTCAACCAAGAGATGATATGCAGCCCGATAGTTTGGTAAAATGGAATCCCCATTCTTATCTTTCCTACATGTTGGCAGGCGATGCGTGTTTCAATACAAAGGATTTTAAGAGTGCCATTGTATTCTATGAAAAAGGTTTAACAAAGGAATTCGCTTCCTTGCAAGAGAAAGATTACATGTATACACAAGTGAGCAAGTGCAAAAGCAAGTTGAAATGATTGCGGGCATTGGTATCGATATTGTTGAGGTGGAGCGGATAGCCGAAAAGATTTTAAAGGATGGCTTTCGCGAAAAAGTCTTTTCAAAAAATGAAATCGATTTTTGTGAATCTAAAGGAACAAATAAAGCACAACACTATGCAGCCCGCTTTTCAGCCAAAGAAGCTTTTTTGAAGGCGACAAATAAAGGTATGCTGTTGAGTAATGAATTAAGCGAGATTGAAGTAATAACGAACGAAGATGGAAAACCTGAAATCTCCTTGAAGGGAAGTCTCGCTTTACTAGTGGAAGAAAAAAAATGGAAGATACACTTGTCTTTGTCGCATATCCGCTATACAGCTTGCGCCATGGTGGTGATTGAAACTTTTTGAACTATAGCTAGATGATCCCATCCATTGAAAAACAATCTAAAGAAGATATTAAGTCTTTTCAAGAAGAAAGATTAAAGGAGGCACTTCAGTATTTACAAGTAAACTCCCCATTCTATCAACGCCATTTTCAAAAACATCAAATTGTCATTTCAAAGATCAAAAGTCTTGATGATCTCACCCACATTCCAACTACCAGCAAAGACGATCTTCAACAAGCGAATTGGGATTTCCTTTGTGTGCCGCGTAGTAAAGTAGTGGAGTATACCAGTACTTCTGGCACGATGGGAAGGCCAGTAACTATTGCCTTGACAGAAAAGGATATTCAAAGACTTGCCTACAACGAATTTCTCTCTCTAACCTGTGCAGATGGCAGCCCCAATGATATTTATCAATTGCTGCTCACGTTAGATCGGCAGTTTATGGCAGGCATTGCTTATTATGAAGGCATCAAGAAAATAGGCGCGGGCGTAGTTCGCATTGGCCCTGGTTTGCAAGCTATGCAATTTGAAACAATTCTATCCATAAAGCCATCTACGCTAATTGCCGTTCCATCTTTTATTATCAAGTTGATTGACTTTGCAAATCAGAACGGAATTACACTCAATCAAACTTCCGTAAAAAAGATTGTTTGTATTGGTGAAAATATTCGCACACCTAGTTTTCAGTTGAATAGTTTAGGAAAAAAAATCACCGAGCACTGGAATGTTCAGCTTTATAGTACTTATGCCTCTACAGAAATGCAAACCGCTTTTACAGAATGTGTGCATGGACTGGGTGGCCACCATCATCCAGAGCTGATTATTATAGAGGTGTTGGATGAAAACAACTTGCCAGTAAAATCAGGTGAGGCTGGCGACTTAACAATAACCTCCTTAGGGATTGAAGCAATGCCCTTGCTGCGTTATAAAACTGGGGACGTAGTCAAGTTACATGAAGGTAATTGTGTTTGTGGTCGCGGTACTACTCGAGTAAGCCCCATCATCGGGCGAAGGCAGCATATGATTAAGCTAAAAGGAACATCCATTTATCCTTTTCAAATTTTTGAAATCCTCCATCAATTGAACATCTCTGAGTATGTCGTTGAAGTTTTTACGAGTCATTTAGGCACCGATGAGTTGAAGATTCACGTTGTGGCAGAAGAACCAATATCTGCTTTAATAAAAGATCGACTTCAGTCTCACTTGCGCGTTTTGCCAGAAATTGTTTTTGCATCATCCAAGGAAATAGAGCAGATGCAGTTTGCGGATGGCTCACGCAAACCAAAGAAATTTATTGATAGAAGAGTCTGACCGATGCTTCATCAAACTAAAACACATGGGTTTCTTCCAAAAGGGGTACAATCTTAGAAATCGCCATATAAAATTTTGTCTATCTCTAAAAAATACCTGAGTAACTAGTCGCCCCTTAGAAAACCCATAGCGATACAAATAATAAGGAATATTGATGTTATTGAGTTGGTAAAATATGCAAGAAAGTGGAGCTTTATATCGAAAACCTTGCAGATTTTATATGCTTCCAAAACAATCTACTCCATCCCAACTTAGCTTTTACAGCACCTTTGAAGAGCAGCTAAGCCATCGACATCCGCTGTATATTTTGGCAAACGAAATCAGATGGGATGGTTTTGAAGAAGCTTTTGCAGTCTTATACTCAGAGGAAGGTCGTCCGGCAAAACCAATCAGGTTGATGGTGTCTTTACTCATGCTCAAACATGTTCGCAATCTCAGTGATGAAAGCGTGGTGGAGCAATGGTTTGAAAATATCTACTACCAATATTTTAGTGGTGAAAGAACCTATGCCTGTGGAGTGCCATGTGAGCCCAGTGACCTTGTTCATTTCAGAAATCGAATAGGTGCCGAAGGGATTGAATTAATTTTTAAAGAAAGCATTCGTGTAAATGGGAAAGATGGTGCTGAGCCAGAAGCTACAACAGATACCACGGTTCAAGAGAAAAACATCACCTATCCTACCGATAATAAATTACATCGTAAGATTATAAAAAAATGTATTGTAATTGCTGGCAATGAAAATATTGAATTACGACAAAGCTATACTCGTACGCTGAAGAAACTATTAATGGAGCAACGGTTCAGAAACCATCCAAAAAATAAGGGGAGGTCACGGAAAGCAGATAGAAAAGTAAAAACTATTGCGGGGAGATTGATACGCGAATTGGATCGCAAACTCCCTCCCAACAAGCATCAAGACATGCTTTCGCTATTCAAAAAAGTAATGGCACAAAAGAAAACTGACAGCCACAAAATATACAGTTTACATGAGCCACATACTCAATGTATGAGTAAGGGAAAAGAGCATAAGAAGTTTGAGTTCGGTAGTAAGGTGAGCATTATTACCACTAGGACAACGGGAGTCATCATTGGGGCTATCAACATAGAAAAAAATGTACACGACAGCAAAACATTACTACCAGCTCTTGAACAACAACAACGATTAACAGGTGTCATCTTAAAAAATAATTTTGTCGATCGCGGTTATCGCGGAGTACAAGAAGTTTTAGGGACAAAGATTGTAATCCCCGATAAGCCAGGCAAACAGAGAACACCCTATCAAAAGCAAAAGTTGAGAAATGGATTTAAACGAAGAGCAGCGATCGAACCTAAGATAGGACACTTAAAACAAGATCATCGTTTAAGTCGTAACTTTTACAAAGGAATCATTGGTGATAACATCAATGTAATGCTGGCAGCGGCAGGTATGAATTTCAAAAGGATGATCAACAAGTGGAAGATAAATCCACTTGCTTTTTTGTCTCATATTTTTCAAGACATTTTCAGGATCTGTAAAAACAGCCAAGCCATTTTTTTTGGTTTTTTACCAAAACCGAGTTTTTAAGGGACGACTATATACTCAAGACTAACTACTATTTTATGAGTTTATTCAAATACATTGAACGGGTAAAAACAATGGACGCTCTGATCCGCAGGAAGGCAACGGGCGCACCCGAAAAATTTGCCGAGCGGTTGGACATAAAAAAGACCATGCTCATGGCAGAGCTGCAAGACCTAAGAGCTTTGGGTGCCGAGATTGCCTATTGCAAGGTGCGAGAGTCATACTATTACGTGAACTCCTTCATTCTAAGGATTGGAATTGATAAAAATGACCTTAGTACCATAAAAGGAGGCCAAAATTATTTTGAGAATTTTAGACTAGTTCGGTATTACTGAACTGGTGGGTTTTAATTTAGCGGTGTAGAGATGTTGATCTAGACAACGTTGAAGCCATGATGCCAAAATGGCCTTATGAGGTTTTAAAACAATAAATTTTTAACAACATGAAAAAAAAATTGAACAACAAGCTGAGCTTGAGGAAGGAAACACTAAGCACATTGAACAAAAATGAAATGATTATTTTAAAGGGAGGTGCGACCTTTGCATGCTGGCCATTACCACTCACAGACATAGCAGTCTGTACAAATGACGCAGGATGTGGGGCTACGCGAATTGGTTGCCAATAACAGTGAAAACATCCAATGAGAGAGACTTCTCTCATTGGATGTTCCGTTAAGGAATCACGCTCAAATTAAAAGATCACTAGATGAAATTGACATAAAAAACTTCAAGCGAATAAAGTTGATAATTATACAACAGTTTAATTTTTTGCTGACGACTTTCTCACAAGTATCGCGAAGCAGGAGAATGAATTGTAAACCGAGAACGTATTGGAGGGTTTATTTTTTGTCATGCAAAATACTTTTAAATTGTACCTGATTACTTTATGAAAAATCTGGCAATCATCATACTTTTTAGTTTTATTACTTTCAGTTTAAGCGCCCAAAGGATTGCAGGTAAAGTGCAGGATTCAAAAACGTTGGAAGCCTTGCCCTTTGTGAATGTATATTTAAACAACACTACCATTGGCACTGTAACGGATGGCAATGGGG
>JAYWHU010000019.1:0-20046 GCA_043777495.1 Cyclobacteriaceae bacterium | reverse complement strand
ATATAAAGCTCCACTTTCTTGCATATTTTACCAACTCAATAACATCAATATTCCTTATTATTTGTATCGCTATGGGTTTTCTAAGGGGCGACTAAGTATAATCTTTTCTAATAAGGTGGTAGGCATTTGAAGCGGAGGCATTCTTGCCATACGCAGCTTCTCCACCATTTGATAGTATGGAAGAAACGCGCTGACCAGGCCCAAACATAACCTGCCCAGTATTGCTATCATAATATTTATTCCTTTCGTAAATTATTTTAGTATTTCCACCGGTCGGGTAGGTTAACTGAACCAAAGCTCCGCCTCCTATTTTGGAACTGGATACATTCCGATTCGACCCGGTAAGCGTTTGGGTAAGGGTAGCACTAGGGATCGTTCTTAAATTAAAACGCCTGCTGTCAGTTAACCCATTGTAAAAATAAATTTGCGGAACATTGTTAGTGGCTATCCCGTTGTAAAAACCAAAATAATCTTGGTTTATCCGGCTTTTCCAAGGCATCTCAATGGATACAGGATCCCGATACAGCGGAATAGTAAGATTCTGGTAACTGAACTTATAAGGCTCTTGTGGAACACATTGTACCACGGGCTTTAACTCAACAAGAAAGTTGCGATACAAATACGGTTGCTTATTATCAGTAGTTGATTTAGCTAGCTGATAGGTGAATGAATAGACCCTCGAATCCTGAAGGCCAGTATCTTCTATAGATAAAGTGTGCAGTTGATTGCTAGCGTTCCACGTAAATGAAGCTTTATAATTGCCCGCTGTAATCGTTGATATAAAGGTGGGATTCACCCTATCATAAGTGCTAAACAAAGTGTCCAATGTGTTGGTCGTTTTTATCCTTACTTTGTAATCAGCCCCACCCACTGGCTGGGATAATGATCGATAGGTATAAACTACTTGGTTGCCCTCGCTATCTGTGATGTTGGACAGCTTCCATGCCTGGGTGAAGTTTACCGTTGCTGAGTTATAGTAGTTATATTCGGTGGTGAACATATCAGGCACACCCAGCTTGTATTCATAAGACCTGCGATCTACAACTTCTTGCGAAGCAAAAGAATAGGTAAGCCCACTATTGCTTTGCACGGTAAAGCTTGTTGCGTTGCGTGTCACTTTTACATCTTGATAGGTCAATAACTTGGGGATACCTGCCCCATCCAGTACAAATTGGAAGTACAATCCTGGAGCAGAAACGGTATACAAATCGGGCTCGGTGTCATTCACATACCCACGACCGTTTATAAAATTATAATCTGCATTTTCGTCTGTCTCTGTAGTACCAAAACTATCATCGCTAGTTGGAGTAAATGATTGAATAACCGCAGCATTTCCCGCATGAAGCCAACCATTTAAAGAACCTCCTGAGTAATCATCGGGCAAACCACGTACCTGCCTATATATTCCTGCGCTACACGTTAAATTCCAGCCCATTCCTACGTCTCCTTCTCCTTCCATGACAGCTATTGCGCCTTTATTGTATTGGATTTCTATAGGTATGGAGATCTTTCCATAGCTCAAAGTATAGATTGGAATAGTTACAATAGGGCTTCCTGTAAGGGGGTCTATGTTAATATTCTGGCCAAAAGATTCCGTAATCAAGCAGACTATTATTAAAACAAGCCCTGATATTCTCTTAATAGTAGGTAAAATCATAATAGATTCTGGAGAGGAAAATGAAGCACTAATATATCGTAAAACTATGCCTATAAGAATGGTTATAATAATCATTTTTTACTTGAGATAATCTTCTCTAGGGCCTTAATTCTCATTTCATATTCAGCATTTTTCGCATCGACTTTGATCATATACAGCGTCAACTCCTCTACCTTCTTTAATAACAGCATGTTCATCTCGCCCAATTGTACACCGTTTTTCTCCATTTCTTTGGCAGAGGGCACTTCGGGCAGGTGTTTGTTGGCATCTATGTAAGCCTTGGTTTCTTCAAGGCTCATCAAATCATAGTCTTTTTCAAAGACGTAGTCGGGGGCAATGGCTCCAAGCAAATCTACTTTTACTTCGTTGGTGTGGATGTTGCCTTTTACGGTGAGCTTGGCATCGGGGGTGGGGGTGCCAATTCCCACGTTACCATTTTCCGTAACCCTAACCTTTTCAGTGTTATTTGCGGAAAATATAATTGGTGAATTCTCACGATTCCAGATATAAGCTCCGTATGAGTCATCATATCCAAAATTTACACCATCATTTATTGTTGACCCTGTTAGGTTAGTTGTTGTCCTCATTCCAGCGTAACCTCCCTGATGAATATGGAGTATTTGAGAAGGATTTGAAATGCCTATACCCACATTGCCAAGTTTATCAATGCGCATTCTTTCATTGGTGGTTGCAGATCCGCCTGTTCCAAAAGTGATTGGTGCATTGATGTCATAGGCAATTAGAGCGATGCCATTGATTGATCCGCTGCTCAAAAATGTCTGCTGCGGGCGAAACATTCCCGCAAAGCTGAATGATGAACCAGAAAGACCTAATAGGCCCAAATCTCCCGAGCTATTTTTTAGATTAATGGAACCATAATTCGCTGGATTAGTAGATTCAATCTGAATTGCCTGATTGCTTGGATCAGTGTTTCCGGCATACACTATATTTAGTTTGGCAGCAGGAGTGGTAGTGCCAATGCCCACGTTTCCTATCGGTACTCTTATCCCACTGCCCTGCACATCCACATAGCTTTTTCCATAAGCGGTACCAGGGTCTAGGATAATTCCGGTATTCCAACTCAATTTTAATTGTTGATAGTCGGGGGCAGTCCAAGAGCCAGATGTTCTGTAGATACCATATTGTAATGGGGCGGGATTAAACCAAGTTATACCATCTGGTAGATTCGTCCCGTCATTTAGATCATTGAAACCAAGTTTTGCGTTTGGCGCGTTAGTGCCAATACCTGCATTACCGGTTGGAGGAAAAGTGTTTTGAGCGGTAGCATCGAAAATAAGAATGAAGAAAGCTAGAAGGATAAATAGTTTTTTCATGAGGTTTGGTTTTTGTTGAACAAATGTATTGGCTTCGCTGTGTATTTGCAACGGGGTTTTTCCCGTATTTGCACGGGGAAAACCCCGTATTTTTCTGGGAAAAACCCCGCCACATTCGTTTTTAGCTCAGAGTCGAACTTTATAGAGGAGAGAAAGAATTGGCTATTCTTAGAAGTGGAGATTTGATGAAGAAGTCCTTTTTGAAAGCCAGATGTTGTGTGATACTGAGTTTATAGAAGCAGATTTAGTGTATACCTCTATTTGGAATTAAACTTGTAGTACTACGTTTAGGCTTTCTTAACCTATAAAATAAAAAGTACTCCCTAGTTATTGTTGGTCTCCGACCAACAATCCCAATCCATAAATTATATTGTGAAAAGACCGAGGACGAGCCGAAATTTCGCTGCATTAAAACGTATTCCCCAAAATCTCGTTTCCAAAAACCACCACTAAATGTTCACAAAAAGTGCGCGATAAAAGTGATTTCTTATTGCGCGTTTCGTTTAAGCATACAGAAGGTAACTAAACTTTAACCCTTCTATATTATGGCTTCAACAAGTGAAACAGGACATGCGAAGAATGTTGCAAACTTTGAAGAGCTCATCGGCTTTTGCAACGGGTATGGGGCTGCCTACAATCCAAGCAAAACTTCGATCAAGGTCGCAGCACTGCAAACGTTGCTCACCAATGCACAAAATGTACTTGCATCGGTCAAGGTAACAAAAACAGAATTCGACAATGCCACCAATGACCGCGAGGTGGCCCCACTCAAAAAATTGATCACCAGAGTGGCCAATGCCCTATCTGCAACAGACGTGGTGCAACAAACCATTGACGATGCCAACACGGCCAATTTCAAAATACAAGGAAGGCGTGCCACGGCAAAAGCGGTAGCTAAACCAGCTAAAGAAGGGCAAGTGGCAGAAGTGCCAAACAACATCTCTACTTCTCAGCAAAGCTTCGATAGCCAAGTGGACAACCTCGCCAAGCTGATACAAACACTCTCCGCAGAGCCTTTGTACACACCCAACGAAGTGGAGTTGCAGGTTGCTTCATTGAACACGTTGCTCACAGATTTGAAGAGCAAAAATTCGGCAGTGGTAACAGCCACCGCCAGTGCGAGCAACACCCGCATCCAAAGAGATCAGGTTCTCTACGCAACTTTAACGGGGTTATATGATACGGCACAGGCCGTAAAACAATATGTCAAGCCCATGTTTGGTGCGACAAGTCCGCAGTTCAAGCAAGTGAGCGGCATCAAGTTTACAACAGCAAGGTAGTTTGAAAAAAGAGGCACCGTATTTTTTAAACCTCTGGGAGTAAGGTATAAGACTCTCAGAGGTTTTTTTATTTTTCGCAGAGATGTTCTTAATTCTTGCAAAGGGGTTCTAAATTCTCACAAAGTGATTTATAAACTAAGCAGAGGGGTTTGTAATTGTTGCAGAGGGTTTATTAATCCTACCAAAGGGATTTGTAATGCACGAGGAGGGTTTTGTGATTTTCACAGAGCGTTTCTTAATTCTAGCGAAGAAATCTAAAATACCAGTCCGTTAAGTAAACGGTGTAAGTAGAAGACCCAAAATGTTTTAGCACAACAAAAAAGGGATTGAACAATGTCCAATCCCTTTTCACATCGGGGTCTTCCGTAGGAGACCCTGATGGCAAATTACTTATTCTTCTTTCTTAGTTTTCTTTGCAGCCTTCTTAGGCTTCTCTTCTTTTGCATCAGTAACTACTTCTGCATCTTCTACGCCTTCTTCCTTCTTGCCTTTGCGACCTCTGCGTGTCTTCGCTTTCTTCTCAGCGCCATCTTTTTTGTAGATGTCGTTGAAGTCTACAAGTTCCATCATACACATGTCAGCGGCATCGCCTAAGCGAGCATCGCCCAATTTAATGATGCGGGTGTAACCACCTGCACGGGTTGCAATACGGCCTGCTATTTCGCCAAACAATGTCTTGATAGACTCTTTGTCTTGCAAATAGGCAAACACCGTTCTGCGTGAGTGTGTAGTGTCAGTCTTTGATTTGGTAAGCAAAGGCTCCACATATTTACGCAATGCTTTTGCTTTCGCCACTGTGGTAGTGATACGCTTGTGCAATATCAGCGAAGTTGCCATGTTGGATAACAACGCATGACGGTGCGCTGATTTACGGCCAAGATGGTTGATTTTTTTACCGTGTCTCATTCTACTCTATTTTAAAATAAACTGACCTGCTCAAGTTGACAGTTGACAAATGTCCAGTCGACCCGATCTATCGAGGGTCAATTGCCTCTTGCCTTTTGCCACTTAACCAACTAGTCCTCTTCCAATTTATATTTTACCAAATCCATTCCGAAAGTAAGGTTCTTGTCTGCTACCAATTGTTCTAATTCGGCCAATGATTTCTTTCCAAAATTCCTGAACTTCATCATATCAGAAATATCCAATCTTACTAGGTCTCCCAATGATTTCACCTCGGCAGCCTTCAAGCAATTGTACGCTCGAACAGAAAGATCTAAGTCATGCAATTGTGTTTTCAACAATTTGCGCATGTGCAGCATCTCTTCGTCTACTTGCTCTACTTCGCTGTCTTTCGTTGTTTCTAGCTCAATTGATTTGTCAGAGAACAAACGGAAGTGTTGGATCAAAATAAAGGCAGCTCCTTCCAATGCTTTCTCAGGATGGATAGAGCCGTCTGTTTCAATATCAATCAACAATTTCTCGTAGTCAGTCTTTTGTTCAACACGAGTGTTCTCCACACTGTATTTCACATTCTTCACAGGAGTGAAAATCGCATCAATAGGAATGAAACCGAAAACCTGTTCGTTGGGCTTGCTTTCTTCAGCAGGCAAATAACCTCTTCCCTTCTCTACCAACAATTCAATTTCAATGTGTGCACTCTCATCTAAATTACAGATGACGTGCTCTGGATTTAAGATTTCGTAGCCCGCAGTGAACTTAGCGATATCGCCAGCTTTCAATTGCTTTTGTTTCTTTACGTTCACCACTACTTTGGTGTCGTTTGATTCGCCCACTTTGCGGAAGCGCACTTGCTTCAAGTTCAAAATGATTTCGGCTACATCTTCTACCACGCCTTCGATGGTAGAGAACTCGTGCAACACACCAGGGATTTTAATTCCTGTGATCGCATAGCCTTCTAATGAAGACAACAAAATTCTGCGCAAGGCATTGCCAATGGTAACGCCATATCCTTTTTCCAAAGGCTTGAAGGTAAAGAAGCCGTGAAAGTCATCTGACTTCTCCATCACCACTTTCTCCGGCATTTGAAATGCTAATATTGACATAAGCGATTTAAAATTAAAGGTTAGAATTACTTAGAATACAACTCGACAATCAACTGCTCGTTGATGTTCTCTGGGATATCCTGACGTGGAGGTAAGTTGATCAACTTGCCTTCCATTTCTTTCAAATCCCACTCCAGCCAATTGTATTTTTTTGCTCCTTGTATAGACAATGAATTGTTGATCGACTCCAATGATTTTGATTTCTCACGTACTGCAATCACATCGCCAGGACGCAAAAATGCTGAAGGTATGTTCAACACATCGCCATTCACAGTAATGTGTTTGTGCACCACCAACTGACGGGCAGCTCTACGTGTAGGTGCCACACCTAATCTGTAAACAGTGTTGTCCAAACGAGACTCTAGCATTTGCAAAAGCACTTCACCTGTTACTCCTTTTTTAGCAGAAGCTTTGTGGAATGTGTTTTCAAATTGTTTCTCTAAAATTCCGTAGATGAACTTTGCCTTTTGCTTCTCTGCCAACTGCACAGCATATTCAGATTGCTTGCGCTTCTTGCCTTTGCCATGCTGGCCAGCAGGATAGTTCTTCTTTGCCAACGTTTTGCTGTCGCCAAAGATCGGTTCGTTATACCTTCTGGAAATCCTTGTTTTGGGGCCGGTGTACCTTGCCATGATTTTATTTTAGATGTTAGATGTTAGATGTTAGATTTTGAAGTCTTCGATCTTCAACCATGTTATTTAATTATTCTCTTTTTCGATTTTAGACCTAAGCAAAAATCTTACATCTAAAATCTTAAATCTTACATTTTAAACTCTTCTCTTCTTCGGTGGTCTACACCCATTGTGCGGCATCGGAGTGAAATCTCTGATGATGGTCACTTCCACACCTGAAGCTTGGATAGCGCGGATAGCTGACTCACGTCCGGCACCAGGGCCTTTCACAAACACTTCTACTTTGCGCACACCCAATTCAAATGCTTTGGTAGAACACTCTTGTGCAGCAACCTGTGCGGCATACGGAGTATTTTTCTTTGAGCCTTTGAATCCCATCTTTCCAGCCGATGCCCATGACACTACTTGCCCCGTGGTATTGGTAATAGAGATGATGATGTTATTGAAGGTAGCACGGATATGGGCTTGGCCAATGGCCTCCACATTCACTACGCGCTTTTTGCTCTTGTCCTTCTTCTTTTCAACTGCAGGTGCTGCCATACGAAAAGTTATTATTGTTTATTGATTACCCTAAATTATCCTTTCACTGCCTTCTTCTTGTTCGCTACTGTCTTACGCTTGCCCTTGCGAGTGCGTGAGTTGTTCTTGGTTTTCTGTCCGCGCACAGGCAAGCCTCTGCGGTGACGTAGGCCACGGTAACAACCAATGTCCATCAATCGCTTGATGCTCAATTGCACCTCCGATTTCAACGAACCTTCAATCCTGAATTGCTCAGCAATGATGGCGCGTATGGCATTCGATTCTTCATCGTTCCAATCTTTTACCTTTTTGTCCAAGCCTACTTTAGCTTGGCTCAAGATACTTTGGGCTGACCTGCGGCCAATACCAAAAATATAGGTAAGGCTGATTTCGCCTCTCTTGTTATCCGGAATATCAACACCAGCAATACGTGCCATAATTATCCTTGTCTTTGTTTATACCGTGGATTCTTTTTATTGATCACAAACAATTTTCCTTTGCGCCTGATGATCTTACAATCGGCACTCCGTTTTTTTATGGATGCTCTTACTTTCATGTCCTTTCTCTATTTATATCTGAACGTAATCCTACCTTTTGATAAATCGTAAGGCGACATTTCTAATCTTACTTTATCGCCAGGCAAAATACGGATGTAGTGCATCCTCATCTTGCCCGATATGTGGGCTAATACTTCGTGACCGTTTTCTAATTGCACTTTGAACATCGCATTAGATAATGCCTCTTGTATTGTTCCGTCTTGTTCTATCGATTTCTGTTTCGCCATTTAAAACTATAACTCTCTTCTATGTATTCGTGCGTTGTCAAAATCTCTGTTCGGTCTTTGTAGATCGCCACCATGTGCTCAAAGTGAGCTGAAGGTTTTCGATCATTCGTTCGGATCGTCCATCCGTCTTTTTCCTGAACTACTTTCTTTGTGCCCATGTTAATCATCGGCTCAATCGCGAAAACCATTCCGGGCATTATCTTCGGACCCTTTCCCCTCTTTCCGTAGTTCGGTACTTCGGGGTCTTCGTGCAAGTCTTTTCCTACACCATGACCAACCAACTCCCTCACCACCCCATAACCGAACTGCTCCACAAAACTTTGCACCGCAAAACCTACATCTCCTATTCTATTTCCAACTTTAGCTTGTGCAATGCCCAAGTAAAGTGATTCATACGTTCTGTCCAACAACTTTAACACTTCTTCGCCCACACCTTCCAATGGATAGGTATACGCTGAATCACTGTGAAAGCCCTTATACAATACCCCACAATCGATGGACACGATGTCCTTCTCCTTCAATTCATACTCTCCCGGAAAGCCGTGCACTACTACATCATTGACAGAGATGCAAAGCGAAGCCGGAAATGAACCATTATAGTTCAAGAACGAAGGCACTCCATTGTGGTCACGTATAAACTCCTCGGCAATGCTATCCAGTTTCTTCGTTTTCACACCGGGCTTGATGGCCTTGGCTACTTCCGCATGAGCTTTTCCCAATACTTGGGCGCTTTCTTTTATAATCTGAATATCACTGTCGGTCTTGTAGTGAACCATTCAACTTTAAGCCGCAGCAATCTGAGAACGTCCTTTCACTCTTCCGGATTTCATCATCCCTTCATAGTGACGCATCAACAAATAACTTTCAATTTGCTGAAGCGTATCTAACACCACGCCCACCAAAATGAGGAGCGATGTGCCACCGTAGAAGTAAGCAAAGTTTTGCGTGATGCCCGCCTTCACTGCAAATGCAGGAAGAATGGCCACCGCAGCTAATAACAATGCACCCGGTAAAGTAATCTTTGATAAAATACTATCTATAAATTCTGCTGTCTGCTTGCCCGGTTTGATACCCGGAACAAAGCCACCGTTTTTCCTCAAGTTTTCAGCAATGTCATTGGACGGCACTGTGATGGCTGTGTAAAAGAACGTGAAAATGATAATCAAGGAAGCAAACAATAAGTTATACTGCCATGAAGTAAAGTCTGCGAAGGTCGAACCTACATACGCGCTCACATCGCTATCTCTCCAGATTTGAGCAACGAGTGGTGGGATGAACATCAATGCTTGCGCGAAGATGATAGGCATTACACCTGCTGAGTTCAATTTCAATGGAATGAAGTCGCGCTTACCACCGTATAATTTATTTCCAACCACTTGCTTCGCATATTGAACAGGAATTCTGCGAACCGCTTGCGTCATCGCGATCACACCCACTACCACAAAGAACAATGCTAAGAATTCAAGGATCAGCAATAAGCCACCGCTCAACCCTTTGCTATCTGCCTCTTGCCAGATAGCTGCCGGGAAACGAGAAACAATGCCAATCATGATCAACATGCTGATACCGTTACCAATTCCTTTGTCAGTGATGCGCTCACCCAACCACATACAAAACATCGTTCCCGCTACAATAATCATCATCGATGAAATTGTAAAGAAGATACCTGGATTGATAATAGCTTCTTGATTTACTGTAGCACGTAAGTAACCGTAAGATTGTGCTGCTGTAATAATAATTGTAAGAACGCGAGTGAACTGATTCAATTTCTTTCTTCCGCTATCCCCTTCTTTTTGCATTTTAGCAAAGTGAGGAACTGCCACTGTGAGCAATTGCACTACGATAGAAGCAGAAATGTAAGGCATGATGCCCAATGCGAAAATGGACACACGACTGAATGATCCACCTAAAAACGTATTGAGGAAATCAAAAATGCCTCCTTGGTTCCCCGAAAGGAGATTTGCATCTACACCCGGAATAACAATATAAGAACCCAATCTGAAAATGATCAGGAAGCCAATCGTATTCAAAATGCGCACACGCAGATCTTCGATCGCAAAAATGTTCTTTATGGTTGTAAAGAAACGCTTCATTTATTTCACAGTTGTGGCGCTACCGCCTACGGTTTCAATTGCCTTGGTGGCAGTTTCAGAGAAAGCATGTGCTTCCACATTTACTTTCGCCTTCAATTCACCACGACCTAATATTTTTACTTTATCTTTTTTGCCTACGATACCATTGTCCACCATCAATTGAATGTTCAATGATGAGGCACTGGTCTTCTTAGCTAACTCTTCCAAAGCATCTAAGTTGATTCCTTTGAAGTAGATTTTGTTGTTGTTCTTAAAGCCGAACTTAGGCACACGTCTTTGCAAAGGCATCTGACCGCCTTCAAAGCCGATTTTCTTTTTATTGCCCGAACGCGACTGAGCACCCTTGTGTCCACGACCCGCAGTGCTACCGCCAGAACCTTGTCCGCGACCTAATCTCTTGTTGTTTCTTACCGATCCTTCGGCCGGCTTGAGTGTGTGCAGCTTCATCTTATAATTCTGTTACGCTCACTAAATGACTAACTTTTTTTACCATGCCTTGTATCTGCGGAGTGTATTCTACTTCTACAGAACGATTCACTTTACCTAACCCTAGCGACTTAATAGTGCGCTGTTGCGTATCAGGTCTTTTGATCATGCTACGGGTTTGTGTGATCTTAACTTTTGCCATGGCTACTAACTTTACCTATTAACCGTTAAATACTTTCGATAATGAAACCCCACGATTTCTAGCGATGGTTTGAGGATCGCGCATCGTAGTCAATGCTTTGAAAGTTGCCTTCACCACGTTGTGTGGATTAGAAGAACCTTTTGATTTTGCCAACACATTATGTACACCAGCACTCTCCAACACAGCGCGCATGGCACCACCTGCAATTACACCTGTACCAGGCGAAGCAGGCTTCAACAATACAAAACCTCCGCCAAATTTGCCCAACGACTCATGTGGTACTGTACCTTTAATGATCGGCACTTTTACTAAATGCTTTTTCGCATCATCAATACCTTTGGTAATGGCGTCTGTTACTTCATTGGCTTTACCCAATCCATAACCTACTACTCCATTGCCATCGCCTACCACTACAATGGCCGCGAAGCTAAATCTTCTACCACCTTTCACCACTTTGGCTACACGTTGGATAGCCACTACCTTTTCTTTCAGGTCGATTTCGCTGGCTTTTACTGTGCTGACGTTGCTTTGTGTCATGCTATTAAAATTTTAAGCCTCCCTCTCTGGCACCTTCGGCCAAAGCTTTAACATTACCGTGATATAAATAACCGTTACGGTCAAACACTATTTCTTTGATGCCGCTGGCCAATGCTTTCTCTGCTACTTTTTGACCTACCTCTTTCGAGATGGCAACCGATACACCCTTCTTAGCAAGCTCTTTTGATGAGGTGGCTAACACGGTGTGACCTTTTGAATCATCAATCACTTGTGCATAAATAGCCGTATTGCTTTTGAACACAGAGAGCCTTGGCCGAGCCGTAGTGCCTTCTAGGTTTTTGCGGATGCCTTTTTTAATCCGCAGCCTTCTGTCTTTAATATTTGCCATATCTACTATTATTTAGCGGCTGCTTTACCAGCTTTTCTACGAACAAACTCACCCATGTAACGGATACCTTTTCCTTTGTAAGGCTCCACACTGCGCAACGATTTGATTTTGGCAGCTACCTGACCAATCAATTGCTTATCGATGCCTTCTAACGTGATGATTGGATTTTGACCTTTTTCTTGAGCAGCAGCCACTTTCAACTCTGAAGGAATAGACAAGATCACACTGTGCGAATAGCCTAAGCTAAGATCTAACACGTTGCCTTGTGCTACTGCTTTGAAACCTACACCTATTACTTCTAATTGTCTTTTGTATCCAACGCTCACACCTTCTACCATGTTGGCAATCAATGAACGGTACAATCCGTGCATGGCCTTGTGGCGTTTTTGTTCAGTTGGGCGATGTACTACTACATTGCCTTCTTCCATCGTTACCTTAAAATCAGGATCGATGACTTGTTTCAATTCTCCTTTCGGTCCTTTTACAGTAACCTTATGGTCGCCTTCTGCAAAAGTGAATGTTACACCTTTGGGAAGTTCTATCGGAAGTCTACCTATTCTTGACATACTTATATATGATTAATAGATATAACACAAAATCTCTCCGCCCACATTCAATGCCTTTGCTTCTTTATCGGTGATCACACCTTTGGAAGTAGAAAGGATAGCAATGCCTAAGCCGTTCAATACTTTAGGAAGCCTATCAGCTCCTTTGTATTGGCGCAAGCCAGGAGAGCTAACACGGTCTAACTTTGTAATGGCCGATTCTTTCGTTTCAGGATTGTACTTCAACGCAATTTTGATGTTGCCTTGCTTGTTGTCGGTCTCCTCAAATTTGTAATTAAGGATGTACCCTTTGTCGAAAAGAACCTTCGTCACTTCCTTCTTCAAGTTGGAAGCAGGCACTTCTACTACGCGGTGGCGCGCCTTGATGGCGTTGCGCAACCGGGTTAAATAATCTGCAATCGGATCAGTAGTCTTCATTTCACTTTTCTTTAAAAAGCAAGCCCCATTTTTAGAACGGGGCTGCAAAGATAAATAACATTTTTAGTTATCCAAACTGTTACCCGGTTTCGTCCTAAAACGACCTCGGTACTCAGCAACCAATATTTTAGTTCTTGTTTTACTCTATTTTCTTACTCGTTCGTTTTTAATGAACACTTTTTAAACCAATTGACAGTTGACAAACAAGGCAGTTGACAATGCTTTGCTATCAATTGTCAACTATTACTACCAGCTCGCCTTCGTGATGCCCGGTATCTTACCATCGCTGGCAAGTTGACGGAACTGGTTACGGCAAACACCAAATTTTGCCATATACCCGCGGGGTCTTCCAGTCAATTTGCAACGGCTGTGCAATCGTACTTTTGATGAGCTTCTTGGAAGTTTGTCCAAGCCAACCCAGTCTTCGGCTTTCTTGAGGGCGGCACGTTTTTTTGCGTAGCGCTCTACCAATCTTAATTTCTTTTTGTCTCTTGCGATGACTGCTAGTTTTGCCATGCTATTAATTTTTTATTACAAAGGGCATCCCAAATGCTTTCAATAATTCGTAGCTCTCTTCATCAGAGGGTGCCGTGGTTACGAATGTAATATCCATACCGTTGATCTTTTGAACTTTTTCAATCGAGATCTCAGGGAAAATGATCTGCTCTTTTACACCCAAGGTGTAGTTGCCACGTCCGTCAAATCCTTTGTCGTTCACGCCTTTGAAATCGCGTACACGAGGAAGGGCAATGTTCATCAACCGATCCATGAACTCATACATACGGTCTCCGCGCAAAGTAACTTTCGCGCCAATGGCTTGATCATTACGAAGCTTGAAGTTGGAAATATCTTTTTTCGATTTTGTCGAAACGGCCTTTTGGCCAGAGATGGTAGTAAGCTCTTCTACACCTACTTCAATCAATTTTTTATCAGCTACGGCTGCACCTATACCTTTGTTGATACAGATTTTTTCCATTTTGGGTACCTGCATGACCGACTTATACTGAAACTTTTGTTTCAGGTTGGGCACGATCTCCTTGAGGTACTTCTCTTTTAATCTTGGGGTTGCCATTGTATAAATGATACTTTATCCTACTTTAATAAATTCTCCTGTCTTCTTAGAAAAACGTTGAAGCTTGTTCTTCGCATTCAACTTTCTACCTGTGCGCACCGCTTTGCCAGTACCCGGCTCTACTACCATCAAATTGCTGATGTGGATAGTGCCTTCTGTTTTTTTGATGCCACCCTCAGGCTTACCTGCTGTTGGCTTCTGATGCTTGGTGATGATGTTGATACCCTCTACAATAGCGCGGTTTTTTTCAACCAATATCTCCAATACTTTTCCAGTCTTGGTCTTGTCATCGCCCGACAATACTTTTACCGTATCGCCTTTGCGGATATGTAGCTTTTGCTGCTTGTTAAATTTTCTTTCCATACATTATAATACTTCTGGCGCCAATGAAATGATTTTCATGAACTGCTTTTCGCGAAGCTCACGGGCTACAGGTCCAAAAATACGCGTGCCACGTGGCTCATCTTGCGGATTTAATAGAACGGCAGCGTTATCTTCAAAACGGATGTATGAACCATCCTTTCTTCTGATTTCTTTTTTGGTGCGAACAATCACCGCTTTGGAAACTGTTCCTTTTTTGATTTGGCTAGTAGGAATCGCTGACTTTACAGTCACCACGATTTTATCGCCCACACTGGCCGTGCGTCTGTGCGTGCCACCAAGCACGTGCAAACACAATATTTCTTTTGCACCACTGTTATCGGCTACTACAAGCCTGCTCTCTGTTTGTATCATGGTTACTTCGCTTTTTCAACTATTTCAACCAACCTCCAGCGCTTGCTCTTGCTCATGGGACGTGTCTCCATGATGCGAACCGTATCGCCAATGCCAGCTTCATTTTTTTCGTCATGCGCCATAAACTTGGTCGTCTTGTTCATGAACTTTCCATAGATCGGGTGCTTTACTTTACGATCGATAGCAACGGTGATAGACTTAGTCATCTTATTGCTAGTCACCTTTCCTACTCTTTCTTTTCTGAGGTTACGCTCAGCTTGTGCTGTTGGCTCCTTTTCCATGAACTTATGCTTTTGATGCTATTGATTCTTTTGCCGTCAATTCTGTTTTCAACCGCGCTACTAGTTTGCGGGCTTCTTTAATCTTCATCGGGTTTTCGATAGAAGAAATTTGATGCGCAAATTTTATTTTGCGCAAGTTCTCTTGCTCGCTGCCTACTTTTTCTTTCAGCTCAGCTACCGTAAGTCCTTTAATTTCTGTGTTCTTCATGTTATTTCTTCTCTACTTGTTCTACATAATCCCTGCGAACGGTAAAGCGAGTCTTAAAAGGGATTTTACCATCGGCCAAATGCAATGCTTGTTTTGCCGTTGCCAATGTTACACCACCCGCTTCAAAAAGAATGGTACCTGGCTTTACCACCGCTACCCAATACTCAGGAGCTCCTTTACCTTTACCCATACGAACCTCAGCAGGCTTGCGTGTGATCGGCTTATCAGGGAATACTCTCATCCACAATTGACCCTCTCTCTTCATAGCACGACTTACTGCCACACGAGCCGCCTCTAGTTGACGAGCAGTGATCCATCCTGCCTCCATTGACTTCAAGGCGAAAGACCCAAAGGAGATCTGATGACCACGAGTGGCCAATCCTTTCACCTTGCCTTTTTGCATCTTTCTAAACTTCGTACGTTTCGGTTGTAACATGATTCGCTACTTTAAAAATCTTCTGAATTATCTTTTTTTTTCAGGCGTCTGACATCTCAAAGATGTCTTGACGCCTTGCCAATTGTTATCTCTTAGGACCTCTTCTGTCTCCGCCTCTATCGCCACCACCGCCTCTATTTCCACCACGGTCGCCTCCGCGATCTCCGCCACCACCTCTTTCATTTCTTCCTCCGCGCTCGTTACCACCTCTTCTTCTATCGCCACCACCTGATGGAGCACCTCCCTTATTCTCGCCAGTTGCATTGCTTACCATGCCCACGTTAGGGGAAAGGTCGCGCTTGCCATATACTTCACCTTTGAAAATCCATACTTTGATACCAATCTTTCCGTACACAGTATTAGCTTCTGAAATTGCATAATCAATATCAGCACGAAGTGTGTGCAAAGGAATCCTTCCTTCTTTGTATTGTTCTGTTCTTGCCATATCGGCACCAGCCAAACGGCCAGACAATTTCACTTTGATACCTTCAGCACCTACGCGCATGGTAGAAGCGATTGCTTGCTTCATTGCTCTGCGGTAAGAAATACGAGCCTCTAATTGTTGTGCGATTGACTCACCCACTAAGCGAGCATCCATCTCTGGACGTTTGATCTCGAAAATGTTGATACCAACATCTTTCTTGGTAAGCTTTTTTAATTCTTCCTTGATTTTATCAACCTCGGTACCACCTTTTCCGATCACTACGCCCGGACGGGCTGTGTGAATAGTAATAGTGATGCGCTTAGACGTGCTACGCTCGATCACCACTTTGGCTATACCGCCCTTTTGAATACGGGCATCCACATATTTTCTAATCATTTGGTCTTCCACCAATTTGTCAGAAAAATCTTTGCCACCGTACCAAGCTGAATCCCAGCCGCGTACTATGCCTAATCTAAAACCTACGGGGTTAATCTTTTGTCCCATTATTTTTCAGTTTCTTTTGCTACTGCCTTTTTCTTTTTTCCTGCTGCTAATTCCGCAGGCATGCGATCTACCACCAATGTTACATGGTTGGATCTTTTTCTGATGCGATGTGCACGGCCTTGTGGGGCTGGGCGCAAGCGTTTCAATTGACGTCCACCACCTACAAAAATTTCTTTGATGAACAGATCCGCCTCTTCCAACTTCACATCGGTGTGCTTTGATTCCCAACTGCTGATGGCAGAAAGAAGAAGCTTTTCCATTTTAGATGAAGGATGCTTGGCATCATACTTTAAAATATTCAATGCGGTGTTCACCCGCACACCACGAATCATGTCGGCAATCAATCTCATCTTGCGAGGAGAAGTAGGCACATTGTGTAGGTACACGGTAGAAGGACCCACCTTAGCTGCTTCTTTCACAGCTTTGATTTTTGCCCTTTTGGCTACTGACCCTTTTACTTTCTTTTCCTTTTTATTTTCTGTCTCCATGATCAGGAATTATTTTTTAGCTCCAGGAGCTTCTGATTTATTGTTACCACTGTGGCCTTTAAAGGTGCGTGTGGGTGCAAACTCGCCTAACTTATGACCTACCATGTTTTCTGTTACATACACAGGAATGAATTTATTTCCGTTGTGTACGGCAAATGTATGGCCGATGCAATCAGGCGTGATGGTTGATCTGCGTGACCAAGTCTTGATGACAGATTTTTTTCCAGCCTGCTCCATCACTTGCACTTTCTTGGCAAGGCGGGCATCTAAATACGGACCTTTCTTAATTGACCTTCCCATATCTTATTTCTTTTTCCTTGCGATGATTAAACCATCTGAATATTTCTTAGGGTGACGAGTCTTCTTGCCTTTTGACAATAAACCGTTTCTTGACCGTGGATGACCACCTGAAGCGCGACCTTCACCACCACCCATCGGGTGATCGACCGGGTTCATGGCTACTGGACGAGTGCGAGGGCGTCTTCCTCTCCAACGGCTACGACCTGCTTTACCTACACTTTCATTCATGTGCTCTGCATTAGAAACTGCACCAACCGTAGCCATGCAATTCACCAACACATTGCGCATTTCGCCAGAAGGCATTTTCAATGTAGCATATACTTCTTCACGAGCTACCAACTGCACAAATGAACCAGCACTGCGGGCAATTGATGCACCTTGACCTGGTTTCATTTCAATATTGTGAACGATTGTACCAACAGGAATTTTTGACAAAGGCAATGCATTACCAACTTCTGGTGCCACATTATCGCCTGAAATAACCGTCTGACCAACTTTGATTCCTTGCGGAGCGATGATATACGCTTTCTCGCCATCTACATAATACAACTTCGCAATGCGAGCTGTGCGTGACGGATCATATTCGATTGACTTTACTACGGCAGGAACGCCAAATTTATTTCTTTTGAAATCGATCAAGCGAAGTTTTTGCTTGTGTCCACCGCCAATGTAGCGCATGGTCATACGACCATCGTTGTTACGACCGCCCGATTTCTTTAACGTAACCAGCAATGATTTCTCTGGTTTAGTCTCCGTTACATCATCAAACACGGGTGCCAAGCGATGGCGTGTGCCTGCGGTTACGGGTTTAAATTTTCTAAGTGCCATGTCAACTCTCTATTTAATAATGATTACTAGACGTTGCTATAAAAATCAATCACTTCACCTGCTGCCAACGTAACGATCGCCTTTTTGTAATCAGGTCTTTTGCCCGATACGGTGCCTCCTTTGGTAAAGCGTGATTTGCTCTTGCCTAGCACATTGATCGTGTTTACTTTCGATACGTTTACAGCATACATTTTTTCTACTGCCTTCGCAATCTCTACCTTGTTGGCACTAGAGGCTACAATAAAGCCGTACTTGCCTTTTTCATTCAGGGCAGAAATTTTTTCAGTAACCAGGGGACTAATTAAAATGCTCATTTGGTTTACTTTAAAATACTGTTGATTGAATTAACTGAACTCTCAGCCAACACAAGAATATCTGCATTCATCACATCAAATGTATTGATTTGAGAAGCCGTGATAACCTTGGTGTTCTTTACATTTCTACCGGACAGAACCACGTTCATGTTTACTTCAGGAAGTACCACTAACGTTTTCTTATCGCTAAGAGAAAGCGACTTTAACATCGCTAAATATTGTTTGGTCTTGGGAGCCGCGAAGTTGAAATCTTCGAGGATGGAAATTGAATTGTCTTTTGCCTTGTATGTAAGAGCTGATCTGCGGGCTAAATCTTTTACTTTTTTGTTCAACTTGAAAGAGTAATCGCGAGGAGTAGGTCCGAAAATACGACCACCGCCTTTGAACTGAGGGTTTTTAATATTACCCGCACGCGCACCTCCTGTGCCCTTTTGCTTCTTGATTTTTCTAGATGAACCAGAAATCTCATTACGCTGCTTAGACTTGTGAGTGCCTTGGCGCTGATTGGCCAAAATGCTCTTTACATCTAAATAGATCGCATGGTCATTGGGCTCAATGCCATAAACCTCACTGTCGAGGCTTACTTTGCGGCCTGTGCTTTCGCCACTGTACTTAACAACTGCTATGTCCATTACTTTTGTAGGATTAACGTTGAATTTTTTGCGCCAGGCACCGAGCCACTGATCAAGATCAGGTTTTGCTCAGGCATGATCTTTACTACTTTCAAATTGATGGCTTTCACGCGATCTCCACCCATACGGCCAGGAAGGCGCTTGCCTTTTATAACACGAGCTGCAAATGATGCGTTACCCATTGAACCTGGTGCACGAAGACGATTGTGCTGACCGTGTGTTTGACCACCCACTCCTGCAAAACCATAACGCTTTACTACGCCTTGAAATCCTTTACCTTTTGAAGTGCCTACAACATCAATCATGTCGCCTTCCACAAACACATCAGTTACTTTTACTTCTTTGCCTAGTTCTGCCATGCCATCAAAGTCAGCAGTAAAATCACGAAACTCAACCAACTTTCTTTTAGGTGTTGTGTTCGCTTTTTTGAAGTGACCCATCAAAGCAGCCGTTGTATTTTTCTCTTTCTTCTCGCCAAAGGCTAATTGAATGGCTTTGTAACCATCCACTTCTTGGCTGCGTACTTGAGTAACCACACAGGGGCCTGCTTCTATAACAGTAACCGCGATACTGACTCCATCGGTGCCAAATACGCTGGTCATTCCTATTTTCCTTCCTAATATTCCAGGCATGATTGAAACTGTTTTACTTGTTTTTAAACCGATTTGAGGGTTTCCTACCGCAAAAAGGACTGCAAAGATAGGAACATAAGATTAGTTACCAAGTGGAGGGTGCAAAAAAAGACCAAGGATTTTGTAGCTCTTAAATATTTAGCATACAACTTATTGGTTATCAGATTTTTAAACAATGTATTTTTTAGAAAATTTATGTTGATTTTTGTTCAATTTTACAATCCGAACAATCGTTAGCATTATTTTCTTCTTTATACTTCGCTTAAACTTATTTTTTTGAGCGTGGGCCTTTCCTTACTAGGTAGTTAGTCGTCCCTTAAAAACTCGGTTTTGGTAAAAAACCAAAAAAAATGGCTTGGCTGTTTTTACAGATCCTGAAAATGTCTTGAA
>JAYWHU010000018.1:0-20424 GCA_043777495.1 Cyclobacteriaceae bacterium | reverse complement strand
CTTAGGGCAACACATTATTATTTACTCGGCTAAATATAAAATTTTAGTTCAAATTTTCTGAATGAAGTAATCATTACCAAGAAATTAATTTTGATATCATGAAAACGAGACACAGAATATGTCTGTAAAACCTGATTACTAAGGCTCTAGGGTTTGCATAATTAACAAAATGGTAATATTTGATCTCAGCAATTACGTTGTAGAAATCTTACAAGCTTTTATATTCTCTATTCTGGTCAGTTTGCCGAAGCAGATTTTTCTTAACGATTCGTTAATTCCATTTTCTGTTTATCTAAGATTGAAATGAAGATTTTTGCTGTCTTTCTTAAACTTAAAAATCTATGAATAAATTTTTACTATCTACTGCGTTACTACTTTGTGTTGCCCTGACTATTTGCAATAAAAGTTGGGCGCAGGTATCTCTAGGCACATCTCCGTATACTCAAGACTTCAATGGTATCGGATCTGGCCTACCAATCGGATGGAGTGTGAGAACGAGTGCAAATACCACTTCTCTAGGAACCGCTGCAACATTGGTTACTACTGCTACTGCTTGGAATAGTACGTCAGGCAACTATAGAAATGTAGCCTCAGGTACTGGATTAAACTCTTCATCAACTACTACTGACCAAAACAATGCAACCAATAGAGCGTTGGCGGTTAGGCAAGTGGGAGCAACAGATGTAGGTGTAGGTTTTGTTTTGCAATTAACAAATACAACGGGCTTCAGTAATTTTTCCCTTTCCTTCAAATTGCAATCATTAGATGCCACTTCCCCGCGTACTGTAAGTTGGGCAGTTGATTATGGATTCGGGGCAACCCCTACCGCTTTTACTTCTATATCAACTACCCCTGCAACAATAACTACAGGGAATTCCTTGTGGGGCAGTACAGATGTTACAGTAAATTTTGGAACGGCTTTAGATAATAATTCAAATAATGTTTGGGTTCGAATTGTGGCACTTACAGCCTCAGCGGGCGCTGGAAATAGGCCTACTTCAGTAATTGATGATTTTCAACTAACATTTGCAGTTGGTGACGTAACTCCCCCAACCTTCACCTCCACTTACCCCAAAGCATCCAACCTCTCTTCATCAGGCTTCGATCTGCTCACCAATCTGAGCGAAATTGGCAAGACTTATTTTGTCATTCTTCCAAATAATGCGACAGCCCCTACTTCCGCCCAAGTAAAAAATGGACAAGATGCCACAGGTGCTTCGCTTGCAAGCAATCTAGTTGGCTCCATCAACGTTACTGTTATCAATTTTGAATACTTCGCTTCCATATCAGGGTTAGCCGACAATACCGACTATGATGTGTATGTGGTTGCCGAAGATTTGATTCCTAACATTCAAGCAACTCCAACAAAAATTGACGTCAAAACAAATACCGCTGGAGATGTGACGCCTCCCACTTTCACCGCTACCTATCCAATTGTCAATACCATTTCAGCTACTACTTTCACTGTTCGCACCAATTTGGATGAGGTGGGTAAAACTTATTTTGTGGTATTGCCTTCTGCTGCTTCCGCTCCTTCTGCTGCACAAGTGAAAGCAGCACAAGATGCAAATGGAACAACGGTGGCAGTGAACTTAGCAGGAACGATCAATGTAACTGCGGCCTCCGCAGAATTTACATCCGCGGTAAGCGGTCTGAGCCCTGCCACGGGATATGATGTGTATATCGTGGCCGAAGACAATGTGCCCAATCTCCAAGCCAGCCCGACAAAAATCTCGGTAACCACAGGAACCCAATACGCAGAAAATTTCAACGGTTGCAACGGTACAGGATCATTCACCCAATATAGTGTTACAGGTACGCAGGTATGGGGCTGTACAAGTTTTGGGAGAAACTCTTCTTCGGGTGTGCAAATGAATGGCTTCTCTGGCACGGGTGTTATAAATGAAGATTGGTTGATCTCGCCTGTCGTTACATTGAGCACTAATCCTAGCCTTTCATTCTATTCTCAATTTTCATTTGTTGGTCCAATTTTACAATTAAAAGTATCAACGAATTACAGTGGCTCTGGTGATCCCGGTGCTGCTACTTGGACGGATTTAAGTGGAAACTTCCCCACCGTGGCTAGCGCAAGCGTGTGGACGCTGAGCAATATTGATCTTTCTGCGTATGCATCTCAAAATGTATTTGTAGCGTTTGTCTATACTTCGGGTGCAGGAAGCAATGTAGCCGCCCGTTGGACATTAGATGACATCACTTTTAACAATGCTTCTGCAAAATACTTACAGGTTTCCCCCATCTCTCTGTCGTTCACACCTTCTGCTTCTGTAAAAAGTTATATTCTTGGTGGTTCTAATTTAACAAGTGATGTAACAATAACAGCCCCTGCCAATTTTGAAGTATCGAAAGACAACGCATCATTTTCTAGTTCGATCACTTATACGGCATTAGAGGCCAATGCTCAGCCAACAGTGTACGTTCGGTTTCCTGTGGCCGACCCCGGTGTTACTGTCTATTCTGGTTCTATCACGAATGTTTCATCAGGAGTTACCTCTAGAAACGTAGCGGTGAGAGGAGGCGCAGACAAATCGCAAACTCTCGATATCGTTACTTATAACCTAGAGTTTTTCGGCACCGATGTAAAAAATACAAGTGGTGTAGAGTTTGGCCCGATTGACGATGCCTTGCAAGTGAGCAATGTAACTACGGTGATGAATACCATAAGTGCGGACATTTACGGAGTAGAAGAAGTGGCAGATGACAATGCCTTCAATACGTTAGTATCTAACTTATCGGGATACAGTAGCATCTTATCAAACAGATGGTCATATTCTTTCGATCCACCCGATCCTAATTTTCCTCCTCAAAAGATTGGATTTATTTATAACACCTCAACGGTTCAATTGATAAGCTCACGTGTGATGTTTGCAAAATTGTATGATGATGTGCGTGCTGGAAATACTTCACTTTTGCCTGGCTATCCTACAACAGGAGGTAATACCCCAGCAAATTTCTGGTCTTCAGGTAGATTGCCCTTCATGGCCACATTTGATGTTACCATCAATGGTTTCAAAAAAAGAATTCGTGCGGTGGTAATTCACGCCAAGTCTGGTTCTGCTCAAGCTGATTATGACAGAAGAAAATACGATGTGCAGGTACTGAGAGATTCTCTAGTTGCTAACTATGCCAATGACAATATCATTTTAGTGGGCGACTATAATGATGATGTAGATATTTCCATAGGTGCGCCAACCAATCCAGAATCCACTTACAAATCTTTTGTAGACAATACCACCAACTTCAACACGCTTACTTACACCATCAGCCAAGCTGGGGCGTTTAGCTTCCCTAGCTCAAGCAGTTTCTTGGATCACATCATTACCTCCAATGAATTGACAAATTCGTACGTGACCAATTCCATTTTGGTAGAAGATCCCAGATCGTATATCGTAAGTTACACCACAACAACTTCTGATCATTTGCCTGTATCGGCACGGTTTGTCATCACACCTCCGCCTACTGTTAACTTATCTGTATTGGCCAATAGCGGGACTGAAGCAAGTGCTACCGTGATTACTATTACGGCAACAGCCTCGGCTGCAGTGGAGGGAAATCAAAGCGTGAATGTGGCAGTAACTGGAACGGGTATTACAACTGGAGATTATGCATTAAGTAATTCGGTCATTACAATACCCAACGGAGGAACTTCTGGTTCTGTCACTTTTTCTGTTGTGAATGATGCTTTGATAGAATGTTCTGAGACGGCAACACTCACTATCAGCAATCCATCTGTAAACATTGCCCTCGGTACAACCACTTCACAAGCCATTGTTATTGCCGATGACGACAATAAAGTAAATTTAACGGTAAGTGCCACAGGTATTGGCTACGAAGCAAATACTACCGTCATTACGGTAACGGCCACAGCATCTGCCACAGTTACTGGCAATCAAACGGTTGACCTAGTGGTTGCCGGCACTGGTGTTACAGCTTCTGATTATATCTTAAACAATACCACCATTACCATCCTCAATGGTGCAACTACTGGCACGACAACATTTACAGTGGCTAATGATTCTGATTTAGAAGGAACGGAATATCCTACTATTATTCTAACGAATCCTTCTTCATGCCTCGCATTGGGCAGCACCATCAAGCGCGACCTTGTTATTTTTGATAATGATTTTGCCGCGGCACCCACAGCCAGTCAAGAGATTCAATTAAATTTTGTTTCGAGCTATTTGAATGGAACAACCCCTAACCCACCATCCCCTGGCGCACTAATCAATTCGGCTGAAATTTCCGCATACGATCCGGCCAGTAAGCGATTGTTCATTGTCAATTCTGTTGGAAAAAAATTGAACATTGTTGATTTCAGTAACCCTGCGGCCATGTCAAATATTGCTACCATTGACATCTCAGTTTATGGAGGCATTAATAGCGTAGCAGTAAAAAATGGAATTGTCGCGACAGCTATTGAAGGAACTGTGACAACTGATAATGGCAGCGTAGTGTTCTTTGACAAAGATGGAACGTTCTTAAAGCAAGTTACAGTTGGAGCCATGCCAGACATGATCACCTTTAGCCCGAATGGAAATTTTGTAATGACAGCCAACGAAGGCGAGCCAAATGATGCGTATACAATTGATCCAGAAGGAACTGTGAGTGTGATTGACATATCTGGTGGAGTGGCGAACTTGACCCAAGCGAATGTAACCACAGCTAACTTCAATGCTTTTGACTCTCAATTGACCACACTGAGAACGCAAGGTGTTAGAATTTATGGCTTGAACGCTACCGTCTCGAAAGATTTGGAACCAGAATACATTGCTTTTTCTAGCGATGGAAATACGGCTTATGTTACGTTACAAGAAAACAATGCCATTGGTGTATTGGACATGGCAACTAAAACAATCACAGCCATTAGACCATTGGGATTGAAAGATCACAACTTACTGAAGAATGGATTGGATGCCTCTGATCAAAGTGGTGTTCCGATAAACATATCCAATCTTCCAATTAAAGGCATGTACCAACCTGATGCAATTGCTGGCTTTGTAGTGAGCGGAACAAGTTATTTGATCACAGCGAACGAAGGAGATTCCAGAGCTTATACCGGCTTTAACGAAGAGGTGCGCGTGTCTGCCCCTGCTTATGTTTTAGATCCTGTTGCTTTTCCTAATGCGGCATTGTTAAAATCCAATAATGTTTTGGGGAGGTTGCAACTTACTAACAAAACAGGTGATACGGATGGCGATGGCGATTTTGACGAAATACATGCACTGGGCGCGCGATCTTTCTCAATTTGGAAACCAACCCCAGCAGGACTAGAGCAAGTGTTTGATAGTGGGGACCAAATGGAGCGCATCACTGCAGCCGATGCCAAGTACGCAAGCATTTTTAATGCAAGCAATGACAACGCTTCTCCTGCCTTGAAAAACCGAAGCGACAACAAAGGCCCCGAGCCCGAAGGTGTAACCGTTACTACTATTGATGGAAAAATTTATGTCTTTATAGCCTTAGAACGAATTGGTGGTGTGATGGCCTACAACATCACCGACCCGGCCAATCCTGTATTTGTGCAATGGGCAAATAGCCGAAATTTAACATCTCCTTTCGGTGATCTGGGTGCCGAAGGTATATTCTTTATCTCAGCTAAAGATAGCCCAACTGGAGTACCATTAGTTGTATTATCCAACGAAATCAGCAGCACGATTTCAGTTTATTCAATAGGTGGTGGAGTTTTACCCTCTGCACCTACCAGCTTAAAGGTAACGGCCAGCACTTCTCAAGTAGCGGCAACACTTGCTTGGACAGACAATGCAACGAATGAAACAGGCTTTGAAATCCAGCGATCTTTAAATTCCAGCAGTGGCTTTGCTGCGATTGGTACAGTTTCGTCAAATACAACAACTTATGTTGACAATACAGTGAGCGTTGGCACCACTTATTTCTATAAAGTGAGAGCTTTCAATGATTTTGGATTTTCAACTGAAAGCAATACAGAATCTGTAGCCATCACCAAAATCGATCAAACGATTACCTTCAATGCCCTGCCAGCAAAAACATTTGGCGATGCGACATTTAATTTAACTGCAACAGCATCATCTGGATTGTCCGTAAGTTACAATTCTTCAGATGCGACCATTGCTTCCATCAGTGGGAACACGGTAACAATTCTAAAAGCAGGAACAGTGAACATCACAGCGAGCCAAGCAGGTGATGCAACCTTTAATGCTGCTACCAATGTGGTTCAGCAGTTGACGATCAACAAAGCAAATCAAGTTATTACTTTCGCAGTTATACCTGATAAGCTTTTGAGCGATGCGGCTTTCACCATTACAGCGACCTCTACTTCTGGACTTGCTGTAACACTGACACCTAATCCTAAAATTTCTATTTCAGGAAACCAAGTGACCATTGTAAGTGCGGGCAAGGCGAGCATCACCGCTAGCCAAGTCGGAAATGGAAATTACAATGCAGCCACTTCGGTGATCAGGGAATTCTGTATCAAACCAGCGAAGCCAAGTGTGACCGTTTCGCTAGTTGGTTCAACTGCCACGCTTACCTCTAGTGCAGCATCTGGCAACCAATGGTTCTTGAATAATGCTGTTATACCAACGGCTACCAACAGTACTTACAATGCAACCGCTGCTGGAACATATAAAGTGCAAGTGACAATTGATAATTGCGTAAGTGATTTTTCAAATGATACACCAGTGGTTATCACAGGTGATTTGCAAATCATCTCTAGCATCACTGCCTATCCCAATCCTGCCGATAATCGTTTGATGATCGTTGGACTGGAAGAAGAAACGCGCGAATGTAAGGTGGTAGATTTATTGGGGCGCAGCACCATTCTCAGCTTAACAAAACAGAAAGGCGGGCACGAGGCTTCGGTAGAAAATTTTTCATCGGGTGTATACTTGGTTCGTGTGCAGCAGTTGAATACGATTCAACAAATCAGGTTTGTGAAGAAGTGACATAAGGCAATCCTCTTTTGTTAGAAAGGTGAGCAATTCAGGTTGCTCACCTTTTTTTATTTCAATACCAACATTTTCACCTCCACCATCAAAGCTGCCTCTTTATCTGGATTAATTTTTGAGATTATAATTTGGTAATCGAAGAAACAGGTGGATGGGTTATCATTTGTCCGTAAAAGACTAAGGTAATGAGAAAGAAAGTCCTCACACTATGAGGCTTTTCTACCCAGTTAACTGTTTCAAGTCACTGGTAGTTGAAAAATGGGTTGAGGATTTTTACTTAAATGATTAGTTAATTTCATTTTTGTAATTTAGATGAATCAAACCCTCATTTTTAGTTGTCCTACTAAAATTCAAGATATATGAATAAATTTTTACGTCTTGCTTGTTTATCAACGGTGCTTTCATTTGCTAGCTCCTTGGGTATTGCTCAACAGCTAGTAATCAGTGAAGTGTATGGTGGTGGTGGAAACACAGGCGCAACGCTTAAAAATGATTTTATAGAACTCTATAATCCGACAGGTACAATAATTAGCTTGGCAGGATGGAGTGTTCAGTATGCATCCGCTACGGGAACTACTTGGCAGGTCACTAACTTATTTGGTTCTATTGCGGCCAAAGGATTTTATTTAGTTCAACAAGCTCAAGGGTCGGGCGGAACTGTGAACCTGCCCGCACCCGATGCAACTGGAACAATTGCAATGTCGGCCACGGCAGGGAAAATAGCACTCTGCAACAGTACAACTGCCTTGTCAGGAAGTAATCCAATAAGTACCGCGATAATCGACTTGGTTGGTTTTGGAACAACTGCAAATGGTTTTGAAGGCGCGGCAAGTGCTGCTCCCTCTAGTACAACTTCTATTGAGAGAAAAGCAAAAGCAACCTCTGATGCGACTAGCATGGGTGCTGGAGGTGTTGATGAATTTTTAGGAAATGGCCAAGACAGTAACAATAACTTGAATGATTTTATCGTGCGTCTATCACCACAGCCTCAAAACACTTCAAGCAGTTTTGAACCCGTATTGACAGATACAACTCCACCAACATTTACCTCTACCTACCCGAAAACATCTAACTTAACTTCATCTGGCTTTGATCTTATCACTAACCTCAATGAAATCGGCAAAACTTATTTTGTGGTATTACCAGATAATGCCTCTTTGCCTACTTCTACGCAAGTGAAAAATGGACAAGACGCATTAGGCATTGCATTGGCTAGTAATTTAGTCGGCATTATTGATGTGTCTGCTGCCAGTACAGATTTCAATTCAGCAATCACAGGTCTTACTGATAACACTAACTACGATGTATTTATAGTAGCCGAAGACCCGATTCCAAATTTGCAAGCTGCCCCAGTTAGGATAGATGTACAAACCAATTTAGCTGGAGATATCACAGCGCCTGTTTTTTCTGTTGGTTTTCCTGTGATTAGTATTGTGCAGCCCACAGGCTTTACCATAAAAGTTAGCCTAGATGAAACCGGCATTACCTATTTTGTTGTATTGCCAAGTAGTGCAACCCCCCCTACCTCACTACAAATTATAAATGGTCAAGATGCCTCAGGAAATTTATTGGCCGCTGACTTTAGAGGCACTATTCGCGTCAACATCCCTGCTACCGAATTCACTTTTGCGCCTTCTACGTTGATTCCCTCTACCTCTTATGATGTTTATTTGGTGGCGGGAGATTTTGTTCCCAACTTTCAAATCACGCCTGTAAAGATTTCGATAACAACAGGAGATCAATTCGTAGAAGAGTTCAACGCTTGCGATGGTACCGCCTCGTTCACTCAGTTTAGCGTAGCCGGCCCACAGACTTGGGGCTGTACTGATTTTGGTAGAGGTGGCACAAAAGCAATTCGCATGAACGGCTTTTCGGGAAGTGCCATAGCAAATGAAGATTGGTTGATTTCGCCCTTGGTAAGTTTAAGCGCCAACCCAAGCTTATCATTCTACTCGCAATTTTCTTTTGCTGGCAATGGGTTGCAATTAAAAATCTCTACCGACTACAATGGTTCTGACGACCCTAACACCGCCACTTGGACAGACTTGAATGGAAATTTCCCAACGGTAGCAGTCCCTTCAAACAGTTCTTCATTATCAGATTGGACGTTGAGCAATGTTGATCTTGCTGCTTATGCCTCGCAAAACATTTATGTGGCGTTTGTCTATATTTCTACTTCTACTTCGGCTGCTCGTTGGACGCTTGACGAAATAAGTTTCAACAATGCAATAGCAAGCTATTTGGATATTACTCCCTCTGCGTTATTTTTTACAAGAGGTGGATCAGTAAAAAGCTATACTTTAAAAGCGGTGAATCTTTCCAATGATATAACTCTTATTGCGCCCGTGAATTTTACGGTATCGAAAAACAATAGTACGTTCTCAAGCACTATTTCCTATACGGCTCTAGAGGCTGCCACTCCACAAACTGTGTACGTGAAATTTGTTGCCACCTCTGGCACAACAGAGACATTCAAGCAGGCAATTTTTCATAATTCTACTGGCGTGGCTAGCAAAAACATTTTTTTAACTGGCACAGATAAATTGCAGACACTTGATATTTCAACTTACAATCTTGAATTCTTTGGCACTGATGTAAAAAATACGAGTGGCGTAGAGTTTGGGCCTGTAGATGACGCCTTACAGATTAGTAATGTGTCAACCGTAATGCAAACAATTGATTCTGATATTTATGCCGTAGAAGAAGTTGCTGACGATTTTGCTTTTAGTTTTTTGATCGGCAACCTGCCCGGCTATAATGGTGTCCTTTCGGATAGATGGTCTTATTCCTTTAATGCTGAAGACCCCAACTTCCCACCCCAGAAAATTGGATTCATTTTCAATGCTGCCACCGTTGAATTTATTAGCGGAAGAGTCATGTTCTCTAAATTGTATGATGATGTAAGAGCAGGAAACACCTCTTTACTTCCCGGTTACCCAACTTCAGGTGGCAATACCCCAGTCAACTTCTGGTCATCAGGGAGGCTACCTTTTATGGCCACATTTGACGTGACCGTTAAAGGTATCAAGAAGCGCATTCGGGCTGTGGTTATCCATGCGAAATCAGGCTCTGCCCAAGCGGATTATGATAGAAGGAAATACGATGTGCAGGTCTTGAAAGATTCATTGGTTGCCAATTATGCCAATGACGATATTATTTTGCTTGGCGATTTCAATGATGATGTGGATACGTCTATTAACACAGGCTCAGAATCTACTTATAAACCTTTTGTGGATGATGCTACCAACTTCAATTCACTCACTTATGCAATCAGCCAAGCGGGGGCTGTGAGCTTCCCGAACTCAAGCAGTTTCTTAGACCATATCATTACCTCCAATGAATTGACTACTGCTTATGTGGGTAATTCTATTACTGTAGAAGACCCTAGAGCATACATTAGCAATTATATAAATACTACATCAGATCATCTGCCGGTATCTGCGCGTTTCATAATTACTAAATCCGATCAGGTAATTACCTTTAACACATTGCCAGCAAAAACTTTTGGTGATGCAAGCTTCACTCTTTCTGCCACTTCCACTTCTGGATTGCCAGTGAGCTTTATTCCTTCTGATGCCACTATCGCTTCGATCTCTGGCAATACAGTTACCATTTTAAAAGCAGGAGCGGTGAACATCACTGCGAGCCAAGCTGGTGATGCCAACTACAATGTTGCCGCAGATGTTGTTCAACCTTTGACGATCAACAAAGCAAATCAGACCATCACTTTCGCTGCCTTGTCCGTCAAAAATTTTGGCGATGCCGCGTTCGCGCTTTCAGCCAATTCTAGTTCTAGTTTAGCCATAAGTTTCAGCAGTTCTGATGCTACTATTGCTTCCGTTACGGGAAACACAGTTACAATTATAAAAGCAGGAACGGTGAATATTACGGCAAGTCAAATTGGAGATGCCAGTTTCAATGTTGCCGCAGATGTTGTTCAACCATTGACGATCAACAAAGCAAATCAGGTTATTACTTTTACAGCTATTCCTGACAAGCTTTTGGGTGATTTGGCTTTCACGGCATCTGCCACTTCCACTTCTGGTCTTGCTGTGACACTGACACCTAACTCTAAAATTTCCATTGCAGGAAATCAAGTAACCATTGTGAGCGCGGGCAAGGCGAGCATCACCGCTAGCCAGTCGGGCAATGAAAATTACAACGCAGCCCCTTCTGTCGTGAGGGATTTTTGTATCAAGCCAGCGAAGCCAACCATAAACGTATCGCTGGTTGGTTCAACCGTCACGCTTACGTCTAGTGCGGCATCTGGTAACCAATGGTTCTTGAACAATGTTGCGATATCAAGTGCTACCAACAACACCCACACTTCAACAACTGCGGGAACGTATAAAGTGCAGGTCACAATTGATAATTGCATCAGTGATTTTTCTGCAGATACGCCAGTGGTCATCACAGGTGATTTGACTATCTCTTCAGACATCACAATTTATCCCAATCCAGCTGACGATCGTTTGATGATTATTGGACTCGAAGAAGAAACGCGTGAATGTACAGTGGTTGATTTAGTGGGTCGCAGCACGCTTCTCAGCTTAACAAAACAGAAAGGTGGGCATGAGGCTTCGGTGGAAAACTTTTCATCGGGTGTTTATTTGGTTCGAGTGCAGCAGTCGAATGCGATTCAACAGATTAAATTTGTAAAGAAGTAGGCGGGGTGTGATCTCTCCATCTTAAGAAAGTTGAGACATCTTTTCATTTAGAGACCTTATCCTTTCTCAATTGTTGCTTTTTAAGCATTTCAATTTCAGTATGCTTGCCCAATGCCGATAAAAAAAACGGATAAAATAGAGATGCACTAAACTCGAAAAATACGGTTTCAAAATTTGTGGTAAGCAACCGATAATACGCAATGGCCAACCCAATAGACTCTGATTTGCTGTAACGTATCACTTGCATCAGATAGTAGAGATGAAGGCAGTCTTCATGTAACGAACCCTCACCCTTACCGGTAAAAACATTTTCATAACTTGGTTGCTCTGCATAGCTTTTATAAAACCCTGCATGGTTGGTCACCAGTTCGCGCAAGGCCAGCGATAGTTTTATGATATCGTGGTCACGCTGACTTTCCAATTTAACTAGCAATAAAGGCGCAACTTCTTTTGCATCGATGCTCAACTCGGTAACATTCAACAAGGCTAGTAGATATGGGTTACCGTTGGCTTCTTCAATACATTTTCTTAAGCCATCCAACTCTTCGAGTTCTATTTCAGTCCCTGCTTCGAAGCTGCCCGCTACTTTATTTTCAATGATTTTTTCTATACACACTATGACCATATCCGTTTCTGCTTGGGTATAATCAACATTATGCTCATTGCGATAATCCCACTCTTTATCGATCAGGTTTTCTTCCTCTTCAGTAAGCTCATGCACCGGTTCCAAAATGCGAATGTTCACTTCTGCCATGATAGTGAGCTGTTCATTCAGATCTCGCTGATCGGTCAATTCCTTGTCCACCAGTTCGTGCATGGCAACGTTTTCTACATTGTTCGGGTCTAATAAACCAGGGCCAATTTCTGCTAATGGAACAAATTCATCGTCCTCATCATATTCCCCATCATCGTCCTCATCTTCATAAGATCCGTCTACTCCATATGTATAATGATAATTCCCCTCTCCTGCATTTTTTTTGAGCTTGGCAAGTACGTCCAGGTGTTGATTGGCATGGTAAGTAATCAAATGGGGCACACCATCTTCACCTACGGCAATGTCCACCAAAGGTATTTCGTCATCGTCTTCTTCTAAGATAAACGTGGTAATGGCAAAGTCTTTGTGCGGGGCAATGTCAAAGTCCATGGCAAAATCGTGCCCTGCAAAAATGATGTTATGGGCAAGCGTATAATCGATCTCTATGAATCGTTCTTTAAAACTCGGTAGCTTTTCATAAATGTCATTTGCGGGTACATTAAACATCCAGAAAGTATCTTTTATGCCCATGCATTTTAAATCTACCAGAAATACCGCGCCCGTTACCGTTTTTGTAACATGCTGGCGAAGGACAACCACATCTGCCATGCCGGCTTCTTCCCATCCTTCATTGACATAGCATTTATAAATGGGCAATGCACGCGCTCTCGTTTGAATGTATTTTTTGGGGGATATGTTTTCCATATTTAAAAGAAGTTAGAAGTTGGAAGATCGAAGTCTCGCAATTTAAAATCAGTTTGCTATTTGCCCTTTGCCTCTTTACCAATTGCCTTTGCCACTTTATCCCTTGCCCTTTATCTCCAACATCTTCACCACTGTTAGAGCTGCCTCTTCGCCTTTGTTTCCAAGTTTGCCACCGGCACGATCCATCGCTTGCTTTTTATTTAGTGTAGTGAGCACGCCAAACGCCACTGGTTTATTAGTTTTCAAATTCACTTTCATGATTCCGTAGGCCACTGCTTGGCAAACATAATCGAAGTGAGGGGTATCGCCTTGGATTACGCAGCCTAAACAGATCACAGCAGCTATGTCTTTTTTTTCGGCTTCCCATTGGGCAGCCAATGGAAGTTCAAAACTGCCCGGCACATTTTTGCGGATGATGTTTGATTTTTTTACGCCCAATTGAATCAAGGCATCGCGCGCGCCCTGAAACAAAGGCTCGGTGATTTCTTCGTTCCACTCGGCCACTATGATGGAGATTTTTTTATTGCCTAGTTTGATTTTGCTTTTGCCTGAAACGGATTTGAGGATGCCTGCCATAGATATTTGTTTTTTGAATAGGCAAACTTAGCAAAGTACGTTTAACTATTTTCTGTTATTTTTGTATTAATGAGAACAGCGCAAAGCCGAACTGAAATTTTAACTGCACTGCAAGAACACCCTGATGTGGTGGTGCTGATTCAAGAGGTACAGGCTATGCTCAACCGTGAATCTGAAAAACGAAAGGAGTATCGGGAATTGGTTCATGAAAATATAAGGGCTGAGTTTATCAATGGTGAAATTGTGTATTACAATTCACCCGCCAAAAGAAGTCTACTAATTTGATGATAAAATTAGGTGATTTTGTAAATAAAAATAATTTGGGCGAGGTAGGTGCCGAAAAAGTGATGATAGCACTCACCCGAAATGATTACGAACCAGATATTTCATTTTTCTCGAAGGAAAAGGCAAGCAAGTTTACTGATGACCAAATGCTTTTTCCTGCCCCGGACTTTGTGGTAGAAACGGAGTATCTGAATACTGGATTATTGATGCTGAAAAAGAAATAGTGGAGCTGTACATTAATGAAAACGGAAAGTTCAGTCTCTTTCAAAAACTTTACAAAGGGAGGTTAGAATCCAAATCAGTCAAAGAATTTACAATCGATTTGAAAGATATTTTTAATTGAGCGCAAGCCTAGGAGAGAATTCGCTGCTAAGCATAACTCTCGAAAACTGAGACGATGCGTTGCAGGAGGGGGTGAGAAACCCGTTCCCAATTACCGATTCATTAGAAAGCCAATTTTTGCATTAAGAACAAATTGATCAATCCAGACTTCCGATAACTTTGGCGAAAAGACATATACAATTCCATACCCCAAAGACGGCTCAAAATAAAATCGTGGACAAATTAGCCTTCGAATACCCCATTGGGGAGTAACTGATAGCTGTGGACTGATGGATAAATTACCTATGGAAATACTAGAAGAATAAGTTACAGCTAAACCAATGAAATCAGCTGAGTTATATTTTGTGTTCTTACCTTTTTCGCTTCTGCGAATAAAATTGTAATACACCCGAGGGTCTACTCGAGCTGCCAATGGCAAGCTCCAATCCCAACCATTACCTATCGTGCCACTTTTGTAAGCAGCAGAGCCTGTTAAAAATCCCAACTCCAAGTTGAATGTACATATTTTGCCAATTGCATATTCTTGCGAATAGCCAAAACCCAAGATACCCATTTTTATACTGCTGGTATTGGTTACGCTTTTGCCAACTTCTTGGGCATGTGATGACCAATTTATAAAAAGAAGAAAAGAACAAATTGAAATAGTCCTGTTAAAACCCATTGTCTCAAAGTATTTTGTATAGCTGACGATTGTCTCACTCAAGGAAGATGATTACTACCATCACTGACTATTTATTTATCTACCTAAGCGATATTTAACTGAAATCCCACTTAGCCAGCCACTTGGGATAGATGAAATATAATTGTTTGTAGGCATGGTATTGTTATCAAATACTTGCAATTGACGAGTTGGTGCAAAGCCATGTAAATATCGCAATTGCAACGAGAACGTAAGGCCACCTGCATTTATTGCCAATTCTGAACCAATCTCGGCACCAACAACAACGCCATTTACATTTTGGTGATTGGCCGCTAAATCCCCGTCTGGAAAATAGGATGTGTCTGATGTAAGTATGATGGGTAAGTGAACCCCTAACCCTGCATTTGGAAGCCACTCCATATTTTGATATTGTCCTTTTTTAAACACAGCTATGGCTCGCTTATACCGAAATGGTAGATACCAACGCCTTTCATGGCTGCTGCCTCCTGCTAGAGGTAAGTTTGTTTGATACCCTAATAAACTTGGGAGTGGTGTGATACCTGTTTCCAGTATATTTTTATTCTTTCTATACCCTGCTATAATTCCTACGGACTCGTTCAAGCCAATGGGTGACCTATTTGGGTCTCTGTTAGAATTAGAGAACCGAAAGTATTCAACCCCCAAATAAAACTTTCTTCCATTAACTAATGAAGCTTTTTGAGCAACATCTGTGCTGCCAGGCAAGTACCACCTTAGGCTAATGGAACCATACGTGCCTCCACCATCTGAGTAACGGTATCCCTGTGCCCCTCCGTTGGTATAATCCGTATAGCGAGTCGTTACAAAATCTTGCCCAAAACCAAAAAACCACGTATAGCTGGCAGCCAAAGAAAGACTTCGGTAAAGGGGAAACTCCGCTTCTAAACCAGCCTGTAAAAGAAATTGTGGCTTTTCGGTATGAAATTCCTCCAATTCGATTTCTACTCTACCTAAATTGTCTAAGTAACGACCAGAAGCGGAGCCAATCTGATTTGCGTTAATCCGATAAACGCCTCCAGCCAGTGCATATAATCTGAATGGATATTTACTTTCAAAAGTTGTTATTCTAATGGGAAGACTCAACAAACTGAACTTGTAGCGAAGGCCAATATTTGTGGCTTTTTCTTCTCTAAGTCCAGCCAAAATAATACTTTCCCTAAAATCTTTAAAGGAAGCATAATCCTGCTTGGAATAAGTTAGTTCAACAAAATGTCTTCCCTTTAATTGATATCCAAGGTGATACCCGAAATTAGTAGGAAGTTCATCACTCAATCGCCCCCGAGAGGTAAACAGGGCAGGGTAGTTTTGATAGGTTAACTGATATCGATACAATGAAAAAATATATTGATTGACACCTCCAATATAAAATCTTTGCGCCTCTGTTATGGAAGAGATAAGGAGTAATGCTATTGCAGTAATTATAATTTTGGAATAAAAAGTATAAGGAGAGATGCATCTCTCCTTATATTCATTTTTTTTTAAGGACATGTTACTGGTTGGTACGCTAGGTTTGGAAGATCAAAAAATAGATTGGTACAAGATAAAGTCATCCCTTGGTAAGTAGTCGAGTGGCAAGACCAGCCCGAATAATCAAATCTGGCAACATTCCATCCATATAGAGACCCAAAAGATCTATTAAGTAAGGAGCTATTTAAAACTTCCCTTGATTCTGTGTATCTCCTTGCCACCGCATTATTAAACGACACATAAATATCATAGCTCATAGCAAGTCTGCTAGCAGGAATATTATTATTCCACTTATCGCTACACCACCATAAAAAGCAACTTCTGTATCTTTGTATAACTTTGGTTTCAATACGCCCAGAAGAATAGAAAAACGCCCACGTGCTAACGAGTTTTCCCTCCATGCGCACATCTGGGCGGTAATGGACTCCGCAAAGTGCACTCCCTCGAGCATCTTTTCTACCGCCTAATGTACCACCACTTTCGTCAATCATGGGTGCAAGACTAATAACTCTTACTGCCGTCTTATAAACTTTTAATCCACCAAAATTCACCTCGTTTTCCCCAACTGGTATTTGTGCCGCACCTTGGCTTAGCGCCCTATAATAATCGGTGATGAGTGCTGTATTGCCGTCATTAAATACAAAAGTGTAATCATTTTGAACACGCGCGACAGAGTTCCCAAATTGTATTTCTTGATCTTCATTTAACACCGCTGCTAATTCAGAATCTTCAATTGGTGCAAGTCTGGTTATCTCTTGTGTGGGTGAAAGATATTGGCTTATCTGATCATATATGGGCACTCCACCAGACGGCACTTCACTAGGCGGAATCTCTCCGCTAGGCGCCTCATCTATAGGAACCAGTCCGTTGATCACCCTTGCTTCTGCCCTTACCTTTCTTACTGCTTCCATTTTTGAATTGTAGTTCTCGCGGTGAGATATGAACCCTAACTTTTTTGTTCTCTGGTTTACTTCTTCGATGTCAAGCTGGCCGTTCTTTTTGTTTGAGTTTACGAAATCACCAAGTGCTTGTAAATCCTTGAATTTTAATCTTCCACCATTGGTGAGTGTCGGATCATTTTTGTTCACTGACTGCAAATTGTTATTGTCTGAACAACCAATCGTTGCCACTAAAAAAAGCATAAGAGTAAATTTTTTCATGTTAATTGGGTTTTAGTTGAACTGTTTCTAAATGTAGCTGTTGCCCCCCCCATCGCAAATCAAAAAATGATAAAATATTACATGAGTGCTTTTTTAACAAATAAAATTTCCACTGCTCTGCATAGCTTAAATTTTAACACTAGTTGGTGTCAAAATTATATTGAATCTAAAAAGTATTATGTCCAAAGTGGGAGACGATGCGTGCAGTAAGGAGACATTTTCAATTAAGCACGACCCTATGAGAGAACCGGCAGGCCGCACTTAGCCGCTGCCTTCGTTAAAACTTCGGCAGTTAAAAAGTTAGGAGCGGCAGGGTGGATAGCCTCCCGCTATGGCGGGATAAAACTCTAGCCGCCCAAATAGCACTCAGAATCTTTAAAAAATCAATGGCCTATGCCACTCTGTCACTTTTTGGCAGTAAATACCTCGTGGCATAATGATTGACTTCGAGGGCATATAACCTTGAAAAATTAACAATAAACTGATATGGGAAAGATCATTGGAATAGACTTAGGAACCACCAACAGTTGCGTGGCCGTAATGGAAGGCAGCGAACCTGTGGTGATTGCCAATAGCGAAGGCAGAAGAACTACGCCTTCTATCGTGGGCTTTTTGGACAACGGAAAAGGCGAACGCAAAGTGGGCGACCCTGCCAAGCGCCAAGCTATTACCAACCCAAAAAATACGGTGTCGTCTATCAAACGCTTCATGGGCAAAAAGTTTGGTGAAGTGAGTGGTGAGAAAAAAATGGTATCATACGAAGTGGAGAGTGGCAACAACGACACCGTGCGCGTACGCATTGGCGATAGGATGTACACCCCACAAGAAATATCTGCGATGATTTTGCAGAAGATGAAAAGCACTGCGGAAGATTATTTAGGCACTACAGTAACAGAGGCGATCATTACCGTGCCTGCGTACTTCAACGATGCAGAGCGCCAAGCAACCAAAGAGGCTGGACAAATTGCTGGCTTGGATGTGAAGCGTATCATCAACGAGCCTACTGCCGCAGCGTTGGCGTATGGTATGGACAAGAAAAATAAGGACATGAAAATCGCTGTCTATGATTTAGGCGGTGGAACATTCGATGTATCTATATTGGAATTAGGTGATGGTGTGTTTGAAGTGAAATCTACCAATGGTGATGTTCACCTTGGCGGTGATGACTTTGATATGCGCATCATGAACTGGTTGGCCGATGAATTTAAGGCTGACAAAAACATTGACTTGCGCAAAGACCCAATGGCGTTACAGCGCTTGAAGGAAGCTTCTGAAAAAGCAAAAATAGAGCTATCGAGCGGCAACGAAACAGAAATCAACTTACCTTATATCACTAGCGTGGATGGCGTGCCAGAACACTTGGTGAAAAAATTGAGTCGTGCAAAATTTGAGCAACTGTGCGATGATTTGATCAAGCGCACGTTGGATCCTTGCAAAAAAGCAATGGCCGATTCTGGTTATTCTATTTCACAAATTGACGAAGTGATCTTAGTGGGCGGATCTACACGCATACCAAGAATTGCAGAGGAAGTAGAAAAATTCTTCGGCAAAAAACCATCGAAGGGTGTAAACCCTGATGAGGTAGTAGCGATAGGTGCTGCCATACAAGGCGGTGTGTTAACTGGCGAAGTGAAAGATGTGTTGTTGTTGGATGTTACGCCACTTTCATTGGGTATCGAAACCATGGGTGGTGTGATGACGAAGTTGATTGAGTCAAATACTACGATCCCTTCTAAAAAATCAGAAACATTCTCAACTGCATCGGACAGTCAGCCTTCGGTAGAAATACACGTGCTACAAGGCGAGCGCCCGATGGCAAAAGACAATCGCACGATTGGACGGTTCCACTTAGATGGAATTCCTCCTGCTCCGCGTGGTGTGCCGCAGATTGAAGTGATCTTCGACATTGACGCGAACGGTATCCTTCATGTAGCTGCGAAAGACAAAGGCACGGGCAAAGAGCAGAAGATTCGTATTGAAGCATCAAGCGGTTTAACGGATGCCGAAATCCAAAAGATGAAGCAAGAGGCTGCAGCTAATGCAGAGTCTGACAAGAAAGAAAAAGAGAAAGTAGAAAAGATCAATCAAGCTGATTCATTGGTTTTCCAAACTGAGAAGCAATTGAAAGAGTTTGGCGATAAACTTTCTGAAGGAAATAAATCGGCCATCAATGGTGCGTTGATTAAATTGAAAGAAGCACATGCGAGCCAAGACTTAGCTGCGATTGACACTGCTATGAACGCACTCAATACCGCTTGGACGGCTGCATCACAAGAGATGTATGCACAAGGTGGGCAAGCAGGTGCAGCTCAACCGAATGCTGGCGCAGATGCCAACACCAACACAGGTGGCAGTACTGCGGGCGCAAGCGATGCACAAGATGTAGAGTATGAAGAGGTGAAGAAGTAATCTTGAAATAGAAGTTGATAAGAAAGGCTGCCCCAAAGGCGGCCTCTTCTTTTATATCTTTGGAACGGGAATTTTATAATTCATCCATGACCAAATCAGAAAAAGTAGGTGACATCGTAAAGATATTGGAAAAACTTTATCCCAATCCCGCAGTTCCTCTACAACACAAAGATGCCTACACCTTATTGATTTCTGTTCTGCTTTCTGCCCAATGTACAGATGAGCGTGTGAATAAAATCACTCCACTACTTTTCAAAACTGCCGATAACCCTTATGACATGATGAAGTTTTCTGTGGAAGAAATCCGTGAGATCATAAAACCGTGCGGGCTTTCGCCTATGAAATCCAAAGGCATTGCAGGACTCTCAAAAATCTTGGTAGAAAAATACAATGGCCAAGTACCCAATACTTTTGAGGCATTGGAAGAACTGCCTGC
>JAYWHU010000017.1:0-20432 GCA_043777495.1 Cyclobacteriaceae bacterium | reverse complement strand
TTTAACTAGATATAAAATAACGCAAAAAAACCGAAATATCTGATACTTCGGCATTTTTTTTATTCTGTTGGGTCTTATAGCCAAACTCCAGGCCACGGGTTTTAACCCGTGGTTAAAAGATGTGGGATATAAAGCGTGCCACAGATAAATCCAATCAAGATAAACTTTTATTGGCACGCAACAGATGCCCCTGATTAGTATTTATAGGCTTAGTACCTTTTGTGTTTAGCTGCAAAATTGTCGTACACCCAGTTCAAGGTGCAACTCCATTTTTATTGAATTGATTTTTATACTTCCTAATCGTCTTTGCAATCAACACACTGCCTACAGCAGTTGGCAATACCCACAGTACCCAATTGTGTTGAGGCAACTGCACATTCACCACCACAAAAGCAGTAACAGCCGAGATGTAACTACCTGCCATGCTGCCAATGTGCGTAAACCACCAATGCATTTTTTCTTTGGGTGGAGAAACGAAGCTCCTCACATCTTGAAATAAAAAAATGGAGCCGATCATACCAAATACAATTCCTGTAATGCCCATCCCTGAGCCTAGTGTAATTGCCCAAATGCCCCAGCCAAAAAGTGCTAAGATGAAAATAGCAGATACGGAAATAATCACCCAATCAACAAGAACAGGCTTTTGCCCTTGATTCAACTTCTTCAAAAACAAAACCCGATAGCCGCGCACCGTTAAGTAGTAACTAAAGAAACCAATCATCAGCAAAAAATCTTTGTGATGGCCAAGTGCTGTGATTACTGCCCCTATAAAAACAGCCGTCATCCCGCCAAAATAAATTTTACCTGCCAGTCGGTGGGGCTTACTTCCTTTAGCAGTAAGCATGGCCACTAAGCCACTGATCAAAGCAACAGTACCACCCGCAATGTGCAGCACCAGTACAAGCGAAAGAAATTTTTCTGTTGTCATGATGCAATGATAAACGTTATCTAGATTTCATGGGAAATAAGTTTACTGAGATGAGGGATATAAGAGATGAATTGTAATAATGAATGATCTTAAAACCGACTCATCATTGCAAACTCCTTCGGTCTCTTAGGGCCAAGGGCTCATGGCTGAACGGATCTTCTACAAATTTTTAATTACATTCATGGGTAAATCCAGTGAAATCTAAAACTTCAATTATGAAAAACGAGCAGCATGGCTTTCCATTCTCAACAACTATCCTCTTAGCCTTAGTTATTATTTCTTTAGCAGCTACTTCCGCAAAGGCACAGAAACATTCCAATGTAAATGGTACTTGGAAAATGAAAGTCGAGACATCCGTAGGCAACGGTTCGCCTGTTTTTGATCTCAAACACGCATCTGACTCTACACTTACTGGCACCTATCGCGGGCAATTGGGCGAAGCTGCGGTAAAAGGAATCATAAAAGCCAAAGCAATCCATCTAGAATTTAGCGTAAGCGGTAACTTGGTAGAATACGATGGCGCAGTAGATCAGGACTCCATGAAAGGCACTGTTAAACTTGGCAGTATGGGCAGCGGTACGTTTACGGGAGCAAGAATGCTCAATTAAGTTATTAGTCTATGAGTGACTGGACTATAACATTAATCATTGCTTCGCTTGCTATAACTCTTGGTGTATTAATCCTTGCTGCGAGATTCAATGCTGCACCATTCAAAAGGGAAGATAGAAATCCCTCAGCAAAAGCAGCCAGAGGACAAATCATTGTTTTAGCAATCTTTTTAATAATTGGCGGGCTAATTGTTTTGATGAGAGAGTTATAATTTCTTAATTGTACCTTAGCAAACCAACAAAAAGCAATGAAGGAGCTGACCGTTTTAAGGAAGAAAACAAAAAAATACATTGATCGGGCAGATGCAAAAACTGTTAAGATGATCCACGCTATGCTTGAAGTGGAGCAACAAAGTGATTGGTGGGATGAATTGACGGAAGCAGAAAAAGCATCTATCAATAAAGGCTTGAAAGATGTAGAAGCTGGCAGGGTCACTCCACATGAAATTGTCATGAAAAAGTACCAGAAATGGCTATTAAAATAGTTTGGGCCGATGAAGCAACGAAGACCTTTGACGAAAACCTTAATTATCTTCTTAAGGAGTGGTCAGAACGAGAAGCCGAAAATTTTGTAAAGCAAGCTAACGCGATATTTGGAAGACTAAAAAAATATCCAGAATCATATCCTCCTTCGCCCAAAAGCAACAAAGTAAGAAAAGCAAGAGCCAACAAGTACATTACCCTTTACTATCGCTTTTACCCTTCCAGAAAAGAAATAATGCTGCTTACTTGGTGGAACGTCAAGCAAGATTCAAAAAAATTGAAATTCTGATTCCCTTGCCTCCAAACAAAAAAGGACTCCACCTCAAAAAGATAAAGTCCTTAAGAATTTGTTTGTCCTATTAAGAGCTCGAAGCTTCTATCTACGCGCCTGCATCTCCCGCGAGTAGCTGAGAATATTCAACACCGTGCTAGCCGATGGCTGCATCTGCGTTTCATCCAAAATACTTTTGCTAGCATTCAGATCATTGTACTGAGCTTGCAGTTCACTATCGCAGAGAAGGGCTTTGTTAATCTCCTTCGTCTCCTGTTCGGAGGTCTCGTGGTATAGAAACCGGATCAGATCGTTTTGGGTAAAAGTCTTTATCATAGGCTATATGGTTTTTAATCATCTTTTTTCTCAAGTTGATCAACGCATACCGCATCCGCCCCAGTGCTGTGTTTATGCTCACCTCCGTGCGCGCTGCTATTTCTTGGAAGCTCATCTGCAAATAGTGCCGCATAATCAGCACTTGCTTCTGCTCTTCCGGCAGTTCTTTAATCAAATCCCGCATGCGCGACCGTGTATCGCGTATCAATTGCTTGTCTTCATACGACTCCTCTGCAAACTGCATCGAGTCAAACACATGGCTACCATCTTCTAGCGTCACCTCGGGGTAGCGCTTGCTCTTGCGGAAGTGGTCAATGGCCAAGTTATGAGCGATACGGCAAATCCAAGGGAGAAACTTCCCTTCCTCGTTGTATCGGCCACCTTTAATTGTGTTGATCGCTTTGATAAACGTGTCCTGAAGCAGGTCTTCTGCCTCGTAGCGGTCTTTAACAATCAGGTAGATAGCCGTATAAATACGGGATTTGTGTCTGTGAAGAAGCATCTCGAACGCGCCTTCGTTACCGGTTTGATAGAGCGAAACCAACTGGCTGTCACTGCATCTGCTGTCAATCATCTGTCTTGCGTTTAGGTAACGTAAAGATGTGGCTCGATAGTGTGTGGGTTAGTTTTATATTTGGTTGAGAGTTGAAAAGTAGAACTATTTGTCGAAAACCCAAAAAATTTTAACAAAAATGTTGCCTCTTGTATAAATTCTTTCGCTAATTGAGGCGAATTTTTAATTGAACACCACAATCAATCATGGCAGTAGCGAAAAAAAGAGTAATCAAGAGCCTGGAGAATCTGTCGGAAGACCTACGCGACCTCATGCGCGAACAATATCCAAATGGATACGAAGCCAGCATCACCCGCATCACCAATGCTAAGAAAGAACCGATTTTTGTTTTCCCGCTAGAGACAGACGATTCTGTTTTCTTGGTAAAAGTGCCCACCACCAAAAACAGCGATGGTGGCTACGATGTGGAATCCAGCAAGAAGCAAGAGTTTGATGGCGATGATGATGATATCCGCCCTGTAGTGGGTGACGATGATTTTGATGGTGGTGCAGATGACGATGCAGGGGTGGACGATGATGGGGGCGATGCCAAAGAAGCCAGCTACGATCCGGATTTTGATAATTAGGTAGAGGCGCAAAATTTTGCGCCTCTACCTAATTATCCATCCAAAATTGAATCGCGAATAGGACAACGCACCGCATTTTTTTACTTTTGCGTTTTCCAATGAACAACATCCCCAACGATTCTTACTTAGACGACCTCGACCCGAAACAATTCATCATCATTAAACGGGCCAGGGTCAACAATCTCAAAAATTTGAGTGTGGCCATTCCACGCAATAAGTTGGTAGTGATCACCGGGCTCTCTGGTTCTGGCAAATCTTCATTGGCGTTTGACACACTCTTTGCCGAAGGTCAGCGCATGTATGTAGAAAGTTTGAGTTCCTATGCACGACAGTTCCTCGGTCGCATGGAAAAACCCGAAGTGGATTATATTAGAGGAGTATCACCTGCCATTGCCATCGAACAGCGAGTGAATACACGAAATCCCCGCTCTACCGTTGGCACGACTACTGAAATCTATGACTACTTAAAACTTTTGTTCGCTCGCATCGGCAAAACCTATTCGCCAGTGAGCGGCCAAGAAGTAAAGCGAGATACCGTTACTGATGTAGTTAACTACATAAACAAACAAAAAGAAGGTACTCGCGTGATGATCGCCTGCCCCCTGAAAATAGAAAAGGGCAGAAAGCTTGCGGATGAATTGAATCTTTTGCTCAGCAAAGGATTTGCAAGGGTACTAGTGAACGGTGAAGTAAAATTTATCGAAGAACTGGTTGGTGCACCGCTCCAAGCTGAACCAAAAGATGATACGAAGAAAAAGAATAAGTCTAACCCCTCCCCTCTCCTCCGGAGAGGGGCAGGGGGTGAGGTGGAAATACTCATCGACCGCGCCTCTGTCAACGCCACTGATGAAGATTTAACCTTCCGTCTTTCTGATTCCGTACAAACTGCCTTCTTCGAAAGTCATGGAGATTGCTCTATCTATGTAGAAGGACAAGAAAAGAAAAGCTTTACTGATCGCTTTGAGTTGGATGGTATTTCGTTCACCGAGCCGTCCATCAATTTATTCAGTTTCAACAATCCCTTTGGCGCATGCCAAACGTGCGAGGGGTTTGGAAAAATCTTGGGCATCGATGAAGACTTAGTGATCCCTGATAAAAGTTTGTCGATCTATGAAGGAGCCATTGCTCCTTGGCGCGGAGAAGTAATGAGCGAGTGGGGCAAGCCATTGTTGAAGAACGGGATCAAGTTTGATTTTCCTGTTCACCGGCCCTACAGCGAACTGACACAAAAGCAACGAGATTTGATTTGGAATGGCAACGAATACTTTGAAGGCCTCCACGAGTTCTTCCGTTACATTGCATCTAAAACACATAAGATACAATACCGTGTCATGCTCTCTCGCTTTCGAGGAAGGACTACCTGCCCCGATTGCAGAGGCACTAAGTTGCGGAAGGATGCTGCGTACGTGAACATCACCGATACTTCTATTACTGATTTGGTGTTGATGCCGATTGAAGATGCCCTCGTTCACTTTCAAAATGTAAAACTGCCGCCTTACGAACTGAAAGTCTCTGAGCGCATACTCACCGAAATAAAATCGCGCTTGGAGTACATGGTGAAAGTTGGTCTTGGCTACTTAACGCTGAATCGTGTTACTTCTACTTTATCAGGTGGAGAATTTCAACGCATCAAATTGGCCACATCATTAGGCAGCGCATTGGTGGGTTCTATGTACATCATGGACGAACCGAGCATAGGCCTTCATCCACGCGACACGGCACGGATGGTGGAAGTATTGAAATCATTGCGCGACATGGGCAACACCGTGATTGTGGTAGAACATGAAGAAGAAATCATGCGCGCTGCCGATCAAATCATTGACATCGGCCCAGATGCGGGATCACATGGAGGGCTTTTAGTTTTTCAAGGAACGATCAAAGAAATTAATGGCAAGACCAGCTCACACACTACCGATTACCTCAGTGGCAAAGAAAAAATTTCAATACCAACAATCCGAAGAAAGTGGAAAGACTCTGTGACTATCACAGGCGCGCGAGAAAACAATCTAAAAAACCTGAAAGTAAAGTTTCCGCTTGAAGCGTTGACGGTGGTAACAGGTGTGAGCGGCTCGGGCAAATCCACTTTGATAAAGAAAATTTTATTTCCTGTCATTGGTAGATTGAGCGGCTCGGTAGGCGAAACTCCTGGTAAGTATGATCAGCTCACTGGCGACTTTTCTAAAATCAAACAAGTAGAGTTTGTAGATCAAAACCCAATAGGTAAATCTTCTCGCTCTAATCCTATCAGTTATGTGAAAGCGTACGATGCCATTCGTAATTTATATGCCGATCAACCACTAGCACAGCAGCGCGGTTACAAACCTTCCCACTTTTCATTCAACGTAGAAGGTGGTCGCTGCGAAACCTGCGAAGGCGAAGGCGAGATTAAAGTAGAGATGCAGTTCATGGCCGATATTTTCTTGGAGTGTGAAAGTTGTCATAGAAAAAGATTCAAACAAGAAGTATTGGAAGTAACACACAAAAACAAATCCATTGCCGATGTGCTGGACATGACTGTGGAAGAAGGTCTTGAGTTTTTTAGAGACAAGAAAGCTGTGTATGAAAAAATTCTCCCACTTTTTGATGTTGGATTGGGCTATGTTAAATTAGGGCAATCTTCTAATTCACTTTCGGGTGGTGAGGCACAGCGCGTAAAACTAGCTTCCTTCCTTGGCAAAAATTCTGTGGACGCTGACCAACACATCCTTTTTATATTTGATGAGCCTACTACTGGCTTGCATTTTCACGATATTTCAAAATTACTAAAAGCCATCAATGCATTAGTTGATCAAGGACACAGTGTGATTGTGATCGAGCACAATTTAGAAGTGATCAAATGTGCTGATTGGATTATTGATCTTGGCCCAGAGGGTGGTGAAAAAAATGGTGGCCATCTTTTGTTTGAAGGCACACCTGAGGAAATGGCGAAGAAGGGCAAAGGCTACACGGCTGACTTTTTGAGAAGCAAGATTAAAGCATAAGAACTCGGATACGATGTTATGAACACACAGTCGCATAGGTACATTAGATTTTCACATAGTTACTATGCGTGTATTGCTATGTTTTCTGATGTGTCTATGTGGTTCAAATTCCTAATCGTTCGATGAAAAAAGACAGAACAAAAAATAAACTATCATGACCCAATTTGCCAAAGTAAGTTCTAAAGAAGCCATGCAATTGATTGATCATGTCATTCTGGAAGCAGAGAAAATAAACAAACAGGTAGCTGTAGCTGTCTGTGGCCCAGAAGGAGAAATGATTTCCTTTTTGCGAATGGACGAAGCCTCACCGGCATCTTCTACCATTGCACAAAACAAAGCCTACACTTCTGCCCGCGATCGCAAATCAACAAAAGAGATGGGCGAAGGCATGATTGCTAAAAGTCGCCCGCCAGCGTATTGGGGAGATCAGAGAATTACTGGCTTCGGTGGCGGTCTGCCTATTTTGCAAAATTCAAAAGTGATCGGGGGAATTGGCGTAAGCGGATTATCAGAAGCCGAGGACGAGCGGATTGCTAGGGCAGCCATCGATAAAGTCTATGGATGAGCTTGTAGGCAAAACGCATTTTACAAAAATACGAGTTTATAGACCAGCTTAAAGTCCCTCGCCTACCGTCAGGTATGTGAATTTTGAAAAAGGGTTTCACCCCCAAATGTCATAGAGGCAAAAGACCTAATAGATAGTAAATTATTAAAAAGAAAATGGACAGCAACCCATACACTTGAATGATCTTCTTTCTGTTCTGCACATCTTCCCACCACAGCATGATCCACGGCTTGATCAACCCAATCAATAAGAATAGAAAACTTGTACTAGCCAACAAAAGAAATAACAACCGCACATAATACATCGCACAAAGTTAGCTTAATCGTGGTATATTTGCCGCCTGATTTTCTGGTTTGAAGGCATCTGATTTTCTATCCCTCTATCGCACGGACAGTTTGATACAAACGCTGGCCGAGGGGATTCGTACGCTCACTTCTCAATCAATTCACGTCAAAGGCTTGCATGGCAGCTTAGATGCCGTGGTTTTGGCCGCAGTCCATAAAAGCGTTCGAGCAAATCATCTCGTTATTCTTCATGACAAAGAGGAAGCTGCGTTTTTCTTTAATGATCTTCAAAGCTTATTGGGCGAGAAGGAAATTTTCGTTTTCCCGATGTCGTACAAACGGCCGTATGAATATGATGAGATAGAAAATGCCAACGTGCTCATGCGTGCAGAGGTGTTGAATCAACTCAGTAATCACCCCGAAGGAAATATTATTGTCACTTACCCCGAGGCGCTTTCAGAAAAGGTTATCAACAAAAAATCACTAGCCTCTAACACATTTGTTGTAAAGAAGGGCGAGCAATTGGATCGTGAATTTTTGGAAGAGTTTCTTCATACGTATGATTTTGAAAAAACCGATTTTGTTTTTGAAGCAGGTCAGTTTGCTATTCGGGGCGGCATCATCGATGTATTCTCATTTGCGAATGAACTTCCTTATCGCATCGAATTATTTGGCAATGAGGTAGATGGCATCCGCAGTTTTGATCCTGGCTCTCAGCTTTCTGTTGAGACATTAGATAAAGTGAACCTGATGCCCAACGTGCAGACACGCCTGATGCAAGAAGAGAGGCAATCCATTTTTGATTTTATCTCGCCCACCTCGCGTATTTGGATCAAAGACTCAAAACTTACACAAGACATTGTAAGCAAATGTTTTGATAAGGCCAGTCAGAGTTTTGAAAGTATCCTTCGCGAAAGCGGCCAAACAAAAGTAGTGTTGGAGCCGCATCATCTCTTCGATCCTGTGGAGGATTTTACAACGCGTCTCATTAAATTTTCGCGCATTGAATTTGGCTCACGGTTTTTGTACGACCCCTCCAAGGTTTTCGAATTAAAATCTTCGGCACAACCATCATTCAATAAAAATTTTGAATTGCTTGCTGCGAATTTGTTGGAATATCAGCAACAGGGTTTTGTAAACTTTATCGCTGCTGAGCAACCCAAGCAAGCGGAACGATTGCATGGAGTATTCGAAGAGATCCATCCCGAACTAAAATTTCAAACCTTAGAGTTTTCCCTGCGACAAGGATTTATTGATCCAACGTTGAAAGTAGTTTGTTACACTGATCACCAAATTTTTGAACGCTACCATCGCTACAAAAGCAAAGAAAAATTTTCCAAATCAAAGGCACTTACCTTTCGCGAATTGCAGACTTTGCAGCCTGGTGATTTTGTAACGCATATAGATTATGGTATCGGCAAGTTCGCAGGCTTAGAAAAGAAAGAAGTAAACGGAAAAGAACAAGAAGCTATCCGATTGATTTTTCGTGATGATGATCTATTGTATGTGAGCATTCACGCGCTCCACAAAATCTCAAAATACTCTGGCAAAGAAGGCGCAGCTCCATCCATCAGTAAATTGGGCAGTGGCGAGTGGGAGGGCAAAAAAGCGAAAGCAAAGAAAAAAGTAAAAGACATTGCCAAGGAGTTGATCGACCTGTATGCCAAAAGAAAAGGCGCGCCCGGTTTCGCTTACGCAGAAGATGGATTCTTGCAAGCCGAATTGGAGTCGTCATTTATTTATGAAGACACACCCGATCAGGCGAAAGCCACCGAAGATGTAAAGCGCGACATGCAACAACCACATCCGATGGATCGCTTGGTATGTGGCGATGTAGGCTTTGGCAAAACCGAAGTAGCTATTCGTGCAGCATTCAAAGCCGCTACCGAGGGAAGACAAGTTGCCGTGCTGGTGCCCACCACTATTTTGGCCATGCAGCATTACAGAACTTTTTCCGAACGTCTGGCAAATTTTCCAGTCAAGATTGATTATGTCTCACGTTTTAAAACAGAAAAAGAGATCAAACAAATTTTAGCAGAAGTAAAAGACGGCACAATAAACATCATCATTGGCACGCACCGCGTAGTAAGCAAAGATGTGGAGTTCAAAGACCTTGGATTGCTAGTGATTGATGAAGAGCAAAAATTTGGCGTGAAGGTGAAAGACCGATTGAAGGAGTTGAGGGTAAATGTTGACGTGCTCACACTTACAGCTACACCCATCCCACGCACATTACATTTTTCATTAATGGGCGCGCGCGACTTGAGTATCATTGCCACTGCACCACCCAATCGTCAACCGGTAACTACTGAGCTTCACACATTCGATGAAGTAATCATTCGCGATGCTGTGAGCAAAGAACTGCGCAGGGGAGGACAAGTATTTTTTGTACACAATCGCATTAGTGATATCGATCAAATCGCCAACACTATTTTCAAATTAGTGCCTGACTCGCGCATTGGCATTGCCCACGGCCAAATGGATGGCGATAAGCTAGAGAAAGTGATGGTAAAATTTATCGAGGGCGAATATGACGTGCTGGTGTCTACTAATATAATAGAGTCGGGGTTGGATATCCCCAATGCCAACACCATTATGATCAACCAAGCGCATTTGTTTGGCTTGAGCGATCTGCACCAGATGCGCGGCCGTGTTGGTCGCTCAAACAAAAAAGCGTATTGTTATTTGCTCACGCAACCGACTTCCGTGCTGTCATCTGATTCGCGCAAGCGATTGGCAGCATTGGAAGAATTTTCTGAATTAGGCGATGGTTTTAAAGTGGCCATGCGCGATTTGGATATTCGAGGAGCAGGAAATTTATTGGGCGCAGAACAAACAGGTTTTATTACCGATTTAGGATTTGATACCTACCACAAAATCTTGGACGATGCCATTCAAGAATTGAAAGAAACAGAATTTAAAGATTTGTTTGCCGAAGAACTGACAGCCAAGGCGAAATTGATTGTGCAAGATTGTGTGATAGAAACAGATTTGGAAATTTTCATTCCTGATACGTACATCAACAATACGAGCGAGCGTTTGCAATTGTATTCTTCATTGGACAATATTAAGAATGAAGAAGCCTTGCAAAAATTTACCGATTCAATAAAAGATAGGTTTGGCTTGTTGCCCCCATCGGTAGAGCAATTGATCAACTCTGTGCGCCTGCGGTGGGTGGGGGAGCAATTGGGCTTTGAAAAAATAAGTTTGAAAAACGATAAGATGCGAGCGTATTTTATTTCAGGTAAGGATGAGTACTTCAAATCAGAAGTTTTTGGAAAAATCTTGGCCTTTGTTCAATCGCATTCTAAAAAATGCCGCATGAAAGAAACAACGGGCAAGTTGATTTTAACAATCGAAGATATTACAGCCGTAGAAAGTGCTATTGAAATACTTCAGCCATTAATCACTCACAGCCCTAAATCAGTGAGCGAAACATTATCAGCATAAGTCTCAAGCCCAAGCAGGTCATCAAAGGCATTGATCATCAACACTTTTTTGTATTTGGACGAATAATACACCTCAATAAAGAATTCGCCCGTATGGTAAAGGTACACTTTGGCATCGCCAAGCTTGCGCGAAGCAATAAAATTGGAGTTGGCAATCACCAGATCACATTTTCTCTCAAAAGAGGCCACGCGAAAATCTTCAATTGTTATCATACAGCACTTTATCAGTTTTACGTGATAGAAGTCAAAATCGTGCCACTGGTATTTTGATGATTTTAAAGGCTTTTTGATGACGGTAAAGATCAGGCAGGGAGCTTTTATCCCAAAATGGCATTACAATATTGGCGAATTAGCCTCGTTAAACTGAAAATCGCAGCAATTGACTTCCATTAATGATTTATCAAAAAATTGCTTCGCTTTGGAAAACATCTATTTATCTCTTTATATTAGCGGTTACTTTGATCCATAACCATAAGCAAATGAAGTATTCCAAGTCATTTTTATTCTTAGTTGCGCTGTCATTTTTAGTTTCCTCGTGCTTTTTGAAAAGCGGTGGAAAGCCTACAGCCCAAAATCCTGGCCAGGTAAGCACTGCCACAGGTCTCAAGTACACTCGCGATAAAGCAGAGGGTTTTGAGGTACAACCTTATAATGAGCAACCCGATGCGCCAAACATGGTTTTTATTGAAGGTGGCCGCGCAGTATTGGGTTCTTTTGAAGAGGATGTAATGTCGTATCGTGATAATATTGAGAGAACTGTTTCAGTTGCTTCTTTTTATATGGATGAAACGGAGATCGCCAATATTCACTACCTAGAGTATCTCTATTACTTAACTACTGACTCTACTAAAGTAGACGGTGGCAAAGCCTACAATGCTGCCCTACCTGATACATTGGTTTGGAGATCTAAAATGGCTTTCAATGATCCTTATGTAGATTATTATTTAAGATATGCTGGTTTCCGTTATTTCCCAGTTGTGGGTGTGAAGTGGAAACAAGCGAATGCTTATTCTGTATGGCGTACTGCCAAAGTTAATGCTGACCTAGCTGAAAAAGCGGGCGAGGCAGTACCTGAACAATTGACTGGTGCAGGTCGTGTACCTATCGAATCTGGTTATAGCATTCCTGCCTATCGTTTACCAACAGAGGCCGAGTGGGAATATGCTGCTCAAGCGTTGATTGGCACACAATGGTTAGAAGAAATGCAAACACATCAGCGTTTGTATCCTTGGGATGGTCACGCATTGCGTAATCCTTATGGAAAACAAATGGGTTATTTCTTGGCCAACTTTAAAAGAGGCCGTGGTGACTATGGTGGTATTGCTGGAAGGTTGAACGATGGTGCTTTGATCACTTCTTATATATATGAGTATCCTCCTAACGATTATGGTTTGTATAACATGGCCGGTAACGTAAGCGAGTGGGTAATGGATATTTACCGTCCGTTGTCTCACCAAGATTTTGATGACTTGAACCCGATCCGTAGAGATGACTTCATCGATAGCCATGGTGACTACAGAAACCGGTATACTAAAACACCAAAAGATTCTACGATCACACTTCCTGATGGAACCGCAAAAACCATCAAGACTTTTGAATATACTAAAAACCCTCAAGGATTTATCTCATTGGTATCTGACAAAGTGCGTGTGTACAAAGGCGGTTCTTGGAAAGATGTTGCTTATTGGATGTCTCCTGGTACGCGTAGATTCTTGGATGAAGACTCTGCTACTGCTACCATCGGCTTCCGTTGTGCGATGATCCGCGCAGGTTCAAATTATTAAGGCTTCATTTCAATTTTTCATTTTTTTTTAAATTTGGTTTTTGCAAAACAAAAAAGCCCTCCCAATCGGAGGGTTTTTTATTTCTTCTTTTTTAGTTTCGGCTTAGTTTTGCTTTCAATTTCTATAATACTTTCTGCCGCAGGTAAATTTTCTGGCATAGTGCCGCCAATATTCTTAATAGTCTGGCACACTTTCTTACCTACTTCATAGTGAGTTTGGTTGGCCTTCTGTTTTCCTTTTATATTTTCTCTTCGCAATTTCTCTTCGGTTTGAGTGGCACGAAAAAGATTGGCAGCTAATTCGGTACTGCCCATGTGATCAGGTATCTGTTGTGATTTTTGGAGTAATGGACATTTTTCAGGCTGAATTTTAGACGTTGGTCTCTAATGGACATTTTTCAGGCTGTTTATTTTCTTGCTTGTTTATCATAGTTGCTAGCCTTGCTACAATTGTTTCTATGTTTGGCTTGTCAACGGTGAAACGGAAGTAGGCTCTGCTGGAGAGCAACCTATCAGGGATGCCTTTGGTGGTTCGACAAAATATCTTTCAGCGGGTCATGTTACGATGGCCCGTTGATATTTTAGAGAACCCCTATGCCTTCAAAAACTCATCCATGAATTTCATTTTCCTTTGCATGGATAGCCCGTTATGGTTTCGCAGTTTGTTTTTCATATCCGCAAAGTGTCCATCAATGGCATTGGTTGTATTTGGGATACGCAGCTCTATCTTTTCATACCATGTGAACAGCCAAGGCAGATTGGTCTTCAGGCTGCGGTAGGCACTACGGAGTTTACGATGGGTATAACGGCTCTTCCCTTCCTTGTCTTTGCTACGTTCGTTGAGGAACCCTTCCCACTTGGTGTGCCAGGTAACAAGTCCTCCCTCAAAACTTTCTTTGTCTGTTGTCGCTAACAGCAGCGCATGTTCGCGCAACTCTTTGGCAGCTTGCATCTTGGGCTTTCTTGTGAGATAGCGGGTAACGATGGCCACTTGGTGAAACTGGCACATTTGCTTGGGGACACTTGGCATCATGGAGAGCAATCCTTTTCTGCCATCGCATACGATGGCTTTTATCTCAAAGCCGCCCTGTTCCAAAAACAAGAGCCCTGAAGCATACAAAGCATTGGTCTCGCTCTTTACGTATTGTTTGTAAAGGTTCCTCCCACTGTAAGCATCTTTGAACAACATCACGCCAAAGCCCCTGCCAAAGTAGGTGGTATCCATCAATACAACCACGCTTGCTTTTTCCAAGATTGGCTTCTCTGTTTTTACCTTGTCAAGCCTGCGCTGAATGGTTTTAATAGAGCATCCATATTTCTGGCTTAGTTGGGAGTAGGTCTGCTTCCCGGTTGCGTATTGTTGCCACAGAAGCGTATTATCAATTCGATTGCCACCTAAGAATTGCCTGCCACAAGTGGCGCACTTATAGCACTGCACATCGTTGAGCTTACCATTTTTCTTGGTGATTTTTGACCCGCAATAAAAGCAGTTTTTTTATTCATATCCTTTGACTTGACCTAAAGCTATATGAATCAATTAATTATGAGGCCTCCAGCCTGAAAAATGTCCATTAAGCCTGATTTTTTCAGTCCTTTCTTTTTGTGAATGCCTTTGGCATCTAGTCCATTGTACAAACCCATGTAACCGTGGTTTTAATAGCGTAGTCCAAGGAGCCAGTTACACCCGCCTCCTTTGCTGCGGAGGCCTAGACTATTGTGTTTGATCATTTCATTGCGCAAGAAAAGTCGCTTTTCTTCTTCTGGCTTAGGCGATTGTACTCATCCATCTGCCGAATTTCCTGCAAGCGGGTTTGTACAGCGAAGTATGTTTGCCCCAAAGCAACAACTTCTTTGGAGGGATCAGCATTTTGTACAATGAGATAGCAGGCATAGCGGCTGAGCTTCACACTCTCAACTTCTCGTTGCCCACCTTTACCTATTTCTATCATTTACACTGTGATTACTATTTTTACATGCAACTTTAGACTTGTCAATTACTGGAATAAAATGCCTATACTCAAAATATTCAAGAACTTTGGCCATATGGCGAGAAGTCCAATATTCATTTCCGTTACTATCCAATCTTTTTATTTTCTCGAAAAGGGTAGACTCTGATTTTAAAATTTCCTTTGCCATATTATTCGATAGTTAAAAATTGAATGTTACTCTTTCGTTGCTATTCTTTCTTTTAAATCTTCTATTGCGCCTCAGCAATGCAAGCAATGCTCAATTCCCTACAATTGCTTTCTACCAAATGTTGGCCACAGGCTTCAATGGTTGCGCCAGTCGTAATTACATCATCAACTAACAAAACACGTAGGCCATTTACTTTTTCGCTTTCGCGGATGTCAAATACACTCTTCACATTGTCCCACCGTTCTTGTTTTGATTTTTTGGTTTGAGTAGCCGTGGTAGTGGTGCGAATAGAAATACTTTCGTCCCATGGAATGCCCAAAGAATAACTTAATCCCTCTGCAAATTTTGCACTTTGATTGTAGCCCCGCTTTCGTTGGCGTGACCCATGCAAGGGTACAGGTACGATTACATCAAACTCATTTTGAAATCCACTTTTGAATAATTCTTGTCCGTAGTTTCTTCCAAGCTTCACTCCCACTTCAGGTTGATTGTTGTATTTCAGTTGATGCAACAAGTGCTGCACAATTCCGGTTTTTCTAAACTTAAGAAATGCCAACGCGTGCTTTAGTGGCAATCGCCCGGTTAATTTATTTTTGATGGGATTTTCTTCCAGCAAATGATAATTGGTTTTTGGCAACTCTAGCAAGCAACGTGTGCAGAGTGTGTCTTCGCCTTTTACTAATGATTGATTGCAGCCAAAGCAATAGCTGGGAAAGAACAACGAAATGAAATCGTTGCCTACATCAAGAGGGATTTTCCAATTCATATCGTAAAGTATAAATTGATTTTGGCCTACCGCTTACCAATTACTACTTACCACTCAGTAACCCCACTTTTTCATAATGGCCAAATCTTCGCGCATGCAATCAATTGGCTTCTTGCCTTGATAAGATTCTTGTTCGATGATAAAGTGCTTCGTGCCGCCAGATTTTTCACCGAGATCAATGACTGTTTTCAAATCAACGATGCCCGCACCCAATATGGTGCTTTCGTATTTTTCATGACCACCAGCAGCAAGTATTTCATCTTTCACGTGCATGGATTCAAATCTTCCTGGATAAGCCTTTACAACATCAATCGCCTTTGCTCCACCATTGTAAAGATTGCCGGTATCTAATTGCTGCATCACCAAAGAAGGATCCGTATTCTTTAACATGATATCGTACACGGTCATGTTGTTGAGCTTTTGGCTAAATTCAAAATCGTGATTATGGTAGCCGAACTTCATCCCCGATTTTTTGCACAGCTCTCCATTTTTATTGAAGATTTCCATTTGCCTCAACAGGTCATCATACGTTGTGCGCAAAGTTTCATCTAGCCACGGACTGATCACAAATTGTTGCCCCATGGTGGCAGCATCTTCAACGGTGTATTTCCATTTGTCTGTAAATTCTTTCTTGCCTGCATCCCAATGATCTTTACCAAAAACGGTATGGCCACTTGGCATTTTCATACCCAAATCCTTCAATATCTTTTTAAATTCTTTCGCAGTATAGCCATAAAATTTTCTGTCTACGTAATTAGCATGCTCCACGTTTTTGTAGCCCATTTCGGCTAACTGTTTAAGTGTTCCTAGCGGATCTGCTTTCATCTCATCGCGTACGCAATAAAGTTGTAGCCCAACCAATTTTTCTTTACCGGTAAATCCGAATAGCCTAGTTGATAGCACGGACGCGCTCACCAAAGCTAGCGTCCCTTTTTTAATAAACTCCCTGCGGGTTGTTTTCATAATTTTTTTCGATTTAACGGAAATTAAATGTAACAATAAAATTGGTTCGGGCTTTATGAATAGAGTTTTTTGTTCGGTGGAATTGCATAGCAAGCAACTGGCGAGGCTTATTCTAAATGGGCTTTTGCTTGCTTTTTGGAGACCTTGCTTTGATTCCTTGACAATTAATTTTGTGTTCTCGATCATGTTCGGGGCAATCATCTAGAGATATATGGATTTCTCCAAGCTATTCATTACGTAAACTATCAACCGGATTAATTCTTGCCGCTCGAACAGTCTGGGTAATTGTAATCAACAATGCAATGGCGATGATGGATAATGCTGCGAATAAAAACACCCAACCATCTAAAGAAATACGATAAGCAAATGATGACAGCCACCAATTCATGGCATACCAACCCACAGGGCTAAATATAATAATGGCAATGAAAATTGGTTTAAGTGAACTCCAACTTAAAAGTTTGGTAATGTTGAATACTGAGCCGCCCATCACTTTCCTTATTCCGATCTCTTTTATCCTTACTTCAATCATGTACATGGAAAGACCCAATAATCCTAACCCCGCGATAACGATAGCAATGGATGAGAAGAGTATGGTGATAGTACGAGTTGTTTCTAAGTTCGCAAACTTGCGCTGGTATTCTACATCTACAAAATTGTATTCAAACGGATAGTCGGGATTATATTTAGTAGATAACTCAGAAAGCTTGGCAATGTTTTGCTGCGTAGTGTTAGAAGGATTTAATTTTATATGCACCACATTGAAAGCCCAGTCGCCTTCGCAGCCAAACAAAATCAATGGCTCTACCTTTTGGTAAGGAGAGGTGAGAATAAAATCTTTGATAACACCCACCACATGCCACTCTTGATTGTTATCGTTAATCAATTCGCCTATTGGTTGAGTGAAACCCATTGCTTTCGCTGCGGTTTCGTTGAGTATAACAGCCGTAGAGTCAGAGGGGAAATGTGCTAAGTCCATATCGCGGCCTTGCAAAATAGTAACTCCCGCTGTGGTCGAAATATTTTCATCAATGTAGAATCGTTCAAAAAGAATTTTTGCTTGTGGGTCTTTGCCTTTCCAGCCTATGCCATCCGTATTACTCCAGCGATCGGTAATAGGCGAACTTGTTTTGGTCACGGCTTGCGCCACCCCAGAATTGATCAACTCATTTTTATAAGCGGCATAATTTTTCCCGATGTCGCCCGTCATGTATTGATACACCAGATTGTCTTTGGAGTATCCCGTATCTCTATTTTGTACATAAGTGATTTGCCGATTGATCACGATGGTTGATATGACGAGCTGCACAGCAAAGCCAAATTGAAACACCACCAAAATCGTGCGAAGCAAACTTCTGTTGGAAGTAGTTAAATTCATTCCCTTTAAAATACGCACAGGTCGAAAAGAAGACAAGAAAAGTGCGGGATAACTTCCTGCCAATAAGCCAATCGAAATAATAAATAAAAATCCCACTATCCAAAAATTAATGCTGGTGAGGTTCAATGAAAGCTGCTGTTGCACGAGATTATTGAAAAAAGGAAGAGAGAAATAAACAGCTACCAATGAAATCAATCCCGCAGCAAGCGCAATCAAAATAGATTCACATAAAAATTGCACGACCAACGAATACTTGAATGCGCCCGCTACTTTACGAATGGCCACCTCCTTTGAGCGTCTTTGCGCCCGAGCTGTGCTTAGGTTAATAAAATTGATGCACGCAATGACGATGAGAAAGACACCGAGTATGGCCAGCATACGAATGATCTCTATGCGCCCGCCAGAAGGCACACCATTTTCAAATCGAGCGTGCAATCGCATTTTGGTCAAAGGATACAAGAACACTTCTAAATGCTCAGCATCTTTGTGATTCTTTTTTACGATATCTTTTACTTCATTATTAAAAGTGTTGATGTCTGCTCCTTCTTTTAACTTCACAAAAGAATAAACTGAATTATTGCCCCAACGTGTGTCCTTACCACTCAGGCTTTCTACAAATGAATAGGGGATTAAATAATCAAAACTAAAATCAGTGTTAGATGGTAAGTCTTTTAATATTCCCGTCACCTTTAATTCAAAACTATTTCCTGATGCGCCAATACTAAGTGTTTCACCAAACGGATCGTTGTCTCCAAATAACTCATGAGCAATTTTCTCTGTTAACACAATCGAAGCAGGTTCTTTCATGGCAGTGCGGGGATCACCTTTTATCAATGGAAAACTGAACATGGCTAGAAAAGAAGCATCGGTATAAGCGCCAGTAGATTTCAATAATCGTTTCTCGCCTACAGTAAATAACAATTGATCTCCCCAGTCTGCAAAACTCACGGCACTTTCTACAGAAGCATATTGTTCTTGCAGAGTGGGCGCGAGAATGCGGGGAGTGACATCCCAGCAGTGCACCCGATCTTTATTGGTATCTCTATTCCATGCTTTGTAAATGCGTTCTTTGTCCGCATGAAACTGATCGTAGGTAAATTCTTTCTCGATCCAAAGAAAGAGTAACAACGCACCCGTGATACCAAGCGTAAGGCCAAACACATTGATGGCCGAAAAAGATTTGTTGCGGAACATGACACGCAGTGCAACTTTAAAATAGTTTGTTAGCATATAGTTATCAAATAGGTGAAGTGAAAAATTGTTTCTCAATAAAATTCCTGGTCTAAAAAACCGAATCACATTCCAAAGCAATCTTCTTTTTGCTCTTCTTAGGGCATAGGTGTAAGACACTTTGGAAGTGTCAGACACCTTGAGGTCACGATTAAATTTTTGAATGAGATCGCCTTCTATTTCTTCGTAGATGTGGGCAGGGCAGAACCATTTCAGAAAGCGAAAGGGAAACCGCGAAATATATTCTTGTGGGTTATTCATTTCTTATTTGTCATAATTTCTATTTCCAGAAAGTTAGATCAAGAGCATTCATTGTATAAGCATTGTGCCAATTTGTGTGAGCCCTGAAAGGGCGGGAATATCTCAACGCAGGGTGCAGCCCTGCGTTTAAAGGTGGAGCCTTCTCAAGCCCTGAAAGGGCGGCATACCTCATCGCAGGGTGCAGCCCTGCGTTGAGAGGCTGAATCTCACTTAGCCCTGAAAGGGCGGAATACCTAATCCCACACATATTGCTCATCATATTCTACCTTATACTTTTTTAAGAACGACCTGTACTCATCTTGAAAAGTTTTCTTCGCGTGATGCTGATGTTGGTTTTCGATGTAAGCCATGACTACATCAACCTGCGCTGGGTTGACAGAAAAAGCACCATAGCCATCCTGCCAGTAAAAGTTTTTCAACCTCTCATCTTTCGTTTTCATCCACTTGGATGAATGAGATTTCATCTCTTCCAACAATTTTATCACAGCAATTTTTTTAGAGAGAAGACATAGCACGTGAATGTGATCTGTATATCCTCCAATTTTAATCGGAGAACATTCGAGGCTATTGCAGATGCCGCCCAAGTAACTGTACAGTTCTGGTTCGATGGCGGGGAAGATAAGCGGTTGCCAATGTTTAGTGCTGAATACGATGTGCAGGTAATTTTTGACGAGTGATTGTGGCATAGTTTGTTTGTTTAGTGGTAACGAATTGTATATCGCCCTTTCAGGGCTACGTCCTTCTTGTACTTTATAAACACAGGGCTTCACCCTGTGTTGTGGATGTCACCCCTTCGGGGCTTAACTGGGTCGCGTTCCACAGCAATCTCCTCTTCGCCCTTCGTTCAGTCGTGGCCCCACACCAACTTGT
>JAYWHU010000016.1:0-20676 GCA_043777495.1 Cyclobacteriaceae bacterium | reverse complement strand
GTGCCACGACTTGGAGTCGTGGCACGACTAGTTAGCGCAAGAGGCTGAGGCGCAGAGCGGAAGGCGATCGGCAAGGGATGGAAGTGGAAAGCCCGAAGCGTGTGGGAATGGTGTGTCGGCCGGACTTGTAACGGACAGCCCGGTGGCCGCTGCGCCTCGCGCGGACATGCCGCACCTTCGCTAAAGCTTCCTCCTTCACTCTGTTTCGGACGGACAAGTCGGTGGGCAAGCTACCCAAAGAATTTTTCAATAAAAGCGCGGAACATACAAATGCCCGTTTGGCGGTTGTGTGGCTGTGATGTATTTTCGCAACTCACAAATGACTGAATTTATGGCAACTGCAACTGCGGCAAAAAGCAAGGCGAAAACAGAGTACTCGAAGGAAACATACATGTTCTGGTTTGAGAGCATGTTGCTGATGAGGAGATTTGAAGAGAAGGCGGGGCAACTGTACGGGATGCAGAAGATCCGCGGGTTCTGTCATTTATATATTGGGCAAGAGGCTTGTGCAGCAGGTTCGGTATCGGCATTGCGCAGGGGCGATAAATACATTACTGCTTACCGCGATCACGCTCATCCGCTGGCACTGGGCACACACCCTAATAAAGTCATGGCCGAGTTGTATGGCAAAGAAACGGGCGCATCGAAGGGCAAGGGCGGCTCGATGCACATTTTTGATAAGGAGAATCATTTTTTTGGTGGGCACGGAATAGTTGGTGCGCAAGTACCGCTGGGTGCTGGTATCGCTTTCGCGGAAATGTATAACAAGACGGGTAACCTGTGCATTTGCTACATGGGCGATGGAGCGGTGCGCCAAGGGGCTTTTCATGAGGCCTTGAACTTGGCGATGTTGTGGAAAATACCAGTGATTTTTGTAATCGAGAACAATGGATATGCAATGGGGACTTCTGTGAAGAGGACATCGAACGTGACAGAGCTTTATACTTTGGGAGAAGCGTACGATATGCCATCGGAACCTGTGGATGCTATGAATGTGGAGGCTGTGCATGATGCAGTTGCCCGTGCAGCAGACCGCGCGCGCGCAGGTGAAGGCCCCAGCTTACTAGAATTCCGCACGTATCGCTACAAGGGCCACTCGATGAGTGATCCGCAAAAGTACAGAAGCAAAGATGAGGTGGAAGAATATAAGCACCGCGACCCACTTGAGCAGGTACGCCACACTATTTTGGATAAGAAGATTGCTACGGTGAAGGATTTGGATGCGATTGAGCAAAAAGTGAACGCTCAAGTAGAGGAAAGCGTGAAATTCGCGGAGGAGTCTAATTATCCTGATCCATCAGAGGCATTGAAGGATATTTATGAGCAGGCGGATTATCCGTTTATATTGGATTAGGTCGGCTTTTGATTAATAGCCAGATTTCTTAGTTTTGCGTCCCGTTTCCTCAATGTCTTTGGAATCGGGACTTTTTATTTAAAAATATCATGGCAAAGAAAGAAGAAAGCAAAGATTTATTGGAGAACCCAGAGGTGATTCAAGAGAAGTTAGAAGGGATTGAGCATTGGGTGGAGCAAAATCCAAAATTGCTAATTGGCATTGTAGGGGCATTGATCTTAGTGGCCGGGGGCTTCTTCGGGTACAAATACTATGTTGGCAACCAAGACGTGCAAGCACAAAAAGAGATGTTCCAAGCCGTTCGTTATTTTGAGGCCGACAGCTTGAACCTAGCCTTGAATGGCGATGGCAACAACCTTGGCTTTTTAGCTATCGTTGACGACTATGGCTTGACCAAAGCTGGCAACCTTGCCAACTTCTATGCAGGAGCAATCTATATGAAGCAAGGGAAGTTCCCTTTGGCTATTGTTCATTTAGATGACTTCAAGGCTGATGACCTTTTAGTGCAAGCGCGCGCTTATAGCCTCATTGGCGATGCCTATATGGAACAAAAGAAATTTGAAGATGCCGCCAAGTATTATGACAAGGCTGCTAGCTATAAACCAAACAAAGAATTTACACCTACGTATTTGATGAAAGCGGCATTGGCTTATGAAAAATTAAATCAGCCAGAAAAAGCGAAAGCTGCTTACCAAACCATCATTGATACCTACTTTGAATCTAGCGAAGTGCAGAACGCGAAAAAATTCAAAGCGAAGTTAGAGTCTAATTCGTAATTAAAGGATCATTCAAAATTCAAAGTTCAAAATTGAAACCCTATAATCTTGAATTTGGAATCTTGAATTTCAGAGTAGAAAGAGTATAGAGAAACACAAAATCATAATGAAGGGGTAGATTTTTCTATCCCTTTTTTTTACTATGATTTTTTTTGATTTCCTTGATTAACATGATTCTGTTAATCGCAATCATGTAAATAATCCAATACAATAGCATGACATTAGAGCAAGAAATAGCGAAGCGCAGAACATTTGGAATTGTCAGTCACCCTGATGCAGGCAAAACTACGCTCACAGAAAAACTGTTGCTGTTCGGTGGAGCTATTCAAAAAGCAGGTGCCGTAAAATCATCGAAGATAAAAGATCATGCCCGCAGCGACTGGATGGAGATAGAAAAACAACGAGGTATTTCGGTGGCCACTTCGGTGATGGGTTTTGATTACAAAGGAATCAAAATCAATTTGCTTGATACACCCGGTCACCAAGATTTTGCTGAAGATACTTACAGAACACTCACAGCAGTTGATAGCGTGATCATGGTAATTGATTGCGTGAAAGGTGTGGAGATTCAAACCGAAAAACTGATGGAGGTGTGCCGCATGCGCAACACACCTGTTCTTTGTTTTATCAATAAGCTTGATCGCGAAGGACGCGACCCGTTTGATCTGTTGGATGAGATTGAAGAAAAATTAGGCATTAAAGTTCGTCCATTGAGTTGGCCCATTAGCATGGGAAAAACTTTTAAGGGTGTTTATAATCTGTATGAAAAAAGTCTACAGCTATTCACGCCAAGTAAAACAACCGTGCAAGAGAGTCTAGAAATTTCTGATATCAACAGTGAAGAGATAGATCGCTTGGTGGGAGAAAACTATGCAAAGCAATTGCGAGCCGATGTGGAATTGATTGAAGGTGTTTACCCAACCTTTGATGTTCAGACTTACTTAAACGGAGATGTAGCCCCTGTATTTTTTGGCAGTGCCGTCAATAATTTTGGTGTAAAGGAATTGCTAGATGCATTTATTCAATTTGCTCCTCCTCCTATCCCGCGTGAGACTACACTGCGCGAAGTGAAACCAGAAGAAAGTAAATTCTCTGGATTCATATTTAAGATACATGCCAACATGGATCCGAAGCACAGAAACCGCCTTGCATTCATTCGTGTATGTTCTGGGCAGTTTGAGCGAGGAGCCAATTACTATCACGTGCGGCAAGACAAGAGTATTCGCTTCTCCAATGCTACAGCTTTTATGGCGCAAGATAGAGAAACAGTAGACGAGGCGTGGCCAGGTGATATCGTTGGATTGTATGATACGGGAAATTTAAAAATCGGAGACACGCTGACAGATGGCGAGAAAATGATCTACACGGGCATCCCAAGTTTTTCGCCAGAGATATTCAAGGAAGTGATCAACAAAGATGCGATGAAGACCAAACAATTAGAGAAAGGTCTCTTGCAATTGATGGAAGAAGGCGTGGCGCAATTATTTACTTACGAACTTGGCAAAAAGAAAGTAGTTGGCGTAGTGGGCGCTCTTCAATTTGAAGTAATTCAATTCCGATTGAAGAATGAATACAGTGCCTCCGTAGAATTTGCTGGACAAAACATTTACAAGGCTTGTTGGATCAGCAGCAAAGACCCCAAGAAGTTGGCGGAATTTATTGATTCTAAGCAGCGGCACATTGCCCGCGACAAAGACGATAAGATTGTTTTTATGGCAGAGTCACGCGCGTGGCTACAAATGGTGCAGGATAATTTTCCTGATATCCATTTTCATTTTACTTCGGAGTTTAAGGAATAAGGACTTGGGCATTGGGACTTAGGACTTGGAGGCTGAGTTAATAATTTGAGGAGTTGGTGAAATACAAAACTGCTGTACAGCTAGGAAACCTTAAGCAGCTGTACTTACGCAAAACAAAATGCAATTGTCAGTTTGAGCTTGTCGAAAACTGAACTATTAAGCTTCGAATCGACTTCGATAAACTCAGTCTGACAATTGGGTTATTGTCTTGGTAATATCAGTTAAGTGAAAAGTCCGTAAAATTTCTCAAGTTTGAAGAATGCTAACCGTACTTTACGAAGACAATCATCTTCTTGCCATCAACAAAACCGCTGGCACACTTGTGCAAGGCGATGCCACGGGCGACAAGCCTCTGGTAGATATTTGTAAGGACTACATCAAAGAAAAATATAAAAAACCTGGGGATGTTTTTCTTGGAGTTGTTCATCGATTGGATCGGCCAGTAAGTGGCGTGGTTGTTTTTGCACGCACATCCAAATCGCTGGAACGGATGAACGAACTTTTTAGAAACAGGGAAACAAAAAAAATCTATTGGGCATTGGTAGACAAAAAGCCTCCTAATCAACAAGGCACACTCATCCACTGGCTCGTCAAAGACGAAAAGAAAAATAAAACAACGGCTTACAAAAAAGAACATTCAGAAGGGCAGCGATCTGAATTGAACTACAAAATCATAGAGCAGAAGTCAGGTTTATTTTTGCTGGAAGTAAATCCGATCACCGGAAGGCCACATCAAATACGTGTGCAATTAGCATCGATGGGTTGCCCAATTGTAGGTGATCTTAAATATGGTTTTAGCACTGCCAACGAGGATGCCAGCATCTGCCTACACGCTCGGCAATTACATTTTATCCACCCAGTAAAAAAAGAACCCATTTCGATTACGGCCTCATTGCCAAAAAATCATTTTTGGAAACCGTTTTCTTAAGAAATCCATTTATCTATCTTGGAGACGGAATTGAAAAAATAATGAGCTGGCTGCAAAAACTACAAACAAGGTGGAAAGTAAATAATGTCTATCAGGTCATTATCATCTTATTGGTGTTTGCCTGCACTGGGTTTACCGTTCTCTTCATAAAAAGGCCGCTCTTTAGTTATTGGTTCAGTAATGATGCGATGCCAGCTTGGGCATCTGTTGCTTATTATATTTTGATCCTGCCCGTTTACAATATCTTTCTGCTTTTTTACGGATTCATTTTGGGGCAATTCAAATTTTTCTGGGCTTTTGAAAAACGGTTTTTCACGAGGATAGCCTCCATCTTTAAAAGGTAGTCGAGTTATTAAACAAAAACAAACTGGTCAACAAGGGTCAACAAGGCGCGGTTGTTCTTATTTACCAGAAGTTTTGTAAATTCGTATAAAAGAAAGAAGTTATGTTAGTCGAAGAAATAATTCCATCGGGCAAATTCACCCAAGCACAATTAGAGCTTCTTAGAATGTTTTCTAAAAAATTTCCAGAAAAAGTATGGCTGGAAGTCAAGGAATTGCTGTCCAACTATTTCATGGAAAATGCCATTAAAGAAATGGACAATCTTTTTGAACAGAATGGGTGGGGTGAAGAAAAAATAAATGAATGGGCTACTACGCACATGAGAAAGCCTTATGATAAGTCAAGCTTATGAAGGTGGTTATTGACACTAACGTCCTTTTTAATTTCCATTCCTTCACACTCACCCTTCCACATTATTGTACAGGCATTCAAAAAAAGGCTTTACCAACTTATTGTTACCACGCCTATTTTTTTGGAGTATGAAGAAATTCTAGCTGAAAAGGCAAATCCTCTATTGCCAATAATATCTTAAGCGCTTTTCTGGAGGCTCCCAACGTAATTGGCACTAACACTTACTACAATTGGAATGTGATTGTTGCCGATCCCGATGATAACAAATTTACGGATGCCTATATAAATGGGAATGCTGACTATCTGGTCACGAATGTCAGTCACTTTGATGTTTTAAAAACCATTCAGTTCCCTAAAATTACCATTGTATCGCCTACTGAATTTGCAAGGCTTTTGCAAAGGCTTGACATTTAAAAAACGTTTCTTAGGCAGTCTCATCTTTTTTAAGAAATAGCCAACTTTATTAAACAAAAAACCCGATCACTGGATCGGGTCTTTTAATGAGTATCGCTCCCTTGTATTAAGAACCTATTCCATCCGCTAACACAATCACTTTGTTTTTCAACACCTCTACCACGCCACCTGTGATTTTAACTTGCTGCGCAGATTCCTTCCCTTTGTATTCCACCACGCCATCTTTCAGCAAGCTGATCAGCGGTGCGTGGTCGTTCAATACTTGAAAAGAACCATCGGCTCCTGGAAAGGTGGCCGAGCTTACCTCTCCTTCAAATATTTTTTTATCGGGTGTGATTATTTCTAAATGCATTTCTTTCAGATTTACGATTTACGATTTACGATTTGTTCAAGAAGACAAATCAAAAATCAAAAATCAAGATTACTTCGCATCCGCCATCATCTTCTCGCCCTTCGCTATCGCATCTTCAATACCGCCCACTAAGTTAAAGGCCATCTCAGGCAAGTGATCTAACTCACCATCCATGATCATGTTAAAGCCTTTGATCGTGTCTTTGATATCCACCAACGCACCTTTCAAACCTGTGAACGCTTCGGCTACGTGGAAGGGTTGTGATAAGAAACGCTGCACACGTCTCGCACGGTAAACGGTCTGCTTATCTTCGTCAGACAATTCATCCATACCCAAGATCGCAATGATGTCTTGCAATTCTTTGTAACGCTGCAATGTCAACTTCACACGCTGTGCGCAGTTGTAATGTTCATCGCCAACAATATCTGCACGCAAAATCCGTGAGGTAGAATCCAACGGATCCACTGCAGGGTAAATGCCCAACTCGGCAATCTTACGAGACAATACAGTAGTTGCATCCAAGTGAGCGAACGTAGTAGCAGGTGCAGGGTCAGTCAAGTCATCGGCAGGCACGTAAACTGCTTGCACCGATGTGATCGAACCATTTTTCGTTGAAGTGATGCGCTCTTGCATGGCACCCATCTCTGAAGCCAACGTAGGTTGATAACCCACAGCCGAAGGCATACGACCCAACAGAGCCGATACTTCCGAACCCGCTTGCGTAAAGCGGAAAATGTTATCTACGAAAAACAAAATGTCTTTTCCTTTTCCTTGGCCATCGCCATCGCGGAAATATTCTGCCACGGTCAATCCCGACAAGGCCACACGCGCACGTGCGCCAGGGGGCTCGTTCATCTGACCGAACACAAAGGTTGCTTTTGAATCTTTTAGTTTTTCTTGATCTACTTTAGATAAATCCCAACCACCTGCGTGGAGCGATTTCATAAACTCAGGACCATAATCAACGATACCCGCCTCAATCATCTCACGCAACAAATCGTTACCCTCGCGAGTACGCTCGCCCACACCAGCAAACACTGATAAACCTGAATACGCTTTCGCAATGTTATTGATCAACTCTTGAATCAAAACTGTTTTGCCCACACCCGCACCACCAAACAAACCGATCTTACCACCTTTTGCATACGGCTCAATCAAGTCGATAACTTTAATACCCGTATAAAGAATCTCTGATGAAGTGGACAAGTTTTCGTAGGCAGGAGCCGAGCGGTGGATGGGCAATGATTGCTTCCCTTTTGGTTGCGGAATACCGTCAATCGCCTGACCGATCACGTTGAACAAACGGCCTTTAATATCTTCGCCAATGGGCATTTGAATAGGCGAACCTAAGTCCGTCACCTTCATGCCGCGCACCAAGCCCTCGGTACCGTCCATGGCAATGGCGCGCACACGATCTTCGCCCAAGTGCTGTTGGCACTCCAGCACAATGCGCGTGCCGTCCCCTTTTGTTACCTCAAGGGCATCGAGAATGTTAGGAAGTTTAGAACCTGGTTCATCAAAGGCCACGTCTACTACCGGGCCTATTACTTGGGTGATTTTGCCGCTGTTCGCCATTGGTTATTTTATTTCTTCGGTTATTTAATTTTATCAGGTTGATTTACAGGATTTTAGAAAAAGCCCACGCTTTTAAAAATCCGAACCGCAAAAGTAGTTTTTTATGGCGTTTATGCAAACACTGTGAGCGGGATTGGAGAGAATTTTGTGAAAAGGTTTTAGGCTCGCCCTCCATAGCTTTAGCGAAGGAGGGGCGGCCTGCTCACCGAAACTTTAGTGAAGGTGCGGCCTGGCCATGCGAGGCGCAAAGGCCACCGGGCTTTTCGTTGCAAGTCCGGCCGACACACATTACCTGCGCGCTTCGGGCTTTTCACTTCAATCCCTTGCCGATGCCAGCACGTAGCTTTGTGCGATATAACTGCTAGCTGCTTGCACCGTGCACACATCCAAAATATTGACGGATAAGATTATCTTTGAAAGATTGACTATAATTGGCTCTATGGCTGACAAAGAAGCAAAAGCAAGGATTAAAATTAATAAGCTTTTAGAAGAAGCTGGCTGGCGTTTCTTTCACGACAAGGATGGGAAGGCGACTATTAAATTAGAGTCTTCTATTAAGTTAGATGACCTGGGTGATGACTTCGAAAACTCAAAGAATGGCTTCATTGACTTCTTGCTGGTGGACGAAAACCAAAACCCAATCATTGTTCTAGAAGCTAAAAAGGAAAGCCTCAATCCTTTAGTTGGAAAAGAACAAGCCAGAGATTATGCCAAATCACAGAAAGTAAAATTCGTAATACTCTCAAACGGAACACTCCATTATCTATGGAATGTAGAAATCGGAAATCCTGATCAGATACAAGCATTTCCTTCATTAGAGTCCATCAAGCAGTATTACCAATTCAATCCCGAGCCGAAAAAATTAGTTATTGAAGAAGTTAAAGACGATTATGTTGCGCTGACTCAACTTCCGAACTACAAAGACATACCTGAATTTAAAGACTTGGCTGCCGGAGCTTTAGCAGAGGCAGTCGAGAAAAAGAAAAAGGATTTAATTGCCAATCTCAAATTACGTTTCCTTCGCTATTATCAGGTTGAAGCTATCAAAGCAATACAGCAAGCGGTAAGTGATGGAAAGAAACGTTTCCTTTTGGAAATGGCAACGGGAACAGGTAAAACATTAACGGCTGCCGCAATTATAAAACTCTTTTACAAAACGGGGAACGCAAGACGCGTTTTATTTTTAGTTGACAGACTTGAATTAGAAGAACAAGCCCGAAAGGATTTTACCAACTACCTCAAGAATGATTTAACAACTGTAGTTTACAAGGAAAAGAAAAACGATTGGCGCAAAGCGGAAATTGTAGTTACTACCATTCAATCGTTGATGGTGAACAACAAATACAAGACACTCTTTTCCCCTACCGATTTTGACTTAATCATTTCCGATGAATCGCACAGACTTTTAGGAGGCGGAAACAGCAGAGCTTTGTTTGAATATTTTATTAGTTACAAACTTGGACTGACAGCCACACCAAAAGATTATTTGAAAAACACGAACTCCCCCCTCTCCTCCGGAGAGGACCGGGGTGAGGTTGATCCACGTGAATTAGAAAAAAGAATGTTGCTCGACACCTACACAACATTTGGTTGTGAAAGCGGGCAGCCAACTTATCGTTACTCATTGGCCGATGGAGCCAAAGATGGTTTTCTCATTCAACCGACAGTGGTTGATGCTCGCACGGACATTACCACCAAGTTACTTTCAGAAGAAGGTTATGGAATTATGGTTACCGTTGCTTCAACGGAAAAGGAAGATGTGCTGGAAGAAGTAAGTTATAAGCAACAACATTTCGAACGCAAATTCTTTTCGGAAGAAACGAACCGTGTGCTTTGCAAGACTTTCATTGAAAACGGATTGAAAGACCCGATCAGCGGAGAATTTGGCAAAGGACTCGTGTTTGCTGTTTCTCAAAACCATGCAGCAAGGCTTGCGCAATTGTTGAATGAATATGCGCACCACTATTTTCCGGACAAGTACAATAGCGATTTTGCGATACAGGTAACGAGTAATGTGAAAGACAGTCAGCAAATGACAGTTGACTTTAGCAACGATAAGCTAAACGGTTTCAGCAATTGGGTTGAAGGTTACAAAACCAGCAAGGCAAGGGTTTGTGTTACCGTTGGCATGATGACCACCGGTTGGGATTGTCCGAATATTTTAAACCTTGGTTTGATGCGCCCGATATTTTCACCAACAGAATTTATTCAGATCAAAGGCCGGGGAACACGGATTCATAAGTTCGATCATAAATTCAAAAATGAATCGGGCGAACAGGAAACAGTTTCCGTTGATAAGAAAACATTTAAACTATTTGACTTCTTTGCCACGTGTGAATACTTCGAGGAGAAATACCAATACGATCAAGTATTAAAACTTCCGACCAACCTTGACACTGGAGACGATGTTCCAGCTTTCACTGATCCATTCAAGCCCAAGCGTGAAGGCTATGAGTATTCAGAGAGTGACAAGATTGCAACACTCCACGAACAACAAGTTGACTATAAAGGAATGAAGGTTGACCGAATGTTCTTTCAACAATTTGAAGAGAAGGTAAAAACCGATGACGAGATAAAGCAATTGATGGAAGCCGGAGATGTGGAAGTAGCCACGGCAAGGGCGAAAGAGAAATACGACAACAAGCCCGAAGAGTATTTTGATTTAGAGAAATTACGAAAGTCGCTAAAGATTGACCGAAAAATTGGGTGGCGCGAACTGCTGGAGTTGATCTACTTTGGCAATCAGATAAAAGGAAAGGACGATTTGCTAAATGATGAGTTCGATAAGTTTTTAAGCACGAACAGCATTGAAGGTATTGACGATATTCAGGCATTGCGTTATTTCTTTCATGCCTACGTTACCGACCCACACGTGCGTGAGATTATAGACCAACAAGATTTTACAGAACTTTATCACAACCCGACCTTTAATGTGGAAGACTTTAACCGCGTGGACGATAAAATGAAAACCAAACTTCCGTACTACATTAAAACCTACGTGCCTTTAAATAAATTTTTAAGCGTTTAAGAAGTCGAATTCGACTCCTTTAAAAATGAATTTAATACCAGTAGCAATGAGTAAAAAAGCTAAGATAATTGAAGTGCAAAACGTACCCATATCCGTCATTACCGAAAAAGGTAATGACTTTATCTGCCTTACCGATATGGCTAAAGCCAAAGAAGGTCAAGCGTGTGCTGTTGATATTATTAAGAATTGGATCAGGACGCGAACCACACTTGAGTTTTTAGGAACTTGGGAGGAAATGTATAACCCTCGTTTTAAAGTGGTCGAATTTGACCACTTTAAAAAGTGAAAACTAAATTTTAACTATGGCATAGTCGCCACAGAAAAAATAAATCGTATGGCAAAAAATAAAACCATCAATGTAAAGGGAACTGAAATCGCAATCATTGAGTCCAACAATACTGACTTTATTTCTCTCACCGATATGGTGAAAGGTTTTGGTGACGATCCAATGATTTATAGTTGGATGCGTAACCGCAACACACTTGAATTTATAGGTATTTGGGAAGAAATGAACAACCCCAATTTTAAAGGTAACGAATTCGTAACCTTTAAAAATCAGGCAGGACTTAACAGTTTTAACCTAACTCCACGAAAATGGATTGATGCCACCAATGCCATTGGAATTATTTCCAAAGCTGGCAGATATGGTGGCGGAACTTTCGCCCACAGAGATATTGCTTTTGAATTTGGCAGTTGGTTAAGCCCTGAATTCAAATTGTATCTCATCAAAGAATTTCAACGCTTAAAAGAAGATGAAAACGATCGGTTAAAATTAGATTGGAATTTACAGAGAACATTATCAAAAGTTAATTACCATATTCATACCGATGCCATCAAAGAAAATTTAATCCCAGCTAAACTTACCAAGCAACAAATTTCATTTGTGTATGCCCATGAAGCCGACTTACTGAATATGGCTCTCTTTGGCAAAACAGCTAAACAATGGAGAGACAATGCTTCTACAGGCTCAGCATCAAAAGCTAAAGGAAACATAAGGGATGAGGCCAGTTTAGAACAGTTAGTGGTGTTGACTAATTTGGAAAGCATTAATGCGATGCTAATAAAACAAAAATTATCGCAAGCTACGCGACTGCTGCAACTGAATGAAATGGCTATTGCCCAGATGAAATCGTTGGTAAATAGCAAAGCCATGAAAAAATTAAAATAATGCTCGATAACATTACCAAAAAGAATATTGACGATTGCCGCGATGTGTTGGTAGGTAAAGTGCCTGACCCGAAAAGCCAGATTGAGCAGATCACCCTTGCGCTTATCTACAAGTTCATGGACGACATGGATAAGGAAGCGGTAGAGAAATTTAAAGGCAAGGCAAAATTCTTTACAGGCACATATTCCAAATTCGGGTGGAGAAAATTATTTGACCCTTCACTAAGCGGGGCAGACATGCTTGCACTTTACAGTGAAGCATTGGAAAAACTAAACACCAACCCAAACATACCCGAACTGTTCCGCAGTATTTTTAAGAATGCTTACCTGCCCTACCGCGATCCAAGCACACTGAAATTATTTCTCAAATACATCAATGAGTTTGATTACAGCCACAGCGAAAAACTGGGCGATGCGTTTGAATACCTGTTAAGCGTAATGGGCAGCCAGGGCGATGCCGGGCAGTTTCGCACTCCACGCCACATTATTGATTTTGTAACAGCCTGTGTAAACCCACAGAAAAATGAAACGGTGTTAGACCCAGCCTGTGGCACAGCCGGATTCTTATTGAGTGCTTACAAACATATTCTCCGCGCCAACTCCTCCCCCAACGGGGGGAGGCCGGGAGGGGGCTTAACCCCCGACCAACGAAAAAAACTCGCCACCAATTTTGTGGGCTACGATATAAGCCCCGACATGGTGCGCCTAAGTTTGGCCAATATGTATTTGCATGGCTTTGCCACACCACAAATACATGAGTACGATACATTGAGCAGCGAAGACCGATGGAACGAAACCTTTGATGTGATATTGGCCAACCCGCCTTTTATGACACCGAAGGGCGGCATACGACCACACAAAAAGTTTGGCGTACAGGCCAACAAAGCCGAAGTATTATTCACCGATTACATTGGCGAACACCTGAACAGCAATGGCCGCGCAGGTATTATTGTGCCAAACGGAATTGTTGCCACTACACAAACTGCCTACAAGCAATTGCGAAAGCTTTTGGTGGAAGATAGTTTGATAGCTGTGATCAGTTTACCTGCCGGAGTTTTTCAACCGTACAGTGGTGTTAAAACCAGTGTGCTGCTGCTAGACAAACAACTTGCTAAAAAGAGCAAGCACATTTTGTTTCTGAAAATTGATAACGATGGCTTTGATTTAGGGGCGCAGAGGAGAGAGCATGATAAAAATGATTTGCCCTTAGCACTGGAAGCATTTACAGAATACAGAAATGCCGTTACTAATGACAAGGTTTTTGAAATTGGGAAGTTTGAAAGCCTGTGTCAATTAGTTGAAAAGGAAAAGATACTAGCCAATAAGGAAGTTGTTCTAAGCGGAGACAGATATATTGAAGGTAAGGCAAGTCAAACGGAGTTTGATTTCGTAGAGGTTGGTCAAGTTTGCAAGGTTATTAACGGCAGAGCCTATAAGCAAGAAGAATTGCTAGATAAGGGAAAGTATCTTGTATTACGCGTTGGTAATTTCTTTACAAATAAATCATGGTATTACTCAGATTTGGAATTACCAGAAGATAAGTACTGTGATCACGGAGATTTACTTTATGCTTGGTCAGCTTCCTTTGGCCCGAAGATTTGGGATGGAGAAAAAGTAATTTATCATTACCATATTTGGAAGCTTGTACCTGATTCTGATAGAATACTAAAGGAATACCTGTACTATCTATTACTAAATAATTCAAACAACTCTAGTCAGGAAAAAGAAGAATCGAGGGGCAGTACAATGCTCCATCTTACAAAAGAAGGATTTGAGAAGCGACTTATCCCTCTCCCCCCGCTTTCAATCCAACAACAAATAGTAAACGAGATTGAAGGCTACCAGAAAATAGTTGATGGAGCTAAGCAAGTTGTAAACAATTACAAACCAACCATCGCCATCAAACCGGAGTGGGAAATAGTGGAGTTGGGTAAAACTGAAATTGAAATAATTGATGGCGACAGAGGGGTTAACTACCCAAAAAAAGAAGAATTCTCAGATGACGGGTATTGTTTGTTCTTAAGCACAAAAAATGTTCGCAAAGAAGGATTTCTATTTGATGACTTAGCTTTTGTTTCGAAAGAGAGAGATGAGTTATTGAGAAAAGGTAAATTAAAAAGAAACGACATTGTTCTGACCACAAGAGGCACCATTGGTAATATTGCCCATTACAATGAAAAAGTAATTTTTGATAATATCAGGATAAATTCAGGAATGCTAATACTACGGGTAAATCAAAATAAAATTACTGCCGAATATCTATTTGCTTTATTACAATCTGAATATATTAGAAATCAATTCGTACAGATTACTTCAGGCTCAGCTCAACCTCAGTTACCAATCCACTCTTTAGTATCGAGTTTAATTCCATGTCCGCCATTAAATGAACAAATCAAAATAGTACAGTGCATAGAACAAGAACAATCCCTCGTAAACTCCAACAAAAAACTAATTGAGCTTTTTGAGCAGAAGGTAAAAGATAAGATTAATGAGGTTTGGGGAATGAAGGCAAATGCCTATCAATTGGAGAATGAGAATCTTTCAATGGCAGCAGAGCCGTAAGTAAATGATAGAGAGCAAGCGATATTTTGGCAGAATATTTTTTCCCGATAAACCTGATGTTAAAATTTCAGGGGCTTGGCTAACTATTGCTGAAAAATCCATTTCCATTGAAGCTCCAATTAACACTCATAAGAATGACGATTGGCCAATTGTTTTAGGTGAGTTTAACGGACTCGACAAAGTAACCTTACTTAATTGCAGAAGTGGTGGCGGTTCTTCTGGTGCCGGAGGAACTTATGGAATAATCAAAGCCAGATTTATCCTTGCTGGCATTCATATCCATACTAATGATGAATTAAAATTTAATAGAGCCACTCTCTTTTCTTCTGCTTTGGAAAATTGGATTAGAGAAAATGAATGGATAGATGAGGAAGGTGAGTCAAAATATGTAATTCCTAAGCCTAAAGAGATTGTTAACACTAACATTGAATCCTTTTCAATCGTTATAAACACTGGTCATTCAATAAGACAAGGTGTTGAGTTACATGCTCATAAAGTTTGTACGGTTCAATTTATTTCAGAAATACCTACTCATTTCAATGACCTTTTGGAATCCATTCGGCATTTAAAAAAATTGATTTTATTTCTAACCAATAAGAACCCTGAATTTGAGAGTGCATACTTCTTTATTGGCGATTATCAGGTAGAACTTTTAAATACCAGTTCACCATTAGAGGATAAGAAGTTTACACAGTTTATCAGAATTGAGTATTCAGAAGTCAAATCATACCTTACGCAACTAATTCAAAATTGGTTTACACAGAAGCGATTATACCCAGTGGTAGATTTAGTTTTAGAAAAGTGCTTCAATACGCAAATGTCTTCCGAGGGCTTCTTCCTTAATGTTTGTGTAGCCATGGAGAGCTTTCATAGAAGGTTTGGCAAAGAAAATGTTAAAAAAATAAAGCTTGATGAACCACAGAATAAACAAGCCATTATCGAATTACTAAAGGATAACTGCGAATTACTGAAATGGTTTAAGGATAAATCTACTGAATGGGAGAAACCTTCATTAAAGGAGAGGCTGTTTGAATTTAAAGGAACGGTTAAATACGTAATAGGTACCGTGTTCCCTTTCGATATTGAGGAATTTATCAAAAGAACAGTTCAAACAAGGAATGACATGGCTCATGAAGGGGAGCATGGCAAGAGATTTAGTGACATTGAATTATTTCTTGCTTCAAAGGTTATTGAGTATACCTTGAGATTAGAAATATTAAAGTTATTTGGTGTCAATGTTAACTCAACATCAAGGTCATTGATGGATGAGGCGAAAAATAACATTGAAACTCTCGCACGATTGAATGATTACAATCAATTTGAAATTCTAAAAAACACATGAGTAACATTAAATTATTTGAGAGCAAAAGGATACGCTCTGCATGGAATGAAGACGAGGAGAAATGGTACTTCTCCGTTCAGGATGTAGTTGAAGTCTTGACCGATTCGGTTGATGACATCAAGAAGATGAAAAAGCGCGATGCCCAGTTGAATGCCAACTGGGGGACAATTTGTCCCCTAGTTGAAATGACAGCAGCAGATGGTAGAAAGTAGTATGAAATAAATAACTTGAATAGAGTTGTATGAGCAACATAAAATTATTTGAATCAAAGAAAGTAAGAACCCAGTGGGATGAGGAAGCCGAGCAATGGTTCTTTTCAGTTATTGATGTTATTGAGGTTTTAACTGATAGCACGAACCCACGTGACTATTGGTTTAAAATGAAGACCAGAGTAAAAACTGAGGATGGACTTGAACTGTCGACAATTTGTCGACAGTTGAAAATGAAGGCTACAGATGGTAAAATGAGGGAAACCGATGCCGCCAATGTCCCTACATTGCTCCGAATAATTCAGTCCATACCTTCTCCAAAAGCGGAACCATTCAAACAATGGCTTGCCCAAGTAGGCTACGAACGCATTGAGGAAACCGAAGACCCTGAATTGAGCTTCGACAGGGCTATGGAAACTTATCTGGCAAAAGGTTATACCAAAGCTTGGATAAACCAACGGCTAAAGAGTATTGAGGTAAGAAAGGAATTAACAGATGAATGGGAAAAACGTGGAGTGCAGAAAGGAATGGACTTTGCCGTTCTTACAGACATTATCACCAAAGCCTGGAGCGGAAAGTCGGTAAAGCAATACAAGAAACACAAGGACTTGAAGAAAGAAAACCTTCGCGACCACATGACCAACTTAGAATTGGTTTTGAATATGCTGGCAGAGGCGACCACTTCCGAGATTTCAAAAAAGAAAAAGCCAACCACATTGGATGAAAGCAAGGTGATTGCCAAACAAGGTGGAGCTGTTGCCGGAAATGCACGAAAAGAAATTGAAGTAAGAACCGGAGACAAGGTGGTGAGTAAGTTAAACGCCAAGCAAATCGCAGAAGGCAAACCTAAAAAGAAGTTGGAATAGGCTTTTTAAACCTCTTAACTAACAGCCCTACTTTCCTCCCCCAGCCTTGTTTCCTATCTCCACGGAGCAACATTGCAAAAAGATAAATTTCAATTAATGGTTCGTGAAGAAGTGAACCAAGGAAAGAGATCAGTTTTGCTACACCAAAATCTATGCAGATGCAGAAAAGCGAATGTGTAGGAAATAATAAACATTCTAAGTTATCTTTGGTTTTTTTGAAAATATGAATGTTTTACTCATTGGAAATGGCGGTCGCGAACACGCATTAGCATGGAAAATAAAGCAAAGCCCCCTATGCGAAAAACTATTTGTTGCCCCTGGCAATGCGGGTACTGCGTTGGTAGCTGAAAATGTTTCCATCGGTGTTGATGAATTTGAAAAACTCGGTAATTTCTGCCTTGATAATAAAATTGAGCTAGTGGTAGTAGGCCCCGAAGTTCCTTTAGTAAAGGGCATCCGCGATTATTTTGAAGCAGACGCAAAACTGAAATCAATTTGGATGGTGGGCCCAGGCAAAGCAGGCGCTCAACTAGAGGGCAGCAAAGATTTCTCTAAGCAATTTATGCTGCGCAACGGTGTGCCTACGGCCAAAGCAAAAACTTTCTATTCTAATCAATTGACCGAGGCCGTTGATTATCTTAAAACAGGCAAGCCACCTTTAGTATTAAAAGCAGATGGTCTGGCCGCAGGCAAGGGTGTGATCATCACGTCTGATTTGGAAGAAGCCAAAGCTACCATGCGTGAGATGCTTGAAGAGAAAAAATTTGGCGAGGCCAGTTCTAAAGTATTAGTAGAAGAATTTTTGGATGGCATCGAGCTTTCTGTTTTTGTACTGACCGATGGCGAAGATTATGTGATTTTGCCAGAAGCAAAAGATTACAAGCGCATTGGCGATGGCGACACAGGGCCGAACACAGGCGGCATGGGTTCTGTCTCTCCCGTGCCTTTTGCCGATGATGCGTTTATGAAAAAAGTGGAAGAGAAAGTAATCAAGCCAACCATTGCAGGATTACAAAAGGAAAAAATTCCTTTTAAGGGATTTGTTTTTATTGGGTTGATGAATGTAAAAGGAGAACCCTTTGTGATAGAATACAACACGCGAATGGGCGACCCCGAAACGCAATCGGTGATGGTGCGCATACAAAGTGACTTTTTGGAATTACTCCTAGCTGCCGCCAAGGGCGAATTGAAAAACAAAACCATTGCGGTTGATCCCCATTTTGTTTTGACCATTGTAGTGGCCTCTGATGGGTACCCCGATGAATACGAAAAAGGGAAAGTGATAAGCGGCTTAGATGAAGTTACTGAAGGATTGATCTTTCATGCCGGCACAAAAAAGCAAAACAATGAAGTACTAACCGATGGCGGTCGCGTGTTAGGTATTACGGGCAAAGGAAAGACATTGAAAGAAGCACAAACCAACGCTTATGCTGCCGCTGAAAAAATTAATTGGGAGGGTGTTTATTATAGATGGGATATTGGTAGAGATTTGATGTAGATTCACGTAGCATATCCATGGAGGGCAGACCGCCCCCCTTCGCTCAAGCTAGGGAGGGTAATAAAAAATTTCCCTATCGGATGAGCAAACAGTTAGTTATTTTAGCGGTTTAAAGAGATTAAACTTGGATAGATGAACAAGAATCTTTATGTAGTGGTGATGGCAGGCGGTGTGGGTACGCGCTTTTGGCCTTATAGTAGAAACGCGAAGCCCAAACAGTTCCTAGATGTGATCGGTTCGGGAAAAACCTTGTTGCAATTGACCTACGACCGTTTTTTGCCAATTTGCCCGCCCGAAAATATTTTTGTGGTGACGCACGAGGAGCACAAAACCTTGACAAAGGAACAATTGCCCGCGCTGCCCGAATCACAAATTTTGGCAGAGCCAATGCGAAAAAATACAGCTCCGTGCATTTTGTATGCCTCTCATAAAATAGCCAAACAGAATCCGCAAGCAATAATTGTGGTAGCCCCTTCTGATCATTTAATTTTGAATGAAGCGGATTTTCAGCAGACAATTATTAAATCGGCAGAGCAGGCAAAGAACCAAGATAAGTTGATCACTCTGGGCATTAAACCCACGCGGCCCGAAACAGGCTATGGATACATTCAATACATTGAAAGCAAAAGCGCACTAAAGAAGGTGAAAACCTTTACAGAAAAACCAGAGTTGACACTAGCAAACAAATTTTTGGAGAGTGGTGACTTTGTGTGGAACGCAGGGATTTTTATTTGGGGAGTGCAGGCGATTCTCCACTCATTTGCCAAACATCTTCCTGAAATGACAGAGATATTTGACGAGGCCGCAGTAAAAATTTCAACGGACGAAGAGAAGCAAGCCATACAAGCGGCTTACTCGCAAACGAAAAATATTTCTATCGACTATGGCATTATGGAGAAAGCCGACAACGTGTATGTGTGGTTGAGCACTTTTGCGTGGTCAGATCTTGGCTCATGGGGTTCACTCTATGAATACTCAACAAAAGATGCCAACAACAATGTGATTGGCGCAGAAGCTCTCACGTATGAAACACGCAACTCCATCATTAAAGGTGATAAGGATAAATTGGTGGTGACGCAGGGGCTAAATGGTTACTTAGTAGGTGCCTTCGGCAATGTGGTGATCGTGTGTGAAAAAGATAAAGAGGATTTGTTCCGCAGGTTTGTGAATGACCTGAAAGCGAAGCCGAATGGGAGTGAGTATTTGTAGGTTTAGAAATTGCTTCAGAAGAATAAATTAAAGGTACGAAGTACGACCTCGGACACCATGTACCGTAATTCGTACCTCGTACTTTTACGGTAATACACCATAAATTAATTTATCGGATTCATTGTGGCCTTATTCTTATTTAAAGATACGAATTAAGAAGTGCGACCACGTACCTCGTAATTCGTACCTTGTACAATAGCTCAATCAAGCATCACTTATAATTTTTCTGTCTTATAGTCTCGTAGATGGCAATGCCTGCGGCTACAGATACGTTTAGCGAAGCAATATTTCCTTTCATGGGGATTTTCGCAAGGTGATCTGCGCCTTGGAGTCAAGTCAAACAAACATTTGCCTCAACCAATCTAAACTCAAAACTGAAAAAGGGAGACATAGTTGTTCGAGGGAAAGTTTGCGAAAGCCAGTATTTTGTTCCGTTCGGTAAACAATACGAATAGATTTACAACTTTGCTCGCATGTTCATCTTTATAGAGGTACTCAACAACATAGAGATCATCGATATCTATTTCTTTTTCTGTTCCGTGTTTAATAGAACCTTTAAGCTCATACAGTATAAACTTTAATCTTTGCGTCCTCTCTGGTTGGCCTATGGGGCGGTCGGTCACTGAATACCTATCTTCGTTGCCAGTATACTTGAGGCTGGCAATATCCTCTTCACGAACCTGCTTATTGCCCATCCTTAGCATATCCAAATAGAAATCCGCATCACCTTTTATGCTGTCCATTTTAAAATAATCCCCTTCCACCACATATTTTTTCATGACCTCCCTATTGGAAAGGGTGCCCCGTTTTATATCCAGCATAAACTGGTGTGCCAATTTCAGCCGCTCCTTCTCTATCTTGGTTTGGGCAGATACGCATCCATTAATCAATATGATCAAAAATG
>JAYWHU010000015.1:0-5582 GCA_043777495.1 Cyclobacteriaceae bacterium | reverse complement strand
CCAAGTACGGCATCTACTCCTGGTATTTCAGAAATCTCTTTTGGTTTTAGTTGAGCGTAGCAACCGATGATGGCCACGTAGGCATCAGGTGAAATGGCGCGTGCCTCGCGAACTACTTTATGACATTTCTTATCGGCATTCTCGGTGACAGAGCAAGTGTTTATAATGAAAATATCTGGCTGATCGGTGAAATCAACCTTTTTATAACCCTTGTCCTCAAATTTTCTAGCAATGGTAGAAGTCTCAGAGTAATTGAGTTTGCAGCCAAGGGTATAAAATGCGACTTTTTTCATGCGATAAGCGGCAAAGATAAGACAATTTAAGATTTATGATTTAGTTTACGGTCGTACTACAATTTTGCAACTAAACACAAAGGGTACTAAGCCTATATATACTAATCGAGAACATCGGTTGCGTGCCAATGAAGTTTCACTTCGATTGGATTTACCTGTGGCACGCTTTAATGCCTGGTTTATCTCATCCACGGGTTAAAACCCGTGGCTACTAACAGCGAACCCCTCTGGGGTTCGTCTAAAAATGCAAAATTTTCGTACGCCCAATATTTTAGAATAGACGAAGCGAATTCTAGATAGATTATGGTTTAATCAAATCCTTTTCAATGGCTTTTATCTTTTCGTCCAATTGTTTTGATACAGATTCAAACTCATTTTTAGAATGAAGCTTGGTGTTGACGCTCACATAAAATTTTATCTTTGGTTCGGTGCCAGAAGGCCTTACCGAAATCTTGCTGCCATTCTCCGTATAAAATTGGAGTACATCTGAAGAGGGGAGAGCGATTGGTCTTTTCTGATTGGTAATAAGATCAGTTTCTTCACGCAACTTGTAATCTAATTTGCGCACCACTTTCTCGCCAGCTAATTTTTCTGGAGGATTTTCGCGGAACATCTTCATCATGTCTTTGATCTGCTGTTCGCCTTCTGCGCCTTTGCGCACGAGGTTGATCAAGCCTTCTTTGTAAAACCCATAATCGACATACATCTGCAAGAGCCATCCGTAAAGTGTTTGCCCTTCGTCTCTTGCTGAAGCAGCCATGGCAGCAAAAAAGGCGCAGGCAGATACTGCATCCTTGTCACGTACAAAATCGCCCACCATGTAGCCATAACTTTCCTCGCCTGCGGCAATGAATTTTTTCTTGCCATCGAGTTCGCGCATCAGCTCGGCTATGTATTTGAAGCCAGTAAGTGTATTGTGACATTCAACACCCATTTGCTTTGCCATGATGTCTATCAATTCAGTCGTTACAATGGTTTTGGCAATGTATCCTGATTGATCGGTCTGATTCCTTAAAATGAAATACATCACTAAACTGAAAGCTTGGTTTCCATTCAATAAGAAAAATTCACCTTTATCGTCTTTGATACCGATACCCACTCGATCGGTGTCTGGATCGGTTGCCATCACTAATTCTGCGTTGATTGCTTTTGCTTTTTTCAGTGCCAGCTCCATCGCAGATTTTTCTTCTGGATTAGGCGACTGCACCGTAGGAAAATTGCCGTTTGGTTCTTTTTGTTCTTCTACTACTTGTAAATTTTCAAAGCCAAGTCTCTTTAGGCATTCGGGCACCATAGTGATGCCTGCACCGTGAATGCTGGAGTACACCAATGGAATTTTTTTTTGCTTGAGAATGCTTTCCTTTTTAGGGATCAATTTTTTTACTTCTTCATAGTAAGCCTCTTCTACTTCTTTGCCCACGGCTTTTATTCTGGATGCATCGGCCGTAAAGTTGATTTGATTGAAGTCGGTGATCTTGTTCACTTCTTCAATTACATTTTTATCGTGTGGCGGAACGAGTTGTGCGCCATCTACCCAATAGGCTTTGTAACCGTTGTATTCTTTGGGATTGTGTGAGGCAGTCATCACCACTCCCGAATCGCATTTTAAATAACGGATAGCAAAGGATAGGAGTGGAGTGGGTCGTAATTCTGGAAAGAGATAGACAGTGATGCCATTGGCAGAGAAAACATCTGCGGTAATCTGTGCCAACGACTTGCTGTTGTTACGACTGTCATACGCAATGGCCACCTTTATTTCTTTGGCAGGGAAACTTTTCTTCAAATAGTTCGACAGGCCTTGAGTGGCTGCGCCAATTGTATATTTATTGATGCAGTTGGCGCCTACTCCCATGATGCCGCGCAGTCCGCCTGTGCCAAATTCAAGTTCGCGGTAGAAACTATCGATAAGATTTTTTGAATCGCTATCTGATAGAAGTCTTTTTATTTCTTCTTTGGTAGATTGATCAACAACTGCACTTGCTAACCATTTTTCTGCTTTTACTTTCGATTGACTTAATAAATCCATTCGTTTTAGTATTAAATTTTTGTGCCTTTGACTTTGTAGCTACTAAATACTAAGCCACGAAGGTGCTAAGTTTATAATTTGTAATCTTCCCTCACTGGATAAAATACATCCAATATTTTGCAATCCGTGATGGCTTGTCCTGCGTGTTTAGTGTGAGAGGGAATTGGCAGCACCATTCCAGCAGTAAGAGGATTCGATTCGCCTTCTAGTATTATTTCAAATTCCCCTTCCAACATATTAACGACTTGCTCATGTAGATGTGAATGTTCTGGTAAGGCACTTCCCTTTTTTATTTCCCAATAGGCAAAGGTCATGTTATCGGTGTGGATGAAGCGGCCAACGAAGCCACGGAAGACTTCGCGAGGTGGTAGCTTTTTTAGATCGTTGATCATCGATGTTTATTTTACAAATTTCCCCTCAAATCCTGTTCGTGTTCAATGGCCTCAAACAATGCCTTAAAGTTTCCTTTGCCAAATGACTTCGCTCCGTTGCGCTCAATGATTTCAAAAAACAAGGTGGGCCGATCTTGCAAAGGTTTGGAAAATATCTGCAACAAATATCCTTCTTCATCGCGGTCGATGAGGATGTTGAGTTTTTTTAATTCTTTATAATCTTCATTAATGGCACCTACACGCTCCACTACTTCTTCATAATACGAATCAGGCACGTGAAGGAATTCAACCCCGCGCTTGCGCAATTCGCTTACGGTGTGGATGATGTCATCGGTGGCAATGGCAATATGCTGCACACCTGCCCCTTGGTAAAAATCCAAATACTCTTCGATCTGCGATTTTCTTTTTCCTTTCGCTGGTTCATTGATGGGGAATTTGATATAGCCGTTTCCATTGGAGACCACCTTGCTCATCAGCGCACTGTACTCGGTAGAAATATCTTTATCGTCAAATGTCATGAGCAGTTTGAAGCCCATCACATCTTCATAGAATTTCACCCACTTATTCATTTGCCCCAACTCCACATTGCCTACACAATGATCCACATGCTTAAGTCCGATAGGAGTGGCAGTGATGTTGCCCTTCACAGCTTTATATCCTGGAAGGAAAGCGCCTTTATAATTTTTTCTTTCCACGAAAGTGTGAATAGTTTCTCCGTATGTTTTGATGGAAGATAAAACCACTTCACCAAATTCATCCTTCATGGTTTTGGGTTTATCAGCAATCTCTGCTCCGCGAATGACGGTCTCTTGAAAGGATTTGGTTGCATCATCCACCCACAATGCCAGCACTTTCACGCCATCGCCATGTTTTTTCAAGTGGTTGGAGATTTCCGAATCGGGTATCAATGAAGTGGTAATCACAAACCTGATCTTATGCTGTTGCAAAACGTACGATGCTCTGTCCTTAACACCCGTCTCGGGGCCTGCGTATGCCACTAACTCAAACCCAAAGCAGTGTTGATAAAACAATGATGCCTGCTTGGCATTACCCACGAAAAACTCAATGTGATCCGTGCCGTTGATGGGGAGGAAGTCTGGTTCCATAATCTTAGTTTGCTAATTTTTAGGCCACATGCTGCAGGCTACAAGCTTCAATCTGCTTTTCTGTACATTAAACCTTTACGTCTCAGCTTCACATTAGTAGCTGCATTGAAATGTAAAATTAGCAATTCCCTTGTTTTTATTTTTACTTTCGGCAATCTTCACGAAAATTTGATTTATGGACACAAAGGAGTTGGACAAGGCTATTCAAGAAATAGCGATTAGGCGCAACGAACTGAAGAAATTAGATTACAGCGACCTTAAATATGATGACTTAGAAGAACAACTCCATGAGTTGGAGGATTCGCTCATCGATGAGCATGGTGATTACTTGGAAGAAGTGCTGCAAGAAATCCACGATAAATATTGCCCCGACACTGATATACTGTTTCCTATTGCCTATTTGGCCAAGACCTATTCCATTTCTGCGGGCAATGAATTTTCTGTTACTTCCGCAGAAGGAGTTTATGTAGAGGTAGATTCTATGCCAGGCAAAGAGACCAAATTAGTAATGGTGCCTAATCCGCTGCGAGTGATCTTGAATCTAGGGAATGAGAAGAAGCTGATTGTGTGGAGCGCGAAGTGATTTTCAAGTTTTCAATTTTGATGTAAAGTAGGCAGATGCAGGAGGAAATTTTGCTTGTTCCCTTCTCTGTCTAGATGAACCCAAGCTTTGTTCTGACTTTATTGATAACTTCCCTTGCAATGACAGTCGCTTTTGTTTCGCTTAGTTGCAATTTCTTTTCCAGCTCAGGTAAATGGCTCATGTAAAAATTAAATGCCTCGCGTTCTTTTGCGTACTTAGATACAATCAATTCATGCAAAGCTTGCTTCGCATGGCCATAGCCAAAATTTCCTGCCAAGTATTTTACTCGAAGGGCTTCTGTTTGTTCTGTGCTAGCAATCAATTTATAAATAGCAAACACATTATCTGAGTCAGGGTTCTTAGGTGCTTCAAGTGGAGTGCTGTCAGTGATGATCAAACCAATTTGCTTTTTTAGTTCTTTATCAGGAAGAAAAATGTCAATGATATTCCCATACGACTTGCTCATCTTCTGGCCATCCGTGCCAGGCACAGTCATCACGCTTTCTTCGATCTTCGCCTCGGGCACAACGAAGGTTTCTCCGTATAGGTTATTAAAACCCGAAGCTATATCTCGCGCCATTTCCAAGTGTTGCTTCTGATCTTTGCCCACTGGTACGTAATGCGCATTGTACAAAATAATATCGGCTGTCATCAACACGGGGTAGGTAAATAAGCCTGCATTTACATCTGATAACCGATCCGATTTATCTTTAAACGAATGTGCATTGGCCAACATAGGGAAAGGCGTGTGGCAACTCAAATACCAAGCCAGTTCGCACACCTCGGGTATGCGACTTTGGCGGTAAAGCAGATTCTTTTCTAAATCAAACCCGAATGCCAGCCACGCTGCCGCCACAGCATTCACATTATCAATGCGCTGTTGGGCATCTTTGATAGTAGTGAGTGAGTGTAAATCAGCAATGAAGAAAAATGATTCGTTTCCCGATAGCTTAGATAATTTGATGGCAGGTATGATGGCTCCCAAAAGATTCCCCAAGTGTGGGCGGCCGCTGCTTTGTATTCCGGTTAATATTCGTGACATAGCCACAAATATAAAATTTAAGATTTTAGAATTTAGAATTATGATTTAAGATCAGTAGTGGTCGTAATTTATTAGGCAAGTATATTCATTTTTCATATGTTATTGCGGCTGTTGGGGGTGCAATTCAAATTGACGCGATG
>JAYWHU010000014.1:0-71750 GCA_043777495.1 Cyclobacteriaceae bacterium | reverse complement strand
CATCTGTCCATTTGTTTTGATGACGATACAATGTAAAAACATTTCTTCGTTTTCACACAGCCTCGCAAACGCGCGCCAACGTGATATTGTTGCCTAAGTCAAAATAAATTAGTCTGAAATGCAGTACTATTTTTATATGACTGATTATTATTGATTAATTTCGTTACTGCTTCAGTAAAATTGTCTAGTGTTATAATTGTAACATCTTTCTGTTCTCTAATAATGTCTCTGTTTAAATCAAACATAGGATTGTTTTCATCAAAAGATGCGTCATACATTACAGCACGAGGAATATTGTACTCTTTTGCATAGCCCATTGCTAAACGTGCACCGCTATCAAGTTTTTGTCCGAATAGTTTCCAACGTTCCGCACTATTCTGAGCGTAACTGGCCGCTAAAACTATCGCGTCACAAAACAATGCTTGCAAACGATCACGCTCTTTATAACGACTGCTAAGTTCCATATGGCTTTTAAAATCATCACCATACTCCGTTACAAGTAGGCCGCCCTCTTCTACAATTTGAAATGCCAACCCTTTATTCCTTGCTGGTAAGATATTATTCAAAGGACTTGGTAAAATGGCGATGGTTTTTCCATTCGAATCCAGTGCTTGTTGGTGCGAAATACTATCGCATCCAAAGGCTAACCCGCTTACTATTGTCGCACCTCTTTTAACAAATTCAGCGACAATTTTTCTCTCTCTTTCTTCTATATTACCTTCTGGATTTAAAAGGCCAATTACAGAAATGTTTTTATTCTCAATGCCCAATAAGTCAATATTTCCCTTGTAGTACAGGAAAACAGGTCGCTCGCTTTCTTTTACATTTCCATGATATTGCGGAAAATTGTGGTCGCCTAAAGCAACGAAACCATCACAGCAATCTTCAAATTTTTGTGTGAGTTTTGTTTCAAGCTCCTTTTTGAGATACTCAAACTCTGCTACAGTGGTTTTTTCTTCAATTTTATTATTTAGAAACGAAACGATAGCGTCAACACTTTCGTTGCCTTTCAAATTCTTTACAATCCACGCATTACCTACACCTTTGTAGGATTTAGCTGTTAGAATATTAATTGAGTTTTTGGAATATTTCATTTTTACAGCTTTAATTTATTACTGATGCCCCACAGTTCGCCCAATTGCATAAAAGCTTACTGACCTTGCTCCATTGCTCAATAGTGCTTGAATTGCATCTTCATCTATGTTTACGGTCAAAGTGTAAATATCGTCAATCAATAGAATATTTTTGCGAGTAACATTATTTGAAATATTACATGTTGCAGTTGTAATTCCAGCATAAGGCGCTTTTCCATCATTAACAAATCCTTCTATTGGTCTGCGGATGTGAGTAGTTTTAGTGTTGGTGTGCCTTATTATATAATCTGTTCCATCTTCGAAGCCATCTAGTTGATTAACAACATCTCTTATAGTTGCTTTAAAAAGTAATTGATTGGCACGGTATGTGTTATCCGCTTTGGCTCTTGGAACAACACAGACAGTCAGAGAATTTATTTCAACTTGCTGTTGTATTTGAGGCAAGTCTTCTCTCAAAACTCTTGATAATTGTTCAGTTGCCATTCTTATATGATGATCTCTCCAATTGTGGTGTGGGTCATTTTTAATTTTATATAGATAATTGGGATTGTCGGGATGTTCAGCCCCATAAAAATTGGTATGATAAAATGCCTGAATGTCACGAGTAAGAAAAGGAGGATTAGATGAAATTGTAAATGGTGTCATAAGCTATAGACTTAGAATATTGTTTGTTGGGATGCCAGCAACTATTGCGTCTTCAATTTCTTGTTCCTCGTTCTCAAAAAGAAGAATAGAATTAGGTGAAATATCCAAGGAAGAAATTGCATTCAGATATTTGTTTGTCTTTTTGTCACTAAACTGTCTGTAAAAAATGTTATTAAATCTTTCAGTAAGCCCGAAGTGGCTTAATGTTGCCAACGCTCTTTCTTTACGAGAATTTGTAACTAAAATTGTTTTATTTGTTTTTGAATACTTAAAAAGAATGTCGGCAATCACTTTATTAAGCTTGGTTTCAGGCAGAAAGTCTGTATAAATTTCTTCCTTTTCTTGGACTATTCTTTCGTATTCGATACCACTCAAATTTGGAATGGCACTTTTAAGATTACTGCGATTAAATCGTTTGTCAGGGTTATAGATTAGGTTGTGGTCAGATTTCAGCACAGTGTGTATTGATTTCTTGTAAGAAAGAAAGTTGGCAAGGTTCGTATCAACTAATGTTCCATCCATATCAAAAAATAGAACTGTGTCAGCCTTAATTTTTGTATTAATGTCTTGCATTTGTGTGTCCACTAATTTATACTTTTTTTTCATTTGGATATTACTATTTCTTTGCACTTAATGACTGAACTTGGATGTGCGACCATGTCGATATGTGTGCGAATTGAGTTTCATTATTCAAAATAAATAGTTATCAATGCCATCAGCCTTTTTGCTGACTTTGTAATCAAATACAATTCCTACACTTTGCCTAGCTCTCGTTAATGCGACATATAATTTTGACCTACTTGTTGGTGCTAGGTCTTTTGAATTATTAAACAACCAATCAATTATTGGTTTTGTTGGGTAAATCAAGACTCTGTCAAATGATAGGCCCTTTGATTCACCAAAATTCATTACACGTAATGATTCGTTAACTTTTGTTCTTGAAGAATCGCGAAGTTGTATTGGCTGAAATCTTTCGAGATAAGTGTCGACATCACTTGGTTTGACAAAAAACACTCCATCGTGCTCTGTTGTGTCATTATTACCGGACGAGGTTTGCGAATAGTCAGGAAATAGTTTGTTGGACAGCTTACAAATTGTTTCACTGCATCTATAATTTTTCAATAAAGATGTGTCGTCTATATCAACATCGTCTATGTGCTCTTGGAAGAAGTCAACAATTTCAGATTTTCTATACTTTCTGTTTTTTGCTGTTGTATTTGTTGAATAAGTGGCCTGACGGGGGTCACCGACCATAAGAAGATTTGAGCTGCTTTTAAAGATTAACTGAAGTATTTCTAAATCATAGCCTGCTAAATCTTGAATCTCATCAATGAAAATAATGGGATAAATTCTAGTTAGCCTGTCTAAAACTGCTCCACTTGATTTTAAGTTAATTCGGCAGACAAATTTTGATATTTTGTCCGAATAAATCCTTCGGGTGGTTTTTGTGAAATAGTGCCCGTCAAAATCTTCTTCTTCGCTATACGGTATTGGAATGCCTTTGCTATTGACAAATTTTATTCCTGACTCGCTTGGACTGTTTACCAAAAGCAAGCCTTTGATTTTCCCTTCTGACAACAATGGTTGAAATGGCCTCACTCCATGCTTCAATAGAAAAGTAAACCATGTCAGTATGGTAATATTTTGAGGAACACATTTATTGATTTCGATGAATTTCTTTCTGATTTCAATCTCATTTGCTTGCGTGTACGTTGTTATAAGAATTCTCTTTTCCGTCTCCCTGAGAGATTCTAATACAAGATGTCTTGTTTTTCCTGAACCTGCTGCCGCAACTATGACTTTACTCTTCTTCATTAATGATTAATTGCATTCAATAGATATTCTGGGAATTTAATCTCACCAGTATAATCGAAAATCTTTAGTGCACAATCCGTTTTATTAGCTTTCATATGAACTCTTAAGTCATCTTCTGAAGTGAATGTGGTTCCAAGAATGCTATTCATTTGAGTTAGCCCATTAGATTTTAGGAGCTTTGGTTCAAGGGTATTGTAGTTAAAGCTGTCAATTGAACCGGTATCTACTGAGTCATCATAGCATATACTAATATATTCCTTTGCATTTGTACCTATATAGTTATTGTACTTTTTATTAATCGCTTCAACGTTACCATCGTTGTCTGTAGCGACCGCAATTCTTTTTTCTAATTTTTCAGCTATTTCAAGGAACCTTAAAAAAGACGTCCCAACTGAAATAACATCCACTCCATCTTCAATGGGAAGTTTCCCATTGGCATTCCGATATGCCTTCTGAATTACGAGCTCATCTGAGTCACCTTCAACTAGAATAGCTTTGTTGCAGAGCACTAACCTTAAAGTATCGTAGCCAGAAAGCTTTTCAAAAAATTGTTTTGTGTCAGACTTTAAATCATTTAATCTGGTAGTCTTTTGTTTGTGAAGTAAAATGAGACTATTTAGACCTAGTTTATTCGCTACAAAACTGCTATGAGTTGAGATAATAATTTGTTTACCTAGGCTATCATTTTTTAAATAGCTAATTAACTGGTTAAGCTTAGCATGGCTCAAATGATTTTCTGGCTCTTCAAGCAATATCAAGCTCGCTTCTTTTGCTTTCTTGTGGGCTAATGCCAATTTAGTTTTTACTATGCTTTGTTCACCCTTTCCTATATAATGGAAGGGTACATTTTCGAGGTAAGTCATCAAACTGCTTTCCCAAGCATTCTTCGAAGAAAGCTCTACAGATAGTTCAACCCTCTTATCGGATATCTTAGCAGCAGTTTGAATTTTTTCATTTATTTTCTTTATAGATGTTTCGCCCATGAATGTTTCCTTCATTTTCCGATGTGCTTGGGAAATTTCAACGATTTCCTCGTCATCCAATAATTCTTTAACTATTCGTGAAATGTAAACATCAGAACCATTCTGATATCTGCTGCTAGAAGAGTCAATCAAAGCAGATTTGAGAGGTATTGTTCTAGGAGTTATGCTGTCGTCCTGTGCAAACGTGGACCAAAAAACATTATAGTATTCAATTGGTAACGTTTTAATTCCACCTGTCTTTATTAATTTTTCATATTCACTTTGATATTTATCATCAAATGCAAGTTTTAAGATTAAGCCCTGTGCTTTAATTCTTTCACTATTATTTATACCTTCAAATTCGGCCAAATCTGGTCCCTCAATAAATAGCTCTACAAGAACATGTGGTGGGATTGGCGCATCAGTCCCGGTGTTTAATTTATTTAAGTAATCATTTACAACTTCATTATTAAAGACATACTGAGTTAGCTCATTTTTTAAATACTTGCCATTGAGTAAACCTGTTAGTGCCAAGTGTATCGCTTCAATGATAGTTGATTTACCAGCTTCATTGTTGCCAACAAAAATGTTTACTCCTTCATTGAGGAGGAACTTAAATGAGCCTTTGAAGCATTTGAAATTTTCGATATGAACCTTTGCTATATGCATACAAGTCTTGTTTTCAACAGTAGTATTGCCAACTTATATATACCCGAAATAAACCTTCGCATATTAAACACCCATTGGTTGTATATGCGAAAGAATTGAAGTTCAGATTATCAGAGTGCTTGTAGCGTGTAGTCATCGTGCTAAATCTTTTTAATGTAACGAGCACCGCGTGAGGGATAGCAGCGAAAATCCCACGCGCCTCGCGTGGATTGTAGCGGATAGCCCGGCCCCCTGCGCCTCGCGGGGGACAAGCCCAGATCTGATTTTTCATTTTCTTGCTCTTTCATTTTCTCAGTTCAATATTTTACCTCTAGCACTGCCCTTGGCCACGGAAGGTAGGCTTTGTTTTTCACTTTGCTCACAGCTTCTAGTTTAAAAAAGGCGGGCACGTTGGTGGCGCGCACCGTTTTGGGTGGGCGTGTGTAGCTTCTAAAGAAATCTTCCCAGTGTAGCCACACCACGGCCGCGGGGTTGAGTGTGGTGAGTAGCTCGGCCAGGTACTGTGGCGAGGCTGCATAGGAGGCTATGCCCAAAAAGGCAATGTCAATTTTGTGTGGTGGCAGGTTTTTTAATTGTGCAAGATAGTTACCCTCCTTCGCCAAGGCTATGGAGGGCGAGCATGAAGAGGATTGTATGTAGAGGCGCAGGGTGATTTTATTTTCGGTGAGGTAGTCGATGACAAACGCAAAGGTGTTGCCTTCGAGCCAGGTGTTGGCAGTGGTTTTGTCGTAGGGGTTTTTAAATGTTTGGTTGGGTGTGGTGATGTCGCCATCAAAGGCTTTGATGTTTTTGAGGTGCGGGTTGTGGTCGGCCAGGATGGGGTACACGTGTACGCTGCCTCTGTCGGTCGCCCAGGTGATGGGTGGGCGTGTTTTGTCTGCAGTGGTCATGTGTGCTTCCAGCACGTCCATTTTATTTTTGTCGATGGCGTTGTAGCAGATGTTATAGCAGGTTTGGTTGAGGTACACCATGGGCTTGTTGAGTGTGGCGAACACAGCAGGCACATCGAGGAGGTGATCGTAATGGCTGTGTGCCGAGAAGATGGCTTTGACCTGCGGGGCAAGTGGGCCGGTTTGTGCTTCGATGGATTTCAATCCGTACGTCACCATTTTTTTGTTGGCGCGGATGTTTCGTTTATTGAACAACACGGACTTGGCGAGCTTGCCCACTTTTTGGTTGGAGAAAAAGGGATCGATGAGGATGCCTTCATTCTTATTCAGCAAATACAATCCGCCCGCCCCGAGGTATTGGATGGTGAGGGTGTTGGGGCCGGTTTTGTATTCTTTAATTGTTTCTCTCTTCTCAACGATGTGGATGTCTTTGGGCAGCTTGGAGAGGCGACCTGGGGTGAGGCAGGAGGTGAGGGCAACTAAGCAGAGGAGGGAAATGCGCATCTTACTTTTTTTACGAGCCATTAAGGTAGAGAATAATACTGATGCTAGCGGCAGCAGTTAAAAGAGATATTAAAATCGTCTCTATGAATTTTTGTCTATACCTATATTTATAAGCTTCAACTAAAGATTCCAATCTGTACTATTCGTGGATTCACCAAGGCGGAATACTCTGCGAAGAAAAATATTCTATAGGGGTCAAGTCAGCATGTAATTAAAATTTATAATTAAATCCAATTGAATACACCTCATCTTTTTTAGCATCGAAAGGTAGTTTTCCATTGGCATAACTTACAAACAGTCCAGAGCTTGATTGAAGCGCAAACACGTAGTAGTTAAACACATCGAGCCTGGCATTTTTAATTTTATCATCAGGATTGATTTCGCTGTACATTCGTGCGTTTGCAACAAAGAATATGTTTTCCTTACCCTTGCGGACAATAAATGTTTTAAACCCAGCTTCTAACTTAGACCTTGGAAAGGGTTTTAGCTCACCCAGTGCTACTTTTCTCAATGAGTCGCTTGTCGGATTTACAAAATCTACAGCGAACTGTATGGTGGGCAAGGTCGATCCATAAGGTGTTAGTGTTTTATCGGTTCCTAAAAGCCATCGAATCAATGCAAAGGGGTAGTCGAAGATATTAAGCTGCGCCAGTCGATTGGAGTCATCCCAAGCTTTTGCACCCGCACTTACAACTAAGCCATAGGTGAACTGAGTTTTAGTAAAGTCTTGATTGGATTCAAAACCTAATTTTGGAGCTATACCATAATAGAATTGATTATTTAGTTTCAGGTTTTTGTTAAACTTTTGCCAAAGTGCTTGCGCCTCTTTGCTATTGGGGTCATCTAGCTTTGCTAACTCCATTTCTATATTATTTAATTCTGTTAAAACAGAGTTATCTGTCACTCTAGTAACACCTCCTTTGAACTTTGTAAAGGAGTAATCTAAATTTGACTCTAAAAAATCTATTGGATTGTTCTCCTTTTTAAAGGCAACATTGCCATTGGCAGAAAAATTTAATGCCTGTGCCCCTCGAGAATGTTTTGCCAAGTTCTCAGTGTATTTTCCATATTTCAAATCTAACTTATAAGAAAAGCCAAGTGAAGCTGGTATATTATCTTGTGCCTCAAAGGTTTTAAACTCAATATTCATGTCATTTAGAAATCTCCATTTTGTAGAATCTTTCTTAGCTACCCTTTTCAAAAATTCGCTCCAAATGTTATTGTACAACTCAGGGTCTTTTGTTGCCCCTTTAACGATGGCCGCCATTTCTTCCTTCAGTACTTGACTCTTTTTCATATCAAGTAAGTCGCGATCTTGGGCGCCTAATTGATAGGCAGAGATTAGAATCACTATCAGGTAAATTAGTTTTCTCATAGTTCGTTTATTTTTTCGCCCCAAAATAAATAGCAATCATCTGCTGCCTTTGCCAGTTCCTCCACTTTCTTTTTTTCATTGATCAATATTCCGATTAAGCTATTCATTGCCTTGGTTCGGTCAACACCAGTCTCATATTTTGCTCCCCTTCCAATTCTAAAGGTATAATCAAGTTGATCTGAAAGAATTTCTGCTTCTTTCTTTCTAAGCGCGGGGCTGGAAGCATTATTAAAAAATAATAGATCACTCATCAAAAGTGCGCCTGATTCAGAAAAATTGGTGGTGAATTGCCTCATCCTAAAAAGGGTAGTCCACAATGTTGTGCAAGCCCTATTGTTTACATTCCATGCCATTTTTATTCGCTTTTTCTTGCCTACTCTTCTTCGGATTTTCGGCTTGCTCCGTTTTATTTCTTTAAGAACTTTTGTAAATCTTTTTTGATAGCTTCTGCTACACGTAAATTCATTGAATCTTTTCGGTTTTGGCTAATCACCCAATTCATTGGATAGCTTTCGTGTTTACCTGTGCGGTAAAGGTTTAAATCGGTGCTAACCGCATCGGTACAATTGCACAGGCGTTCTAAAAATGATTCCAGTCGTTTGTCGTTTACCGTTGTTTGCGAGCCGTACGTGTTAAATACGGTGAGCAGTGGCGCGGCCAAATCGTTGGTGAGGGGATGTATGGCGTTTAAGGTGCTTTCACTATCTGGCGAATTCGTAAGGTGAATCAAGTGAAATTTTAATTTTTTTAAAGGAGTTGAGAGTTTGTGTGTGCTGTCGTTTCGAATCTTTTCTATCTCTTGCATCATTTCGTGCACGATGCCGCCACCACTGTTGTCGAAATAGCCCCCGTCTACAAAGGAGTGGTGTCGTTCTTCGTTTTTAGCTTTATAAGAAATGCCACCAGCTGGCGATACATAGGGGAAACGCGCACCCAACACGGCTGCGGTGCTGAGTTGGATATTGCCTTTGCGATGTTCGAAAGTAGAGTCTACCAAGCTCAGGACATCCAATCGCTTACTAAAGCCATCTAATTTTATTGAACTCACCACGGCAGGTGTGCCTTCTTGCACGCGTGTGGTGTTGATGAAGAGAATGGGCAGGCGGCCACTGGTATCATATACATGATCCAAGTTTTTTTCGAATACATTGTTCTCATCCGATGACCAGTAATCCATGTTGTTGCTTAAAGCGGTGGCGCGGTCGCGCAAGCCAGGAATAAAGTGGCCGGCCAAATCAGAGCCGAGGTAGTGCGCAATAGTGTAGGTGAGAAAATCGTGACCTAAAAAATTTTGTGCGTGTTTTAAAATTGAAGAATCATTCTCATGGTTTTTCAACAATCCATAAAAGGCAGCATTGCCCACACTACCGCCCGAGGCACCCGAGAGCACGAGCAGGTGGTCGTTAAGTGTGCCAGTTGTCGATGAATCTGTCAATGATTCTTTTTGCCAAGCGGCCAACAAACTGGCAGCCCAATAGCCAGAACGTGAAGCACCACCATCGGCCAATACCAAATAGACGAGATAGGGGCTGATGGAGTCGGCTTGGTTGATTTTTTCTTTGCGGTGGTTAATCCATTCCTTTAAATATATTTCAAGGGTAGGTCGTTGTTGATAAAGATCGGGCGTCTTTGTTTTTGTGAGCTTTACTGAGTAGGGATCAAAAAAGTTTCCTACGAAAATCGCCACCGCGAGTAACACAAGAAAGAGGTTAAATTTTACCCGCATGGACGCGTAGGTGATGATGGTGGCCAAGCCCGCCAATATGCCAAAGGCCAATAGAACTACCGGTAGTGGCCCTAAACCACTAGCCGCCCCCACGCTATTGAGGATGACGAAATACAAGCCAATGGCTACGCTTGCCGTTATGTTGAAGAGAATGAAGGTGCCTTGTTCTTGTTCCTTGAACCACGCAGGCACTTTGATTATTTTGAACGAAAACAGCGTGACGTAACCAATTTTATTGGCTGGATTGGTTTCGTCAACATGATGCAGCGCGTTTTTGTCAATGCCCACCCTGCGCTTAATAAAACCGTAGAGAGCTAAGATTTGCAAACCAAAAAGCAACAACCCTACCCATGGCAATTGCAGTTGGTGCGCGGCCTCGCCTTTGCGTTGATAGAAAAGATAAACGAGGTAGCTTGTATACACCAAGGCAAGTATAATTGCAGTTGTTCGCCATGCAGTGGTTTTAGTTTTGAAGGCATTGTTCAAAATGAAATAATAGCCGTTGTGCAGAATCACAAACGCCCATAGAAAATAGGCATTGTCGCTGCCCACGGTGGGCAAAGCCACAATGGCTGCCTGCACTGTCACAAATGTGTTGTAGGCAAGCAGACGCGGAAACAGCGAGAGGTAAGGTAATGGCCACTCGGTGTCAATGAATTTTTTTTCATAGCCCAACAATCGGCTGCAATACCAAACAAAAAATGCCCAAAACAACACACCGATGGCTGTGAAAAAAACTGGCCACCCCGCTTCGCCCACAAGTATCATCACATCTTGCCCTTGCGTGAGTTTGGTGAGCAAAAAATAGCCAATCAGAATGGTGATTACGCTGGGGGTGTAAAGCCATAACGATTGTGATAGGTAGCGGACGCGAGTCAGGAATCGATTATCAATTTTGTCCATACAACACTTTGTTGACTTAACTTTTCTTATTTCTAGTTCTGGATTCTACAAAACCACAATACTTTTAATATTCTGTTTCAAAATTTTCACAGGCCTGCCCTCTTTGCTTTGCAGCTTTATCACTACTGCATCTTGGTGGGCTATGCGGCCGCAGTAGCTGTTGCTGAGGGTAATGATTTGGTACAGCGTGGTGTCGGCCATAGGTTTGTTGCGCAGAGGTGACTTTGCAAAAGGGTTCAAGAGATTGAGAAGTCCCATACGTTTTTTTTATACTTTTTTTACCAATGTTTCTTTTTGTAAAATGCGATCTTCTAGGTGTTGTTGCAGCCGTTCTAAAAAATCTTTGCGCATACGTGGAGTGATGGTCATGGCCGTGCACACTTCTTGGATGGCGCGCTCTACCACACTTTTGCGATATTGCGGAAAAGTCATCATCACATTTTCTGTCAGCCAACCGCGCTCGTGCGGTTCGTGGCAGGCTACGTATTCGCGCTGAAAGGTGGCCTTGTGTTGTGCATCTAGTTGCTCCCAATTCATGGCGCTAGTTTTCGGGTCTCGTTTTGTTTGGCTTTGTTCCATTATCAAATCAGGAATTAGTATTTGGTACCCCTTCAAATTTTTAGGAAATGTAGGTGTATCAACCAATCTTGTCAACGGGAAAAACCCCGTATTTTCTCGGGGTTTTCCCCGCCCAAATACGGGGAAAACCCCGTTGCGGAAATCAGAAAAATTTAGTATTGAGTTTTTAGCACTGATCACTTTTACCAAACTATGGCAAGTGGGCAACAGTAGCTAGCTGCAAGTAGAGAGTGATGGAGATGGATTAGAAATCGGTGGTGATGAGAAGGAAATTGGTCTTTGCCTGTGAGAGGTTTAGCCGCGTAGCCCTCACCCAACTGAACTTCTGCCTCAAACAGATAACTATGCAACTCATTCCATCCATCGTAACGTAACGTAACGCCTTAGGCAGGTGAAGCGATTTTGAAATGCCGGAACTGGATTTAAACCTGTTGAGAAAAATATTGGGCGGCAGCCGAGCCTCAATTAAACGAGGGCTTGCGCAAAGCGGAGCTATCCGTTTAGGCATCAACCACTATCAAAGTGCTTTTGATACCTATTTACATATCGTGAGCAAATGGAAAGGCCTTTGAAAAACGGGGCTTTCTAAATCGCGGAGCTACTAAAAAATCTAGTTGGCACTCAAGGAATACTCCACACCATTTTTGTAAAAGCCTTCAAGCCTTGCAATTCGCCAAAGCTCGCCACCACCCACACGGTTTTTCAAAATCACAGGCTCGTCATTGAATAACCTGACTTGCGTGGCCACTTTTACTTCTATCTCCCGAATGGCCTTGTTGGGTACAAACTCGTCTTTGCATTGATGTACCGCTAGAAACAAATAGATCGCTTTCATGGATGTATTGATTTACGGGCAACCTAGCTAAAAGGCTGTTTCTGGTGCAAATTATTCGATCAATCCATGCTTTCGCTAGGTGAGAACATCTTTTCACACGGTGAGCAATTTTCAAAAAAAAGAAGCCCCCACTTAAGAAAGTGGGGGCCGGTAAATCATGGAATGGTTGGTTACTACTCTGCCTACTTACTTAGATGAGTTATGGATGATTTATTCTCAACTTTCTCAAAATTATTTGTTACGTGAGAATACTCTATTTTCTGATGGGTATGAGAAGTATCAGTCAATTGATCAACCACGCGCTTAACTTCTTTATGGTTGTTTTTTGTTAGCGCTGCCGTTACGCCCAATCGCTCTTTCAACATACTTATTTCATCTATAAACTTCATCTCCTTTTCTGTACTGGCTGTAACATCAAACGCCACTTTCATTATTTTCACAACTTCACCTGTCTTATCACACATAGGCGTATAGTTTCCATTGATCCAAATGTGCTCTCCTTGTTTATTGATCCTTTTAAATTGACCTTTTTGCTCTAAGCCGTTCGCTAGGTTATCCCAAAATGATAGGTACTCGCTACTTTGTTTCGTTTCATCATCTACAAACATTCTATGGTGCCGGCCCTTCATTTCCGATAAGGAGTAGCCCATTAGTGTGACAAAATTCTGATTGGCATTGAGTATTACACCAGTAGGCTCAAACTCTACCACAGCAAAAGACGAATCAATGGCTTTAATTACATTTTCATTATCAAGTTGTCTTCGTGAGATTTCTTCCTGGGTAGCACTTAGCTCCTCCATATTCTGCCGCATCTCTTCTTCTTGTGCCTTCAACTCTTCGGCTTGCTGCTGAGATGAATGCAGTAATAATTGGGTGCGTGTAGTTATCTTTATACTCGTAATAGACGAAGCAATACTCTCTGCCAACCTAGATACAAAATCAATTTCATACTTCTCAAAAGGTTTGAAAGACGCTATCTCCGCCACTCCTTGTATCTGATCATTCACCTTGAGTGGCACAATTAAAACGCACCCCGGTGTTGCCTCTCCTAGCCCAGAGGTAATGCGCGCATAGTTTTCTGGCACTTTGGTCATATAGATAATCTCCTTTTCCAAATAACACTGCCCCACTAATCCTTGGCCTAAATCAATTCGCTGATCAATGAATTTTTTTCGATTGTACGCATAGCACGCTACCATGCGCAAGTGAAGGTCTTCTGGATATGAATCTTCTAAAATAAATAAGCCTCCTTGATTAGCCTTCAAGTATTTTACCAAAAATAAAATGATTTGATCATACAGCACATCAGAAGACTGATCCGTTCTGCGAAGGATTTCCCCAATTTCAGCCAATCCTGCCGTTGCCCAATTTCTCTTTGCATCCTCTTCTGCATTCTTCTTTAAGTTGCTACGCATTTGCAACAGGGCATTCCCCATTTGATCTTCCTTACTAAGCGGCTGAAAAGATGAATTATAATTTCCTTCACCCATATGAATGGCAAATGACGTGTTGGATTTTATACCCTCAATCAATTTACCAATCGCCATCACCATCTCGCCTACTTCATCATGCTTCGTTTGAATGGTCACCTCATTTATTTTTCCTTGGCTCAGGTTCAAAACTATTTCTTTAAGTGTATTGATCGGGTTGACGATTGCCTTTACTGAAACCAATGAAGCAATCACCCCTACAATAGCGTAAATCAATGTTGAAATAATTACCGTAAGAGTAAGAAGGGAATAGGAGCTCGCTTTTTTTTCATTGGCCGTATTCAATGCCGCCTGCTGAAGACCTATCAATTCGTCTACATCTTGGTTAAACTCGTCCACATTAGGTTTGATCTTACCTGATAGAAGTGTAGTGGCCTGGTCTACCGCCACATCATTGCTATACAGAGAATCATCGTTCAATTTTTTTGTTACCTCCTGCTCAAGTGCCATGATCTTGTCCATTTTTTTCAATAAGGCAATAGTCTTCTCACTTTTCGTTTCTGACGAGGCTAGAATGTCACTTAACTTCTTAGCTTGAGTTGGATAATCCTTATCAAAAATTAATTTCAATGATTCCTTATCCTGTTCATTGGGTTGATAAATCCAGTTACTAGTCAATTTAAAGGCCATTGAATTCAAGTTTTTAAGTTCTTTCAAACTTATAAATGACTGAATGATGGACTCAGAAAGATCTTTGTCTGTGGCGCGCAAACTTCTTAAAATAAAAAAAGTAGAGAAGGAGATAACTAGCGTAACTCCAATAATAATGGCATAACCTACGGCAATTTTACCGGCTATGCCTTTGAGTAATTTTGATTTCATAAGGGTACATCGTTTATTTTAGAGGGCCACAACCACATTTACTTTTTCCTTATCTGTAGATGATGCCGAAGATGTATTACAAACCCGATAGCACCTACTTCCTTCGCTACAAAATCGATGATCTCCTCATCAGAAGGAGAAGCATCAACATTTTCGCATTCCAAGATAACTCCCACATCAGTAGGTTCGTTAGTCTTATATTTTCATTCTAATCAGCGAATAACATCTTTTTTTGCCGTCTTGCTTTTCTGAATTGCCAAGGTTTTAGCAAGTGGGAGGTTAAAATGAGCAAGTGGAATGAGTAAATTGAAATCTCAGATTGATCTTACTTGAATCTTACATTTAACGATTGAACGTAATGTAAAATAAAAAAGAGAGGTTATGATTTTCAATGACTATGGAACTTGTAAGTCAATTGATAAGAGAAAATTTAATTGCACTGTTTGATAGCTGCCGATCGGTCAATAAGTGATTTGAGATTTACCAGAGAAAAGATTGAGGAAATCTTCTTTTCAAATACGGGGAAAATTCCATTGCATATTCAAATAAAATTTTGTGGCGGTTGTATCTAAAGTTGCACTATCAGATTGACTGTGTAACTATGCAGAACGATTGAGGAGCATAAGTTAAACAGAAACTATAAAAGTAGTTTTTGCAACATGGCCTACGGGAAAAAAAATTATCTGTTTACTAACTGTCTTACGACATTCCCAATCAATTCAATAGCCCGCATCAACTTTTTGTGCGACAAACCCGCGTTGTCCATTTGAAAAGAAAGCCGAGAGATGCCGCCCAGTGCCCCGCTGTGCCGAACAATTTTTTCGGCTACTTCTTCGGCACTGCCCACTAAAAATGCACCGAGCGGCCCGCGCTGTGCATCAAAGCCTGCGCGTGTTACAGGTGGCCAGCCGCGTTCTTTGCCAATGCGCGTAAACATTTCTGCATAGCCAGGATAATAATCGGCAATCGCTTCATCAGTAGTGTTGGCCACATAACCCAATGAGTGCAAACCAACTTTCAATTTTTCGGGCGCATGCCCTGCCTGCTTTCCAGCTTGTCTGTAAAGATCAACCAACGGACGGAAGCGATGCGTGTCTCCACCAATGATGGCCACCATCAATGGCAAGCCCAACATACCCGCGCGAATAAAAGATTCTGGTGTGCCGCCCACACCCAACCAAATAGGAAATGGCTTTTGCATCGGTCGTGGGTACACCGATTGATTTTTTAATGCAGGCCGAAATTTACCCGACCAATTCACTATTTCATTTTCACGAATGTTCAATAAAAGATCAAGCTTCTCGGCAAACAGTTCATCGTAGTCTTGCAGATTCAAACCAAACAATGGAAAAGATTCTATAAACGAACCACGCCCCACCACCATTTCTGCACGGCCTTGCGAAACCAAATCAAGTGTAGCAAAGTTTTGAAATACCCTTACCGGATCGGCAGCACTCAACACCGTAACAGCACTGGTCAAGCGAATGCGTTTGGTACGCGCTGCAGCTGCCGCGAGTATAATCGCAGGCGCAGAATCTAAAAATTCTTTGCGGTGATGCTCTCCTATTCCAAACACATCCAAGCCGCACTTGTCTGCTTGTTCAATCCGTTCTAGCAATTCGGTGATCACTTGCGCGCTGCTCAGTGCTACGCTTCCATCGCTGGCCGTGTTGCTGGCGAAGCTGTCTATTCCTATTTCCATTGTATTTTCGTTTGCAACTAAAATGCAAAATACAATTTTAGAATTTGAAAAAAGAGAATGAGAATTGACGATTGGGACTACGCTTTCACATTAGAGTCCTCTATAAACCCAAATCTCACGCAATGGCGCAAAGGCGCAAAGGTCTTTCTTGGCCAAATTCGTTGCGCCATAGCGAGCTTTGCTGATACATTCATTGGAGACTGACTGTATGGATGATAGAACACTACAAGAGTCGCTACTCCTTCCTATTAAGGATAGGGCATGGGATAAATCGTTCCTTCTTTTTTGATTTCTCGTTTACCTGAATGCCCATTCGGTAGGTGAGCGCCATCTCATGTGTGCCTCCAGAGATGGGCCCTAGCGATGAGATAGTGAAATCATAGCTGTAGGTCACTTCAAATTTATTGAACTGAAAGCCTAAGATAATCACCGCAGCATCTTGGCTAATATTGCCTTGCACATTTTTAGTAATCGGAATGCCTCTATACCATACACCCATGATGATGGGATTGTATAGCAAGTATGCACCCACATCCAGTTGTTGAAAATTTCCTTGTCGTTTATAAACAAACGAGGGCGATAGCACGGGTATACTATGTTTTTTGAACGCTCCTGTGTAAAGTGGAATGCGCACGCCTCCATGCACCGTTAACTTCATAGGAACGTACGCTTCTTGATTTAGCAAAGACCGATTCGGCTCATTGATATGCCCAACCGCAAAACCCAACCAGAAATTTTTATTGTAAGCCAACATGCCCGCTTTAAAATCAAAGTAGTGAGCGTTGCCTAAGTTGAACACCGCGGGGTCATCGCTCGGCACGTTGCCTTGCGCATCAAATTGTAGCTGGTCGCCAAAGAGGAGTTTATTAAAATTGATACTGCGCACCGCATAGCCAAAATTAAGTCCTGAGGAAATTACCCACTTGTTAGATATGCTCCATTTGTAGGAATACAAAAAATTAAATTGAGATGATTTCATTCCCGCTGTTCCTGCCTGATCTACTGTTGCCAAAAAGCCAATGCCACTGTTGTATTGATACAAATTGTAATCATACGAAGCCGCATAAGTCACATAACCCCTCGCAATGTTAGGCCATTGGTTTCTGTAGTTGATAATGAACCGGTGATCGGGTGTGGTACCAGCAAAAGCAGGGTTCAAGTAAAGTGGTGCGGCATAATATTGCGAAAATTCTGGGTCTTGCGCTTGCACCTTCATCAGCGTAAGCGAAAAAAATAAAAGTAAGATGCTCTTGAAAAAATTAATCTTCAAAAAACCGGTAAACTCAAATCGAAAATCGCTATTCATCTTATTGTATAAATCTAAAGGGCTAAAGCCCTCGCTTCTTTTTATAAATTTTATCCACGGCCTAAAGGCCGTGGCAACTAAATTTCTTCTCCAAAAAAATTCTATCCAATCAATTCCTCTCTCATTCAAAATTCGCAAATCTTAAATCTCACATCTTACATCTTAAATCTCACATTTACTTCTACCTTATCAAATTCACATCCCCTACCCTCACCACTGTTTCTCCTGTTTCAAAACTTGCTGTGAGTTTATACATATACACGTCCTGTTGACATAACTTACCATTGTATGATCCATCCCACCCGCGTGTAGCGTCTCTGCTTTCAAAAAGTAATTCACCCCACCTATCAAAAATCAGTAACTCAAAAGTGGTCACGCCCCTCATCACAGGAAGGAACGTATCATTTTTTCCATCGCTCATGGAGCCACCACCAGTTGATCCTGCGCTTCCGCTTAAGTTGGGCGAGAAGGCATTGGGCACTAAAACTTGTCCACCCTTTAATACTTTCACCACATTGATGAGCTTGGTAGAATCTGCGCAGCCAAATTGATTGAATGCCTTAAGCCTAATTGTATAAATCCCTTCATCTGTATATCGGTGTTCCGGCTGCGGATCAGATGAAAAAGTCTTATCATCAAAATCCCATTGATAGGTGGTTGCATCAAAACTCAAATTGCTTGTGTATAAAATACCACCTGGGATGTACAACAGTTTTGGCTTCACATCAAAACTTGCTTGCGGTCGGGGAAATGCTTCGATAATGCGTGGCTTCGTTTCAAAAATCCGTTGCCCTGTAACATTTGATGCAGAAAGAGTCACCGTATATTTATCAGCCTTACCATACACATGCACTGGGTCAACTTCTTTAGATGTGGAACCATCGCCAAAATCCCACAGATAAGTGGCAGGGTCAGCATATTTTGTGAGATTGGTAAACTCAACACGCAATGGCGCGCAGCCTGCTGGCGGATCGTAAGAAAAATCTACCACAGGAGGTATTGCTAAAATAGTTAATGTTTGAACTGCTTTCTCAACGCAATATTTACTAGTTACTGTTAATGAAATGGTATAGACGCCATACGTTGCATAGATGTGGTTCGAAACAGTTGGGTCGGTTGAAGTTACCTTGTCACCAAAATCCCATAGGTATTGCCAAGGCCCAACATTAGTTGTGTTGTTGATCACCACTGTTGCGTTGGGTAACGTTTGGCTTGCGGGTGAAGCGATAAACGAAGCATTGATATTTTCCTGCTTAGGAATTATAATAGGTGCGTTCGTAACTGGACTTGAGCAATTGGCAAAGTTTTTCGTGTCCAAAGAAAACTGCACCGCCAAATCTGTAGAGGATGAAGCTGGCCGTGTAAATAATCTTTCAATCTGATCTTGAGTAGAAGTAGTATTTAAAGCAGTTGTTGCGTTCTCGGTAACTAACCAATGATACGTGGATAACCCCTTTTGAACTGCTGTTAATCTCACCTTCACTTGTTGGCAATCAAACTGAAGTGTGTCTATCACAAAAAGCGATATGGGCACAGGGCTAATGCGAATGGTGCGTGTAGAGTCTCCCTTGCACCCTGCTGCAAGCGTAGTAATTAAATTGACAGAGAAATCTTTGAATGAATTAGTAAGGTTAGAGAAATTAAAATTGAAGGCAGGGTTTGTACCCGTACTTGTTTGAGCAACCACTCCATTCACATCACTGACTTTCCAAGTGTAATCTGTTGGGTTTAATGATTGTGTTTGATTATCTGCTTTAAAGTTGACAGATACGGGCGAACAATTAGCATTGAAAGGTGAATAATTCAATTCACTAAAACCTGAGATGGATCCTGGAAAAACAGTAATGACTTGAGCGGTTGTAAGCTGTTCGCAAGTATTGACAGTAATCACTCGTAGCCTAATGTCATATACTTTATTGTTAGTGGTGAAATTCTGAAATTTGGTTGTGAACAAAGGACTAAAACCAGGATCAGTCGGTCGCTGGGTAGCGATTGGTTGAAAGCCTAGGCCACCTTTTGCATCTACCTCCCAAACAAAACGATCGATTACATCAGGTTGACCAGTTACAGAATTATTGGTAAACGTAACTGTCAATGGTCCACAGCCCGAAGAAATATTAGGCGTGAAACTAGCCGTTGGCAACGGGTCAACCTTTACTAGGGTCACAAATATACTCGAACAAGAATTTTGATTTGTAGTAACACGTAAGGCTACTTGATAGGTTGCTGCTGCACCCAGCGAGCGGGTAAACGAAGTGCGGTTATCAAACGCTGCATCTTTATTGAAGGTGGTCCCATTGTAATTAAAATCCCATTCACGTAAAGAAATGGTCTCACCATTGATGGCATTCAATGTAGAGCCTTCATTGAATGAGGTAAGGACACCTTCACAGACTCTACTCGCGGTAAAAATCGGAACAGGTTTTTCGTACACGCGCACTTGAATTATATCTGATGATTCGCAAGTTGTGGCGTTATCGCGGATGCGAAGTTTCACTCTATAAATTCCTTTGTTAAGGTATGATTGATCAAATGGCCCCAATGGCACAGCCGAGAAGCCAACGCTCGGCTCTTGCCTAACCAATACATTGCTTTCGTTGTAAAATTCCCATCTCCACTCCGTAGTTGGCGTAACTGTACCTACAGATACATCGCTAAACCTCGCTTGGAATGTAGTGAAGGGTGCAGCCGCTTCTTGACAGAAATCTGGAGTGATGGGATTATTTGAAAAATCTGTAACACTAATCTTAGCGACCAATGATGGTGAAATTGTAATGACTTTATCAAACGTGTTGGTACAGGTGCCCTGCGCATTTGCATCTCTTACAGTTAAGCGAATCAATTTTTGTCCACCTGTTGGATAGGAAAAAGTTGGGTTAGAAGAATTAGAGGTATTGAGTGGCGCACCAACACCTGTGGCATTGTCAAAGAATTGCCAAGTATACTTGAATGATGCCCCGCCAATGGATGGCGTATTGTCATCAAAGAAAATAACTTCATCAATACAAAATATAGTTTTGATTGGCCCGCCAGCATTTCCTAGGCGAGTAACAAAATCTGGCAAAGGCGATGGCACAATGACGATGCGAGCGGTGGCTACTTCCGCAGGATTATCTCCATTTATTAAATCACCGCCCACGGGATTGAGACCGTTTCCGTCTAATACATTATCATCATACGGATTACATTGGTTCCAGTTTTTTAATGTGACTACAAATTCTTTTCCAATATCAGCAACAGTGGTTGCAGGCACATTCATTGGCAAACTAATTTGTCCCGGAGCAAGTACTGGATAGAAAGGATTTGTGATTGGAGCGGGATTCTTATAGGGGAATGCGCCAGGCAAAATACTATTCACTTGCATACCAGGAATCTGATTGGCCAACGGCCCGGTGCCATAAATCCATTGTATCCAACGAGGTTCTTTGTTCTCTCTGGTAGCTCGAGGAAAACAATTCCATGTGCTGCCGTCTGTAAAGGACAAGTTTGTGGCAAAGCCTTGGCACACGCGAATGGTCTGTGGGCTAATCGAAACCACATCTTTTGTCCATACTATCACTTGGGTATTGGTTAGTACTACACTACCACGCGGATTGCAAGCATTCGAAGCATCAATCACTAAATCATATCCGCAATCAACAGAAGCATTGGGATATGTATGAGTAATAATTACCCCAGTCGCATTGGTTTGTGTAAAAGACTGTTCAGGCGTTCCGTCACCCCAATCCACAAAGTACTTTGTTCCAGCAACAGCGTTTAGGTAAAGAGTTTCAAGTCTAACTTGGAAAGGTGCACAACCACGGCTATTGGTAAGGAAAGCATAACCTGGATCCATGTTTCCTCCACATTGTGAGAAACCATTATGAGTTCCAAGTAAAAAGAATCCAATAAGTAGAAAAGAAAAAAGTATTTTATTAAACATTGCCTTCATCGATAATTATCGACCAAAGGCCAACTCAGACTTGTATAGATCGAAACAAAGGAACAAAAGAAACCCCTTGCTTTTTGGGCAATTCAGGATTTATCGACTAACAAAATAGGATAGCGTTGAATGAACTTGAGAGGGGTATGGGTGGATGTTAGAAGTTTAGGCTCTATGACATTTGGAGTGGGTAAATTTTAATTGCCGATCTTATACGTAGGCTTTAACCTTAGTAGAAGAATTGCTTTATGAAATAGTGACCAACCTTATTACCTTATTATTCCACCAATTGTGGAGTAATAAAATAAGGTAATAAGGTTAGCGTTCACAGTTACAAATAATTTCTACTAAGGTTAAAGCCTTGCGCAAATAGTACCTGCCGAAATAGGGCTTTCACTACTTACCCACTCTATAAGTCATGGAGCCGAAGTTTAGAAGTTGGAAGTTGGAAGTTTCCAACCTCGAACTCCAAACCTTCACTTTAATTCCAGAATCCTGCTTTACTATTGAATGTAGGGCAAGGGATGAGTCGATTGCGTTTCTTCACGCCACGATGTAAGGGCTTTGCCTCAAATTCATATACCAATGAAATTTCATGCGCACCCCCAGAGGCAGTAGACAATGATGAAGTGGTGAAATCGTAGCTGTAACCAACTGTTAAGCTCTTCAGGTAAATACCCATTGTAAATATTAATGCGTCTTGCTGCACTGTTTTAATTACAGTTGTCTCAAACGGCTTTCCTCTATACCATACGCCCAAAGAAACCGGATCCACATGATAATTCAACCCAACATCCAATTGCGAAATATCTCCTTGAATTCTATAAATGAAAGAGGGTGTCAGGTAAGAGGGCTTCGCAACTGTGCGGATACCACCATTGAGAGTGATTCTTCCACCTCCATGAAAAACCATTTTCATAGGTAATCTTGTTTCTGTGCTTAGGATAGATAGATTAGGATTATTGATATGACTAAAAGCAGAACCAAAAAACAACGACTTATTGTACAAAACAAAGCCTGCACTAAAATCGAAATACTGAGTATTGCCTAAGCGCTGTTGAAGTGGGTCCAAAGATTGTCCGTTGAATTCCAAACCGTCTCCAAAAGAAAGTTTACTTCTATCTAGTCCGTTAATGCCATAACCAAAGCTTAAGCCAGGAGAAAAGACAAGTTTATCTGTCAATCGTAATTTATAGCTATAATTCAACCCAACAGTAGTAGTTCGCCAACCAGCAGAGCCAGCCTTATCAGTTGTGGCAATAATTCCAAAACCACTGCGCAGTTCATCAACCCAAATATCATAGCTCGCTGCATACGTGGTAAAAGCCTGAGGTAAATTGGGCCATTGAATCCGATTGATAAAAGTTATGCGCTGCTGGCCAGTGATTCCAGTGAAACCGGGATTAAGATACAACGGTGATTGATAGTATTGAGAAAATTGCGGATCCTGTGCCACTGACACCAGAGCAACAAAACCAAAAACAACGGATCCGAAAATTTTCTTCATGGTTGAAGTCATAAAGATATTCATTTTAATGGATCATCGTTACATCACCCACCTGTGTCGTTCGCTGCGAATCGGAGAACCGAAGCGTAAGCTTATACACATACACGCCCGCTGGCATCAGCCTACCATCTTTGTTGTATCCATCCCAACCTGTTTGCGAATTGGTGCTTTCAAATATCAAATTACCCCACCTGTCGTATATCTGAAGATTAAATGCATCCGAATCATTAGGTATCCCTTTCACTAAAGGCAAGAAGACATCATTGAACGTTCCATTGCCTGGCCTGCCACCAGAAGGCCCACTTGTGTTAGGCGAAAATGCATTTGGTATTTTGGCTTGGCCACCTTGACGAGCCGTGATTTGCTGCACCAAAGTATCCCTGCAGACAACTCCATTGCCGTGATCAAACTTGGCAATTAAAGTAACTTTATATTTACCCTCTAGCAAATACGTATGCTTAGGATCTGTTTCTTCCGAAGTTGTACCATCTTCAAAATCCCACTCATATTTATTGGCACCCTGACTATCATTATACGTAACCATCTCTGTATCTGGAACAAATACCACATCAGGGCGGAGTGTAAATATTGCAAACGGGCGATCATAAACCTTAAAGGTTTTCTGAGCCAATGGAGAGCTAGAGCCACCTGGGGGTGGATCATAAGATCGATACGTTATAGAATATTCCCCAGCGGTAAATATTTTAAATTCTTCTGGATTAGGAACCTCTGTTACAAAGGTAAGACCTGTAGTAATATTCCTTACCACCCATTCATGTCTTAGCCCAGTACCTACAACATTTGAAAGTTTAATGATTGTAGGCGAGCAAGACTCCACTGGATTGATCTCAAAGCTTGCAGTTGGAGGTATCTTTATTATTAGAATATCTTCAAAGTATTCTATGCTACACGAAAGGGCTAGAGGTGCTGCTATGTTAGTGACCTTCAATGTAACTCGCTTCAGCCCTGATGTAGAATAATCTACAGGAGGAAAAGGAGCTGTTGTTGTTTGACTAAATGTTACTGGGGTTACATCTCCTACGTTGCCAAATGTCCAATCATAACTGAAATTAGCAGGATCGAATGGTGTACAGGCATTCGTAAATGTTACCAACGCTGAATTGCTATTCAGTATATAAGGTCCTGCACTTTTTGTGAAGTTGGGTGTAAGGGATTGATACACGAGAATTGGTTGGCTAAATACTCTGGGCGCAGGACAGTTTCCATTATTTGCATCATACACAATCTCTATTGGCTGTGGGTTTAGTGGCCCATTATTCACAATCGTAAATGTTGCATTATTTCCAGTTTGAACGTCATTCTCCTCTGAGACGGAGCCAACCTTTCTCCAAAACCATCGGTGAGATGTTACCCCTTGGCTTTGATTGATAGTGGTCACAGTTCCCCCACTACATATCTCTGTCACGTCAGGATCAAAGACTGCCGTTATAAAAGGATAAACAGATACTGTTTGGGTAGTGGTTTTGCTACATCCATTGAATGGATAAATGCTAGGATTCAGTTGAACAAATAAATTAGCATTGAAAGCCTTAATAGTTGTAGGGCTAAAATTACTAAAGGAGTGCTGAATGGTTTGTCCAGTTACCGTGGTTGCAAATGTTTGATCAGTAATATCAGCCGTTCCATCTCGCCACTGCCACGTGTAAAACGGGCCTTCGCCTGGTGAAGCTTCTGCTACTTGATTAAAATTGAAAATAGCCATTGATGGATCACAAGCTAAGGGAGGAGTTGTTAATACAAAAGTAGCATCTACATCGCCAACCTTTACTACTGTTGGCGCAGCCGTAATGAGAACAGGGCAGCCAAAAGCATCTTGCACAGACACTAGTGTGTAGGTTGTGGTTGCTGGTAAGTTGCCTATTGGAATCACCTTGAAGTTACCTGCATTGGTAACGGGAATATTGGTATTGGTTACACCATCATTTTTATTGTAAACAAAAGAGAATGGTGCTTGCCCATTTATTTCCACAATCAAAATATCACTGCCTCTATTCTTGCACATAAATAGGGGAAGATTGGTAAAGCTTGCCGAAATTTCAGGGGCAACATTTACAATTACAATTTTCTGATCGCCTTCGCATTGAGTTGCTCCTGGGCCAATTGCAGTTATGGTATAGGTTAACGTTACTAACGATCCTGTTGTATTGGTTAGTACTTGGCTAATGCCGCTTATAGGTGCAGCCGCAAGTTGTTGAACAGCACCCGTAACTCCTATTGGTGGTGTCGGGTCAATAGTCCACTTATAAAGTGTACCCACCACATTACTTGCCAATGCTATGTTTAAGTTAGGTGTGGCTAAGTTAGTATGACAAACATTGATTTTATTAGGTATAGATAATAATTTTGGTGTAGGGTTTACCACTGCCTGAACTGTAATTGGTGACCCGCTACATCCATTGGCTGTAGGTGTGACGGTGTAAGTCACCGTTACAGGACTGTCACTATTTGCAACAGTAGGATTAGGTGAAACATACCTTAGTGTTTGGAGGATATCTCCCACACCATTTCTAGCACCTGTGATTTGAGGTGGTGCAGAGACTACATAATTAATAATTGTGCTAGTGCTTAAATCTGGAGATGTTAAATCAGGCTCTAATTTTACATCAACCAATCCCAAACTACAAATATTTACATTAGCCACAGAAGAAGTAACTGTTGGTGTCGGTTTTACTTTTAAAAGAACTGTAACGTCATCACCAAAGCAGCCAGCACCCTGTGTACTAAAAGTATAGGTAACTGTCTGAATAGCAGTGGTCGGGTTTTGCCAAACATCTCCAATCGGTTGCCCATTTGAGTAATTTAAGTTAGTACCCGCATTGGCCGAGGTCATTCCTCCAGTCTCTAAGAAACTAATTTTAGTAAATTGAATAGACGCTGTTGGAGTAGTAGGTGTTGAAAGCGTCATGGTGGTTGCGACCCCTGAACAAACTTCTTGCGTAGATGGAGTTATAACTAGTTTAGGTTTAGGTTGAACCAATACTGTAACTATTGTTGGTGTACCCAAGCACCCAGCACCACCAGCCGAACCCGAGGCAACAGGTGTAATTGTATAGGTAACTGTTACAGCAGCATTTGTATTATTTACCAGTTGATCTTGTATTGGCAGAACAACCGGAGGAAGTGCCGAAGTAGCAGGTAAGTTGTTTCTATCTCGCAGCACAGAAATCACATTACCAGGAGAGGTAGCGTTTACATTAAATGTAATTGCCCCAGCAGAAGGCAACGTATTTGAATTTAATGAAATATTGGTAGTAACTGGATTAGAAGTAGTAAAACTGCAAATAGTTGCATTTGAAATTGGTAGTATAGTGACACTAGGCTCTACTCGCAACAAAATATCAACTTGAGGGCCTTTGCAACCTGCTGCTGAAACTGGCTCAACTCGATAGGTAACATTAAGAACGCCATTAGTTAAATTTTGGAATCTGTCATTCACTATTTCGTTGGCGGCAACACCAAGGCGGACTCCTGTGTTACCCGCTGTTTGAGTCAATGAAGGATCAATAGTAACGCTTATTATATTATAATTAGCAGCCGTAACTGCACCTGTAGTACTAAATGTAATTCCGCTAGCGCTATTTGAGCAAACTATTCCACCTAGCCCAGAAGACAAAGCCGGGGCAGGGTTAATGGTAAGGGTAACAGTGCCTTCCGCACCAATACAGCCTGCCGCAGAAACAGGTGCAATTTTATAGACTACGGGAAGGGGACTTCCAGAAGGATCAGTGTTTATGTACGTATCATTTAAGATCGCATTGGCCGGTTGATTGGTCCCTGTAATTGAGTTTGATGGGCCACGTGTTAGTGGGGCAAATGTTATCGAGTTGATGTTATAGGACGTAGCAGCTATTGAGCCCGCAGCCACACCAAGCGTAACATTCGATATCACTCCACTACAAACAGGAGTAGGATTTAAAAGAGGATCTAATACCGGTTTTGGACTAATTGTGAGATTGATTAGTTGCACCTGACCGCTACAACTAGAATTGCTGATACCCCGAATGCCATACACTACCACGGCAGAGCTTGCAGTCGTATTAGTAAACAGATCATTGCGAATCATATTCAAGCTGCCAATTGTTCCCACCGCAATGTTTCCTGCATTGGCGGTAACTGTGGGTGGCACTACCAAGCTCACTAATTCATAAGAGGCCGCTACAGTAGATGTTCCATTTGTGCCCAAAATAATATTGGAAACATTATCGCTACAAACTGTATTGTCTAGCGATGGACTCATAACTGGTTCTGGGTTGATAGTGAACACAATTGTTTTGAGATCACCTACGCATCCATTAGTACCACGTGGCAACACGCTATAAGTTACTTTAAGAGGTGTAGCCGTAGTATTAGTATATGAATCTGTAGACATAATATTAGCAGGAGAAGAACCTGCCCCGATAAGCCCGAGAGGCCTTCCTCCTGTTATACCAACATCTTTACTAACCACTGTGACATCATAAGAAGCTGCCCCAATAGAAACACCATTTGTATTCAACAATGTACCATAAGCAACACTACTACACTTGATACCGTCTAGCGTAGTGGAAACCACTGGCTCTGGCTGAACGGTTATTGTTATCTGGAATGTGTTTCCAACCACTCCGTTGCTGCCTGTTGGGGTAACTGTATAAATTACAAACTGATCTGCGTTGGTCACATTATTGAGCGCATCATTAATAGTCGCGGTGCTTTGTGGCGTGGTGCTTTCTCCAGTTACAGTTGGGTTGGCTGCCGCAAACCAACTGAATGTGGCCGTCTGACCATTGCCCAATGTATTTAAATTATTTTGAAGACTATATCCAACTACAATATCACTACAAACTGTTTTCGCATCGTTTACGCCAACAGGTCTTGATCTAATTGTCACTGTTATCGTAAATGGATTTCCAACTACACCATTAGTGCCTGTTGGTGTAACCGTATAAACCACCACTTGATCTACGCCCGTACTATTTTGGAGTGCATCGGTGATCGTTCCACTTGATTGTGAAGTTGTGCTTTGTCCTGTCACCAAAGGATTAGGTGCAGCCACCCAACTAAACGTTGATGGCACTCCATTTCCAACGCTATTCACATTGTTTTGCAGATTATAGTTAACAGGAATTGAGGTAGTGCCGTTGCTACTGTTAATAGTGACTGCATCATTTACACCAACAGGTTCTGGAAGAACGGTTACTGTAATGGTAAATGGATTTCCCAAGCAGCCATTGGTTCCTGTTGGCGTCACAGTATAAACTATGATTTGATTTGCGTTGGTAACATTATTAAGAATATCATTGATCAAAGGATTGCTTTGTGGTGTGGTGCTCTCTCCACCTACGTTGCCATTGCTAGCAGCTACCCAACTAAAATTAGCTGGTAGATTATTGCCTAGCGTATTTACATTGTTTTGGAGATTGTAATTGACAATCACATCGCTATTGGCAGATGAGCTATCATCCTTGCCTACTGGCTCTGGTCTTACCGTAACACTGATTGTGAATGAACTTCCTGGGCATCCATTGGATCCAGTTGGCGTTGCAGTATATACGACTATCTGATCTGCATTCGTAATATTGTTTAGTGCATCAGTAATGATTGGTCCCGATTGGACGCTTGTACTTTCTCCTGTAACACTTCCATTTGATGCGGCCACCCAAGAAAAGTTAGACGCAAAAGAATTCCCTAATGTGTTAACATTGTTTTGAAGGTTATAAAATACAGTCGCGTCACTACAAATTGTCGCTACATCATTTGCCCCAATAGGCTTAGGGCCTATTGTTAACGTGATTATTTTAGGGTCACCCAAACAACCCGCTGACGAAACAGGAACAACTGTGTAAGTAACTGTTAATGGAAGTATGCCAGGGTTTGTAAATTTATCGGAGGTTAAATAATTAGGCGCAACACTCAAAGCGGGTACTATGGCATTACTTCCATTAGCTGTCAATCCAGGTGCAATATTCCTAGCTGTAACATTGTAATTTTGCGCAGGCACAGAAACACCGTTAGTATTTAAAGCAAGTCCAGTCGCCAAATCGCTACATACTGCCGCATCAAGTGTGGTTGAAACAACGGGCTCAGGATTGATGGTTACGATAACTATTTTAGAATCGCCCACACAACCCGCCCCACTTACAGGCACAATTGTATACGTTACGTTCAAGGCAGAATTTGTTGTGTTAGTAAAGACATCACCACCAACATAATTCGCAGCTACACCACTGGAAGGTACTGCCACATTACCACCAGCAGCAACAAGTCCAACGGCCATTGCCCTACTTGTAAAATTATAAGAAGCAGCGGCCACCGAAGTGCCAACCGTACTCATTGAAAGTGCTGTCGCAGCATCGCTGCAAATTGTTTTATCTAAACCATTAGAGATAACTGGTTCTGGATTGATTTGAATAGTAATAACAACTGGTTGACCGTTGCAAAAAGCACCACTAGTGGGAATTACAGTATACGTTACGTTCAGAGGAACCGCACCGTTATTTGTAAACTTATCATTGTTCAAATAATTAGCCAATACATTATTAGCGGGCACTGCAGCATTTGTACCTGATGCTACCAAACCTACAGCAATTGATCTTACTGTCACATTATAGGTTGATGCAGCAACGGAGGTTCCGTTGGTGGCAAGAGTTAAGCCAGTTGCCAAGTCACTACAGATAGTTGCATTCAAAGAGGGTGAAACTACTGGCTCAGGATTAACCGTTAATGTTATTACTCTTGCTTTGCCTACGCAAGTAGCTCCACTTACTGGAACCACGGTATATGTAACCGCTAACGGATTAGGCCCTACATTCGTAAACCTATCTCCATTCAAATAACCAGTAGCTACACCCGAAGCAGGCACTGCTACATTGGTACCGGCAGGTGTTAAGCCGGCAGCGATCGTTCGAGCTGTGATATTATAGTTCGCAGCGGCAACAGAGGTGCCGTTTGTATTCAAATTTATACCTGAAACTAATCCACTACATACTGTAGCGTCTAATGCAGTAGAAACAACAGGTTCAGGGTTAATGGTTACGGTAACATCAACTGGATCACCTAAACAGCTAGCAGCACTGATTGGCACTATACGATAAACGACCGTAAGATCAGAAGGTCCAGTATTGGTAAACTTATCATTTGCTAAAAAGTTTGCATTTACCCCAGAGGCTGGAATTGCAGAATTCGTCCCTGCCGCTGTAAGACCACCAGCTGTGGTAATTGATGTAATATTGTAATTAGGTGCCGCTGTTGAGGTGCCATTTGTATTCAACACTAACGCAGTCGCTAAATCACTACAAATAGATTTATTAAGTGTAGGTGAAAGAACGGGCTCGGGGCTGATCGTAACGACAATATTCAGAGGATCGCCCAAGCAGCCACCTGCAGCCACAGGCACCACAGTATAGGTAACAGTTAAAGAACCAGCAGTAACATTGTTGAACCTATCATTGGCTAAATAATTAGTGGAGACCGCTGTTGCAGGGACTAATGCATTTGCTCCTGCGGCAACTAAACCAACAGAGATTGCTCGAGCGGTAATGTTATAATTCAATGCAGCTACCGAAGTGCCATTTGTATTAATTAAAAGTCCAATAGAAGCATCGCTGCAACTGGTAGAGTTTAACAAGGAAGAAACAACCGGCTCCGGATTTATTGTTATAGTAATAACTTGGGGTTTTCCTACGCATAAGGCTCCGCTTACAGGTACAACTGTATAGGTGACCAAAAGAGGAACCAAGCCTGTGTTGGTGAATTTATCATTCGACAAATAACCCGTTGCCACACCAGTCGCAGGCACAACAGCATTGGTCACATTCGGTGTCAATCCTGCCGCAATTGTTCTATTCGTAATATTATAGTTGGCTGCCGCTACAGATGTGCCGTTAGTACTTAAGGCCAATCCAATGGATGCATCACTACAAACTGTGGCATTTAGCAATGTTGAGACTACCGGCTCCGGGTTAATGGTCATTGTCACCAATCGAGCAGCTCCAATACAACCTGCCCCGCTTATTGGAACAATGGTGTAGGTAACATTCAGGGGAAGAGTTCCAGTATTAGTAAAAACATCATTAGTCAAATAGTTTGATATTACGCCATTGGCTGGCACGCTAGCATTGGTTCCTGCTGGTGTTAACCCACCCGATACTGTCCGTGATGTAATATTAAAAGTAGAAGCCGGCACAGATGTGCCGTTCGTATTGAGTGTAAGTCCAATTGCCACATCACTACAAATACTTGCATCCAAGCTAGCGGATAGCACGGGTTCTGGATTAATCGAAATGGTAATCAACTTTGCAGGCCCAGGGCAACCTGTTGCACTAATAGGAACAACTGTGTATGTAACGGTTAATACACTCGAAGTAGTATTTGCAAATTTATCGTTGGCCAAATAATTAGCCGCTACTCCAGTTGCAGGCACGGCCACATTTGCACCTGAAGCTACTAGGCCACCTGCAATATTCCTGATGGTAATATTATAATTGGAAGCTGAAACAGAAGTCCCATTTGTATTCAGCGTTAACCCAGTAGAAATAGAACTACACACAGTGGCATCCAAAGAATTTGACATGATTGGTTCTGGATTAACAATCAACGTAATAACTCTCGGATTACCAGCACATGATGCTCCACTGTTAGGAAGCACTGTGTAGGTTACGTTCAAAGGAGTGGTACCTGTATTTTGAAAGATATCACTGGATATGTAAGAAGCACTTACTCCACTCGCAGGTACCGTAACGTTGCCGGCATTCGCAATTAATCCAGGAGCAATTGTTAGTGCTGTAATGTCATAATCAGCGGCAGCGACAGAAGAACCATTTGTATTTAGTATGATGCCTATGGCCACGTCACTACAAACCCCTCCATCTAAATTAGTCGCCATTACTGGCTCGGGATTAATCGTCAAGGTAACAACTCTAGATGCACCTAGGCAACCGGCACTACTAACGGGAACTACAGTATACGTTACTGTTAAAGAACTTGCTCCTGTATTCGTAAATATGTCATTGGAAAGATAGTTAGCAACTACCCCAGATGCCGGCACCGCTACGTTACCCACATTGGCAACAAGACCTCCGGAAATTGAGCGAGCTGTAATATTATAACTTGTAGCAATTACGGAAGTCCCATTGGTATTCAGCACTAAGCCGCTACTTACATCACTGCATGTCGCTAAATTTAAAGAGGAAGATAAAACGGGTTCTGGATTGATGGTAATCAGAATGTCCTTGAATGCTCCCGTACACCCTGCACTACTTGTAGCCGCCACTCGATAGGTAACTGTTAGAGTAGAGTTAGTTGTGTTTGTGAACGCATCACTCAATAGGTATCCGGCAGGAACTCCATTCATAGGCACAGCCGCATTCGTACCAGAAGAAACTAATCCTGCATCAATAGTTCTTGAAATAATATTATAGTCAGCAGCAGCTACGGAAGACGCCAACGTATTCAGTGCGAGCCCTATGGCCGATCTGCTACATACCGTAGCATTTAAGGTTGTTGAAATGACAGGCTCTGGCCTTACTGTTATGGTTACCGATTTCGGTGGATCACCCGCACAACTTCCAGCACCAACAGGAACCACTTGGTAGACAACCGTTAAATTGCCATTTGTCGTGTTAGAAAATCTATCACCAGATAAATAATTTGCACTCACACCTACTACGGGCACAACTGCGTTTGTACCTGATGGAACAAGGCCAGGGGCAACGGTTACACCAACAACATTATAGGAGACTGCGGCAATTGAACCTACCGCTGTATTTAAAATTAATCCAGTTGGAAGCCCACTACAGATTGATAAATCCAAAGAAGCCGATAATGACGGTTCAGGGGTAATTGAAATAGTGATAACCAAAGGAGCACCAATACATCCAAAGCCGCTAACAGGTACAACTGTATAGGTTACGTTTTGAGGAACCGTGCCTAAATTTTTATAGTTGTCATTGGCCAAATAGTTAGCAGGTACGCCTGTTGCTGGAACTAATGCATTTGATCCTGCCGGTGTGAGAGATCCGGGAAAAGATCTTGAAGTGATATTATAATTACTAGCAGGAGTAGATCCTAAGGCTGTGTTAAGGGTTAATCCGATGTTATCACCGCTACAACTTGCACTATTAAGACCCGTGTTCACAACAGGCTGTGGATTCACTGTGATTACTACTGTGCGTAGGGTGCCTGGGCAGCCTAATCCGCTAGTGGGTGTTATGTTATAGGTGGCAGTTATAGATGCATTAGAGGTATTGGTTAAAATATCAGTAATGTGAAGAGTCCCTGGTGTGCCAGCAGGGATATTTGTTCCTCCTGTACCTTGCGCTGCTCCCGCTGACATGGTTGGTGCAGGCCACGTAAAGGTTGTCCCTGATGGGAGATTGAGAGGGCTTGTAACTATTTCATAATTCACCTGAGATCCACCGCAGATAGTCTTTGTTTGAGGGTTAACTAAAACAACAGCAGGGTTCACAGTAATTGTTACGCTTTGAGAAGGGCCATCGCAGAATGGAGCAGTGGAGGCTGTTGGCGTAACGCTATAGGTGACCGAACCAACAACACCTGAATTGTTTACCAGAGACTGGCTAAGGTTACCAGTCCCGGTATCACCCACCAAACTTCCACCAATGGCTCCGGTAATACCCGTAACTGCCCAATCAAATGTACTTCCTGCAATAGATGAGGTGAAATTTAAAACAGGAACACTACCGCTACAAACAGTTGCCGAATTACCAGAGGTCATGACTGGCCGTGGATTCACAGTTACACTTAGATTGGCTGGAGTACCTACACAACCAGAAGTACTTGTTTCTGAAACAGAAATGGCGACTGGAGAGATGGTACTAAAGTCCACATTGATTTTATCATTAGCGGCACTGGCTACGGTAGCTCCTGTCACAGTCCACGTATAAGTAGAGGTAACGTTGGGTGATGTAATGCTATATTGAACTCCTGTCTGGTTAGAACAAACTTGTGCAATACCAGTTATTGTATTTGGCGAAGGTGCTGTATTGACATTTACTGTTAATGTGCTGGTTACTCCAGTGCAACCATTTAAAGTCTCAAAAACATCAATTTTAACTGAACCTGTAGCAGCAGGAAATTTTAATAATGCAAAGAAGTTGGCAGTATTTGTTCCGCCTCCACCAAAGACCTGAACGGCAGCAGGTGGCGTTCCAACGATAGACCACGTATAAGTTGAGCCAGGGTTAAAAGATGGGTCTAATTGATAAAGGATAATGTTATTGCCCGTACAAACAGATGCGTTGCCAGAAATAGGATTGGCAATAGGGCGAGGCTTAATGCTTAAATCTACCTGAACGGTTCGGGTACAAAAAGGTGAAGTAAGTGTATTCGTAACAGTTGCAAATAACGTTTGAGAACCAACCAATGTATAAGCGGCAGGTGTTGGTAGTGCAACCATTGCGTTATCAAACCAAGTAACGGATCTATTCGCAGCCCCTCCAGTAACAGTAGTATTAAAGAGGGTTGGAAGGTTGAGACCAGCTGCTTGTCCACCTCCTAATACATCCTCGCAAAACTGGCGAGATGCAAGACTTGGAGTGGCAACACTAGGCTGTGGATTGACTGTGAATGTTATCTCTCCATTATTTGAACATAAGAAAGGCGCCCCAGATGTGGCAGTAAAATAGAATTTTTGAGTTGGCCCAAGTACGGTTACGTTGGTAGGTACTGGAACAGAAATTGTTCTTATCGAATTAGAAAACCACGCTACTGTTGGCGCATTGGTGACAGCCGCATTAAAACTTGTCAAGTCAACCCCAGTAGTACTATTTCCACCAGGTAAAGTCTCGCATAATTTTGGCGCAGGGTCTGTAATTGTTGGCAGCGGATTAATCGTAACTACCACATTAGAAGTGGTATTAGGACAAACACCCAATGCACTAGAGACAGTCCATGTAAGTGTAGTTGAAATAGGTGCGGCACCAGGAGCCGGGGCGGCTAAACCAGTAATGGTTGCAGTCGCACTATTCGAATCATTGAAACTAATTCCAGCCGCAGCAACACTCCGAACTACCACATTGTCAAATGCAATAGAGTTCGCGGCAGCATCGTTACTTACCCGCACCACAATCTGAAGTGTGGCTCCGCTCAATCCTGCTGCAGAAGCAGTAGTATTTACAAAGTTGCCAAGTTGATTTCCATTGGTCGGGAAAGCCACCTCTGCCCCTCCATTAAGTTTGAAGAAAACTCTGATGTAATCTTCTGGGCCAAGAAGGTTATTGGTAACATTGATTAAATCTACGGTTGCTGTAGCGGATGCAATTGCTGAGATATCAATGATTGAGGAGTTCCAAATGACCTCTCCAATATTTCCAACACCAGTCCCTAGCGATCCATTGGTATTCGTTGCTACAAAGCGATTGGTTTGTACATCAAAAGATCCGGTTGCTCCAGTAAACACATTGACCCCGCTGACATTACGCGTCCAACCATTTATGGCAGTAGAGCTATTCGTTCCGTTTGAAAAATTGGCGAAATTTTGAAAATAGGCTACCTGGCCTGCAATACTCCACGCACCATTGCCACCATTATTTGCAGCAGTGGCAGCCATGACTACATTGGCTGTGCTAGCACATACGTTGGGTTGGGCCGGACCTGCTACTGCCGCTGCTGGAGCTGTGTCCAATGTATTTGTTACAGGTAAAGTATTTGTGCTTCTGCATAGAGTTGCAGTATTTCTAGTTAAAGCGAAATAAGTTGCCGTAGCGTTACTTGTAGGCGTAAAGTTTTGGTTCCTTACGCCAGAATTAGTACCTACTGCTGCAATAGTACCTCCCACATTGGTATACCATTCAATAGAAAACCCCACTCCAGGATCAGCAACTCCAAGCGTAAATCCGGTTGGAGATGTAGAACAAATTATTCCATTTATTGCTCCAGTAGGATTTGCTGGCAAGGGGTTGACAGTAAATGGCAAGTCGATATTGAAAGTGGTAAGACAACCTGAAGGGGTCAATATAGAAACAACCCTAACTGTGTGGGGACCTACTGTATTTAATGCAGCTTCGGTAAAAGTGATTGCTGCAGATGGATCGCCATTACCAAGATTAACGGTGAACGCTCTTGTTTGATTAGCAAGCGCATCAATTTTGTATGTTAGTGTATAACTTCCTAATGCCGTTGACGGTACATCTAAGCTAAAATTTAATTGAGGATCAGTAGTCGAAGCGCCATTATCACAAACACTTGCTGGTGTAAGGGTTGGAGCGGTATCAAAAGCGGGAGCCGTTCCTCCTATTGAAACTTGACGAGAAGAGAGGGCAAGCAAAGAAGCATTCGTAGCGCTACATCCATTTGCATCTACCAATGATGTGATTTTATAATCGAAGGTATCGCCTGCAATACCAACTGGGTTAGGAGCCACAACAGTAAAGGTGGTGGTGGGTTCAGCAATTGGACCTACAGGGGTAACAATAGCTCCTGGATTTTTCGTAATGCTATAACTAACCGTAAAAGGGGCTGTTCCTGTTAACCCGCTCCATACAATATCAGGTGCCGGGTTACCGGAGCAAACAGCTCCTCCTCCCGTAGGATTTGGAGCAGTTGGTAGTGGGTTTATAGCAACAACGATAGGATTTGATATGGGGCTAGGGCAATTGGATGGGGGAACCCCAATCACTTGCACAGTATAGCTACCAGATTGAGCTACCGTAGTAAGGGTAATAGTGCTGCTTGTTGCACCAACAACTGCAACGGCATTTCTAAACCATTGATAGCTTGCAGCCAAGGCGCCAACATCAGATGATTGCAAGATTGTACGTTGCACGCCATCTGCGCAAATTGTCAATCCAGTGCTTGCACCGGTCTGCGAAATAGTGGGCTGAGGAGGAGTAGGATTTACTGTGACTGTATTTTGATTGGCAACAATTGTGGTAGCTGAAGCGCAAGGGCCTCCAGCATTAAGATTTTGAACAAGGACCCTATATTTATAAGTTCCTGCGCCATTTGGAGGAATTTCGCTAAACGTTGTTAGCCCTGCTGTTGCAGCAATTGCTACGAAAGCTCCAGCATTAAAGCTTCTTTCCCACTGTAAGATTGCCCCGAGAGTTCCTGTGGCGTTCATATTGCCAGTAGTTATACCAGCACAGATAGTGGGGCTTGGTGTTATTGTTCCTCCATTGCTTTGCCCATAAACGTCAACACTCAAGTTGACATTAGGGTTTAGACAAGCAAGAGGATTGATATTATAGTTTGGTAAAGTAAAAGGTGAAGGCAAAGGACTAACAACAGGTATGTTTGTAGTAGTCACGTATCCTCGCCTAACACTTACACTTCCATTGTCAAGTGGAGTTGGCTGAGGTGAAATATTATAAGTGACATCAATGTTAGTAGTCCCTGATGGAGCAAGTGTAACGGTAGCCCCAAAACCACTTACACTCCATATATTTTCAGTTGGCAAATTAATGGCCGCTGCATTGGTAGAGAAAGTAATTGGAATAATCTTGATATTGGGTACAGAGGTTGTATACAATGTCAAAGTACCTGGAGGGCCGTTGCAAACAGAAGTGGAACCTGAGGGAGTGGAAGGAATATCTGCGCCAATATCTATTCGCGGCTGTTGCACAATCACAATCTCAACAGGATCGCTTTCGCAACTATTTGATCCACTTGCCACTTGTGTTGCCCAAACTGAATGGTACCTGCCGTTAGTATTGTTGCTCGTAAAATTTCCTCCTATTCCGCCTTGAGCCCCATAAGAGCCAGCAGGGAAATTGAGTGTATTAGTACCGCCAGGGTTAGTCATCATAGTGGCTGTCCCTACACTTGCTACATCTTTATACCAGTTTACTCCTGATCGTGTACCACCTATAGAACTTGAAGCTGCAAAATTGAATGCAGTGCTATTAGGGTTTGTATAACAAATGGCTAAACCCGTAGTTGTTAGGGGCACTGGCTTAGCCACAATTTCCACATAGTTTTCAATGCTTTCTGCATCTGCAAGGGTTGCCGCATTGAATGGATCGTACGGGTTGCAGACATCCCAATATTCCATCTTTACATAAAATCGTTGCCCAACTACTTGCTTGGTAGGATCAATAGTGAAAATTAGCGAAGAATATGTAAGCAGAGTTGATACTGTTACAGGAGATAATAAAGTGATCACTCCATTTCCATCGGAAGGTCCCGTATTTGTAGGGAAGTAACCTAAAGGAAAAATTAGAGTACCAGTTGCGTTATTATTTGTTATCTGAATACTTGGCTGAGCACCATAGATCGCAGCAGGGAGCGTAACTCGCACATCTGGGATATTACCGACCACGCCAAAATTAGTACTCCCATAAGTAAAACGAATAGCTCTGGCTTGTTGGTTAGGGACTGTTGATTCAACCGCTGATCTACAGTTTAGATTTGTGGCATCTGAAAACCGCATACCTACATTGGTTCCCCTGCAAACCAACCTAGAGGTAGGCAATGGAGATGGTGGCAAATTTAAAATTCCTGTGTTCTTATTATCAGTATCATATGTTTTGAAAATGGTTTGCTGAGTAAGGCCAGTACAAGATATGAAACCACCGAAACCCAGCGATGGAGTAATTGTAGCATTCCAACTGCAATCCCCCCCAGTGCCTGGGAGCGTAGCAGGATAATTGTGAGTTGGGCGTGTTGCCATAACTACGGCAGGCCCCCCAATACCTGATGCAGCAGGCTCAAAAAAAGTACTTGATCCTACACCATTTGTATCTGAGGTATAGGCTTTGTCGTTTGTTGGCGCAGAACCATCACCCCAATCAATGGTGTTAAAGAATCCCCCTCCTGGAGCATTGTATGAAACGCTATTTCTGACCCTCAAGCTTAAATAAAACTGGTATTGTGTAAAGTCTTCAACAACTGGCGAACAAATATCTACGGTTTTCGCAGGAAGGGGGAGTGTTATTAGCCCCTGAGCTAAAAATGCAACATCGGAGCAATCCGCTGTCCAATTATTGATTGAAGTGACAAAGCCCACAGAGTTATTTGCTGGAGCCCCCCCTGCCACAGTGGTGAGCGTTCCTGAATTAGTAAAACGGAAAGTGAGCACTTGCCCAGGCAAAAGAAAGTTTTGACTAGCCCCGTTTACATCCGAGGGTTGAAATACAATAGCAATATCAGTAGTGTTGAAGCGGGTTGCAGAATTAACAGTAACAGCAGTGAGCCCAATCCTTACCACCCAATCACCAATTGGTAGAGCAGGACCTCCAGTAACCGCTTGATCAAATCGGACAACTATTGTACGCTGATTTACGGTCTCATGCCGTGGAAAAACTCCGTTGTTAACAATAGAAGCCTGCCCCAAAAGCTGGCTGTAGAATAAAGTAAAGACTAAAGAGGTGAAGCCAATTAAACCTAATCTGAAAAATCTATTCATTCGGAGGCTCAGGATTTTTTTTTTATACTTGATTAACTGGTTCGGTAACCATTGCGCTTCCAGTTAATCAATCTTCCAAACTTATCACTAAAATCCTCAAAAACGAAATATTTCCGAAAATCTAGGGTTTGATACCGCGCCAAATCAGCTACCTTTGCGCCCGAAATTTAAGGGCTAACATGTCTTCTACTACCAAATATATTTTCGTTACAGGCGGGGTAACTTCTTCGCTGGGCAAGGGGATCATATCCGCTTCGCTTGGCAAGCTCTTGCAGTCCAGGGGCTTTAGCGTCACCTGCCAAAAGTTTGATCCCTACATCAATATAGACCCAGGAACCCTCAACCCGTATGAACATGGAGAATGCTATGTCACGGATGATGGGGCCGAGACCGACCTAGACCTTGGCCATTATGAGCGTTTCTTGAATGTGCGCACTTCCAAGGCCAACAACGTTACCACGGGGCGCATCTATAATAATGTCATTACCAAAGAAAGGCACGGAGAGTATTTGGGCAAGACCGTACAAGTGGTCCCTCACATTACAGACGAGATCAAGAGAAATATTTTTTTGTTGGGCGAAAGTGGCCAATACGATTTTATCATTACAGAAATAGGTGGCTCGGTGGGCGATATTGAATCACTGCCATTTGTAGAGGCCGTGCGCCAAGTCCGGTGGGATTTGGGCGCGAACAATGCCATGGTTATTCACCTCACATTGATACCTTATTTAAAGGCCGCGAAGGAACTAAAAACAAAACCTACCCAGCACTCGGTAAAAGAACTCCTCTCCTACGGCATCCAACCTGATATTTTGGTTTGCCGCACCGAGTATCCTCTTTCGATGGAGATTAGGAAGAAGCTGGCCTTGTTCTGCAATGTCAATCTCAACTCAGTGATAGAGGCCATGGATGCGGATACTATCTATGATGTGCCGCTCTTAATGAAAAAAGAGAAGCTTGATGAGCGCGTACTTGCCAAAATGAAAATCACCACCAAGCACGAGCCTGAGTTGGAGCAATGGAAAGCATTTTTAGGCAAGCTTAAAAACCCTGTCAATGAAGTGACTATTGGACTTGTCGGTAAATATGTTTCATTGCCCGATGCCTATAAATCCATTGCAGAGTCTTTCATCCATGCAGGCTCACAAAACGATTGCAAGGTAAATGTAACTTGGATATCATCGGAAGATATTAATAAAGACTCGGTGGAGAATATCCTTGGCCAATTGGATGCCGTACTAGTGGCACCTGGTTTTGGCGAGCGTGGACTGGAGGGCAAGATTGAAGCTATTAAATATGTGCGCGAAAATAAAATTCCCTTCCTCGGCATCTGCTTAGGGATGCAGTGTGCAGTGGTTGAGTTTGCTAGAAATGTGTTGGGTTTGGACGCCAGCTCCACAGAATTAAATCCAAAATCAAAACATCCTGTCATTGATATGATGGAGGAGCAAAAAAAGATCACCAACAAAGGTGGCACCATGCGCTTGGGCGCGTATGCTTGTAAGTTAAAAAAAGGATCTAAGGCAAATCATATCTACGGTGATACACTCATTCACGAGCGTCATCGTCATAGATACGAGTTTAACAACAAATACTTGGAGCAGATAGAAGAGGCGGGATTAAAAGCAGTCGGCATCAATCCAGATTCTAACTTGGTGGAGGTAGTTGAGTTAAAAGACCATCCTTGGTTTATTGGTGTTCAATATCACCCAGAATTAAGGAGCACAGTATTAAACCCACATCCACTGTTTGTAAAATTTGTGGCTGCCGCAATGGAGCATAAAGCGAATCAGTAGGGGGTGAGGGGCAAAGGACAAAATGCAAAGGGCAAAAAGTAAGAGGTAAAAAGTAAGAGGTAAGAGGTGGAGGTAGACAAACGGTAATCTGTAATCGCGATTCTAAATTCTTTTCAAATCATAAATCAAAAATCTTAAATCTAAAATCAAATTATGGATAGGAATTCGGCCATAGGCATGACGTTGATCGCAGTGTTGTTGATGGTATATTTTTACTTCTTCTCCCCTTCGCCCACTCCACCCGTTACCAAGTCGGCAGATTCAATTGCTTCGGTATTGAAAAAAGATATGGCTGGCGAGCAAGCCATTCAAAAAATGGATAGTGCCGTAATCCAATCGTATGGAAATCTGGGGAGCTTCTTGGAAGGAAAAGAAGAGTTGATCAACATTGAGAACAGTGATTTGAAAATAGCTCTTTCCAACAATGGCTACATCAAAAATCTTGAACTCAAAAATTTCAAGACCTATTTCCAGAAGCCGCTTTATCTCATCAACAATGGAAACAATTCTTTTTCACTCAAAGCGCAGCATGATGGGAAGGAAGTAGACTTGTATAAACTTTTCTATCAAAGCGAAACTTCTAAGAAGGGCGATTCTACCATTGTCACTTTCTCTGCAAAAATCGCGGACAACGCATTTGTAAAACATATTTATTCCGTTCCTGCTACGGGTTTTAAGATTGGATACAAAATCGAATCTTCTGGCCTTTCCTTTACAGGAAAAAATATTTCCTTCCAATGGCAGGATGCCATTCCATTACAAGAGAAAGACCTTGACGATAGCCGTAGAAAAACTACTATCAATTATTATTTGGCAGACGGCAAATTCGATGGCTTAGGTGAAGGTTTAGATGTTGAAGAGGAAACATTGGCCACTCCGGTTAAGTGGGTTTCCATCAGACAAAAGTTTTTTATCAGCTCTATTATTGCACAAAATTCTTTTGCTGGGGGCGAGCTGAGAATGTCTACTAACGTGGCAGATTCATCCGTAGTGAAAGACACACGTGTTGAATTGTTCATACCAACAGAAAATGTATCTAGCAAAAAAGCAAATTTCAATTTCTACTTCGGGCCTAACGATTATGAAATCGTAACTAAAGTAACGGAAGGTTTTGAAGAGAATCTTTCATTGGGCTGGCCTCCCATGAGTTGGATCAATCGCTTTGTAATCATTCCTATTTTTCATTTTTTACAAAAGTACATTAGCAATTACGGCCTCATAATTATTCTATTGGTGTTGCTAGTAAAAATTGTTTTGTTGCCCCTCTCCTACACTTCCTACCTCGGCATGGCCAAGATGAAGCTGCTCAAGCCAGAGATGGACGCCATCAAAGAAAAGAATACCGACAACATGGCGCAGTCGCAGCAAGATACCATGAAGCTATATAAGCAAGCGGGTGTGAATCCATTCAGCGGATGTATCCCCTTGATTTTGCAAATGCCCATTCTCTTTGCCATGTTTTACTTTTTCCCGATTGCCATTGGCCTGAGGCAAAAACATTTCTTATGGGCAGAAGATCTTTCCACTTATGATTCTATTTTGAATCTCCCCTTCACCATTCCTTTTTATGGAGCTCATGTTAGTTTGTTCGTTTTGCTAATGACTATCTCTACGTTGATTTACACCTGGCAGAACAATCAGATCACTTCTGTGACAGGGCCTATGAAGTCGATGTCTTACATCATGCCCATCGTGCTAGTGTTTGTGTTGAATTCATTCTCTGCCGGCTTGAGTTTCTATTATTTCGTTTCCAACTTGATCACGTTCGCACAGCAGGCCGTCATCAAACGTTTTGTAGATGAAGACAAGATCAAGGCATTGATGGAGGAAAATAAAAAGAAAGCGGCTACAGGCACAGGCACAAAATCCAAATTCATGACCAAGCTGGAGGAGGCTATGAAGGCGAGTGAAGAGGCGCGGAAGAAGGGTGCTGCGAAGAAGAAGAAATAATCTCTTGATTTGAAGATTTGAAAATGAGCTAATTTGAAAATTGGGTTTCAGACAAATCAATGTTTTAAGGTATTTTAACAACATTTTCAAATTGACAAATTTTCAAATTAATAAATTGTGCATTCCTTGTTGATAGTACGTGGATAAATCTTTGTTCCACGAACGTTCCACGATTGCCCCATTACCTATATTTGCTGACTCAATTTGAATTATGGGCAAAATCATCGCGATAGCAAATCAAAAAGGAGGAGTTGGTAAAACCACTACGGCCATCAACTTGGCTGCCAGTCTTGCTGTGCTAGAATACAAAACACTTTTGGTGGATGCCGATCCACAGGCCAATTCCACTTCTGGCTTGGGCATGAACCCAAAAGAAATCAAGAAAAGCATTTACGAGTGCATGGTAGATGGCATCCGCACGGAAGAAGCCATTGTTAAAAATGATTTAAAGTATTTGGATGTGTTGCCTTCGCACATCGACTTAGTGGGTGCCGAGGTAGAGATGGTGAACATTGAGCACCGCGAAGAGAAAATGCGCAACGTGCTCTCTAAAATCAAAAATAATTACGATTTCATTATTATAGACTGTTCACCATCATTGGGTTTAATCACCATCAACTCACTAACGGCTGCAGACTCTGTATTGATACCTGTGCAATGTGAATATTTTGCCTTGGAAGGATTGGGAAAATTATTGAACACAATCAAGATCATTCAAACACGCCTGAATCCAAAATTAGAGATTGAAGGAATCTTATTGACACTATATGATTCTCGAACTTCATTAGGCAATCAAGTAGTGGAAGAAGTGAAAACGCATTTTAAAAACATTGCTTTCAACACCATCATCCCACGCAATGTGAAGTTGAGCGAATCGCCCAGCTTTGGGTTGCCTGCCATTGTACACGATGCGGAAAGCAAAGGAGCCATCAGTTACTTGAACTTGGCGCACGAAATTTTAAATAAAAACGGTTTGTCGAAATGAGCAAAAGAAATGCATTGGGCCGTGGATTAAGCGCACTGTTGAGCGATACGCCTGTAGAAGAAAAATTGGAAGTGGATGTAGCGTCACCTGTCAAGAACATCAATGGCAGCGTAAACGAAATCTCTATTGACGAAATTGAAACGAATCCATTTCAACCTCGCCAACATTTTGATCAGGAGGCACTGAAAGAACTTTCTGAATCAATCAAAGTACACGGCATTATTCAGCCTATCACCGTAAGGAGGTTGAACCGCAATCAATTTCAATTGATCTCGGGCGAAAGAAGGTTTCAAGCATCAAAGTTAGCGGGGCTAACATCTTTACCCGCCTACATTCGCTCTGCCGATGACCAACAAATGTTGGAGATGGCGTTGATCGAAAACATTCAGCGCGAAAACTTAAATCCGATAGAGATTTCGCTGAGTTATCAGCGACTGATTACAGAATGTAATTTGAAGCAAGAAGAACTTGGCGAGCGCGTAGGCAAAAACAGGTCTACAGTAACTAACTATTTACGATTATTAAAATTACCACCCGATATTCAAATCGCCCTGCGCGATAATAAAATATCAATGGGCCATGCCCGTGCCATCATCAATGTGGATAGTGCCGATTCACAACTCTATATTTTCAAGAAAACATTATCAGACGATTTATCCGTTCGTAAAGTAGAAGAACTGGCCCGCGAAGTAATGACGCGCAGCCACAGCGAGGAGAAAGTAAAGACTGAACCGAGCGCGCCCAAAGAAATCAATCACCTTCAATCGCGCTTATCATCACACTTTGGCACGAAAGTTAGTGTAAAGAGCGATGGTAAGAAGGGTGACATCCGTATTCCATTCTTATCCGTAGAAGATCTCAATCGGATTTTGGATATCTTGAAAGTATAAATGAAAAGTTTTCTGCTTGGCTCACTACTAGTTTGCACCATTGCTTCCTATTCGCAAGAAGTAAAGCTAGATACGATTTCGCCAGCCAAGCCTGACTCTATTTACTCAAAGGTAGGAAGACGAGTAGTGTCCATCGAAACTTACTCACAGAGATTTAATCCGCGCAAAGCGATGCTCTTCTCAGCCATTCTTCCTGGTATGGGACAAGTCTATAATAAAAAATATTGGAAAGTGCCTCTGGTTTATGGAGGATTGATTGGCTTAGGTCTAGTAGTCGATTTTTATAATCAGGGTGGCAACCGATTCCGAAACGATCTTTTTGATTTTTTAAATGGCGAAAGGAATATAATTGACCCTACCTTAAGTCCACGAGGTTATACTGAGGCCCAACTGCGAAACGGGGTTGACGTAGCCAGCAGACAGCGAGATTATTTTATTATTATCACGGCATTTTTTTACATTTTACAAATGGTAGATGCACATGTGGATGCACACCTTAAGGAATTCGATCTAAATCCTAAATTGAAAGTGCGTATAGAACCCATGATGAACAATAGCTATTACACGGGAACAAGTACTGGAATTGCGATTAAGTTTAGGTTTTAAATAAATAGACAATAGGCAAAGGGCAGTAGGCAAGGTTGCCTATTGCCAATTGCTTATTGCCTTTTAAAGGGCAAAGCAACTAATGAATATTCTCCTTATCGGTTACGGAAAAATGGGCAAGGCCATCGAGTCGATTGCCTTGCAACACGGCCATCAAATTGTGGGCAAACCAGATACCAAAGAAGAGTTGCTCCATTTCAATTCATCGGCAGATGTGGCTATTGAATTCTCACAACCAGAAGCAGTCATTGAAAATCTGAAATACTGTTTTGATAAAAAAATACCTGTGGTGTGTGGCACTACAGGTTGGCTCGGTCATCGCCAAGAGCTAGTAGCTGACTGTTTAAAAAAAGGTGGAGGTTTTTTTTATGCTTCCAATTTTAGTTTGGGTGTAAATCTTTTTTTTAAATTGAACGAAACGTTGGCTAAGTTGATGAAGCCCTATTCCAACTACAAAGTATCCATTGACGAAACACACCATACGCAAAAGAAGGATGCACCCAGTGGCACGGCTATTACTTTAGCTGAAGGTGTGATTAAAAATCAACCGCTCATCAAAGAATGGCACTTGGGCGCAACCCAAAACCAACAAGCTCTCGTTATCAACTCATTCCGTGTCGACCCAGCGCCAGGCACGCACGTGGTAAAGTACCAATCGGCAGTGGATGATCTTGAGATCACACATACTGCCCACTCACGCGAAGGCTTTGCGCAAGGTGCTGTTCTGGTAGCCGAGTGGATGGTGGGAAAGAAAGGTGTTTATTCGATGGACGATTTTTTGAATTTTTAAGGCCATTGCTAAGACAAAAATCACTTTCTTTGCGAGATTTTTATAAAGACTATTAAAGCCTACTATTATGAATTGGAAGTTTTGGAAGAAAAGTGTTGAAGAGAAACAAGAGAAAAAATCCGCTTTGCGCGAATGGTGGGACGCCATCCTCTTTGCGGTAGTGGCAGCTACTCTTATTCGTTGGCTCATCATGGAAGCTTACACGATCCCCACGCCTTCTATGGAAAATTCTTTATTGGTTGGCGATTTTCTTTTCGTGAGCAAGTTCCATTATGGTACGCGCACACCACGCACGCCATTGCAGATACCTTTGACACATCAAAAGATTTGGTTCACAGATATCCCTTCTTATATACCTGCTATTCAATTACCCACTTTCCGTTTGCCCGGAATTACAAAAGTAAAGAACAATGACGTGGTGGTGTTTAATGTGCCTCGCATTGAGGAAAATAACTATGGCAATTACAATGAGAAAACATGGATCGATTACCCAGTTGATTTAAAAACCAATTACATCAAAAGATGCGTGGCCATTGGTGGCGATGTACTCCAAATCAAAGACAAACAACTATTCATCAATGGCAAGCAAGCTGAGAATGCGCCAGAGATGCGTTTCAAATATCAGGTGGTTTCAAAAGATGAGATCAATAAGCGTAATATAGAAGCACTGGGCTTGGACGGTGACGACTTTAATAATGCTGGCCATGCGGATAGTGAGAACTCTAGCCACACATATTATATAATGAAATTAAGTGAAGCCAAAATGAATGAAGTAAAAAGCCTTCCTTATATCCTATCTGTGGATAGAATAAAAGATGGAGATGAATCAGAACGTTTTCCCTTCTCGAAAAAATATTCTGCCTCATGGACAGGCAGCAACTATGGTCCACTTACCCTGCCAAAAGAAGGAATGAAAATCATTATCAATGATTCTACTCTTTCGATTTATGGTTTCACCATTAAAGCGTATGAAAATAATAAAGATGTTGTGATTGAAAATGACAAACTAAAAATTAATGGGAAGGAAGTAACCGAATACACCTTCAATCAAAATTACTACTTCATGATGGGCGACAACCGCGATGACTCACTTGACTCTCGCTACTGGGGCTTTGTACCAGAAGATCACATAGTGGGCAAAGGCTTCTTTATTTGGCTATCACTAGACAAATATGGTAGCTTCTTTGACAAGATCAGATGGAAGAGGTTCTTTAAGTTGATTAGATAAGAGATTATGGATGCTCATAAATTAAAGCCTAGAAACCCGTGGTTCTCTGGGCTTTTTTCTTTGTTCGTACCAGGATTAGGTCAATTTTATAACGGTCAACTTAACAAAGCCATCTTGTTTATGGCAGCTCCTTTTGTCTTTTCTATTCTCTATGGGGTTAGTGACTTTCTAATCAATAAAGTAGGCCTCTTCGTTTACCTAAGCTTCTTTCTATTACTACCTTTTTATGCCGTAATAGATTCTTTCGTTATTGCCAGAAATAATAAAACGTTTGAATTAAAAAGTTACAATAAGGTAGTCTTTTATATACTAATCGGGATTGTATCATTTGGGCTTCGAATCACTTTTTTAAGACCCAATTCCATTGCTAGGGTAGAGCATTTCGTAATACCGACCCCTGCAATGGAAGGCACATTGATAGTCGGGGATAGGTTAGTAGCAGGCTATCATAGATTAAATACTGAAGTCAAACCCAATGATGTGGTTATTTTTAAAGTGCCAAGAATTGAAGAGAACAATTATGGTGTTTTTGATCGATCAAAATGGGTAGAACGTTCTGTAGATCAGAAAATTAACTACATCAAAAGATGTGTAGCAGTTGGAGGTGATGTATTAGAAATAAAAAACAAAGAAGTCTTTGTAAACTCAAAGGAAATAAAAAAAAGTGAAACTCAACAATTCAAATATATAGTAGTTTCTAAAGGAGAAATTAGCCCAAAGAATCTAAAACAAATGGGATTGGATTTAGACGATTTCCAATTATTAGGCAGGGTAGATAAAGCAAATGAAGAGAACACTCATTACTTCATGTATTTAACAGATGATTTTGTGAGCAAATTAAAATCATTGCCCTACATTGTATCAGTCAATATTGATCCCAATAATTATGAAACGGAGCGATTCCCCTTCTCAAAATACACTTCTTCTTGGACGGGTGCCAACTACGGCCCACTCACATTACCAAAAGAAGGAATGAAAATCCAGATCAACGATTCAACCCTTTCCATGTATGGATACACCATACAAGCTTATGAAAATCAAAAAAATGTGAAAATCGATAGCGCCCAATTAATGATTGACGGAAAAGTAGTGACTGAATACACATTCAATCAAAACTACTACTTCATGATGGGCGATAACCGTGATAACTCACTCGACTCTCGTTACTGGGGTTTTGTGCCAGAAGACCATATTGTAGGCAAAGGTTTTTTCATCTGGTTATCGTTGGATAAGTACGGCAGCTTCTTTGACAAGGTTAGATGGAAGAGATTTTTTAAACTGATTAGGTAACTGATGTTACACAAAAGAGCCCAAGTTGTAAGTTTGGGCTTGTCGAAAACTGGCTAGCTGAAATTTAGATAACAACATAAAATATTTTCTAAAACAAAAGCCCAAATTATCTGGGCTTTTGTTTTTCACTATCAGTATAAAGGGCGTCTCTAAAAACTTTGTCAGGTTGAGCCATTACAAACCAACTTGTGGCTTTTTCGAATACTAAACGATTTTAGATATCCCCCTAAAGAACTACTCCCCTCCTCCACCCTCTACCTCATACGAACTCAACATTGCACCCAAATATTCTCTGTTCATTCGCGCAATATTGGCTACTTTAATTCCTTTAGGGCATTCTGCTTCACAAGCGTAGGTGTTGGTGCAAGAACCAAAACCTTCGGCATCCATTTGGGCTACCATTTTTTCTGCACGCTCTTTCCGCTCTACTTGGCCTTGAGGTAATAATGCAAACTGAGAAACTTTCGCACTTACAAATAACATGGCCGAAGCATTTTTACAAGCAGCCACACAAGCTCCACAGCCAATGCAAGTAGCGGCATCAAAAGCTTCATCGGCAATTCTTTTTGGGATAGGGATTTCGTTGGCATCCGGTACACCGCCTGTGTTCACGTTTACATAACCGCCCGCTTGTTGAATGCGGTCGAACGCACTGCGATCAACTACTAAATCTTTGATTACCGGAAATGCTTTTGCGCGCCAAGGTTCTACTGTAATCGTTTCGCCATCCTTGAAGGTGCGCATGTGCAACTGGCAAGTAGTGGTTTGCAATGGCCCGTGAGGATGGCCATTGATGTACAGACTGCACATTCCACAAATTCCTTCGCGACAGTCATGATCGAAGGCAATAGACTCCTCTCCTTTTTTGATCAAGTCGGTGTTCAACACATCAATCATCTCTAAGAAAGACATATCAGGAGAAGCATGATCTACGTGGTAAGTTTTAAAAGCACCTTTGGTGTCTTTGTTCTTTTGTCTCCAAACTTTGAGTTTGACTTTCATATTCTTTTGGTAATTTTCGAATCAACTAATTTCAAATCGTCAAATTATTTATAACTCCGCTGAGTCAATTTCACATTCTCAAAACGCAATTCTTCTTTGTGCAATTCCTCGGGTTGGTTTTCACCCTTAAATTCCCAAGCAGAAACATACGCGTACTCATCATCTTTGCGCAATGCTTCACCCTCTGGTGTTTGTGATTCTTCACGGAAGTGGCCACCGCATGATTCGCCACGTGCGAGTGCATCATCCACCATCAGCTCACCTAGTTCAATGAAGTCAGCCACGCGATTTGCTTTCTCTAATTCTTGATTGAGTTCGTTGTTTCCTCCCAACACACACACATTCGTCCAAAATTCTTTTTTGATGTCTTGAATGATCTGTTTTGCTTTTTTCAATCCTTGCTCGCTGCGGCTCATACCACAGTACTCCCACATTGTTAGGCCAAGATGGCGATGGAATTCATCTACCGTTTTTTTGCCCTTGATGCTGATGAGTTTTTCCATGCGCTCCGTAGAATTTTGGATCGCCTCCTTAAAGGCAGGATGATCGGTGCTCACTTTATCTGCCCACCCAATATTGGCTAAGTAATCGCCAATGGTATATGGAATCACAAAATAACCATCGGCCAAGCCTTGCATGAGCGCACTTGCACCTAAGCGGTTTGCACCGTGATCAGAAAAATTCGCTTCGCCCAAGGCGTAAAGACCTGGCACGTTCGTGCTCAAATTATAATCTACCCACAAGCCGCCCATGGTGTAATGCACAGCAGGATAAATCATCATCGGGCCTTTGTAAGGATTCTCACCGGTGATCTGCGCATACATATCAAACAAGTTTCCGTATTTCGCACGAATGGTTGCTTCACCATCGCGTTTGATCGCATCCGTAAAATCTAAAAATACAGCAAGCCCAGAACCAACGCCACGGCCTTCATCACACACAATTTTTGCATTGCGCGATGCCACATCACGTGGCACTAAATTTCCAAAAGAAGGATATTTTCTTTCCAAGAAATAATCACGATCTGCCTCTGGCACTTTCATGGCATCGATACCTTTCAATCCGGGCATCGCTTTCTTAGGCACCCAAACACGACCGTCATTTCGTAACGACTCCGACATCAGCGTAAGCTTGGATTGATGATCGCCCGAAACGGGAATACATGTGGGGTGAATTTGCGTAAAGCAAGGATTGCCAAACAACGCTCCTTTCTTATGGGCGCGCCAAGCAGCCGTTACATTTGAGCCTTTTGCATTGGTTGATAAATAAAATACGTTTCCATACCCGCCAGTACAAAGCAACACCGCGTGTGCACTGTGCGATTCAATTTTTCCTGTAAGTAGATCGCGTGTAATAATTCCACGAGCCTTTCCATCTACAATCACTACATCCAACATTTCAGAACGGGTGTACATCTTCACTTTGCCATTGGCGATCTGGCGGTTCAAAGCGCCATAAGCTCCCAATAATAATTGTTGTCCTGTTTGGCCGCGTGCATAAAATGTTCGTGATACTTGTGCCCCACCAAAAGAACGGTTGGCCAGCAGGCCACCATACTCTCTTGCAAAAGGGACACCTTGAGCTACACACTGATCAATGATACTTACGCTTGATTCGGCTAATCGATGAACGTTCCCTTCCCTCGCTCGGTAATCACCTCCTTTAATGGTATCATAAAATAAACGATAGACGCTATCTCCATCGTTTTGATAATTCTTGGCAGCATTGATCCCGCCCTGTGCGGCAATACTGTGCGCTCTGCGCGGACTGTCTTGAAAACAAAATGCTTTCACATTATACCCCAACTCACCCAAAGAAGCCGCAGCAGATGCACCTGCTAAGCCAGTGCCTACTACGATGACGTCATACTTTCTTTTGTTGGATGGGTTCACCAGCTTCAAATTGAATTTATGCTTCGTCCATTTCTCTGCAAGTGGCCCTTCGGGGATTTTTGAATCAAGCTTCATGGTAAATGATTAATTAAATGGTCAAAATTTCTTGATAGATTAAACAAAAAACATCACGATCGGAATCAAGGCAAACAAAGCTGGTACTACTATCGAAAATGCTTTTCCAACAAAGTTAATAACAGGATTATACTTCATATGGTTTAAACCCAATGTTTGAAAAGCGCTAGTGAAGCCATGCCAAAGGTGGAATGCAATCGCTATCATAGAGATGCAGTATAAAACAACATACCACCACTCTTTAAATGCTGCACCCACTACTGTGTACAGATCTTTTACTTCATGATCACCATAGGTTTTCAAAGGCATGCTACCGAAATGCATCTCGCCCCAGAACTGCCTCATGTGTATAACCAAGAAAACTAAAATGATAGTACCCAAAATACCCATGTTACGGGATGACCAAACTGCACTGGCATTTTTTATTGCATACCCTTCTCCTCCACGTGCTGCTTTGTTCTTTCTAGTAAGCATTATCGCCCACACAATGTGGAACAAGAAGAAAGCATAATTGACGTAAGAGACTGTTTTGATGAGCGGGTTGTGCGTCATAAAGTAGGCATACACATTGAATGCCTCACCCCCATCATCTTTTAAAAGTTGAAGGTTACCAATAAGATGAACGGCCAAGAAAAGGATAATGAACAAGCCCGTGAGAGCCATCACTACCTTACGACCGAGGGAACTAGAGAAAAGATCAATAAGCCATTTCATTGAGAGCAGATTTTGATTTGAACCAAAATTACTTCTCAAAGGATTACGAAACAATATTCTTTTTTTGAAAGTCTTCTTAACAATAGATGAAACTTCTAGGTGATTTAGCAAAGGCATCAGGCCCGAAAGCCTGACGCCCTACCAAACCAAGCCTAGACAGGCTTATCACCAAACAAAACTATTTCTTTGCCACCTCACAACAGCTCGAAGAGAACTACGATCAGGGCAATCGTTGCCACCATTACCAATAGGAACCATTCCTTTTTGATAAAGGTTAAAACTCTTTCGAATACGGTTTTCATAAGGATTAAATTGAACACGCTCTTCTATATCCCAATGGAGTACCTAACTCATAACTAATTGATAGTTAGAATAATGATGAAAATTTAATACACCTAAAATTCCAGTTTAGATAAGCGATTCCAGAAATGGGAAAGGGAACATATTCATTTTTGATGACGCAATGAAAGTACTGATGAGTCATTGGCATCTCTACCTTACATTTGTCGCTTATGCAATTCCATCTCTCGCACAAAGACCCTCAATCTAACGCTCGCTGTGGTGTGATTAAAACAGATCACGGAGAAATCCCAACGCCTATCTTCATGCCCGTTGGCACTGCCGGCTCGGTGAAGGCCGTCCATCAGCGCGAATTGAAAGATGACATTGATGCGAAAATCATTTTGGGTAATACGTATCATTTATACTTGCGGCCTGGGCTTCCGTTGATTGAGAAAGCAGGTGGCCTTCATAAATTCAATGGATGGAATCGCCCACTGCTCACCGATAGTGGCGGCTATCAAGTTTATTCATTGGGTGCAAATAGAAAAATTACCGAAGAAGGTGTAATCTTCAAATCACACATTGATGGTTCTAAACATACGTTCACACCTGAAGGCGTGATGGACATTGAGCGCATCATTGGTGCAGACATCATCATGGCGTTTGACGAGTGTACTCCGTACCCATGTGAGTATGGGTACGCCAAAAAATCAATGGATCTCACACATCGTTGGTTAACGCGGTGCATCAATCAAGTGAATTCTACACAACCAAAATACGGATATCAACAAACGCTCTTCCCTATTGTGCAAGGAAGCACTTACAAAGATTTGCGCCAGCAGTCGGCAGAATTTATTGCCAACCAAAACCAAGAAGGCAATGCCATTGGTGGACTTTCGGTGGGTGAGCCGCATGAGATGATGTATGAGATGACGGACTTGGTGTGCGGTATCTTGCCACAAGATAAGCCACGTTATTTAATGGGGGTTGGTACACCCGAGAATATTTTAGAGTGCATTGCCTTAGGCATCGATATGTTTGATTGTGTGATGCCCACGCGCAATGCACGCAATGGTATGTTGTTCACCACGCAAGGCATCATCAACATCAGAAATGAAAAGTGGAAAGATGACCTCGCTCCTATTGATATAGAGTTAGGCGGACATGTGAGTACTTTCTACTCGAAAGCATATTTGAGGCACTTGATCATCTCCAAAGAAATTTTGGGCGCGCAAATTGCTTCTATCCACAACCTAACCTTCTATCTTTGGCTGGTGCGGCAAGCACGACAAAAAATTGAAGAGGGTGTTTTTGCAGAATGGAAAAATAAAATGGTGAAAATAGTTTCGACACGATTATAGGACTTAGGCATTAGGGCCTGGGACTTAGCCGGCTACACAGAATTTTGCGAACTCTTTCCCCTAAGCCCTAAACACCAAGTCCTAATTGCCAAGCCACGAGTTCTAAAATGAAAATACTAGATAAATACATCCTCAAAAAAATCCTCTCCACATTTTTCTTTGTGGTGCTGATTTTGGAGGCGATCATCTGCATCATCGACTTGACGGAAAAGATTGACAAGTTCATCTTCTTTAAGTTGAGTAAGATGGTGATTTTGGGCTACTACTTTGATTTCATTGTGTGGATTGCCGGTTTCCTTTCGCCCATTACCATTTTTATAGCCATCATTTATGTTACTTCGCGCTTGGCGGCACACACAGAAATTGTGGCCATTCTCGGTAGTGGCATTAGCTTCCGCAGATTTTTGCTGCCTTACTTTATGGCCGCTACAATTGTGGCTGCTATGAGCTTCTTTTTGAATGGATGGGTCATTCCTAAATCCAATCATGATCGATTACTTTTTGAAATGCAATATTTTCAAGGCAAATACTATTTTGAAAAAAGAAATGTGCACATGCAGGTAGCACCAAATGTTTATTTATTTATTCAGAATTTCAACAACCAAGCTAACACGGGTTATCAATTTTCATTAGAACGATTTGATCAAGATAGGCTGGTTGAAAAACTTTCTGCCGATAATATCCAATGGGACTCTACCAAACAAAAATGGACATTGCGTTTTTGGAAAAGAAAAAAAGTAGACAGCATTTTTCAGGTACAAAAAGTAAGCGACATTCCACTAGTGGAAAAGGGAGATAATCTTGACACTACATTAGTAATTACTCCAAAGGATTTTGAAAATGATAGCAAGATGTACGGTGGCATGACCAACCCCGAGCTGACGGAAAAAATCAATACATTAAAATTTAGGGGATCTACCGGGGTAGAGGCGTACGAAGTGGAACGACACATTCGCTACTCGTCACCATTCTATATTTACGTGTTGGTGTTTATGGGAGCGATTGTGTCTGCTAGGAAAAGCCGCGGAGGCACTGGCTTTCAAATTGCGTTGGGTTTTTTAATGGCTTTTATTTTTATTTTATTTTTTACTATTGCCCGCACATTTGCTGAAACGGGCGCGCTTGCACCCATTTTGGCAGCTTGGCTACCAAATATTATTTTCGGTTTCATTGCCTTGCTCATGTATAAATTTGTGCCCCGTTGATTCTTGTGCTACGTAGCTAACCAAAAAATAAAATAAACAATGAGCGAAGTAGTAGCTACTACCAAAGATTATTTTAAACTTCACTTTATAGTTTTCTTATTTGGCTTCACAGCTATCTTAGGCAAACTCGTTTCCATACCAGCAGTGGAAATGGTTTTCTACCGCACACTGCTTGCAGCCATCGGGATGGCTTTTTTGATTTTGGTCACTCGCGGCACTTTTAAAATAAGCAATAGCGATCTGATCAAAATTCTTGTGACGGGAGCGATTGTGGCCATTCACTGGATTACTTTTTTTGCTTCCGGCAGGGTTTCCAATCCGTCAACAAGCTTGGTTGGTTTTGCCACGTGTTCTTTTTGGGCGGCCTTTATTGAGCCAATCGCCAAGAGAAAAAAAATCCATGCATTAGAGGTTGGGTTGGGATTGGTTGTGTTGATTGGGTTAGTATTGATCTTTTCTTTTGATTTTAATTATGCTTTGGGATTGTTTCTTGGAATTATATCTGGGTTGACGGCAGCATTATTTAGCGTAGCCAACTCAAAGTTAGCGGCACGAGTGAGTGCTTACACCATTACGTTTTATGAAATGGTAGGAGCATGCTTGACTGTTGCGATATTCTTTCCTATTTACCAATCCTGTTTTGCAGAAGACAAGCAACTGCATCTTGTGCCAGCGCTTATGGATTGGGTTTACATTGGCATTATGGCCATCGCTTGCTCGGTGTATGCCTACTCAGTAATGATCGACTTGAGCAAAAAACTTTCTGTGTTTTTCATCCAACTCGCATTGAACTTAGAGCCTGTGTATGGGATTATACTTGCACTACTCATATTTGGTCAGCAAGAAGTAATGGGCTGGAATTTTTATGTGGGCACGGTGATTATATTGAGTGCCGTGGGGATGTATCCTTTTTTGAAAAGTAGATGGGAACGAAGTTCAGGCATTAGGCATTAGGCATTAGGTGTTAGAAAAATCACCAACAAGATTTTTGAGAACCTCCTAATTCCCAGTGCCTAATGCCTAGTCAAGGTGCCAACCTCAACACAATCCCATCAATCTCGTCTTTGATCCTAATTTGACAACCCAAGCGGCTGTTGTCTTTTACATGAAAGGCTTGATCTAACATCGCCAATTCCGAATCGTTTTGTTCTGGCAACTCAGTATCCGATTCTAAATATACTTGACACGAAGCGCATAGTGCCATACCTCCACAAGTTCCTTCCACGGGCAACTCATAGGACTTACAGATTTCCATGATGTTCATGTTCATGTCCGTGGGCGCGTCCAACTCATGCGTCTTGCCCTCGCGGTCGATGATGTTCACTTTGATCATGTTTTCCATACTACAATTTTCTTTAACCGCGGAGAACACGGAGGCAAATTCGAATTTACTATCAGTCTAATTTTCAAATTATTGAATCTTCAAAATCAAAACCCATTCACCCCATTCACGGTAGTATATTTCAGCACATTTTTTTTGTTGGGGAAAATCCTAGCAAAAGCGGATTGCACTGCAAGCGTCCCCTCATGGAAGCCACATAGAATCAGTTTCAATTTTCCTGGATACGTATTGATATCGCCAACGGCATAAATTCCTTTTCGGTTGGTTGAATAATCTAGCGTATCTACTTTCACCGCATTCTTTTCAATTTCAAGTCCCCAATCAGCAATAGGGCCGAGGCTTGGAGTGAGGCCAAATAATGGAATGAAATGATCGATTGGTTTTACGATGTTACCAAGCGTTGCATGATTGATCATTACTGATTCTACTTTGCCTTTGCCAGAAATACCTATTACTTCTGCATCGGTGATCAAGTTTATTTTTCCTGCAGCGGCCATGTCCATTACTTTTTGCACAGAATCTAAATGACCACGGAAAGAAGTTCTGCGATGAACTAATGAAAGTTCGCTAACAATATTATTTTCAACTAAATAAATCGACCAATCCAAAGCAGAGTCGCCACCGCCTGAGACAACTACTTTTTTTCCTTTGTAAAACTCAGGATCGCGGATAATGTACTCCACGCCCTTGTCTTCATACTTTTCTAAATCCTCAATAGGAGGTTTGCGTGGCTCGAATACGCCCAATCCGCCAGCAATGATTACTACCGGTGCTTTGTGCTGCGTCCCTTTGATGGTGGTGACGATAAACTTTCCATCCTCGGTTTCTTCTAGGGTAGTTGCCGATTCGCCCAACGTGAAACCAGGTTTGAATACGGCACTTTGTTCCATTAACCTATCAACCAGTTCACCAGCATTTACAATTGGGTAACCCGGGATGTCGTAAATGGGTTTCTTGGGATAAATCTCTATCAACTGACCGCCTGGCACAGGAAGTGAATCAATCAGATGGCATCTTAATTTTAAAAGCCCTGCCTCAAATACGGTGAAAAGCCCCACAGGGCCTGCTCCAATGATGATAATGTCTGTTTCGATCATAACTAAAAAGGTGCGCGAAATTACTAAACTGTTTTGATTGGCTTTTGGTTATGGAAAGTTTTATCAGAATTGCGCAAATCGAGAACCACAAAGCTACGGACTGGGTTCGGCCAGGGATTGAAGTGGAAAGCCGTTGGCTAACCGAGGGAGCTTGTAACGGAAAGCCCGGTGCCCTGCTGCGCCTCGCACGGGCAGGCCGCCAAAAACTTTTTCGTTAAACCGCAATCAGCAAATGAAAAGTCCTTTGATGGGTTGAATTAATCAGGCTACCTTTGTGTTGAGTTAGGCATAGGGCTTAGGCATTAGGTTCAATAACGAAAGCCTAAGCTCTAATGCCCAGGTTCTAAGTCACAACGCCTAAATTTATGAGCGACAATATCCTTCACGAGTGCGGCATAGCCCTCATCCGATTGCGAAAACCCCTCTCGCACTACATCGAGAAATATGGCTCTACCTACGCCATGAACAAGATGTATATTTTGATGGAAAAGCAGCACAACCGAGGGCAAGATGGCGCGGGCATTGCCAATATCAAGATCGATCAAAAACCAGGTTTTCGTTTTTTTAGTCGCTACCGTTCTATTAAGCCTCAACCTGTGGCACATCTTTTTAAAAAGATTGGCAAAAAATACAAGAAGGCGCAAAAAGATGGCAAAGAAAAATTCAAGAATGAAGATTGGCTGAAAGAGAACTTGGCTTTCTCAGGCGAGTTGTGGTTGGGACATCTACGTTATGGCACACACGGATTGAATAGCATTGAAAACGTGCATCCCTTTTTGCGACAGAACAACTGGCGCAGTCGCAATTTGGTGATGGCGGGAAACTTCAACATGACCAACGTGGAGGAGTTGTTCAACGTGCTAGTAGATTTAGGTCAGCACCCTAAAGACAAAGTGGACACCGTGACAGTGATGGAAAAGATCGGTCATTTCTTGGATGAGGAGGTGCAGGGACTTTTCAGCAAATACAAAGATCAATTTACCAACAAAGAAGTTTCAGATATTATCGAAACCGAACTCAACCTGCAAAATGTGCTCAGGCGCGCTTGCAAAGATTTTGATGGTGGCTACACCATGGCTGGGATGACGGGTTCTGGTTCTGCGTTTGTAGTGCGTGATCCTTCGGGCATTAGGCCTGCTTACTTTTATGCCGATGAAGAAATTGTAGTAGTGGCTTCTGAGAAGCCCGCTATCAAAACTGCGTTCAACATCAACTACGAACAGATTCAGGAAGTAAAACCGGGCCACGCGCTGGTGATCAACAAAGACGGGTCGTTTGCACAACATCAAGTGATTGCACCACTAGAAAAAACATCGTGCAGTTTTGAGCGGGTCTATTTCTCTCGTGGTACTGATCCTGAGATTTATCAAGAAAGGAAACGGTTAGGCCGATTGTTAGTGCCTCAAATTTTAAAGGCTATTAATTTTGATTTAAAGAACACCATCTTCTCCTACATTCCTAACACAGCGGAGACAGCTTTCTTGGGCATGATGGCGGGCATTGATGAGTATCTGGTTAGCCGGCAGAAGGATGTTATTTTAGATGGCAAGCCATCAGTGGATTCACTAGAAGATATTCTTTCTTTCCGCCCACGGATGGAAAAAATTGTGATCAAAGACGTGAAGCTGCGCACATTCATTACCGATGATGACCATCGTGATGAAATGGTGGCTCACGTGTATGACACCACGTACGAAGTGGTGAACAAAGGCAAAGACACGTTAGTAGTGATCGATGACTCCATCGTTCGTGGAACAACGCTCGAAAAAAGTATTTTAAAAATGCTCGATCGGCTTGGGCCGAAAAAGATAGTGGTCGTGTCGTCTGCTCCACAAATCCGCTTCCCCGATTGCTACGGCATCGACATGAGCAAGATGGGCGACTTCGTGGCTTTTCGTGCAATGATCAAGTTGATGAAAGAGCAAGGCAAGGATTATTTGTTGGGCGAGGTGTATGAGCAATGCCAACGCGCCAAGTTGGAAGACAATCCAATCAATTACGTGAAGCGTCTCTACGAAGAATTTACCTACGAAGAAATTTCTGATAAGATTGCAGACATCGTTCGCCCAGAAGAAATGAAAGCAGAGCTACAAGTAGTTTATCAAACAGTAGAGAATCTCCACAAAGCAATTCCCCATCACTCTGGCGATTGGTATTTCACTGGAAATTTCCCCACCCCTGGCGGAATGAAAGTGGCCAACAAATCGTATTTGAATTATATGGATGGGAAGTTGGTGAGAGCGTATTGATTCATGATTTGAGAATTTTGATTTAAGATTTGTTGGCCTCTCATTCAAAAACCATCAATCCAAAATCAAGAGTCATTCTTCCCATACGCCTCAATAATATCTCTTACCAACTTGTGCCGCACCACATCCTTGGCACTTAGCTCCACCATTCCAATTCCCTTTACTTCATTTAAAATCCTCACGGCCTCTTTCAAGCCAGAACTTTGATTTTTGGGAAGATCAACTTGAGAAGTATCGCCTGTTACAATCATTTTAGATTCTGGTCCCATGCGGGTAAGGAACATTTTCATTTGCATAGGCGTAGTGTTCTGCGCCTCGTCCAATAAAATGAAAGCATTGTTGAGTGTACGGCCGCGCATGTAGGCAAGCGGGGCAATCTCTACAATCTCGCGCTCCATGTAGTACTTCAGTTTTTCGTAAGGCACCATGTCATTGAGGGCATCGTAGATGGGGCGGAGATATGGATCAATTTTTTCTTTTAAGTCGCCAGGCAAAAAACCTAAGTTTTCTCCAGCCTCCACGGCAGGCCGAGTAATAATTAATTTCTTGACCAATTTATTTTTTAATGCACGCACGGCCAAGGCAACAGAAATATAAGTCTTGCCCGTGCCAGCAGGGCCGAGGGCAAATACCAGATCGTTGTCCTTTACCGATTGAACAAGTTTTTGTTGGTTCACCGTTTTGGGTTTGATGGGCGCGCCTTTTGTGCCATAGAGGATAATGCCATCCACTGAATCTTCAGGAGCATAATCTTGCTGCCCTTGTGAAATATAGCCACGTACATTTTCTTCGGTGATGCGACCATATTGATGAAAGTGCTCTTGCAGCGAATTGAGGATATCCGCGATGTGCAGGATATCGGGCGTTTCGCCTTTCACCAAAATTTCGTTGCCACGAGATATAATGCGGCTCTTGGGGAAAGCGTGCGCCAACTCGTTGATGTTTTTGTTCTCGATGCCAAGGAAATCAAGCAACGGAATACTGTCGAGGGTAATGGTTTTTTCGATCAAATGAAATAATGGTTGAAATGAAGTAATTTTATAGCCGTAAATTTATTAAATCCAACCTTGCTACAACGCAAGCCCGTATAGAAAGTTCATGGCCATAGTTACACTCCTTACCGATAGCGGTGAAAGCGACCATTACGTGGCGGCTATCAAGGCCAAAATCTTGAGCGTGAATCCCGGCCTCACTATCGTTGACATTAGCCATAAAATAGCAGCTTGTGATATTGGGCACGGGGCTTTCGTATTAAAATCTGTATTTCGGGATTTTCCATCTGGCACTGTTCATCTTACGGGTGTTGATTCATCTGGCAATAAAGAGGATGCGTTTATCGCCCTGCAATTGGAAGATCATTTTTTTGTGGGGGTAGATAATGGACTACTTGGATTGATAAGCGAAAAAAATCACCAACAAGTAGTGCAACTCAACTCAGTCAACCCCATTCGCACCACCTTTCCTGAAAAAGATATTTTTGCCCAGGCCGCTGCTAAGTTGGCGAGCGGTGTGGCCATCACCACCCTCGGCAAGCCATTGGCCTCTTTCAAAAAGATGACTGATCGCCACGTGAAAGCGAATAAGAGAATCATTGCAGGAAATGTAATCCGTGTAGATGGTTATGGCAATCTCATTACCAACATACCCAAAGATGCTTTCGATATCTTGAGTGCGGGAAAAACATTTACAGTTCAATTTGGCGGAGAAAAATTCAGGCGTATTCACAAAAATTATTTCGAAGCCGAACCGGGCGACTGCGTTTTGATCTTCAACAGTCTTGGTTTACTGGAAATAGGGATGTACAAAGGCCACGCTAGTGAACTACTCGGATTGAAATATGATAGTCCAGTGAATATTACTTTTGATGAATGAAGGTAAAACTGGCTTCAGGCTACAGGCTGATTGGAGTAAAGTGAAAACTTTAGACCCAACACCAAGCCATCCCAATGCCTAATCCCTAATGCCTAATCTATGATCATCCGAATTGTACGTATGCACTTCACTGAATCAAGCTCGAAAGAGTTTTTAAAAATCTTTTATCGTCACAAAGAGTCCATTCGTCACTTCCCAGGATGCTCGCATTTGCAATTGTTAAAGGATGCCAAAGACCCATTGTGCTACACCACCCTCAGCCATTGGGATAAGCCCGAAAGCTTGGAGAATTATCGAAGGTCAGAATTGTTTGAAGGCGTGTGGAGCCGCGTCAAACCCCTGTTTTCCAAAAGAACGGAAGCTTTTTCGCTAGAGAAATTTATTGAATTGTGATTTGTTAAAATTTCAAACTTTGGCCATATTTGCAGCCCGATTAACAAATGCCTTAGTGGCGGAATTGGTAGACGCGCACGACTCAAAATCGTGTACCGTAAGGTGTGCCGGTTCGATTCCGGCCTGAGGTACAATCATCGTAGAGTCGGCTAATTAGCCGACTCTACTTTTTTTAACAAACCCCCATTTGATCCCCATCCTCTCCGATCTTACCACACAAAACATAATCATCGTCCTATCGGTGGCATTACTTCTCGGCATGGCCAAGACAGGCATACACGGTGCTGGCATGTTATCAGTTCCATTGCTCGCCATCGCCTTTGGCGGCAAACTCTCCAGCGGATTGATGCTGCCAATGTTACTGATAGCCGATGTATTTGGCGTGTGGTATTATCACAGGCACGCTTCCTTCAAGTATTTAAAAGTATTGTTCCCGTGGGCAGCAGTCGGTGTGATCGTTGGTAGCTTCGCAGGAAATTATATTGACGATGGAATTTTCAAAATCATTATGGCCGCCACCATTTTCATCAGCCTCATCGTAATGGTTTGGATGGAGCTGGGCGGAAAAGAAAAAATCCCCGACAACATTTACTTAGGCACCACCACTGGTTTTTTAGGAGGCTTCACATCCATGATCGGCAACTTGGCCGGCACCGTCATGGCCGTTTATTTTTTAAGCATGCGGCTGCCCAAAAATATTTTCATCGGCACAGCCGCGTGGTTTTTTCTGGTGGTCAACTGGTTCAAAGTACCGTTCCACGTGTGGGTGTGGCACACCATCAACACAGATGCTTGGTTGCTTGCCCTCGCCCTCACACCCGCCATCGTGCTCGGTGCTTTTCTCGGCATCTACTTGGTAAAAAAAATGAGCGACCGATTTTACAGATGGTTTATCATTGGCATGACAGCAGTAGCAGCTATCGTCATGATTTTAAAATGATAATTCATTGGCAGCCTTTTATCAAACTAATCTTCTCCTTTGTAACGCTTTCTGGCCTCTTCAATTGAAGTAGGTTTCTCTTGTGGTAGGGTAGCATCAAAAAGGATATTTTTTACCCATTCCGAAAGCTGGCCGCTCTTGAAATAGATATTTCCCTTGTGAAGCTCTGCCTGCTTGTTCAATGACCCAAGTGAGTTATCCATTAAAACCAATCGATCAGGAAAATTCTTGTAATGACCGAGCAGCTTCCGTCCTGTTATGTAACGGCTGAGTATCACATCAGGATTCACGTTGTGGCCGCCTTGGCTCACGCGCTGATTTACGCGTCCAATACAAATATCAACGGAGTCAACACAGAGAAAAAAAATATTTACTTCCTAGCCCAATCCTTGAACATCAATAAATGATTTGTATGTTTCCAGATCACAAAGGTTTGTCTCTATAGCAAACGATTCCTTCTTTTCAATCTTTGAATAAAATAATTTTGCTACTTCATAATTGGCAATGTCTTGAACATTGAGACCGCCAGCTTGCTCTCGGATTGATTTGACTACCAAGTCAGCGTTGATGTAGTCTACGCCTGAAGGGATAAGGGAATTGAATACAGTTGTTTTGCCCGCCCCATTCGGGCCAGCCACCACATAGAGAACAGGCATTTTATTTTTTGAGGATTGTATTGGCTGTAACAGGCTCACGTCCTACCACTGCAGCCCTTTGCTTTACATCTTCCCATACTCTCTTACTGACCTCTTCGCGGTCCTGTTCGTTCATCTCGTAGTAAGGCTTTTTTGCTTTGCCCTTTTCAAGGACGATTTTATCTGCTACCGCTTCCATAGTTCAAATTTACCTGAAAATCACATTATCTCTCAAAATCAAAATATCAGGGTGCATTTCAACCCGTTAAAGTTGGTCTCCTGACCAACTTTCTTCTCAACCCCGTTAAAGTTGGCCTCCTGACCAACTTTTTCACAACCACCTATTCACCCCGTTAAAGTTGGTCTCCTGACCAACTTTTTCACAACCACCTATTCACCTTCATCCAACTCTTCAATCTCTCCATCCACGCATCAGTTGTCGATTTGTTCTTCATTCCAAACCCATGCCCACCCATTTGGTACAAATGCATTTCCGCAGGCACTTTATTCTTCAGCAATGCCTCGTAAAAAACGCTACTGTTCATCGAACTCACACCATCATCATCCGAAGCATGAATTAAAAAAGTGGGAGGTGTTTGAGTCGTCACTTGCTTTTCGTTTGAATATTCCAAAAGCTTTTTTTTAGAGCTTTTCGCACCCAATAATTTTTCAAAAGAACCCTTGTGCGCAATAGTTGAATCAGAGCTGATCACAGGATAAATTAAAATCATGAAGTCAGGGCGCAAATTGGTCTTGTTTTTATTTTCAATAACCGACTGATTGAATTTCGTTCCTGCTGTGCTGGCCAAATGCCCACCCGCAGAAAATCCCATGATACCAACTTGTTGCGGATTGAGATTCCATTCTTTCGCTCTTTCTCTCACCAACTGAATAGCACGCTGTGCATCTTGCAGTGGCGCAATCTCAGGATTAAGTTGTATGCGCGGATCTGGTAAACGATATTTTAACACAAAAGCAGCAATACCGACTGAAGTAAATTCTTGTGCCACATCATTGCCTTCATGCCCTGCTGCCACTACCCAATATCCACCTCCAGGGCAAATCACCACCGCTGTACCGTTTGCTTTCCCATTCTCGGGAAGAAACACGGTCAATGTAGGCTCCACCACATTGCTGAGTAGCCAAACACTGTCAGCGTTGATCTCTGATTTCTCTTTTACAGAAGCATCCGTTTTAGAATTAGGGATGGTACCAGAATACAAAGGAATAATTTGCTGAGCCATAGAACTATTTGATAAACAGGAGAGTAATAAAAGGGCAAATAAAAATATCTTCATAGCTTCTTAGTTTTCAAAAAAACCTCAACTTGCAGGTTTTACAATAAAGTATTTAAGTCAAATATCCATCATCTTCACTCAATTCACAACCCATGCAAATCACTAAACACAAAGTAGCGTCCATCCACTACACACTCACCGACAATGACGGAAAAATTTTAGACTCCAGCGATGGCCGCGAACCATTGACCTACATTCAAGGCATCGGAAATCTGATTCCCGGTATGGAAGATGGCCTCGAAGGCAAAGTGAAAGGCAATAAGTTCAACATCAAAGTAAGCCCTGAGAAAGGATACGGTGTGAAAGACGATAAATTGGAGCAGCGCGTTCCGCGCAATTCCTTTGGTGCTCAAGAAGTGAAAGTGGGCATGCAATTCCAAACCAGCCAAGGCGGAGTAGTAACAGTAACAAAAGTGGGCTTATCAGAAATCACCGTAGACGCTAATCATCCACTTGCGGGCGTTGAGCTAAACTTCGCTGTGGAAGTAATGGACATCCGTAGTGCAACTGAAGATGAGATCGCTCACGGTCATGTACATGGGGCAGGTGGGCATCAGCACTAAAGATTTAAGATGTTAGATTTAAGAATTAAGATTTTATAGATCAAATTTGATACGAGACTGAAAATCTAACATCCTAAATCTAACATCTTACATTTTAATTAGCATTCAATATCTTAAACAACTCATCCAAATTAGGCGTCACAATAATTTCAGTACGCCTATTTTTTTGTTTGTTCTGCGCGTTGTCATTTGCTGCTAGTGGAGAAAATTCCGCTTTGCCTGCCGCTGTGATTTGGTTGGGGGATAATCCTGCGCTTGTTAAAATTTTCGTGATGGAAGTAGCGCGCATCACACTCAAGTCCCAGTTATCATTCATGTAAAGTGATTTTTTTGAAATCGGCACATTGTCGGTGTGGCCTTCAATCATTACCTGAATATCTTTTTGGTCTTTTAGTGCCTTCGCCAATTGTTGCAATGCACCAACGCCTTTCTTATCTACATCTATGCTTCCAGATCCAAACAACAATTGTTCGGCCAACGATACATATACTTTCCCGTTTTTAACTTTTACGGTCAGGTCGTTCTCTTTAAAATTCAATAGCGCATTGCTGATCCGGTTTTTTAAGTTCTGCACGGCCTTGTCTTTGTTGGCCAAAACTAGTTCCAATTCTTTTACTTTTTTCTCGCGCTCTTGCAAGCTAACACTGAGCGAGTCGTTTTGCTTTCTGGTTTTCTCCATATCGCTTTGGATGGAAAGCAATTGATCGCGTTGTTGGGCTACATCACGGTTGAGCTTGCCGCTGTTGGTCAATAGGTTCTTATAATTGCCATTAAGCAGGTCATACTCCTTGTTCAACCCAGCTAATTTCTTTTGGTTTGCCCGATACGTTTGACCAAGAGATGTGGTATCGTCTTGCATCTTCTTCATTGACTCATTCAGCTCTGTCAAGGAGGCATTCGCTTTATCTAATTGCTTGTTCCTATCGGTCAATTCACCTTCTGCCTTTATTTTTTGGGCAAGCACATCATCAAATTTCTTTTTGGAAACAATACAAGAGGAGAAAAGTAATGTAACAAAGATTAAAAAATAAGTTGTCTTCATAGTTTAAAAAATTAATGGAACAAATATCTAAAATTAAAATCAATTCGTACTTTACAACTTTAATAAGGGTGTACGACAAATTGCACTTTACACAAAGTCCGACAGGACTTGAATTTGAATAGCCCCCAATGAAATTGGGGGTTAAATAGAATTCAGATAAAGCAACCCTGAAAGGGTTGAACGTACGTAAACGTTCAACCCTTTCAGGGTTAGCGCCACATGGCGAATACGCCCTCCGGTTTCACCGAAGGCTATTCAAATTCAAGCCCTTCGGGCTTAGTTGCAATTCGTCATACACCCATAATAAGAATGTGCTACAACGATGAAAAGTTTAAACGGTTACTTAGTTATCAAAACTTGATGCAGTTGTAAGTACCTTCGGCCAGGGATAGAAGCGGAAAGCCCACAGCGAGGAACGAGCGAGGACTTGTAGCGGATAGCCCGATGGACGTTGCGCCTCGCGCGGGAGGCCGCAAAAAAAAAATTAAAGAATCTTAGAGTACACATTTAAACCACACTTTATGGAAGGCATGTTGAAACCTGGAGCATTTAAAGACAAAACAATCATCATCACTGGCGGAGGCACGGGCCTTGGCAAATCCATGGGCAAGTACATGCTACACTTGGGTGCCAACTTGGTCATCACCAGTCGCAAGAAAGATGTGCTGGAGAAAACAGCAGCAGAGTTGGAACAACAAACTGGCGGCAAGGTGTTGCCTTTGGTGTGCGACATCAGAAAATACGAAGAGATAGAAGCCATGATCAAAGCAACTGAAAACCGCTTCGGGCAAATCCATGGCGTGTTGAACAATGCCGCAGGAAATTTCATCAGCCCCACCGAGCGGCTTTCGCATCGCGCCTTTGACATTGTAGTTGACATCGTGTTGAAAGGCACTTACTACATGACACTCGCTATTGGTAAAAATTGGATCGCCAAAAAACAACCAGGCACTTTTTTAAATATCGTCACCACCTACGCATGGACTGGCTCTGGCTATGTGGTGCCTTCTGCGTGCAGCAAGGCAGGTGTGTTGGCACTCACCAGATCGTTGGCAGTCGAGTGGGCGAAGTATAACATCCGTAGTAACGCCATCGCACCTGGCCCATTCCCCACAGAAGGAGCATGGAGTCGCTTGCTGCCTGGCGACTTAGTGAAAAAATTTGATCCCGCTCAGCGTGTGCCACTGAAGCGCGTAGGCGAGCATCAAGAGTTGGCTAACCTTGCCGCCTATTTGATGTCCGATTACTCTGCCTACATCAATGGAGAAGTGATCACCATTGATGGAGGCGAGTGGTTACAGAGTGGCGGTGAATTCAGTCACCTCGAAGCAATACCAAATGAAATGTGGGACGCGATGGAAAAAACGAGAGGGAAAGGAGCATAACATAAATCTCTAAGTCAATATTGAAAAGATTTTAATTTTCACAGCCCCAGAGGGGCGCAATATTTGTAGCCCCGGGCGATCGCCCGCGGGTTTGTATTTCCGCAAGAACAAGTGCCACAGAAAATTTCAATCGACATTCAATTTTGTTGGTACGCATTGATGAATCACGAGAACAAATAATATTTATGAACTTAGATGATTGGATGAATGAAGCCCTACTCGATCGCAAATCGAACGGCTCATTGCGAACACTCACTAACACGCAAAACAAATCCGACTTCGTCTCCAATGATTATCTAGGCTTAGCTCATTCCAAAGAACTACATCAATTTATCGAAGCCCGCTATCAAAAAATAAAGACTCCCACCAATGGTTCTACAGGCTCTCGCTTGTTAGCAGGCAATAGCGAACTCGCAGAAGAAGTTGAAGCTCAGCTCTCCACCATTTTTCTTGCAGAGCAAACCTTGCTTTTCAATTCTGGTTACGTGGCCAACCTCGCAGCACTTTCTTGCATCCCGCAAAAGGGAGATACCATTTTATGCGATGAGCTTGTTCACGCCTGCATGCACGATGGGGCAAGGCTTTCTCGTGCCGATCGTTTTAGTTTCAAACACAATGATCTTAACGATTTAGAAAATAAATTAAAAGCCGCCAAAGGAAAAATTTTCATCGCAGTCGAGTCTATCTATTCCATGGATGGTGATCAATGTCCACTTACAGGATTAGTAACTTTAGCTGAACAATTTCAAGCACACATCATCCTCGATGAAGCTCACAGCACGGGCGCGTATGGAAAAAACGGATGTGGCCTCGCGGTGTCATTAGGGCTGCAGTCCAAAATCGCAATTCGCATCTACACTTTTGGTAAAGCACTGGGCGTGCACGGTGCATGTGTCGCTGGCAGCAAAACACTCATCAACTACCTCATCAACTTCGCGCGACCGTTCATTTATTCCACTGCCATGTCGCCACACAGCACAGTTTCCATTCAGTGCGCATTTGAATTTTTACAAAAAGAAAACCATCGCCAACAAACACTACAATCAAAAATCAATTTCTTTCTCAACGAATACAAAAAAGTATCACTGCCCAAAATCGAAAGCACCAGCTCCATCCAATCCATCTTGGTGAAGGGCAACACCGAAGTAATAGCGTTTGCCAATTACCTCCAACAACAAAATTTAGATTGCCGCGCTATCCGCTCGCCATCCGTCAAGCCCGGCTCCGAGCGCATCCGCATTTGCCTACACTCATTCAATACCGAAACAGAAATTCAAAAATTGATAAAGGCGTTACAGGAATTTAGAAATTAATAGAAGGAAAAGAATAACTCATCAACATAGAAATTTTTTAAATGTAGTCACCCCCCTCTGGGCCTGCCCCGCTTTTTAGCGGGGGAGAGGGGCTGGGGGTGAGGTGAATTTGGGCGGCAGCCGGGCTATCCGTTACAAGTCCTCGCCCCACCACACAAATCCAACCCTTCGCTGTGGACTTTCCACTTCTATCCCTGCCGCTCGTAGCCTTGGCGAAGTGCGGCCTGCCGCGAGCTCATCACATCCTCAAAATTTATTTTTCAACTCTAAATTTTCAACTTTGAACATTCAAATTTTAAACCGTTAACTTTAAACTCTGAACTTTAAAAACATGAACTACTTCGTCACTGCCATTGGTACCGATTCAGGCAAAACAATTGCATCCGCCATTTTATGCAAAGCCCTCCATGCTGATTATTGGAAACCCGTGCAAGCAGGCTACCCACGCGATGCTGATACCATCAAAAGTTTAGTCCCCGATTGCACCATCCACCCAGAAACATATTTACTAAACACGCCCGCATCTCCACACGCAGCCGCAAAGATAGATGGCGTCCATATCGACTTAGAAAAATTTGTGTTGCCCAAAACAAACAACGCCTTTATCATCGAAGGAGCAGGAGGTTGCCTCGTGCCACTCAACGATCACGACTTTGTAATCGACATTCCCACCAAATTGAATATTCCGATTATACTCGTGGCCAATCTTTATCTTGGCAGCATCAACCATACCCTGCTCACCGTTCAGTTACTCAAGCAACGAAATCTTTCAGTTGCAGGAATTATTTTCAATGGCAAATCAAATCCTGAAAGCGAACGCATCATCCTAAAACATTCGGGCTACAAAACCATCTGGCACATCAAAGAAGAAGCTGAAATCAATTCAGATGTGATCGCGGCCTATGCCGAAAAAATAAAACAGAAAATATCGTGATCCGTAACTCATCTATTGCTTTGGTTCGTGTCCCCACGAACCAACTCACCATACTTTAATCGTACAAAAGAATCTAGAATGACTCTTCAAGAAAAAGACAAAAAATATATTTGGCATCCCTTCACGTCCTTAGAGACAGACGAAGAACCCATCTTAATCGAATCAGCGGAAGGTGTTTATTTGCATACTGCCGATGGCAGGAAGATCATCGATGCCATTTCCTCTTGGTGGGTCAATCTACATGGTCACAGCCATCCCGTCATTGCCAAAGCCATTGCCGACCAAGCTGCTAAATTAGAACACGTGATCTTTGCCGGCTTCACCCATCAACCCGCTATCACCTTAGCCGAAAATTTATTGAGTATCCTACCAAAAAATCAATCTAAAATTTTCTTTTCAGATGATGGGAGCACAGCGGTAGAAGTAGGATTAAAATTAGCCCTTCAGTATTGGCACAACCAAGGCATTGAAACAAAAAATAAAATCATTTCATTCGAAGGCGCATACCATGGTGACACATTTGGTTCGATGTCTTTAGGTGCAAGAGATTCCTTCAATATCGCTTTTGAAAAATATTTGTTCGGAGTTGATTTCGTAGATTTCCCCACAAAAGAAAACGAACAGAAAGTAATCACAGATTTTAAAAATCTTGTTGAACAAGGAAATGTTGGCGCATTTATTTTTGAACCATTAGTACAGGGAGCTGCTGGCATGAGAATGTACTCGCCAGAAATCCTCGACCAACTCATCTCTATCGCTCAACAAAACAACGTGATCTGCTTGGCCGATGAAGTCTTCACAGGCTTTGGCAGAACAGGCAAATTATTCGCCAGCGATTACCTAAAAAACAAACCCGATATCTTAGCCATCTCAAAAGGAATTACTGGCGGCAGCTTGCCCTTGGGTGTTACCAGTTGCTCAAAAAAAATAGAGTCAGTCTTTCAATCAAGTGAAGCCTCCAAAACATTTTATCATGGTCACTCCTACACAGCAAATCCAATTGCCTGTGCCGCAGCCAATGCAAGTTTTAGTTTATTAGTGAGTGATCAATGCGGGCAAAACAGAAAAAGAATCGCAACAAATCTTGAAGCATTCAAGATAAAAATGACTGGTCACCCTGCCATTAAAGAAATCAGAAGTTTAGGAACAATCCTAGCCATAGAGTTACTCACTCCCGAATCAACTTCCTACACGAACCCCCTAAGAAAAAAAATCTATTCTCACTTTATTTCAAAAGGTATTTTAATTAGACCATTGGGCAATGTGTTTTATCTACTCCCTACTTACATCATTTCAGACGATGAACTATCTTCAATTTTTCACGAAATAAAAACCCTGCTTGATAGCCTGCTTACCCACATAATTGGTTAGGCTATAAACACAAATAGCCACGCGAAACGCTTGGCTATTTTGTATTTTAATGAAAAAAAGGGCAACGGCCTACTCTCCCGGTTGTTACACTAGTACCATCGGCGCTGGCGGGCTTAACTTCTCTGTTCGGGATGGGAAGAGGTG
>JAYWHU010000013.1:0-72892 GCA_043777495.1 Cyclobacteriaceae bacterium | reverse complement strand
CAGTCGGGCATAAAATTTTCAGCATTTGCTTCGTATGGTATGATGTAATAAACTCCGTCTTTCAATCTCATCAGAAGTCCACGCTTTGTCATGTCGCTTAGAAGTTCCCGAAGTGTGCTTTCCTTTGAATCAGGGATTGCGTGGAAAGCTTCACTATAGCCAAAGCAAGTCTTGTTCTGTCCATTGAAATAGGATAGAAGTTCGTTTGATTGCGTTGATATGTATTTACTTTTCATAGTAACATTGTCAGGATAAACCTGACTAAAATGATATGAAAGATAACTTAATATTTTGACCTTTTGCATTCAAAATTATATTTTATAGTTTAATTGTCAGGATAAACCTGATATTTCAGATATGAAACGTCATTTTTGACTTTGCATTGGCCTAAAAAGTAGCTCTTTTGGTTTTGCAGAAGGACTGGCTCCGCATGTCGGGGCAAAACCAAATGTGCGGCTGGCTAAAATTGTTTCTGAAAAATGCGGGGAAGGAAAAAAAATAAAAAACATCGGGTCGGCTTGAGTGTTGGCTCACTCGCTGTCCCTTTGTAATATATTCTGTATGTTTTTCACTTGTCAAAATAGTTTACTTTTTCGTTTAATTATCTGCCTGGCCATGGTTGGAGTGTCGGTCGTTCTTCTTTAAGAATCAACAACAATACAAAAATGCTCAATCGTCAAGGCGATCGCGCCAATACATCTTGCGTTCTTTGCTCAACTTGTTTCATCTGCATATTTTTTGAAAACAAAGAGCTGAACTACGTGCTGGCATGGGCAAGGGATTGTAGTGGAAAGCCTCCCTCGGTTGCGCTAGGGGTGAACTCCACGAGTTGGCAAACCGAGGGAGCTTGCAACGGAAAGCCCGGTCCGCCCAGGCGGATGCCCCATGATGTTTTGTTGTAAGCCAATAGTACATCTACCTCATCAATTTACACTCTTTCATTTTTATTTGACTACCTTTGCGCATCACTCCTCCCAATTCCCGTGAAAAACCGCTCTGCGGTGCGTTAATCAAAGAGGCGTAAGATCAATACAAGTCTCTTATTCATTAAAAATCAATTATGTCATTTGAAAAATTAAGTCTCATTGAGCCTATCCTACAGGCTTTAAAAACAGAAGGATACACCAAGCCCACGCCCATTCAAGAACAAGCCATACCCATTTTATTGGAGCGCAAAGATCTCCTCGGCTGCGCACAAACAGGCACCGGAAAAACGGCAGCGTTTGCCATACCAATCTTGCAATTGCTGCATCAAGATGAATTGTATAAAGCAAGTCAGGGGATATCTACATTAATTCTTACACCTACGCGCGAGTTGGCAATACAAATTGGCGAAAGCTTTGCCGCTTATGGAAGGAATTTAAAATTGAAGCATACCGTCATCTTCGGTGGCGTATCACAAAAATCTCAGACGGATGCGTTGCGCGCTGGTGTAAATATATTGATTGCCACACCGGGCCGCTTGCTAGATTTAATGAATCAACGTTTTGTTAAACTAGATCACATAAAAATATTTGTGTTGGACGAAGCCGACCGCATGTTGGACATGGGTTTTATTCACGATGTGAAAAAAGTAATCGCTAAACTTCCTGTGAAGAGGCAAACGCTTTTTTTCTCTGCTACTATGCCGAAAGAAATTTCTTCGTTGGCCAATTCTATTTTAACTAATCCCGTGCGCGTAGAGGTAACGCCTGTTTCTTCTACGGCCAATACGATTACGCAATTCATGTATTTTGTTGAAAAGAAAGATAAAAAATCATTGCTGCAACACGTGCTCAAAGACAAGGCGATTGTAACCGCGTTGGTCTTCACGCGCACGAAGCATGGTGCCGATAGAGTGGTGATGGATTTGAACAAAGTAGGTGTACATGCAGAAGCCATTCACGGAAACAAATCTCAAAATGCACGGCAGCGTGCGTTGAGCAATTTCAAATTGAAAAAAACACGTGTGCTGGTAGCCACTGATATTGCTGCGCGCGGTATTGATGTAGATGATCTTTCTACGGTGATCAATTATGAGTTGCCGAATATTCCTGAAACGTATGTGCACCGCATTGGCAGAACAGGAAGGGCAGGCGCTAGTGGTGTCTCGTTATCTTTTTGCGATGCAGAAGAAAGAGAATTTTTGAGAGACATTCAAAAATTAATTGGCAAGCCCGTGCCAGTAGTGACGGATCATCCATTCCTGATGGACCCCAATGCTAAGTTTGTTCCGAAGCCAAAAGAGACTCCACGTTTCAATAGCAACAGGAGGCCAGATGCAAAACCACGCACTGGAAATTCATCTCCAAGACCGAGCAGTGATAGACATAGAAGACAGTATTAGAAGTCATCTCAAAATCAACAAGTGATCAAGGCGTCAGACACCTTTGAGGTGTCAAGACGCCTAGACTACGTTTTTCCCTTAGATAATTGACTCATCCCTTGTTCTTAATCTATCGGTGTAGTTCAACGCATCCACCTCACCCTAGCCCTCTCCACAGGAGAGGGTAACTGTCGAGACCGTCCACAATGAACTATTAATATCATTGCACAGAACATGAAATAGGATGTTAAAGTGAAAATTATTTCTGAGAGTCACCCTCTCCTCCGGAGAGGGCGGGGTGAGGTAATTTTCGATCCTAATTCATCCCCGGCTGCTTCAACACAAAGCCAGACTTCGCTTTTTCCTCATCCACAATTTTCTTTGCATCGCTCAATAGTTTCTTTGCATCGTAGATGATGCCATCTTTAATAGTGTACTTTATACCGCCAACGCGCTTCACACTATTGTCATCCATCAACTTGATGGCACCCACACCGTATAGTACTTGCAAATTCTCAAGTGGGTTTTGATCTACAATGGCGAAGTCGGCCAACTTGCCAATTTCCACAGAGCCGATTTCTTTTTCCATACCGAGCGCTTGTGCACCATACAATGTTGCCGAGCGAATAACTTCCAACGGATGGAAACCTGCTTCGCGCAATAACTCTAATTCACGGATGTAACCAAACCCATACACCTGAAAAATAAATGCGTTGTCAGACCCAGCCGTTACTCTACCACCACGATTTTTATATTCGTTCACAAATGTCATCCACAAACGAAAATTTTCTCGCCAAGCTACTTCTTGTTCCGTTCCCCACGAGAACCAAAACGATCCGTGCGCCACACGACTGGGTTGATAGAACGCCCACAACTGCGGCAACGTATACGTCTCATGCCACTCTTGCCTGCGCGCTTTGTGCAGATCGCGAGCGGCCTCATACGTATCGAATGTTGGGTCGAGTGTAAAATCCAATTTCAATAATGTGTCCATCACGGCATTCCATTTGGGCGAGTAAGGCGCAGCGGCTTGCTTCCACAGTCGCCCTGCTTCCTCAAAACGATTTTGCTCGTTAGAATAATTATAGTTCAAAGGATAATTCTGAATGCTAGAGTTCGGTAGCATCGCTTCGGGCAAGCCGTACCAATGCTCCATAGTAGTAAGTCCTGCACCGGCCGATTTTACCACATTCCATCTGGCCACGCCCAATTGCGCATGGTGGCAGGCGGAGCGCAATCCAATGCGTTTATTTTCGCGCAGTGCGGCATCCATAATATCTGGGGCAGCACCAAAGAATTTTATTCCATCGGCTCCTTTCAATTTATTTTCATTCACCCATGCACGTGCTTGCTCAGGTGTTTTGATCGGCTCCTTGCTACCTGATCCAAAAGTGACATACGATTTGATCCGTGGTGCCGTGATCAGATTTTGCGCACTTTTATTTTTTTGATCGAGCACCCACTCAAGTCCGTTGCCAGATCCTGGATCGCGAATGGTAGTGACACCATGTGCCATCCAAAGTTTAAAAACATATTCGGCAATAGGTGCTTGACCTCCACCAATGTGTCCGTGCATATCTACAAAGCCGGGCATCAGGTACATGCCTTCACAGTTCAGTTCTTTGCCGCCCATTTCTAGTTTAGGTCGGTTGCCTTCGCTCGCCATGCCAGGCGTGGGCAAGCCGATGCTCACAATATTTACAATCCTATTTTGCTTCACCACAATATCTACAGGCCCCACTGGCGGTGCACCTGTGCCATCAATGAGTGTAACACCACGAATAATTAATTGCGTGTATGGCCCTTCGCCTTCTTTTACTTCTGGTGCTTTTTTAATGCCTTGAGCGTTGACCGTCCAAGTGCTAAGAGCAAAGAACAAGAGTAGACAATTCTTTTTCATAGTATTTAAGGATTGGTAAAAACTAAAGCTACTAATTTTGATGAAGAAAGAAAACGAATCTTTAACAAGCTAAACATTTTCATTTCGGTCTGTGAAGACACAGACCGAGGACCAAGCTTGCAATAGAGATTTGTATTACTACTAGTATTTAGTCAATGGTTATTAATTGGTAGTAATGAGCTTCCCCGCTTTGAATTTTTTTACCCCGTCAGTGCCTAAATCTGTTGTGTAATCATACTTGAAGCTTTGGGCGGAGGCGTTCTCGACAAGTTTTGTTTTATAAAATACATGTTTGCTGTCTTTTGAGTAGTCGTCTGAGAGAATTACAAAACTCGTAGCATTGGCACCGGTTATAATTTCAGCATCGTAGTAGGCATTATTTTTATCTTTGAAGAAGTCGCGCTGCAATACAACGAAGGATGCAATGTCAACCCCTTGAATCAATTTCCCATCGCTAATCAATTGATCATCGACAAAAATATTCCTCTCATCGATTACCTTGGTGCTACGGATGGCTTCGAACGGAATAATAGCAAACTCATTTTTCCAATTAGACAAAACGATCGAATTGCCTATTTGCGCATAGTTTTCGTTGATGGATTGAATGGTGCCTTTTAGCATCACGCTTTTTTTGACCACCTCACGAATTTCTTCTACATGAATACTGTCTTCCAATTGCTTATGGATAACGGCAAAAATGGAATTGGTGTCGATGGCGATAGTTTGATTGATGCGTCTGAACGATTGATAATCAGCATCGATTTTTTTGTCCAGATAAAAATAATGCGCATCATCTCTTGCCCAGTACCGATTCCAATTGTCAATACCGGTATCAAATCGTTGATACATCTTTGGATTTGCTCCTTCAATTACTGATAATTGCTTCTGCCACCCCAAAGTACTGTAAACGTGGTTACCGTCTTTGGGTATACCGTCCGCATCAATAAAAAAAGTACCATACTCTACATCTTGCTTTTTTCCTTTCCAGAAGATGGATTTATTATCTTTTCCAAAATCCCGATCGAGTGGTACAAAACTATCTCTGTCTGCTTCTAGCTCAACATAGTCCAACTCAAACCAATTGCCATCAGGCGCATAGACAATAATATTTTTCATTGAATGATAGAAGTAGGAATTAGATATTTCCGCATTCACTGCTTTGCCTAATCTAAACACATAGTATTTTGCCAATACAATAATCCCCACACCCACAGCGAATAGGACTGATATCAATACTATTGTTTTCATATTTTTAGTTGGTGAGTTAGAGGTTTCTTTCATTTCAGTTGAAGTTTAGCAAAGAAAGCATTCAAAAGGGCATTCACTTCGCTCAACGTTTTTGAATCTGTTATCCTGAAATCTTGGCTTACTTTTGTCTTCGCAAAGGAAATCAACAACTGTGTTTCATCTGTAATGTCGGCCTCAATTACTTTTAGTGTTTCCAACAAAGAGGCGTGACCTTTTTCGCCCATGGAAGATGCTGTGATTAAAACAGTTGGCTTTTTAGAGAATTCCATAGAAGACACCGTCCAGTCGATGGCGTTTTTTAATGTGCCGGGTACACCCATGGCATATTCAGGTGTGCAGATGAGGATGCCATGGGCTTCTTTTAGTTGCTTACGAAAATCGATAACAGCTTGCGGAGGATTGTCATTATCTAAATCTGGATTGAAGTGCGGAATAGTGGAGAGATTTTCAAACAATATTATCTCGAATTTGTCTTCGGCCAAATCCGCCACAGCTTTTATCAAATTCAGGTTGGTTGAATTTTTTCGGGTACTGCCGCAGAGGGCGAGGGTTTTGCTATACTTCATTTTATGAATCTTCAATTAAATCATAAAGGTATCGTTAACTTTGAATTTTATCTTCTCGAATGGAAATACTCCTCACCAGCATTCTTGCTTTTATATCCACGAATATCGATGATGTTTTTCTGCTCATGCTTTTCTTTGGCAATAAGCGATTCAAAGAGCGTGAGATTGTGGTTGGTCAGTTTTTGGGTATTGCCGCATTGATAGCGGTGAGCTTTGCCGTATCCTTCATTGGGCTGGTGATTGATAAGGCGTACATTGGGTTACTTGGGTTCTTGCCCATTTACTTTGGAATAAGAGGCATCATTCAACTTCGGACAAAACAGATACATGAAGAGGGAAAAGTTATTGAGCCGAAAAGCAATCGAAACAATATTTTTACTGTAGCTGGAACTACCATTGCCAACGGAGGTGATAATATTGGGATTTATGTTCCCCTCTTTGCTACACTAGTATGGTCGCAGAAACTAACCATGATTTTCATTTTCTTTGTTATGACTGGCGCATGGTGCTTGCTGGCAAAGTATTTTGCAAAGCATCCATTGCTTGCGCATGCCATTGATAAATACGGCCATGTGTTTACACCTTTTGTATTGATGTTATTGGGGGTTTACATTTTATATGAGAGTGGGGCAGTGGGGTTGGTGTTCGATCACTGACATTTCATAGTGATATAAATAGTTATAGCTTGCTGGTCAGGCGACCAGCAAGAACTAAGGGTTTACATTTTATATGAGAGCGGGGCAGTGGGGTTGATGTTCGGTAACCAATAACTTAGACCTATGTGCGATAATCTTTGGCTTGCTGGTCGGGAGACCAGCAAGAACTTATGTGGTCTGATAGCAGCTCTCTAATAAATCCGAGGCCCTCAGAGCAATGCCTAGGCAATCAGTATAATACAAAACTATTCATCAGCAGCCAAGAGGCCAACCAAAGTCAAAGCTGCAATTCCTCCTAGAATCCAAGCGGTAGAATTATTGTTTCTTGTCTTCCCATATGACTGAACTCCTCTTGATCTTGAAATTCTTTCTCGAATTTTTTCAACAGAAATTGATGGGTTCTCTCTGTTAAAAAAGATAGTATTGGGATGCTTTAAAATAGCTTCTTGAACATGAATATTATCCTCAAGGAGTAAGAGCGCAGGAACCTTTCTTTTTACAGCCTGTCTCCACTCCTCTAATACTCTTTGATTTGAACTTCCCTTTGAACTTATTACGCCAATAAAAATATTAGAACTGCTTATTTGACTTGCTGTGGTTAAGTCGAGAATATTTTTGTATTGTGAATAACTTGATGAGATCGTAAAACCTTGTTCTTTCAATTTTTTGGCTAGAATCGATAAGATATACTTATCTGAGTCGTTCAATGAATAGGATATAAATGCTTTCATGTAAATTTCAATTTTTTTGTTTCCTGTTTTTCTAAATATTTAGCATGAAGAGGAAAAAATGTTTTTACCACCTCTTCTTTTAATCTAATCCTACCGAGTAGATTGTTTTGATTCCAGAATTCATATCTGTAGCCAAATTTACAATTTTTATTTAAGCTTTCGAAAGAGGCAGACAAGGTTGAGGTAATATTTTTCTTGCAAATCAAGAGATATCCATTAGCAGCATATTGATGTATTAGAGATGGGATATTTATGTCCGACAAATGCGATTTACTAACATCCTGATTGTAAAATTTACACTGAACTACCCAAATCCTCTTAAATGTCATTACAGAGTCGTTGACAATGAATGAAACAAGAATATCCCTCCCCCCATCGCCCCCAGTACCAGTCTGCTGGACTTCAACGCTTTCAATGTTAACCTCCTTATCTAACTTTACTTGCCTAAAATAGGCCGCAACAAGATCCTCAAAATCGTTCCATTTTTTAATTTCGTTTAGAGAAAGGTTCTTCATTTTAAACTATAATCTAAATTACGATATTAACCCTCCCTCTCCAAAAACGGATACCTATAATCTGTAGGCGTAACAAATGTTTCTTTGATAGTGCGCATGGATACCCAACGCAACAAATTGACTTTTGCACCTGCTTTGTCGTTAGTACCAGAACCTCTTGCACCACCAAAAGGTTGTTGACCTACCACTGCACCTGTTGGTTTATCATTGATGTAAAAATTGCCGGCTGAGTTGCTGAGTTTTTTGGTCGCCATCTCTACGGCAAAGCGATCGCGCGCCATGATGGAGCCTGTTAATGCATACGGTGAAGTTTGATCAACCAACTCTAGTGTCTGTTCAAAATTTTCGGAGTGGTAAACGTAGATGGTCATCACAGGGCCGAAGATTTCTTCGCACAAGGTGAGTGAAGAACCATCTTTGGTGAGGATAACTGTCGGTTCAATAAAGTAGCCTTTGGTTTTATCATACTTGCCGCCAGCAATGATTTCGTTCATTGGGTTTTGTCGGGCTTTTTCTATGTAGCCTGTGATGGAGGTGAATGCTTTCTCATCGATCACCGCATTGATGAAGTTGCCAAAGTCTTCGGTCGGGCCCATCTTCATGCTCTTCAAATCTTCGAGCAAATATTTTTTTACATCGTCCCACAAATTGGAAGGGATGTAGCAGCGAGAGGCAGCCGAACATTTTTGTCCTTGGTATTCAAAGGCACCACGAGCAATGGCGGTGGCCACTTGCTTGGCATCGGCACTCTTGTGCACCATGATAAAATCTTTGCCACCCGTTTCGCCCACAATGCGCGGGTACGATTTGTATTGATGAATATTTTGTCCAATCGTTTTCCAAATATTTTGAAACACGCCAGTGCTTCCCGTGAAATGGATGCCTCCAAAATCTTTGTGCTTAAAAATCACCTCGCCCGCATCTGGGCCAGTAACGTAAACTAAATTGATCACGCCATCGGGCAAGCCCGCTTCGCGCAATACTTGCATGATCACATTCGCGGCATAGACTTGTGAGTTGGCAGGTTTCCACACCACCGTGTTGCCCATGAGTGCAGCACTAGTCGGAAGGTTTCCCGCAATGGCGGTGAAATTGAAAGGCGTGAGCGCAAACACAAATCCTTCTAGGGGACGATACTCCACTCTGTTCCACACACCGGGCGATGATGTCGGTTGATCATTATAAATCTCGCCCATGAAATGAACATTGAAGCGCAGGAAATCTATCAACTCACAAGCGGCATCAATCTCTGCTTGGTACGCATTCTTCGATTGGCCAAGCATAGTGGCCGCATTTATTTTATATCTGTACGGGCCAGCCAATAAATCGGCAGCCTTTAAAAAAATACTCGCACGATTTTCCCAACTCAAGCCCGCCCACAATTCTTTGGCGGCCATGGCGGCATTGATGGCTTGCTCTACATGGCTCTTGTCGCCTTCGCTAAAATGACCGAGGATATGTTTGTGATCGTGTGGAGGCGTGAGTGGTTTTTTATTTTCAGTGCGCACTTCTTCGGCACCGATGTACATAGGCACATCAATCACTTGCGCACGCGCTTCTTCCAATGCTTTCTTTAGCGCAGCTCGTTCTTTGCTGCCGGGTGCGTAAGACAATACGGGTTCGTTTTTGGGGGCGGGGATGTGAAAGAATCCAGACATAATTAATTTATGATTTAAGATTTAAGATTTGAGATTTGAGATTTGGTTTCTAGTTTTTAATACAACAAAGTTACTAATTAATCTGCTCGTGGTTCATCTGAGTCTACCAAAGGGCGCATAACAAACTTTCGCTATAGTTACCTCACCCCGCCATCTCCAGAGGAGAGGGCTAGGGGTGAGGTGGATACGTTCAACTGCGAAAGTTTGTTATGCACCCCTAGCAAACCCTTTCTCAATTGCACATTGGCAGCTTGTCAATACGCGAGAAGCGTAGTTTGCTTTACATTCACCTGTTACAATCTCCTTTCATTTTCTTGTAATTTCCTAAATTTTAGGATGATTTTATGGACTATAGGCTCAATTTCAGCTACCTCAATGCATATCTGCTTCAGCAAGATAAGATTTCAATGCAAGAGATTACTGCGGTTTTTAATGGAGAAGTCAATGAAACCATTTGGGATTCTCTTCCTCAATATTCACAGTTTGGCGTTTACTATTATCTGATTGGTTTTAGCTCTAAAAAGAGATTTCTTCAAATCGTACTGAATTGTGATGGGGATGAAATTTATTTTCTTGATATCAAAGTAGCTGATCTTAAAGAAATCCGTGAGGACTTTTTCAATATTTGATAAATTGATTCTACTTTCATGGCATTTTTTTCAGTCGTATATTTGAGTTCCAACGTCTAAAGAATGAGTTTATGGAAAAGTTTGATAAAAAAATATTCAATCCCTTTGAAGGAAAGGATCGTGGAGAGGTATGGCATGAAGTCAGAAAGAACGCACAGCGTGCTACTCGTGAGGAAGCATTGCGCAAAATGAAGGAGTTGGCTGACCAGAAAAAAAAGTAGCCGTGCCTTTGTTAATTGAAATGCCTTACATTTCGATCAAAGCCAGATTGAGTCAACACTCCAAATAAATTCCTGAAATTCCAACAAAATATTTGCGAGGCCATCCTGAATTCCTTTGCCCACTCGAGAGGCGAACCGCCTACTCCCATAAGTGAGATTATAATAATTTCTTCAGTTCCAACAGGCTGCTGATTTCGTGCGTCAATTCTGTTTCATGTTTAACTTTTTCTGGATTGAAGTAGATGGTATCGACCATAGCATTTTTTGCGCCACCCATATCGGTGAGGAGGTTGTCGCCAATCATGACCACTTCATGAGATTGTAGATTATTTTTATTCAAAGCGAATTCGAAAATTTCCTTGGAAGGTTTTTTGTGTCCCGCTAACTCGGAAGTGATAACACTTGTGAAGTATTTTTCAATGCCACCCGATGCCATTTTGGTGCTTTGTATCTCGCTGAATCCATTGGTGATAATGTGCATAGGATAATGCGGGTGAAGATGCTCCAATACTTCTTTAGCGTACGGTAACAGATTTCCTTTTTTGGGTGATTGATTCACGTAGTCTGTAGAAAATTTGAGCGATAGATCATACTCTTCCACATCAAATTCTTGAAAGATGCGATGGAAGCGTTGAAGCCGAATAACATCTTGCTTGATCTTGCCTGTATCGTACAAGTGCCACAAGTCCGTATTTATTTTTTTGAATGCCGTGAGGAAGGCCTGCTGTTCAACACCCTTCCTTTCTAGCTGATAGGTATGATGAAGTTCTATAAGTGCTTCGCGCGAATTGGTTTCAAAATCCCAAAGCGTATGATCAAGGTCAAAGAAAATGCTTTTATATTTTTTCATGAAGGGGCTGAAAATGCTCAAGGTAAAGATTATGCTTCGCAAAGTTCGATAAGAGAATGGTAAAGGTAGCTCCTTGCCCCAACAAATTGAAACAGGCCCTCTAAGTAAAAAGTAATTAGTATTTTTAATTCATCAACTCTTTCATTCCCTCCGCATCAATTACGATATCATCCTCGCCTACTTCATCAAAGGGATTTTCTAAATGATCTTGAATGTTATCTAAGCTTACAAGAATGAAACTATAAAGCACCGGCATTACGTACTCAAGGCTTGCAGAGTAGTCATGAAACGTACTGGCGAAGTAAGGACCGTATATGATGGGGAAAATATAGATGAACACTTTACTATACGTGCGCAACGTAACGGGTGTGCGGTAGTTGTGGATAATCTTCATGTTATCAAATGCAATGATGATCTTGCCTACATACTGGCTCACTCGTGAAATCTCTCCACTCTGAACACCCAACTCGCGGAGTTGCATAGTCATGCCCGATAGCTTTGAAAAAAGTACATACATTTCTTTCTCTCTTCTATTCCATTCTTCGGGCGTAAGCTTCACCATGACTTTAACCTGATGAACCATATCCTGCACCAATTGGCTCACTCGTTTTGGCAAATCACTTTCCTTGGAAGTCGTCCAATCGCGCACAGCAAAATAAATCGCAATAGCGTGACCTTTAAAATCCGCGTAACGCTGCAACGCAGTTTCCCTTCTCGTGTAAGCAGATCCAATCGAAAACACCACGGGAAAAACGATAGCCACACCCACCAACATATCAGGAAATTTTGCTGTGAGGCCAAAATGAAAACAAACGTAGCTGGAAAACACCGATAGCGCAGTGATAATGAAAGTCTTGTAATTGATGATGAGGGAAAAACTGCGAAGGGTTTTCTTCATGGCTTATTTCAGGTGATTCAAAAAAAATCTAAAAAGAATGGCATTAACAAAATCGTCAATGCCACTCCTACTGTGTCTAAAAATTAAGTGACATTAGTTCTCTAGCACTTCCACTTCCACGCGTACATTTCTACGTGCATTTTGGCTGTCTTTGTCGTGCAGCATTCTAGCTCCACCCCAGGCTTTGGTTTCTACTCTTATCGCATCAATACCTTGGGTCACCAACCAATCTTTAATCACCTGTGCCCGTGCACCCGAAAGCTCTTTGGCAGTGCCCGATTCTTTGATCACATCATCTTGGGTGATCGCAAAGAAATCCTTTTCCTTGCCCACGTAAATTATTTTTCCGCGCCCGTTTCCATTCGTGTGGCCATGAAGCATGATCCTGTATTTGGGATTGTCTTGCAGCATCTGAAGCAAATTGTTCAATTCGTATTTTGACTCAGGGATCATCACGGCCGCATCGTTATAAAAATAAATATTGTAAAGAGTAGCAATGTCACCCTTCACCATGCGAGACATATCGAATTTGACCATGTAATAATTTCCTACCAAGTCGATGTCTTCTTGCAAAGTGTCCGCTTCGGTGTTGTAGTAATTCATTTCATGCTGAATCTTTCTGTATCCAAATGAACTTCCTATCAATGTTAATTTACCAGACTTACTTTTGGGATCTGGTAAGTTCAGATAGGTATTGGCTTTCATTTTAGAGATAAGCTTGCTCCGATCCGTATCTATCACTTCAATCTCACCATCTAATACCCGGCCATTCGTTGCATTATATAAACTAAAAAAGGCTTGCGTATTCTTTAACGTCTGTGGTAAATAAACAGGATCCGCTTTTGGATTGGGCAGCACTTCTGTTGGCGCTACCTCTACAGGAGCTGGCACAGGCTCTACTGCGGGAACTATTTTAACAGGGTCTACTTTTTGTTCTACTTCTTTTGCTACAACAGGGTCTACTACTTTCTTCACTTCTTGCTTCGCCACTTTCTTCTCTTCAAGTTTTGGCTCTTCTTTCGCTACCACATCTACTTGTGCCTCTGTGCCATCTTTGATTATTCGCACCCATGCATCACCAAAGCCGCTTTCTTTTCGCACGGCCAGCATTTGATTGATCGATTCAGAGAAGTCGGTATAATAATCGAGATAGACATAATAAAAACCACGCGCGGCATCAAAGCCATACTTGGAATGTTTGCCTTCATCATTCAACTTAGATGAATGGCGCTGCGCAAAATTCTCTTGACCAGAAAGAAACGCTGCCACCACAATGTAATAGCCCTTTTGCAATGCTGGGCCATCTGTAGGTGTAGCCGTAGAATATGTTGAGCTCAGAAAAATAAATGCAAAGAGCATGATAGCGATCGTGCGAAATTGTGCCATGTAAGATTTATGCTTTGGTTACTGCAATATTATGGAAATATTGCCATTTTTCAACAGTAAAAGCTTGTTTATTAGAAGCCTACCGTGTTCTTCCCCTGTAAGGATTTAATCTTTTGTGTTAAAAAACCGCTTCCATAACCAGCCATTTGTATAAATGCTGAAGGGATGCTGCGTATTGAAACCCTAATAGATTTCGTTTTTAAAAATCCTTCGATGGCGATCAAAATAAAATATAGCCAGTAGGCAAGCACACTTGCCAAGCCCATCCATTTATTGAAAAAAAATAAAAGGGGTGTAAAGAAAATGCCCATTAAAAAGAAAGAAGGAAACCAATGGACCAACTTGATCTCTCCAGGATGGCTCTCTCCTACCTGTACCCTGCCTTTTCCGAAATTTGAAACTTGATGGAAAAATTGTGATAGGGTAGCTCTTCGCTTATGGAACACATACGCTTCAGGAATCAACCCCACTTTCAACCCCAATTTTTTCATGCGAATGCTCAGTTCAATATCTTCTGCAAATCGATCAAAACGAAAACCGTCCGTTTTTAAAAATGTTTCCCTGCTCATGCCCATATTAAAACTACGAGGCTGATAGTTGCCAATGATCTTCTTCGCCCCGCGGATTCCGCCTGTTGTTAAAAATGACGACATGGTATGAGCCATCGCGCGTTGAAGTGATGTAAAATTCTCGTGGCCGCGATCGGGTCCACCCCACGCATCGAGGTTAGCGGTAGATAAAAACTTCTCCACCGATTCAAAATAAGTAGAAGGCAAAATGCAATCACTATCGAACACAACAAAATATTCGCCTCGTGCTTTCTGGAATCCAACATTACGACTAGGGCCTGGACCCGAATTGGGTTTGAAAAAATAATAGATGCTGAGGTTACTTGAATATTTTTCAACTACAGTTTTACTATCAATCGTTGATCCATCCTCAATAATGATCACTTCAAAATTTTTGAATGTTTGACCGACCAAACTATTCAATAGCTCATCGGTTTCCTCTGGCCGATTGAAGACAGGGACAATAATGGAATATTTGGGAGAGGATGTCATTTGCCTTGCAAAATATTACTTCTGATTACTTTTTTCATTCCTTAAATGCAGCGTCCAGCTTTCATCGTAATAAATCTTTGCCGCATCTATCATCTCACGCACTACTTCTACAAACAAGTGGTGATCTTTGGGGCCAACTGATTCCTCCAATTCTTCTGGTGAAACTGGTTTTTGATTTAACAAATAGATGATCTGGTTTTGATAATCTACGATTACCGACCTGTCTTGCTGTTTCCTTTTATCGATGCAAACATCACAAACACCACAAGTGTTGTAGGTGACCTCATCAAAATATTCTTGTATCACTTGCATGCGGCAGCGATGGTTTTGTTCGGCATAACTAATGATGGCTTCCATTTTATTAAAGTGTAGTTCTCTACGCGCCTCCATTACCACCCGATCAATAGGCAAACGATCGGCATCTTGGCGGGGCAAAACGAAAGTCACCTGCGCACTATCTTTAGCGGGTTCATAAACCAACAATTGAAGCTGATGAAGTTGCTGCAGCTCTAATTTTATTTCTGGCAATGAATACTTCATTGCACTTGCCAACTGATTTTCTGAAATTATTATAAAATCGGTATACAATTCGCCTCCGTACAATCGCAACAGCATTTTGATCAGCGGATCGAAGCGAGCGTGCGCTACCTGAAATTCATAAATCTTTTTCTTGTCGATAGAAAAATGAACACGTGAGGGACGGTAGAAACTTTCGTTGAGTTGAATAAGGCCAAATTCTTCTAACTTTTTGAGAGCGGGATAAACAGCCAACGGTTTGAAAGAGAATTTTTTGCTGAATGTCTCTATATCAAAATCATAACTCTCGCCTTGGCTACTGCCCACTGCCAATTGATAATGGTTGGCCAATGCTTGATAAATCTTTTTTAAGTATTCTAGCTCTGGTTGAGACTGTTCTACTTTGTGGCGCAGCGATTGCGCATCCACTTCATGAAAAATAAGTGTGGCGTATGATTTTTTTCCATCGCGGCCAGCGCGGCCAGCCTCTTGGTAGTACGATTCAATGTCTTCGGGCAGATCCATGTGGATGACCGTGCGCACATTGGCTTTGTTGATGCCCATGCCAAACGCATTGGTGGCTACCATCACGCGACTGCGATCTTTCACCCATTCATCTTGCCGCACTGAGCGCTCTTGATGGTTGAGACCTGCATGATAGAACGTAGAAGCAATTTTATTTTTTTGCAAAAGCTTGGCCAATATTTCTGTTGCTTTGCGCGATCGCACATACACAATGGCTGGGCCAGGCACTTTGCTTAATATTTCAAGTAGTTTTTTTTCCTTTGTTTCTGTTTTGCGTATCACCAACGATAGATTTTCTCTCGCGAAACTGATTTGAAATACTTCCGGCTTTTTTAGTTGAAGTTTATCAATGATGTCTCCATTTACTTGTTTAGTGGCCGAAGCGGTCAACGCAATGAATGGAACGTTGGGCTTTAATTCTCTGAGCTCGGCAATTTGTAGGTAAGGCGGACGGAAATCATAACCCCATTGAGAGATGCAGTGAGCCTCGTCAATGGCAATTAAGTTCACGTTCATTTTTTTAAACCGCTCTTGAAACAATTCCGTTTGCAAACGCTCGGGCGATAGGTAAAGAAATTTCTGTTGGCCGTAAATGCAGTTGTCCAACAAAATATCTATTTCACGATGACCCAAACCCGAATGAACAGCAATGGCAGCAATCCCTTTTTGTTTTAGCTGCTGTACTTGGTCTTGCATCAAAGCAATAAGCGGTGTGACTACCAAGCAAAGTCCTTCCATCATTAATGCAGGCACCTGAAAGCAAATGGATTTACCTCCGCCTGTAGGAAGAATGGCCACCACATCCTTCTGCTCTACCACCGACTGAATGATCTCAGCCTGTGGCGAGCGGAAAGATGAATAACCAAAATACTTTTTTAAAACTTCTTCGGCAGTCACAGGTCAAAAGTAGTATAAAAAAAGTAGCAGGCAGTCCTCCTTCGCTAAAGCTACGGAGGATAAATAGGCGGTTTGCTGAATGATGGGACGCACTAAATATCGAGAGAGCTTTCGGCCAGGGATAGTAGCGGATACCCCGCAGCAGCATGGGTGTGTGCGGCTGGGCGAGGAGTAGAAGCGGATAGCCCGGTGCCACCTCGTCTCGAGTGGCAGGCCGCATCTTTAATAGTCAAATAATTATTTCCCCGCAGACTGCAACAACTTCACGCCTATTTCACCCAAGTGTTTTTTGAGTATGACTTTATATGGATTGGAGTTTGTATAGCCTCCGTTTGCTTTGAAGAATTCATCTAGTACGGGATACCAATCGCTATTCATGGGCATGGCAAAACCAAATTGCTCAGAAGCTTTGTCGCCAATGGGATGGCGCTTCAACGGCTTGCGCTGTTGCACGGCTTCTAGATAAAAGGCCAAGTCGAGATAAGCGAAGCCAGTGGGATCGGAAATGATTTTCTGAAACGTTTCTTGGCTATTGGCCGTCAATAAAATTTTCATGGCAGGAAAATATTTCTGTTTCATCTCATTGATTCGTTTTTCATTTACGGTGCCTTTGGTGGTGTAGGCAGTGAGCTTGCCGAAAGTAGTTGGCAGATCTTCCATCTTGGCGAGATTGGCCACATTATTTTGTGTGATCAAAAAAGCAAGGTTGGTGATAAACGGAGGGCTGAATTTCACTTCGCGCTTTCTCTCTTCGGTTATGGTGATGTTGCCCAACCCGAACACTCCGCCTGTGGATGCTTTCACTTTGTCGTACATGCCTTTGAAGGCGGTACCATCGCCCACGAACTGAGTGGTCAATTTTATCCCTTTTGTTTCGTTTACATATTTCACAAAATCATTCATGATGTCAACACATACGCCTGTGAGTTTGTCGCCATCCTTATATACAAAGCCAAATGTTTCTACGTATGCCAACGAAATAGTGCCTTCACCTTTGGCTTTTGCTTGCATCCATGTATCGCCAGAATAATTTTGAGCGGAAATGCTGAAGCTTGTCAGCATCAAGGCAATCGAAAACATTCTCTTCATCATATTCTTAAATTTTAATTATTACAAATATTGAAATCATTTACACAATATTGCTCCTAATGTAATATGCGAGTACTTTTTCTTGCAAAGACGAACTTTTACCACTTCAACTCTTTCTTCTCCAAAAAAGCCGCAATGCCATTTTTGCAATCATCGGTAGCGCGCGCTTGTGCGTTCATCTTCGCAGCGTAGTCCAGGGCATCGGTTAATGACATAGATTGCACTTCGTCTATCATTTGCTTTGTCAGCATCATGGATTGAGCAGAATTATTTTTGATCAATTTTTGCGCAAAATCAAAAACAGAGTTTTCCAATTGCTCTTTTGAAACAATGGAATTGACCAGACCCATTCGCATTGTGTCTTCGCCTTGAATTAATTCGCCACTCAGTAATAATTGTTTTGCTTTTTGCTCGCCAATCTTGCGGATCAAAAAAACCAAGACCATCGCAGGAATGAACCCGATCTTCACTTCGGTGTAGCCAAATTTTGCCTCTGGTACGGCAAACACAAAATCACAAATGGTAGCGAGACCACAACCACCAGCCAACGCATGGCCTTGTACCTGAGCGATAACTACTTTTTTTAACTGATAGATTTGCAAAAACAATTCTTTCAGGTGATTGGAATCGGAAATATTTTCTTCAAAAGAAAACTTTTGTAGTTCCTGCAAATAGGCCAAGTCGGCACCGGCACAGAATGATTCGCCATTCGCATTCAGCACAATGACTTTCACATTGTCATCTTTTTCTGCTTTCGCGAAAGCTTCTTTCAGTTCGGCCACCAATTCACGACTCAATGCATTTCGTTTTTCTGGTCGGTTAAGTGTGATGTAGCCGATTCGCTCTTTTGTGTTATAGATTACTAAACTCATAAGTTTGTTGATAAGTAAATAGGCTTCAAGCCACAAGCTTCAAGCCGCATGCCGTTAGTCCAAAAATTAAACTCCTTGAGCCATCTCAAGTAAATCCGCCTATTATCTTCTGCTTTCAATTATAAATGCTCCTTGCTCCAATACAGAATGAACTGGAATATTTTCTGCTTTGGCAAACTTAGTCAACTTCTTGGTATAGCTGCGTGAATTGCTTCCATCAATAATCAGTTGACCAATCTCGAAGCTCGTCTTGCTTTTGCTTAAAATGGGGAAAGAATTTTGGCTAACGATCAGATAATCCACTTTCAAGTTCAGAGGTAGTTCAGAATTTCGCTGAGAGACAATGGCTACCGATTTATCTCGCCAATGAAAAATAGTCGATCCATCTATCTTCTCAGCAAATGGTATTTCTTGATTTACCTCTGCAACTCCATGCTGTAATCGGTTTGGTCGGATATGAAATCGAACTCGCTCTTCATCTTTTAATAAAGAAGAATCTGCAAAGAAAAACGATTTGCCATGATCTATAAACTCAACTGCTTGATGGCCTGAAACACTGTACACCACTAATCGACTTTTGTTTACAGATTCTTGAAAATGGCTCCATTGAAGCCCGCTAAAGAGAAGCGTGAACAAGCAAGCTGCATAAATCCACTTCATTGATCGAAACTTAAAAAGTAAGATGAAAGAGATTAAAACACCCATCAACAACCAGCATTGAAGTGTAGTGATGTGTATGTCGCTGATCAAACTAAATGGAAGTTTTTCCGTAGTGAACACGGTCCAATTCAAAAAATAGATGAGCCAAGTGAGCAATTTGCCAATCAAAACTGCCAGTGGAGAGATGAAGCTAATAGCTAACAACAATATGCCAACAACCAGCACCCCTGTTGAAAGTGGAATGACAAAAAGATTGGATACTAAAAAATAAACAGGAAATTGATGAAAATACAAAAGCCCCAATGAAAACGTAGCGATCTGCGCGGCAATGGAGACACACGTGATCTGCCACACCCAATCGCCTACTGTATTTTCAACTTCCCATAAATTATAGATCGGTCTTTGTAAATACACAATGCCCAACACGGCTAAGTAAGAAAGTTGAAAGCCTACCGACATAATTAGATAAGGATTGTACAATAGCAAAACAAACGCAGACGCAGCTAATGTATTATAAATGTTTGTTCGTTTACCAAATGGCCTAGCTACAGCAACAAAAGAAAACATAACCACTGCGCGAAGCACTGATGGTGAAAGGCCAGTGACAAATGCAAAGCTCCACAGGCAAACCAAACTGATGGCGGCTACTACCCATCGACTCCACGAGTACCGATTCAGCGGCTTTAATAAAAACAATAGGATGACATAGATGATGCCTACATGCAAACCAGAAACAGAGAGGACGTGCAGGGCACCGCTCGCAGAGTACGCGTTTATCAAATCGGTGTCAATACCCTCCGTTACACCCAACACTAGGGCTGAAGCAATTGCTTGCTCCTGCTCACCGCTTATGTACTGATTTAGTTTTTGTGAAGCCCACTCTCTTGCTCTATGAGAATAATAAATAAATCCCTTTCGCTCTGTTGAGGCAATCCATTTCACTTGGTTGGGTAAAACATATTGTTGATGATAAATATTTTTGAAACTAAGAAAACGCTTGAAGTCAAACTCGCCTGGGTTGGAAGGAGGTCTTAATAATTGAGGGCTTCCTTGAATAATGATTTGATCGCCATATCGCCAAGTAACATCACCTCCTTTTTTGGAAATGTAGAGGAGTACTTTTCCTTTGATCGGTTGCCACTTTGAAGTTTTGATAGCGATGACTTCCACCTCTACTTTCCAACTTTTTGATTTTGACTCGGGCGAGCTACGAACGATGGCCGAGTATGCTTCAATGGATTCTTGCGTACTTAACAAATGATTCTTGTTGCGCGAATCGGTTTTCAGTAAGAGATGTGAGTATCCTAAAAAAGCAACGGCTACTAAACCGATCAAACCAGAAATCACATTCAAGGCTCTACCCCGTAGAAATAACCTACACGGAAAGTAAGCTGAAACTAAAATCGCAGAGATAACCAATGCCAGACGAAAGCTGAGCAGATCTGGAAGATAAATAGCCGCCAAAACCCCTGCCGTAAAAAATACGGCCACGCGAACCATGGAGTAGGGAATCCATTTTAACATGGATAGAGATTAAGATAAAATAGTTGCAAACGACTACTCCGAAAAAACTACTTCCCTAGCCATTCATCAATCTCTCTATTGGCTTCCTCATCCGTAAGAAATTTACCCATCCTTACTTGCTCTCGGGCTTCATTTACAACAGCAAGTTGTTCACCACTTAATTGATAAGGTTCTCGATCATCAATAGAAGCTTGTAAAAGTTGATATACCTCCTCAATAATCAGTTGATCCTCCATTCCTTGAATTTTGGAAATTACTTTTTCTTTGAGTTCGGTGGCTGACATATTTAAACTGGATTAGTTCTACAAGTTAATAAAACAATACGATTTTTGAAAATTCAATTATCTTATTCTATCAAGGCAAATAAAAATCAAACACCATCTCATTCATGCACTTAAAATGTCCTTTGGGGCATTTGTTGAAACCGATTTTGGAACAAGGGCGGCAGGAAAGTTTAGTGTTTTCTAAAATGGTGAACTTGGTGCGATACGGATACATACCAAAGGAAGGAATGGTACTGCCCCAGATACTGAACACTTCTTTTTTTAAAGCCGCAGCAATGTGCATCAGCCCTGTGTCGTGGGCAAACACGTAGCGCGCTTGCTTGACCAAGCTGGCAGATTGATTGAGGTTGTAAAGTCCGCAGGCATTGTAAATGATTGTCTTCTTACCTAATTCATCCAGCCCTTCTTCAAAGCCATTGGCCGTAGCAGGCCGTTCAAAAAATTGGCGGATAGCTTCGGCATTTACAAAATCTTCTTTGCCACCTAATAAAACAATCGGTTTGTTGATCTTATCGCATAGCTCAATCATGCGCTTCAAAGGAAGTTTTTTCGTTTCATGTTGTGCGCCAATGGCATAAGCAACATATCCATTGCGGTGTGTTTCGGGCAGCCACTCCATCGGTACTTTGTCTTCGTCTGGAATGAAGTAGTCGAGGCCAAGTGCATCGTTCTTGATGCCTAAAGGTTTTACTGTTTCGAGGTAGCGATCTACAATGTGAAGGTTGGGCAGCTTGTTGATTTTAAAATTGACCAACAGCCATTTTTCAATATTGAGTTTGCGAAAGCTGAAAGACTTCACACCTAATTTCCATTTGACTATGCGGGTGCGTAGGTTGTTATGCAAGTCGATAATGTAATCGTACTTTTCTTGTTTGAGTTGGGCGACCAATTCATTCAAATCCTTATCGAGATAAAAAATCTTGTCGAGGTAGGGGTTAGATGCTACTATGTTTTTATACTGCAGTTTGGTTACGTAATGCACTTCGGCATCTTCCAGTTGTGTTTTTAAAACACGCACCACGGGTGTCGTCAGCACAATGTCGCCAATGGAAGAAAAACGGATGACGAGGACTTTCATGAAAAGTAAAGGTAAGTGGGAATAGTCGCATAGCAAAAATCCAATTTTTAGAGTGGTGAACACATAGGTATATTCAGCCGAACCTTAGTAGAAAATTAGTCTCTTCTATACCTGATCTACCTTATTTACTTGCAGAATCAATTAAGGATAAGGTAATAAGGTTTGACCCCTAATCATTTCGATTTCTACTAAGGTTTTAGCCTCTGGTAAAATTACTTATCGGTATTTTGCTTCATTAATGGAAAATCCAAAATGAATTTGCTACTTTAGAAAGTGAATTGCTAAGATGACCGATATTTGTGTAGGTGACTTCGGGCAGGGATAGAAGTGGAAAGCCCACAGCGAGGAACGAGCGAGGACTTGTAACGGATAGCCCGGTGGCCCATGCGCCTCGCAGGGCCAGCCCGCATAAAAAAAATAGTACTAATAGTTCGTGAGGACACGAACCATGGAGAAGGCCAGCCCGGATAAAAAAATAAAACTAATGTTTCGTGAAAGACACGAACCATGGCGAGAGGCCGCCAAGATTTAAAAATTGGTTCGTGAGGACACGAACCATGGAGAAGAACCAAAGAATGGGAAAAACTAATTGAAAAAATATGAATTATTGGCTCGTGAAATCGGAACCCGATGTGTACTCATGGGATGACTTGGTGAAAGAAAAAAAAGCTACTTGGGATGGGGTGCGCAATTTTCAGGCGCGCAACAACTTAAAGGCGATGAAAAAAGGGGATTTGGCTTTTTTCTATTACAGCAATGAGGGCAAAGCGATTGTGGGTATTGCCGAAGTGAGCAGGGAGGCATTCCCCGACCCGAAGGATGCGAACTGGGTGGCGGTGGAACTGAAGCCGAAAACAAAATTGAAAAAATCTGTGGAGCTTGCCACGATCAAGGCAGATAAAAAATTGATGAACATGGTGTTGGTAAATAATTCGCGCTTATCGGTGCAGCCTGTGAAGGTGGAGGAGTTTGATTATGTGATAGCGTTGTCGGAAGAATAGTATGAATACGAAGTTATCAGTTACATGTTATTGGTTAAAGGTACGAGGTAATAGGTATTCGGCATTCGGTATTCGGTCACTGATTGCCGAATACCGAATAGTATTTCTATTACTGATTTTACTAACAACAGCCGGTGCAGTCGCACAAGTAACCCAACCCGCGCGCTACGAGAAAGAACAAAAAAATAGTTATAGAGATTTTACGGTGATCTCGATGGGTGAAGAAGGGATTGCGTTGATCCGCGATAAACAAAAATATGAGCATGGCGATAATTTGTGGGAGGTGATTTTGTTGGACTCTGCGCTGAATGAAAGTTGGACGAAAGATTTGGCGGTTGAAAATAGATACCATTTGATTGGCCACGATTACCGAGACAAAAATTTGTATTTTCTTTTTCGCATGGGCGAAACCGATCAGGGCAAATTGAAAATCATTAAAGTAGATAGAGCCAATCACCAAACGGAAGAACACAATTATGAGCCTGAGTTGGTGGTGCGCCCCACGCACTTCAACATCATGGAGAACCAAGTGATCTTTGCTGGCTATGTAAACAATGAGACTACCGTCTTGCTTTTTAATTTGGATACGGACCAGGCCAAGTTAGTGCCAGGGTTGTTTCTCCCCAATTCAGAACTGTTGGATGTGCGGGTGAACGTCAACAATACCTTCAATGTGCTGATGAGCGAGCGGCAATCAAAAACAAAAAAGAAATTGGTGGCGAAGACATTTGATAAATCGGGGGCAATGTTACTCGATGATATTATTGAAGTAGACCCTGAGAAAACAATTTTGAGTGGCTTCACTAGTACACTGGTACGCGATGAACTGATGATCATTGGCACGTGGGGAGAGGGCGTGATGAAACAAGCCGCAGGAATTTTTACGGTGTTGGTAGACCCCTACAGTGAACAAAAAGTAAATTATTATGACTTTGCGCAGCTCACGCATTTCCTCGATTACCTAAGCCCAAAGCGGGCAGCTAAAACAAAAGAGAAATCAGAAAGGCGAAGAGCGCTAGGAAAAATACCAGAATACAAAGCTTACGTTTTGCCAGCACGATTGGAAGAAACCAAAGAAGGCTTTCTCTTCTATGCTGAAGCGTATTACTCATCTACTAGCTTGAATAACAGTCGATGGGGTTCGAGTTATCCCTACAGTAATTATCCTTATTCATCTCCTTATGGGTTTGGTTTCCCTAGTCGATATTCACCTTATGGCTATGGCTATCCTTACAATAACTATGGAAACTCCAATACGCACGAAACAAAAATGCTTCATGCAAGTCTTTCTCTTTTTGATGCCAAAGGAAACTTGGTGGCCGATCATGGGTTTAAATTAGAGGAAATAAAAATTCCTTCTGCCGAACAAGTTTCTGATTTTATTTACACACCAACCAAAACCACTCTCATTTTCAGCAAAGAAAAAGAGCTGCACATGCAAGTGAGCCAGACCGATGGTGTTTCATTAATCAACGAAAAGCTGCCAATTCAATTGAAGTCGCCAACAGAAACTGTTCGCTCGGAAGATGGGGACACGGCAGAGGTTCGCTTTTGGTACAAAAATTTTCTTTACCTCTACGGCTATCAAACCATCAAAAATCCAGAGAAGAGCAACAGAGATGTTTTCTATATTAACAAACTAAAAGTTGAGTAAACTCATTTCGTTCTTATTGCTTCTTAATGCTTCAGTGGCCTTTAGCCAAGTGGAGCAAATAGGCCGATGGGAAATAGGAATGCCCAATGATGATAACGAAACGTATAAAGTTGTTTCAGATAGCCTAGGCTTGATTGTGTATAGTCATCAGGTAACAAAAGATCAAGATGTATTAGAACTCATTCGGTTGGATACTGCGTTGCAAGAAAAATGGAAAGGCTACATTGGCATTGAGCGTGGGCTAACCGTGGCACGAGTTGCCACACGAAAAAATTCTTTATATGTGCTTCTTCGCAATCCACGCTTTGCAGGGTTTCTATTAATCAATCTGGATATATCAACAGGAAAATACACTACTCATCTGATAAAAAACGCCATACCGTTTGTGCCCACTGAATTTTCTGGCACCAATGGCGCGGTGATGATTGGCGGGTATTATAATTACCGGCCGCTGGTGCTGCACTATTCTTTCGCTTTACAAAAATCAAAAATACTTCCTGGATTCTTCAATGAGCCTGGCGAGCTTACGCAAATGAAAGTGACCGAAGATGGAGCGATAGATATTATTGTAAGTGCCAAAAATTTTGAGAAACGAAAAAGTTTGTGGATAAGGAATTACAATGCTGAAGGGGATTTAATAAAAACTACCGTTTTAGAATCTAGGGAAAAGCGTAACCTTATTTTTGGGAGATCAGTAAAGATGCCCAACAACGAACAAGTAGTAGCCGGTGTGTATGGACGAAATACTGAATATTCTCGCGGAATTTTTGTAGCTACCATCAACCCGTATGGAGAATACACCACGCGCTATTACAACTTTGCCGACCTGCAAAACTTTTTCCATTACTTAAAAGCCAATCAAGAAAAAAGGATCAAGAAGAGAATCGAGCGTAGGAGAATAAAAGGCAAGAACACGAAATTTAATTATCGGTTGCTAGTGCAAGAATTGATTCCCTATCAAGATCAATTGATCTTGCTGGGCGAAGCTTTCTACCCGAAGTATGTTTATAGATCAAGATATAGCTCCAATCAATTTAATGGTTTTAATAACCCGCGGGGTTACTCTAGTTATTCTCCTTATAGTAACGATTATATTTTTGACGGGTATCAATACACGCACGCCATCGCTATCGGTTTTGATGCCAACGGAAAAGTAAAGTGGGACAATAGTTTTGAAATCAACGATGTAAAATCTTTTAAGCTAGAGCAGTTTGTAAAAATAGCCCCTGCCGAAGACCACATTGATCTGCTCTATTTATTTGAAAACCTGATCCGCACCAAAGTGATCAAAGGCAGTGAAGTGCTGGAAGGCAAGACTGCCGATGAACTGAAAATTTTTAGTGATCAGGGAATCGTGACAAAGGAAGATGCCAAGAGCAGTCACTTGGATTATTGGTATCACCATCGCCTCTACGCCTCGGGTGTGCAAAGCATACGTAAATCAAAAGAAAAGCGAGAGGTGCCGTTTAAGAAAGTGTTTTTCATTAACAAGATAAGGTATAAGTGAGAGGGTGCGCCATTAAGCAAACTTAATTTTTTTGTTTTGAATTCTGATTCTAAAGAGTAGAGGCTTTTCAGTTATCTCAGTCAATGATATGTTCGTGCTCAGAACTGATACGAGTGAACTATTCTTCTGCGGTTTTCTTGGATTCCAAGTCCACAATGATTTCGCGTTTTTCAAGCTTACTGTATTTACGATCTCTTTCCCACAAGTTGGTTTCAACAGGCTCACGCTGACAAGGTTTTTTAGAGATGCGCTTTAAGATTTAACTTTTCAAGCCGTCTAAACCAAATGCCGTTTTGTTCGTGAGTCCAAATCAGTCAGTAAAAATTCACTCGATGTCTTAACCCATATTTTTTAGAGAAGCATAGCCAATAACTCTAAATAAACGCACTTTCACAAAACCTGTTGCACAAAGAAAAGGCTTCAATCGCAAATCTCAAATCTTTTTTAAGTAGCCCACGTCTTTCCGTTGCCCGCTTCGCTCAAGGGAATGCAACCTTTATATGCACCCGGCACGGCTTCATATTGAAGAACTTTAGTTGCGCCTGTCTCGGTAGAAAAATAACCGAGCATGGTCAACTCTTTGGCCATGTAAAAGAAGGGTCGCTTTTCTTTTGGGTTTTCTTTTTTGTCTTTCACCGCGGCTTCGTTGGCTTTCTTCACTATTGCCAATTGATCTTCGGGCTTGCAATAGATGAATGAGTCGCCAAAAGTTTTCTTCGCCTCTTCATCGAAGGCGGTCAATCCTGTGAGGAAGCGCTCTTGATCTTCTTTCTTGTAGCACTCATTCAACATCTTGTCGATGAAGTTGGGTACGCCCACTTCTTTCGCTCCGGGTGTATCAGTCTTTGGCAAAATGATTTCAGCCAATTCGCTCACCAACCGTGCTTGCTCTTCGGTGAAGAAAACGGGTTTGTAATTGAGATCGGGTGCAGACTTGCAACCATTTAAAATGCCAGCCATAGCCGATGCCGATACGGCCGCGCCCATCAACAGCGCGGTCTTGCGCAATGCTTCTCTCCTATCTATTAATTGATTCATAGAATTGTTTTTTTATCGTTTATAGATTTCCTTTTTTCAATTCGCTTACTGCATAGTCTGCTGCGCGGGCTGTGAAGGCCATGTAGGTGAGTGATGGATTCACACACGCTGCGGAGGTCATGAAGGAGCCATCTGTCACAAACACATTCTTGCACGCATGCACTTGGTTGTATTTGTTCAATACAGAAGTCTTGGGGTCTTTGCCCATGCGGGCTGTGCCCATTTCGTGGATGCCTAACCCTAAACCTGTTTCATTATCATAGGAGTAAATATTTTTTACGCCAGCAGCTTCTAGCATTTCTGCCGCATCGGCTTTCATATCTACCCGCATTTTCTTTTCGTTCTCTTTAAAGCCTGCATCGAATAAGAGTGTTGGCAATCCGTTGATGTCCTTCTTGTCTTTGTTGATCTTCACGTTGTTTTCATGATAGGGCAATACTTCACCAAAGCCCATCATGCCAATTGTCCACTTGCCTGGATTTGCAGCTGCTTGTTTTAAGTCGGCACCAATAGCCATCTCTGCCACTAGTCTATTCCATCCTTGACGGCTCGCTCCACCTTGATAGCCGAAGCCGCGCACATAATCACGCTTGTCATTGGCCCAATTGCGGTAGCGAGGAATGTAAATTCCGTTGGCGCGTCTGCCAAAATAATATTGGTCTTCATGTCCTTCCACTTCGCCACCTGCACCCACTCCTAAATGATGATCCATAATGTTGCAACCCAATTCTCCGCTATCATTTCCAAATCCATTAGGGAAACGATTAGAAATGGAATTCATCATGATGAACGTAGAGCCAAAGGTAGAAGCACAAAGGAAAATAACTTTTGCATAAAATTCCATCTGCTCGCCTGTTACTCCATCAATCACCTTTACGCCCGTAGCTTTGCTTTTTGTTTCGTCATAGATAATTTCATACACCACTGAGTTGGGCCGCAGTGTCATATTGTTTGATTTTTCTGCGGCTGGCAATGTACAGGAGTTGCTACTAAAATATCCTCCATAGGGGCAACCGCGCGAACACAAATTTCTAAATTGGCATTGCCCTCTCCAAGGTGTGTGCGGAAGCGGTGCTGTTGCGTGGGCAACTCTTCCAATGGTGAGCATCCGATCAAATTTATCCTTCATGGATTTTTTTAAGTCAATCTCCACGCAGTTTAAATCCATGGGTGGCAAAAATTTACTATCGGGCAATTGAGCGAGGCCTTCGGCTTGACCGCTCACGCCAATATATTTTTCCACATAATCATACCACGGCTCTATCTCGGCATAGCGCACGGGCCAATCTACACCATGACCGTCTTTGGCATTGGCCGTAAAATCTAGATCACTCCATCGGTAACTTTGGCGGCCCCACATGATGGAGCGACCGCCCACATGATAGCCGCGCATCCAATCGAAGCGTGTTCCTTCTTTCTCTGTATAAGGATGTTCAAGATCATTGACAAACCAATGCTTGGTATCCTGATTAGTAGTGTAGCCTGTTCTATTTTGGACACCCTGCTTGCGCAAATCTTCTTGCGTTGGCTTATTTCCATTTTCAAGCTCCCACGGGTCTTTGGTAGCGGTGGGGTAATCGGGGTGCTTCACATCGCGGCCACGCTCTAGCACCAATGTTTTCAATCCCTTCTCAGACAGTTCTTTGGCCGCAAAGCCTCCGCTGATCCCCGTGCCCACCACAATGGCATCATAGGTGTTTTTCTTTTCTGCTTCAGTATTTAAATTCATAGAGAGTTGTATTTTTTGATAGACCTTTCAATTAAGTTTAAAAGGTAAAAAAAAATTGTTACCGATTGCATCCGTTCATCACATTTTTTTTGAAACGACTGTTAGGCAGAATGTGAAAATGGGGCAATTGGAAGTAAGAAATAGGCCATCAAAGCCATCTATGAAACGATTAGGCTAAATCTTTGTGTCCATACTACACATCGAATTAGAATTTCTCAATAATCCCCAATCCAAACAAGGCGAAATCATATTTGACAGGATCATTTGGATCTAGTAATTTCAGATTGGATGTTAACTCCAGAGCAGTTTCCCAATCTACTTGCTTGCGTTGGATCAGTTTCAGTTTGCGAGCCACTCGCTCTACATGTAAATCTAACGGGCAAATCAGTTGGCTGGGTGAAATCCTTTTCCAAATACCAAAATCAACCCCTTTCTTATCATTGCGCACCATCCAACGCAAATACATGTTGATGCGCTTGCAAGCGGATTTTCTCTCAGGGGTAGAGATGTGCTTCTTTGTACGGCTAGGGAAATCATCAAGACTGAAAAATAGATGGTGGAAATTGATCAATCCTGCGCCAGTGTGCGGTTCACCTGCTGAAACTAAAAACGCCTCCTCCATGGTGGAGTGTTTTCGGTAAATATTTTTTAAAGCTTCAACAAAATACAAAGCATCGATGGCATTGAAAGTGCGGTGTTTGAATTTCTCGAAAGGTTTTAGATCAGCTAATTTGTGATCAAGCAGAAAATTGTGAGGTGAGTTGTCCATCAGCGATAATAATTCTTTGCTTTTGTTGATAACGGTAACACGCTGCCCCCAAGCCAGCACCGCAGTCAGCAATCCTGCGATTTCTATGTCTTGTTTCTTTTTGTATTGATGCGGAATGGAAATAGGATCGAACTCAATAAAATCGGGTCGGTTGAACTGCTCGACTTTGGAATCGAGGAAGTCTTTGAGATCAAGGATTTGTTGGCGTTTCTTGGAAGTCATGTTTACTTTAAACTTAGTTCTATTATGTTTAGCGGGAGTGATTTGTGAAACACTCGATTTGCAGATGCTGACCAGGCAAAAAAACCTTAGTAGAAATTTTTATAACTGTGAACCTAAACCTTATTAACTAATTAAATTCTCTGGTACAGCCAAAATAAGTTAATAAGGTTGGGAGTATTCAAATAATCATTTTCTCTACTAAGGTTACGGCCTACGCACAGAAGCAGCAATTAAAATTCTACGCACTTCAAGCGTAATAGAGTCTTAAATTTCGTGAAATTAAGCTATCGTTTTTAATTATTGATAGAACCGCGTACCTTCCTGAAAAGAAAAGGATATGAAGCGCTCGTTGTTGGTTCTGTTGGTCATTTGTTCAGCTTTTATTGGGGCCATGGTGGGTACGCTCTTCACCTTAAAATATTTTAACCAAGAGCCTGCTTATAATTCCATTGAGCAACGGCAAAATTCAAAAGCAGTCAATTTCTCGGTAGATACTTCTTATCGCATCCCCACTGGATTGAATTTTGAATCGGCTGCCAAGTCGGTTACGCCAGCCGTGGTACACATCCGCACTTCGTATGGGCTGGGTGGCTTTAGCATGAATGCGCTGGACAGTTACATGAATCCACACGCACAATCATCTGGCTCAGGAGTGGTTATTTCTGATGATGGCTACATTGTTACCAATCATCATGTGATTGAGGACGCGAATTCCATTGAAGTAGTGATGAACAACAACCAACGTTTTTTTGCCAAACTGATAGGCAAAGACCCCAGTACTGATTTGGCGTTGCTGAAAATAAAATCCAAAAATCTTCCTTTTGTAAAATATGGAAATTCCGATCAATTGATTTTAGGCGAGTGGGTGCTAGCTATTGGCAATCCATTTGATTTGAATTCTACTGTAACGGCTGGTATTGTGAGCGCACGAGCAAGGAACATCGGCATCTTGCGCGATAAAAATAATTTGCAGATCGAATCTTTCATACAAACCGATGCCGCGGTAAATCCCGGCAACAGTGGTGGCGCATTGGTAACCTTAAAAGGTGAATTGATCGGCATCAACTCCGCCATTGCCACTTCGACAGGTGCTTATGCGGGCTACTCTTTCGCCATACCTGTAAGTTTGGTGAAAAAAATAATGGACGACTTACTTGAATACGGAGAAGTGCAACGCGGTTTGTTGGGTGTGCAGATTGCCGATGTAAATGCGCAATTGGCAGAAGACGAAAAGTTGGATGTGGTGCAGGGTGTGTTCGTGCGTTCAGTAAACAAAGGCAGCGCGGCAGAAATCTCAGGCATCTCAACTGGAGATGTAATCACCGCTATCAACGGCCATTCAGTAGCGGGTGTTTCTGAAATGCAAGAGTGGGTAGCGCGGCATCGCCCAGGCCAGTCCATTAATGTAACCTATCGAAGAAATGGAAATGCCAGCAGTGTGAAAGCTACCTTAAAAAAATACGATGGCTCGGCAGAGATGAAAAAGCGCGAAGTAAGTTACACGCTGGAAGGTGCCGAGTTGGAAGATATTTCTTATTCCAAACTCACCCAACTCAATTTAGATGGCGGAGTGTTGATCAAAAAACTACAAGAGGGAAAATGGAAAAAGGCTGGCTTGAAAGAAAATTTTATCATCACCCACGTAGATAAAGTATCTGTTGATAATGTGGCCGACCTCAACCGTATTCTTGAATTGAAAAACGGTGGGATATTGGTGGAGGGGATAGATGCGAAAGGAACGAAGAGTGTGGTGGGCGTGGAGTGGTGAGTGTTAAGTGTTAAGTTAACCTACTGTCAGTTTGAGCTTGTCGAAAACTGACTATCTGAACTTTAAATGGACTTCGATAAACTCAGTCTGACATTCGTTTAGTTATTTTGGTTAACATCAGATTGATAAGTTCTTAGTAGGATAAATTGACTCAAACAAATTCTGCTTACCTTCGCCCCACATTTCACTAACCGTATTATGCAAAACTTCGGAATCAAAGAAGCCCTTACTACACTGGGGATTAAAAACAATAATCTAGGCACCTCAACTGGTAAAAAGTGGTACCGCACTTCAGGCGCAAGCCTCGCATCTTATTCTCCAGCGGACGGCAAAGTGATTGGGAGAGTAAAATCTACAGATGAAAAGACTTTTCATAAAGTAGTGAAGCAATCGCAGGCTGCTTTTATGGAGTGGCGGCAAGTGCCCGCACCTAAGCGAGGTGAAGTAGTGAGGCAGATTGGAGAAGCACTTAGAAAATATAAAGAGCCGCTCGGCAAGTTGGTATCCTATGAGATGGGCAAGTCGTACCAAGAAGGTTTGGGTGAAGTGCAGGAGATGATAGACATCTGCGATTTTGCCGTGGGGCTTTCGCGCCAACTGAATGGCTTGACTATGCACTCGGAAAGACCTTTGCACAGAATGTACGAGCAATATCATCCACTTGGAGTAGTCGGGGTAATTTCTGCTTTTAATTTTCCTGTGGCCGTGTGGGCGTGGAACTCTATGTTGGCGTGGGTGTGTGGCGATGTGTGCATCTGGAAGCCTTCGGAAAAAACACCGCTGTGCAGCATTGCCTGTCAAAATATTGTGAACAAAGTTTTCGCAAAGAACAAAGTACCAGAAGGAGTTTCTTGCATCATCAATGGCGATTACAAAGTTGGTCAGCTAATGTGTGCCAATGAAAACATTCCGCTCGTTTCCGCCACTGGTTCTGTGCGCATGGGCAAGGCAGTAGGAAGAACAGTGAGCGAGCGTTTGGGCAGAGCTTTGTTAGAACTAGGTGGCAACAACGCCATCATCGTTACAGAGAATGCAAATTTAGATATGGCCATTCGGGGGGCATTATTCGGGGCAGTTGGCACGGCTGGGCAGCGGTGTACTTCTACTCGTAGGTTGATCGTCCACGAAACCATTTATGACGAAGTAAAAAGCCGCTTGAAAAAGGCGTACTCACATTTAAGCATCGGCAACCCGCTTGATCAGACCAATCACGTAGGGCCATTGATTGATAAGCTGGCTGTAAAATCTTATCGCGCTGCATTATCCAAAGTAAAACAGCAAGGCGGAAAATTTGTGGTGAGTGGTGGTGTGCTTTCGGGTAAGGGTTATACTTCAGGCTGTTATGTAAAGCCGGCTATTGCTGAAGTAAAAAATCATTTTGAGATTGTGCAGCAAGAAACCTTTGCACCTATTCTTTATCTGATCAAATACAAAACCATCGAAGAAGCCATTGCCTTGCAAAACGGTGTGAAGCAAGGGCTTTCCTCGGCCATCATGACCAGCCACTTGCAAGAGATGGAAAAATTCCTCTCACATGGTGGTTCTGATTGTGGTATTGCTAACGTAAACATCGGAACTTCAGGCGCTGAAATTGGTGGGGCCTTTGGCGGTGAGAAGGAAACGGGTGGCGGGCGCGAGTCGGGCTCTGACTCTTGGAAAGTGTACATGCGTAGGCAAACCAACACCATCAACTATGGCGATAACTTACCGCTTGCACAAGGAATCAAGTTCGATATCTAATGCCGCTTGGAAAACTAACGCAATACCCCTACTTTCACCCATCTTAAACGTTAATTATGTCAGGCAAAAAGTACAAAACCGTCATGTTGATCGATGATAATGAGATCGACAACCTCATTAATCAAAAAATGATTGAGGCGGCATCCATCACCGAAAACATTTACACACACACAGGCGCGAAAAGTGCCATCGAGTTTCTTAGAAACATGGAAAAAATGGACGTGGCTGATAAAGTGTTGCCAGACATTATTTTCTTGGATATTGATATGCCGCTCATGGACGGATTCCAGTTTTTGGATGAGTTTGAAAAGCTGACAGCGATCACCAAAAAGAAGTGCAAAATCGTAATGCTCACTTCCTCTATCAACCCACAAGATTTCAGCCGCTCAAAAAAGTACAGTAACGTTAAGCTCTATCTCAACAAGCCACTCTCGCACGATAGCATTGTGAAGTTAGACGTTTAACTGCAGCAATCGACTACAAAAAAAACCCTCGAATCTTTGAAACACGAGGGGTTTTTCATTTAATGGGATTATAATAGAACTAATCTTGATCCGTTTCAATGGCCGTTAACTTCTTAATAAAAGCCTCGTCCATTTTTATAAAAGAAGTAGGCGAAAAATAGCTCACTTTCGCTTCCTTGAATTTTGGGATCAACGCAGCAATCTTCTTGGGCTTCTCTTTCTTTGCCTCGCTAGTGGCAATCTTCAACATTTTAAGGAACAACAACACATTCTCGCACTCATCTTTTCCAAACATGCGTATCTGCCTTTGAATGCTGCTGGAGTGCTGATTGAACAACTCGAAATCTTTCATCAAACAATATTGCAACGCAAGCAATGCCTTGATCTCCATCTGCGCAAACGGGTATTTCTTCAAACTCACTTCGTTGATCAACCCATTGATCAATTTGGCGGCTTCCTCATATCTATCCAAATAGTAATACCCTAATGCTTTGTACGTTACATAGATCACATGCCGCGGTACATCTTGCGGATCGGACTCTATATCGGCAAAAATCTGTTCGTTCTCTGCATTCAGTTCTTTCTCTGTACCCAGTCGAAGGCTGCGCTCCAGTTTAGAAATAAAAAATTGTATTGAAAAAGTGAGTGTTGTGTAATTCACCAACAAATTAGCGGCTGCATCGTTCACCTCTTCAAAATACTTCTCAGCCTGCCTGTATACTTTGTAGTGATTGTAGTACTCCAATCTTAAAAATTCAAAAACCAAGTTGAGGTGGAAGTACAACGGGTCGAGATTATACGTCTCAAATATCTTTTGCGTGTGAGCAAAAATATCCTCTATCGATTCGCCCTCTTGCTGTAAGTTATCATCTTGCTCTACAAAAAGTCGATGGAAGATGAGCATCAAACTCTGGTAGATGTACAATCGGTGCGATTCGTACAGCTTCGCCACATTTTGCATCTCTTTCGCCATTAGCGTGAGACCAAGTTTCTCGGTTTCGTCACCCGACAAATAATAACTTCCGTATTTCTTAAAATATTCTGCCAGCAAATCTTCCGCCTTATCCACGGCCAACATATAGGCCACGTGCCTGTTATAAAGCTGCGAATATCCAAAGTATTCGGGTGAATTGACGTGCAATTTCTTCAATGATTTATAAACCACCGTCAACTCACTGGCCAAGTCATAATCCAGCAATTCCTTCTCCAGCTTCTTCAAAGTAGCAATCGAAATTGTTCTTTTCTTGGTAAACAATACCTCGTTTAGGTTGGCCACTTTGCGCAGAATATCCGTGCGCGGGCTTTCCATCTGCTGCAATAAATGCTCTTCAATCTTTTGGTTCAAGCGCGACCGCAGCGTGTAGTATGCATTGGCGTTCACCTCCAACTCCACCATAATCTTACTATCCGATAGTGACCGCTCGCGCAATGCCTTCAGCAGATAAGCGGATTTTTCCGCATTGCTCTCCATGAGCGAATCGTAGATCTCCTTAAAATCCTTTTCCGAGAGTTGCTTGATGATGTTTTTTAACTTAGCCATGTATAGACATTAATAGGTAAAGGTTACGAATTTATTAAATCCACGCAATAGGCATTTTCGCCCATCTGATTTTAGCAGTATTTTTTTAAAATGTTGGCTTGCCCTCCGTAGCTTTAGGGAAGGAGGGCGGCCTCTCTTCTTTGCCTTCCTCCGCTAAGGCAAAGGAGCCATCCATGCCTGTGTTTCCGCTTGGGAAGGCAAGGGCAACTCAAGTCATCGCTCGCTCCTCGTTGTGGGACTTTCAGCTACCATGTGGCACACTAATACACCAGTATCTGTCTCCTTAAAAGCACTAAACAATTAAGTGACTGGTGTTGCTCTATCTCCATCCATTGCCATGAAGTCAACCAATAAGCCCGAATAATGCTAAAGAAATCCGTGTAGATTCACACATTTGTGGCCAATCTTTTGAACTGTGCGTAACTCCAGTTAACTAACCGCATCGTCCAGAGGCGGGTGACAAACTTGACACTTCATGCCCACACCTTCGTACCCTCCGTACAATTGCGGCACATTTCAATTTCATTTCGCGACCGCAAAAGCGAAGCCCTGAACTCATGGTACTTCTCTCCTCTCCAAATTTCATCAAAGGTCTGATGGTTTAAATCGCCCAACACATAGTGCGCATCTTTGTCAAAACAGCACGGCACTACTTTGCCATCCCACGTGATCACGCAACTGTGCCACATTTTCCAGCAATGATCGAGTAATTCATTTTTGATCTCGTACTTGCCAGCATTATTTTTTTTGTACCGCGAATACTGATCGATGGTAGGCATCAACTCTGAACCATTTTCATAATCATAAATTTGTGCCGTCTTCAATGCTACCTCATCCACGCCCAATTGTTTAGCCAATTGTTTCACTTCACCAATCTGATGCTCATTAGGCTTTACCACCAAAAATTGAAAAATTACATGAGGCGTTTTTGATTTCAGTTCACGCTTCCACTTTATAATATTTTTTGTTCCTTCAATCACCTTATCCAATTTTCCGCCCACGCGATATGATTGATATGTTTCCTGTGAAGTGCCATCAATGGAAATGATCAACCGATCTAATCCAGACTCCACCGTTTTTCTTGCGGCTTCATCATTCAAATAATGAGCATTGGTAGAAGTGGCCGTATAAATTCCTTTGCGGGAAGCATACTCCACCATATCCAATAAAGTTGGATGCAAATAAGGCTCGCCCTGAAAATAAAAAATCAAATAAGAAAGTGTGGGGGCAAGCTGATCAATGGCCGATTGAAACAATTCTTGCTTCAACATACCTGTTGGCCGAGTGAAAGAACGTAAGCCACTGGGGCATTCGGGACAACGAAGATTACAGGAAGTAGTTGGCTCGATGGAAATGCTGATGGGCAATCCACTATGGTTGGGCTTGTCCGAAATGCGCGAGGCATAGAAACTGGAAAGCACCTTAGCGGCATTCCAAGCGCGGCCAGCCGTAAGCTTAGAGGCAAAATTCAATCCGTCCGTCAGGTTGCGATTCATCAAGTCAAAATTACCTTTTCGCTTCGGATTGTTTTACCTTTCGCAAGAAATAAACTTCCGGGCATCTCTAAAAACTCTGTCAGGTTGAGCCTGTCGAAACCTTTTCATTGGTCTTCGGCTGTGTAAACCGACTTCGACAAGCTCTGTCTGACAGTACTACTAGAGTTTTTAGAGATGCCTTCCGAATAAACCATAAACCACCAAGGTCTTTATGCTTAGGCATACAGACCTTGGTGGTTTTAACACTAAAAATTCTCGAAGAATGAAAAAATCTCTTTTGATAGCACTTGTTCTATTGACAGCAAGCACTCAGGCACAGACTGTCCTTTCTTCACAGGCGGAGGTTTCAGTAATCACGTGCGGCCCCTATCAAGGGGAGTTGTATTCGGCATTTGGTCATAGTGCCATTCGGGTTTACGATCCCGTCAAGGGATTTGACGTTGCTTTTAACTATGGCGTTTTTGATTTCAATCAACCCAATTTCTACCTAAACTTTACGCGAGGTTTTCTGTATTACAAATTAGGGATTTATAGCTATCCCGATTTTAGGGATTTCTATATTAAATACAATCGATATGTTCATGAGCAGGTACTGCAATTAGATTCCATTCAAAAACAAAAAGTTTTTAGTTTTTTAGAAAATAACTCCTTGCCCCAAAATCAAACCTATCGCTACGATTATTTTTATAACAACTGCGCGAGCAAAGTGCGCGATGTGTTTGCCGAAGTTTTTAAAGAAGAAATAAAATTCGATGGATCATTTATCAAAACCAATTACACCATTCGCGACCTAACAGAGATCTACTTGCAACAACAACCGTGGGGTGATTTAGGCATTGATATTTGTTTGGGCTTGCCGATGGACAAAAAGGCATCGCCCTACGATTATATGTTCTTGCCCGACTACATCGAATCTTCTTTTGATCACACCACTCTTAATGACTCACCCATCGTAAAACAAAAAGTGGCCGTCTATGAAAGCACTCCAGAAAAAGTCCCTTTTCACTGGTATCATCCGTGGATTGTTTTTGGGTTGCTGTTTCTCTTGGCTGCTTTTATTTCCTACCGCGATTGGAAAAAGAAAAAAGCCAGCAAGTGGTTGGATGTAACCTTATTCGGAATAACAGGGCTGCTCGGCATTTTACTTTTAACGCTTTGGGTAGCTACCGACCACAAAGCTGCTGCAAATAATTTTAATTTGCTATGGGCATTCCCTCTTCATCTTGCCTCTGCTATTGGGTTGCTTAGAAAGAATCCCGCTAAATGGATATCCAGTTATTTTACTTTCGCCTCGGTACTCACAGCGTTGCTACTTGGCTTTTGGGCATTGTTGCCACAAGATATGAATCCGTTCTTGCTACCAGTTGTATTTGTTATTTTGATGAGGGCGTTGGTCAATTCACGATTGGCAGTCAAATACTAATAATGGCATCTCTAAAAATTTTGCCAGGTTTCGACAAGCTCAACCTGACAAAATTTTTAGAGATGGTCTAATTATGAGAATTCATTGATTCTGCCAATGCCTGATCTCCTCGCTTGCTCACCATCGGCAATTTTTCCATCCAGTGTACATCAATGGCATAGATGCCAAAGTCTTCGGTCACTTTTCCCTTCATAGAATAAAATCCTCTTCCGCGAAAAGGAAACTGACGAGCGGAATTAGGGAAGTGCACAGTATCAAATACTTCGCCCTGCACATCGTAAAATGTGCCGAAGGCCATGTGTTCTTTTGTTTTCATTGTCCAAGCATCTTTGGTGGTAACGATGTAGCCGACTATATGAACTTGCTTTCCTTTTTTAAGGTGGAGGAGAGACGCAAAATCTTGCGTCTCCATCTTGTGGGTGGTCTCCAATAAATCGAACGGGTTGCAGAGCGGGAAGCCAAGCAATTCAATTTCATCAAAGGCATCTTCTAATTCATTGCGCTTCAATTCGGGCAACGGATACTCTTTTGGCTCGGTATCAAAAAGATCAATCGTGGTTGTAGGGACGCAAAATTTTGCGTCCCTACGGCCACCAAAATACAACATCGATTCCCATAATAATTTTTGTTTGTTTTTCCCTGTAAAACGAAACGATCCTAACCTGATAAGAATGCGCAACTGCTCAAGGCCAATGCCCGGTATACGCCTCAAAAAATTATCGAGGCTTTTGTACGCTCCATTTTTTACTCGCTCCGCGGCAATGTGTTGGGCAATTTTTGTTTCCAAACTTTTGAGGTGAATGAACCCGATGTAAATTTCCCCACCATAAATAGTAGTGAGGTGTTCGCTGTGGTTCACACACGGTGCGTTTATTTTTCCGCCATTCATACGCGCTTCATGAAAATAAAATTCGGTGCGATAGAAGCCACCAAAATTATTGATCACGCCCACCATAAACTCCAATGGGTAGTGCGCTTTCAAGAACAAACTCTGATAACTTTCCACCGCGTAGCTGGCCGAGTGACCTTTGGCAAAGGAGTAGCCCGCAAAGCTTTCTATCTCAAACCAAACCCGATCGGTCACTTTAGGATCGTACCCACGCTCGTTGCATCCTCCAAAGAAACGATCTTTCACCCGCTGAAATTCTTCGCGCGAGCGGTACTTGCCCGACATGCCCCTGCGCAACACATCGGCTTCGGTCAACGTGAGCCCCGCAAAATAATGCGCCACGCGTATCACATCTTCTTGATAGACCATCACGCCATACGTCTCGTGCATCAGCTCATCCATAACGGGATGAATAGATTCATACGTTCCCCCGTTTCGTTTTGTATGAAACCGTGTGATGTATTCTTTCATCATGCCTGAGCTGGCCACACCCGGACGAATGATGGAACTTGCAGCAACTAATGTGAGGTAATCTTCGCACCGCAATTTCCCCAACAACATGCGCATGGCGGGCGACTCTACATAAAAACAGCCCATCGCTTTGCTGTTGCGCATCAAGTCTTTTATTTTTTCATCTTGCTTGAATTTTTTGAATTGATACACATCAATGTCAATGCCCTTATTTCTTTTTACGTGCTTTACGGTTTCTTTGATGTGGCCCAAGCCGCGTTGACTTAAAATATCAAATTTGTAAATGCCAAAGTCTTCGGCTGCGTGCATCTCAAATTGTGATACTGGCAAACTCTTCGGAGGAAACTCGGTGGCCGTATAAGCATAGATTGGTTTTTCTGTGATCAGTACTCCACCTGCATGAATAGAGATGTTGGCCGGCAACTCTTTCTGCACAATGTATTCCGCGTAAGCGAAAACCATTTTACTGATGTGATCTCTTCCTGAATTACTTTTTCTATTTTCTACCAACTCATCAATTTCTTCTTTGGGCAAGCCAAATACTTTACTCAATTCGCGCAGAATAGATTTGCTTTGATAAGTTACGTGTGTGCCTAGCAGACAAACATGATCGTAACCATATTTTGCAAAGAGATAATCGTAGATCGCATCGCGATTGTCCCACGAAAAATCTATATCAAAATCAGGTGGCGACACGCGCTCTTCATTTAAGAAACGCTCGAAGTACAAATCCAATTCAATAGGATCTACATTGGTGATGCCCAAACAATACGCGACCGTACTATTGGCTCCACTACCACGACCCACAAAATCGTAGCCGTTCTTTTTTGCAAAGGTGATCAGGTCAAAAGCAATCAAGTAATAAGCGTTGAATCCTTTTTTGGCAATGATGCGAAGTTCTTTTTCAATATGTGAATTCCAAATAGTTTTATCATCACCGTAGCGGTTGGCGTAGCCAATGGCTGTGGCTGCGCGCAAATAGTTCATGTCCTCATCTTGGCTAGAGGTAAAATATTTTTTGTTCTTGTCTTCGCCCAGTTTGCATTCAATAGAGCATTGATCAAGCAGCACTTTTGCGTTGTCTATCAACTCAGGGTAATTCTCAAATTGCTTTTCAAGTTCCACCTCGGGCAGCATGAACTCATTTTTATTAGCTTGCTGATGCGGGGACAACTTACTCAACAATGTATTGTTGGCGATAGATCGCAACAGCCGGTGAGCATTATGGTCGCGGTAAATTAGGGACGCGAGATTTTGCGTCCCTAATTTTTTTTCAGGTGGAAGAAATGTAACGGGGTGGAGTGCCACAAATTTATGTAGGAACGCAAAATTTTGCGTTCCTACATTTCGGGAATAATCCAAAGAGAAGGTTGTCAATTCGTCTTTGCGAATGCCGATGTATTCATAATCCCGTAGAGACGCAAAATTTTGCGTCTCTACGGGATCATTTTTTCCGTAAGGGTAAATGACAAATACATTTTCAAATTCAGGTGCGCGAGGTGGAAATGGTTTTTGTTCGCGATTGTGTTTGGAAAGAAACCGATTGATGGCCTCAAACCCTTCGTTGTTTTTTGCGATGATGATATAAGTAGAGACGCCAGATGTGGCGTCTCTACAATCAACACCTACCGCGATGTCCAATCGGTAAGGGTTCTTTCCAAATTTGGTAAGGCCATTTTCGTGAGGAAGATTTTTATCACATATTCGCAGCATTTCTAAATAAGATGCGGTATTGTTGATCTCTGTCAACGCGATTTTATGAACACCACAACGCCTCGCCTCTTCAAAAAGAGTTTCAATAGGCAACGTGCCATATTTGAAACTGAAGCCTGTGTGGCAATTGAGGTACATAAATTAATGTGCCGATGGTCAATGCTTCGTCCTATCGTCCAAACCATCCATCCATTTTTTAGGATTGTTTTGAATATATCTACGAATGGCTTGTAGTTCTCTTTCCGTTCGCACAACATGATCATGATACCTCGGTTGCCATGCAAAGGAAATATCATTCATCGTGGCATATTTTTTTACGCCTGCTTTATATCCGCGGATAACCGATGCCAAATTTTGTGTTTGCGGACCAAATTGATTGGGTTTATGAATTCTATATTCATATTCTGGTTTGTTGAAATACAACAGGCCATGAATATGATTTGGCATTACCACAAATTCATCCAATACAACAAATGGAAAATGATTGGGAATTTCAACCCAATATTGATGGGCAATGGTGCCGATGGCGGTCGGTTGTAGGGACGCAAAATTTTGCGTCCCCACATTTTGCGTCCCCACATTTTGCGTCCCTACATTTTGGATGCCCATTACAATTTGCCCAAAATAATTTTCACGATTGTGTGTGCAAATAGTAATGAAATACCAACCATCCGCGCCATAATCATGATTTTTTAATCGCGTGGTTTCTGATCGGTATTTGTTTTGATATTTTTCCATAATAATTAATTATACAGGGACGCAACATTCATTAATCAAAGGGACGCAATATATTGCGTCCCTACGGATACGGATTAATTCATCAAATTTTTCGTCACCTTTCCTTTGAACGTATTCATCTCCATGCGCACGCGCTTGTTTACATCCAAGGTGGTGGCACGGATCAATTTTTCCACACCATGTTTGTGTTTGATGAAATCCATGGCTTCATACAAATTAATATCCTCTTCGGTATCGTCAAACAAACTGATCTGATGATTGCCTTGTACCAAATTGCTAAGGCGCACACCCACCAAGCGTATCAACATCCTGCGGTTGTAGAGCTTATCAAATAATTCTTGCACTACGCGCAAGAGCGCATGATCAGAAGAAGTATAAGGAATATGTACTTGCCTCGTCTCGGTATCAAAATTGGAGTAGCGGATTTTTACGGTGATGCACGAAGACAATTTTTTTTGTTCGCGCAGTTGAAAAGATACTTTCTCCACCATCGCTATCAAAATAGATTTCAATTGCTTCACGTCAATCGTGTCAGTCTCAAAAGTAGATTCGGTAGAGATGGACTTTTGTTCGGAATAGGTTACCACAGGCGAGTCATCGATGCCGTGGGCTTTGTTCCACAAGCTGATACCGTTCTTACCAAAGGCACTCGTCAAAAACTTCAACGGCATCTCGCGCAGTGTGGCCACGGTGCGCACACCCATATCGTACAAAAAAGAAGATGTTTGCTTACCCACCATGGGGATTTTTTCAATAGAGAGCGGGGCGAGGAAATCTTTTTCATCTCCAGCCAATATTTGCTTTTGAGCATTGGGTTTGAATTCTGCTGTGGCAATTTTGGATACGAGCTTATTCACCGACAGCGCCATGGAAATAGGAAGGCCGCTCTCTTTGATAATTTTTTTTCGCAATTCCACCGACCACTTGAAGGTGCCAAAGAAACGATCCATACCACTGGCATCAATATAAAATTCATCGATGGAAGATTTTTCAAATGAGGGTGCCGTATCGGCAATGATTTCAGTAACGAGGTGCGAATTCTGGCTGTACGCTTCCATGTCACCTGAAATCACTTTGGCATCAGGGCAAAGTTGCAGTGCCAAGTACATGGGCATGGCGGAATGTACACCAAATTTTCGCGCTTCGTAACTACAGGCTGCCACCACTCCCCTGCGACTGCTTCCACCAACAATTAGTGGCAAACCGTTGAGCCTCGGTTCTTTTTTGCGCTCAACAGCTACAAAAAAGGCATCCAAGTCCATATGAATAATGCTCCTTTCGTTCATCAGGAGCAATAATACTAAATAATTTAGTATTGTTAAACTAAATAAATTAGTCAATAAAAATGGAGCAGTCAATGAGTATTAGACCCGAGGGGTTTCTCAAAAACCCCTCGGGTCTTAAGAACCTCCAAGGTTTTAAAAATCTTAGGTCTTGCTGAAATGGTGAGACATTTTTAAATGCCCCCCAGCTTAATTCTGATTGATAAGACCTGGACCCGCCACCAGCCTACCAGGGATCTTTCCCGTATGCTCACCCTCTTTCAACACCTGTTCACCATTTACAAAAACATGAACAACACCTGTAGCATATTGATGAGGGTCTTCAAATGTTGCATGGTCTTGAATTTTGGTTGGATCGAAAACAACCACGTCTGCATAATTGCCAACAGTCAACGCTCCTCTCTTTTTTATTTTAAGATGAGAGGCTGGTAGTGAAGCCATTCTCTTGATCGCTTCTTCCAGCGACATCAACTTTTCATCGCGCACATATTTACCCAATAGCCGCGCAAAACTTCCGTACGCACGGGGATGTGTACCGTCTTCATTGAATGGTGATTCATCTGGAATGGAGGCAGCATCAGAACAGATGCTCACATAAGGCAACTGCAACATCCTCTTTACATTATCTTCTGAGATCAAAAAGAAAATGCACGGGATGCTCGATTTATCTGCCAGCAATAAATCCAAAATAGTTTCATTGGCACTCTTGCCATGCAGCGTGGCTATCTCGCTCAATCTTTTGTTGCTATATAATTTATTTAATGAATCGGTGCGAAAGCCCATTACCATCACATCTTTGGGATCTGAGTTTCTGCTTGGTATTCCCAATTCCATTTCGTGAAGTAGTCGGCTGCGCAACGAGGGATTGCGCAGTCGCTTGCGCATGTCTTGTGCGCCACCTTCTTGCACCCACGTGGGCAAGCGGGCGGTGATGCTGGTGCCGCTCGCATTGTAGGTGTACATATTGGCCGTGATTTTTAAACCTGCTCTTTGCGCGCTATCTATTTTTGATAACACTGTATCAATCTTATTCCAGTTCCATGTGTTGTTGATTTTAAGATGATAGATTTCTGCTGGCACGTTGGCTTCTTTGGCAATTCTAAAAACTTCATTCATGGCTGGAAAGATTTTATCACTCTCGCTGCGCATGTGCGTGATATACATACCTCCATATTCAGCGACTACTTTGCTCAACTCGATCAACTCTTCTGTGGCTGCATAATCTGCTGGAGCGTAGATCAAAGAAGTACCCAAACCCATCGCGCCTTCTTTCATGGCAGCGCGCACAAGCTCTTTCATTTTTTCCAACTCTTCTTTTGTAGGCTTTCTGTTTTCATAACCCAGCACACAATTGCGCACGGAGGTAGCTCCCACGAACGAAGCAAAATTGGGACTGACTCCTTTATTTTTTAAGTAAGTGAAATACCCACCGAGTGAATTCCACAGAGAATCTTTTTTATTTTTTTTAATTCGTGGCCCAGGACTCCAGCCTTCACCAAATACCTCAAGCGTAACACCTTGCTTGATGTCACTCATCGAACGGCCATCTTTCAGCAAAGAACCATCTGCCCAACTGAGCATATTGATAAAGCCCGGAGAGACAGCTAAACCTTTTGCATTTATTTCTTCTTTGCCAATTACTTTTGATAGATCACCAATCAAGGCTATTGTATCAGCATTGATGGCTACATCTGCTTGATGAGGTTTCTTGCCAGAGCCATCGTAGACCGTGCCATTTCTGATGATGATGTCATACTGTTTTTTTTCTTGGGCACAGGAACTCAAAAAGCTAAGGAGAAAAATTACTGGAAAAAATTTTGCTACGAAGGCACGAAGGCACAAAGTAGCTAGCAAAGAAAAATTATTTACACCCAATACCCTGTACATACTTTTCAATGGCCTTAATAGATTTAGCAATCTCGCTTCCTTTAAAACCCTTAATGTCAGAATAATTAATTGTCTTCTTGTATTCTTCTAATAAAATTTTGGAAAGCGGCAGGTACGACCAATGCCACTTCTCTTCTTCGTAGCCAGTTCGTCCACTTGTTTTGGATGTATAAGGCTGACAAAAACCAAACTCAGCAGCATGAGCCGTTAACCATTGATAAATTTTTAGTCCTTCACCCGAAGCAAAATAAGAATTCTCTAAAGAATTCAAATCCATATCGGTGCCCCAATGGTGGCGCGAGGTGCTGGGCATAGAACTATACAATAAGATAAGTCTTGCCCGCTCTTTTAAATCTTTTATGGTCGTTAGGTTTTTTCCTTGCACCAATGTTCTTCCTTCCCATTTATTTTCCCAAATTCCCTTTTGAGCATCAAAATTTCTGGTAGCTGAAATAATAAAAAGATTAACGCTATCTCGCTTAGCAGCCGTTGCCATTTTTACAAATGCCTCGTAGGTTTCTTTGCGCAAGTATTTTCCTGCGGCACTGCCCTTTGTGTGGGTATCGTCTAACTTTACAAAGCGGGCATCTTTCGATTCATCAAACTGACCGAGCAGGTATTTTTTATCTGCTTGAGCGAATGAAGAAGCAGAGATGAGCAGTAGAACAATAAGTTTATTGACTAGTCGGCAATTCATAATATTCGTATATCGCTCAGACTAAAATAACCACAGAGTACACAGAGAAAACACAGAGTACACTTTGAAGAAATTACCTCTGTGGACCTCTGTGTTCTCTGTGGTAAAAATTCTCTTGAGTAAAATTCTCTTCGTTAAAATACTCTCTCAACTACACTTTCTCCCCCACCTGATTCATCACCTTTGTCTGAATTTGTATCGACTCATGATGCACCAAGCGAAGTAGATCGCGCATAAAGCCTTCTTCCAAGCCCATCGCCTTGCCAAGTGTTACACGCGTTTTGATAATCTCTTCCCAGCGATTCACCTGTAAGATCGTTACGTTGTTATCTTTTTTGTATTGACCAATCTTCTCAGAAATTTTCATACGTGATGACATCTTCTGCATGATCTCGTCATCGAGTTGGTCGATCTGCTCGCGCAAAATGCTGAGCGTATCTTTGAATGTTTTGTTCTCGCTCGATGCAGTGCGCACCACTAAGTCGCTCAAAATTTTTCCCAGCGCGGCAGGTGTCACTTGTTGTTTCGCATCGCTCCATGCCGCATCAGGGTTGATGTGGCTCTCGATCATCAAGCCAGCCATATCTAAGTCAAGCGCTTTCTGGGAAACAAACGAAATCAACTCACGATTGCCTGAGATGTGACTGGGGTCGCAAATGATTTCCAATTCCGGAAAACGTGTTTTCAATTCAATGGCCATATCCCACATCGGCAAATTTCTGAATGGGCCCTTCTCGAACGAAGAAAATCCGCGATGAATAGCCGCCATTTTTTTGATGCCCGCTTTGTTCAAACGCTCCAGTGCACCAATCCACAATTCAAGATCAGGGTTCACAGGGTTTTTCACCATCACAGGAATATCAACGCCCTTCAAACAATCGGCAATCTCTTGCACCGAAAAAGGATTGACCGTAGTGCGCGCGCCCACCCACAAAATATCTACACCTGCTTTCAATGCCGCCTCTACATGTGCTGCGTTGGCCACCTCAGTAGTTACAGGTAAGCCTGTTTCTTTTTTGGCCGCCATCAACCATTGCAAGCCGATGTCACCTGCGCCTTCGTATTGGCCAGGCCGTGTGCGTGGTTTCCATATGCCCGCACGTAGTGCATGCACTTTTCCAGTTGCGGCAATCTGCTTGCACGTGGCCACTGTTTGTTCTTCTGTTTCAGCGCTGCATGGTCCACTGATGATGATGGGCTTTTTTACTTCTAACCATTCTGCAATCGATTCAAGTTCTAATCCTTTTTTCATTGTGTTCAATTATTATGTTAAGGTTTAAAATTCATTTCACTTTTCCTATTACAAAAATTTTTATTTGGGCGGCAGCCGGGCTATCCGCTACGAGTCCGTCCGCGCACATTCCAACACACTTCGGGCTTTCCGCTACTATCCCTGCCGCACTGTATCTATTCGTTTGTGTTTCATTCAAAATATTTAAGTATCTATCATTTATGCGTGTCCGACAATTTTGCAACTAAACACAAAGGGTACTAAGCCTATAAATACTAATCAAGAACATCGGTTGCGTGCCAATAAATGCTCACTTCGATTATGTCTATCTGTGGCACGCTTTATATCCCTTATCATTTAACCACGGGTTAAACCCGTGGCTACTAACAGGGAACCCCTCTGGGGTTCGTCTAAAAATACAAAGCTGTCATATACTCCCACTTACCAATCCCCATTACGTCTTACCAATTGTCAATTTATTTCTTATCCAACACCCGTCTGATCTCATTCGCGTTCGTCAATGTTTTGATCAACTCCTTCGAGTCTTTCTTCATCAAGTGATAATGGAATTTTTGCAAGTGCATGATGTATTCCAACAATGCCTGACTCAAATACTCTGCGTTCTGTTCAAAAATAGGAGCCCACATAGTGGGCGAACTTTTTGCCAAGCGCACCGTGGAAGCAAAACCACTTCCGGCTAAGTCAAAAATATTTTTCTCGTCTTTCTCAATATCCAACACCGTTTGCCCTAGCAAAAAAGAACTCACGTGCGAGAGGTGCGATACATACGCTACATGTTTGTCATGTTCTTCTGCCTCCATGAAAATTGTGTTCATGCCCAGCGTGTCAAAAATCTTTTTGGCCACTTTCAACGAATGCTCTGAAGACTTGTCTTGCTCACAAATAATATTTGTCTTGCCTTGAAACAGTTTTTCTAATGCTGCAGTTGGGCCCGAATTTTCCGTGCCCGAAATAGGATGCGCGGCCACAAATTGATTTCTCTTAGCATGATGACTTACCGATTTACAAATAGAACTCTTGGTAGAACCTGTGTCAATCACTACTGCCTCTTTTTTAACTCCTTCCAGTAGCGAAGGCAAGAAAGCACTGATCGTATTTACAGGAATGGCAAGCAATACTACATCGGCAATGGCCAACGCTCTATCTTCAGGAAGAATTTTATCCACGAGGCCAAGCTCCAATGCTTTTTGCGCGTGCGCTTCATTGAAGTCCACACCAATTAATTCAGTGGCAACGCCAGTCTTTCTTAGATCAATCGCCATCGACCCGCCAATCAAACCTAAACCGATGATGGTAACTTTCATGAGGAGATTTGAGTAGTGAGATGTGAGACATGAGACTGGGAACCAGTAGCTAGAAACTTCTCTATCCTTTCCCTCGCTTCATTCAATTTTTCTTCTGTGGCGCAAAGTGAAATGCGAATGTGCCTTCTTCCCGCCTCGCCAAAAATAAAACCAGGCGTGATGAATACGTGCGTACCATAAAGGATTTCATCGATCCATTTTTCTACATCTTTTACTTCTCTCGGAGCCTTCGCCCATACGAATAATCCTGATTGATTTTTAGAATAGGCGCAATTCAACTCATCCAATATTTTACAAGCACCATTTTTTCTCTTTTGATACACTTGATTCAATTGAGTGAACCATTCGTCCCCGTTTTGAAGGGCATCCACAGCTGCGTGTTGCAAACCCAAAAACATTCCAGAATCCATATTGCTTTTTACTCGGAGCACTGCATCAATGTAAGTAGCGTTTCCTGCTACCCAACCAATTCGCCACCCAGCCATGTTGTGTGATTTACTCAACGAGTTCAGCTCTAATGCAACATCATTAGCTCCTTCAATACTTAAAATACTAAGCGGGCTATCGTTCAAGATCAAGCTGTATGGATTATCGTTGACGATCAAAAAGTTATTTGCTCGCGCTAAATCAACCAGCTCCTTCAATTCTTTTCGTGAAGCAATTCTTCCCGTAGGCATGTGTGGGAAATTCACCCACATAATTTTTATTTTCGACAAATCTCTTTTGCGCAGCGCCTCCATGTCAATGCCCCAGTCCAGCTCTTCTTTCATTTCATAGGTTGAAGTTTTAGCACCCACTAATTTTGCAACGGAAGCATACGTTGGGTAACCAGGATCAGGAATCAGTACTTCATCACCCTCATTCACAAACGCCATCATAATGTGCATAATGCCTTCCTTGCTTCCCATCAAAGGCAAAATTTCTGTTTCAATGTTCAAATCGACTCCATAAGTTCTTTTACAAAAATCAGCAATGCCTTTGCGCAATTGCGGAATACCCTTGTAATTCTGATAACCGTGATTGGCAGGGTTTTTTGCAGAGTTGATTAGCGCGTCAATCACATTGGCAGATGGCATTATATCTGGGCTGCCAATACCGAGGTTGATCACTCGCCACTCGGGTGTATCCAAGCCTCTTACCTCCGCCAGCTTCTTGCTGAAGTAGTACTCTTCTACATTCTTTATACGATTTGCTGATTCTATCATTTTCTAATTTAAGATTTGTGATTTATGATTTTAGATTTATGCTAAACTCACTTTACCAACTACCTATTGCCGATCACCTCTTACCAATCACCTTTTACCAACTACCTTTTACCAATCACCTCTTACCAGATACCTAAGTCCTAATACCCAATGCCTAAGAATACTCGATCTTCGCTTTTCGATATTCACCCAATATATTTAAGTTTCTCACCTGCCTTAGCACTTGCTTAATGGACTCATCATAGCTCTTACGCTTTTTCCATTCCACATCAATGTGAATCGAATACTCGCTTGGTCTCCCAATAATTGGAATAGATTGAATTTTTGAAAGATTAATTTGATTATTCCTCAATGTCATCAGTGCATCTGCCAAACTGCCTACTTCATCGGCTACTTCAAAACAAAGGGAGGCTTTATTGGCGTCCTTCAGTATTTGCCTTCCCTTTGCCAAAATCAAAAAGCGCGTAAAGTTTTTCTTGTTGGTTTCTATTCGCTTCTCTAAAATTTGCAAGCCGAATTTTTTTGCGGCATGTTCATTGGCAATGGCGGCTGTGTCTGTGAGTTTTTTCTCTTTTACCTTTCTTGCTGATACCGCGGTGTCATCGCTTTCGCGGATCTCTACATTTTTCAAGCGAAATAAAAAATCGCTGCACTGGCGGATGGCCATGGGGTGTGACTCGATGCTCTTAATGTCGCTCAGCTTCACACCCGGCAAAGTGAGCAAGTGCATGTGGATGGGCAAATACAATTCACCGATAATCGAGAAATGATATTCTTGCAAAAGGAAGTAGTTGGGAAGAATGCTTCCTGCAATAGAGTTTTCAATCGCCATCACAGCAAAATCAGATTCTTCTTTTTTTAGCGACTCGCACAAGGCATGAAACGATAAGCACTCAACAGACTCGATCGAATCATCGAAGTATGTTTGTGCCGCCACCTCGTGAAAACTAGTGGCGATGCCTTGTATGGCTACTTTCAATTTTTTCCTTTTGCTCATTCAATCGTTGTGCTACTTCGTTTATTACTATTTTGTAACATCTCTAAAAACTTTTCCTTTTACTGCCTCAACCCTTCACCCTTCTCTCCCGATAGCAATCGGGAAGAAGGGTACAAGGAGTTTTTAGAGATGTTAAAAAAGAAAAGTCCCAGTTTTCACCGGGACTTTTCTGAGTTTCTTTTGTTTATGTTTTCAACAAAGCGATTCTCCATCTAGTCCCGCGGGGGCTGGATAAAAATAAAAGCTAAAATAAAATCGGTTGTTGTTCATTTACTTATTTACAGGGCGAAAGAAGATGAAAATTTTGATATTCGCAACTATTCGCTTCGGTTATTAAAGATAAATTCTCAGCCCTAACTGATGTTAGTTTGAAAATTAATTATATTTGACAAAGCAAAAGCTATGGTAGCCCAAGACAAACTTACTAATCTACAACACGAACTGCTAAAGATGTTTCAGTACAATCTTAGCGAAACTCAGTTGATCGAAATCAGGCAATTGCTTTCCTCTTATTTCGCTGAAAAGGCAACGGCCGAAATGGATAAGTTATGGGAGCAAAACAAATGGGATAATAATACGATGGAGGAATGGGCCGCCACGCATACACGCACCTCTTCTAAGTAGTGAAAGTTGTTCTAGATAGCAACGCGCTCTTAGTTAGCATCTCAAAAAAGTCATTCTATCGACCCATCTTTGATGCTTTTTTAGAAAACAAATACCTATTAGCAATCAGCAATGAAGTCTTAACTGAATATGCCGAGGTGTTAACAAGGTTTGCAAGCAGCAACGTTGCCGATAATATTACAGAACTCTTAGCTACAAAAGACAACGCCATTAAAACTGAAATTTCCTATCACTGGCGTCTTATCAGTGCTGATTTAGACGACAATAAATTCGTGGATCTATCAGTAGCTTCCGATGCCAACTTCATTGTTACGAATGATGCGCATTTTGAAGTCGTGAAAAGGATACCTTTTCCGAAAGTTAGTGTAATCAATATCCAGGATTTTTTAGAAATAGTTAAAAAATTGTAGTTCAATCGGAAGAGCTTGAATAGAGTTTTTAAATCAGCTACCTTTAAAATACTTTTAAATTTCAAATATGAAAAACCTCAAAATCTTACTCTTTATTTCTTCAGTAGTTCTCATCTCTTGCGCTAAGACTGGCAAACATGAAGACCACGATCATGAAGCTGCAAATTCCGACAGCCCTAACCAAGCCCTTTATGATCAAGTGATGGACATCCACGATGAAGTAATGCCGCGATCTGAAGACATCTACCAATTAAAAAAAGAACTTCAAGAGAAAGTCGCTAGCACACCCAATCTTGTTGCCGAGAAGAAACAAGAATTGGAATTGGCAATAGCTCAATTGGATTCAGCAGACCAGTCTATGATGGACTGGATGCACCATTTCCATCCCCTCCCAGATTCTGCTGATCAAGAAAAGGCAAGAGCTTATTTGGAATCTGAAATGGAAAAAATAAAAAAAGTAAGAGAATTGACAAATGAGTCGATTGAGAAGGCGAAGACAGTGAAAAATTAGTTCTTAAATAAGCCAAGGACTTTGGTTTATTTCTTCACCCGCTTCGCAGCCTGATGGTGCGGCAATTCTTTTCCCGTTGCCTTCTTCCCTTCTTTCTCACGGTTCTTTTGTTCCAGGCGAATGTTATAACGTATCACTTGCCAGTACTCGGCTCCGTAACCCACTAAGATTTCTGCGCCCGCAGGGATATTTTTAGAAGCTTCTATGTAGCATCGTTTTTTCTCAGTGACATACTCAGCGTTATTGCGAACGTCCTCCACTCTTGTTATGCCCATCGCATCATTCGCAAAATGCGCCACTGATTTTTTTGTTTGCCAAGCATCAATACAGTTCTTGCCATTAAAGAAAAAAACATAGCCATTGCGATCGTCTGCCATCTTCTCTACTTCTTTCCAAGTAACGAGCTTGCCTTTGTATTCTACAATCCGTGTTCCCTTCTCAATAGCCACTTTAGTAAATAAGCCACGACCCGCTCCTGGCAAAGAAGATTTCTTAACTATTAACGATTTCTCAAGTAATGCCATTTTTTATTTCTATTAATATTCTTAAAAAACCAAATACGTTTTAATTCTGATCACCTGTTGCGTGCCAATTACGGATCACTTCGATTGAATCCATTGGTGGCACGTTTTAAATTCTTCACCCACTCATCCACGGGTTAAAACCCGTAGCTATTCACATTGAACCCCGCTGGGGTTCGTCTGAATCGAAAAAAATAACCCACCTATACAATTCGTCTTAGCATGTTATTAAAGAGGGCCTGTGCGTTATCTCATCTCCTAATGCCTGATGCCCAATCCCTAAGTCCAAAGCCCCAATGCCCAAGTACTAATAATAAAAAAAACATCCTGATACGAAACCAGGATGTTTTCCAATTTATTAAATCAATTATTTATTTGATGATAACATCAACGCCCGAAGGCAACTCTAACTTCATCAAGGCATCAATCGTCTTGGTGCTGCTAGAATAAATGTCAACCACGCGTTTGTACGTACACAATTGAAATTGCTCGCGCGCTTTTTTGTTTACGTGTGGAGAGCGAAGTACAGTGAACTTCTCTTTCTCTGTAGGAAGGGGAATGGGTCCGCTCACTACAGCACCTGTTGCTTTTACAGCACGCACAATTTTCTCAGATGACTTGTCAACCAAGTTGTGATCGTACGATTTTAATTTGATTCTGATTTTTTGGCTCATGATCTAAACGTCTTTTAGATATTTATTTGGCAACAGCGCCTTTTACTTGTTCAATTACTTTTTCAGCTAATGCTCTAGGCACGGGTGCGTAGTGTGCGAATGTTAAGTTAGCCGATGCGCGACCTGAAGTGATTGTTCTCAAGTCTGTAACGTAGCCAAACAACTCTGACAATGGCACATCAGCCTTGATCACTTGTGCTCCACCACGTGTATCCATTCCCTTCATGATACCTCTTCTTCTGTTCAAGTCGCCCGTTACAGAACCTGTGTATTCATCTGGAGAAATTACTTCTACTCCCATGATAGGCTCCAACAATTGAGGAGCACACTTGCGAGCAGCTTCTTTGAAACCGATACGAGCTGCTAATTCAAATGACAATGAATCAGAGTCCACATCGTGGAAAGAACCGTGATATAATCTTACTTTCATTGAGTCAATCGGATAACCAGCCAACGGGCCGTTTACCATAGATTGCTCAAAACCTTTTTGAATAGCCGGAATGAATTCACGAGGGATCACACCGCCCACGATGTCGTTCTCAAACTCAAGGCCTGGCTTATCTTCAGGACCCAATTCGCGCGGACCGATTTCGAATACGATATCGGCAAACTTACCACGACCTCCTGTCTGTTTCTTATAAACCTCTTTATGTTCGATTGATTTAGTAAGTGCTTCTTTGTAGGCAACCTGAGGCGCACCTTGGTTGATCTCTACTTTGAATTCGCGCTTCAATCGGTCGATGATAATCTCTAAGTGCAACTCGCCCATTCCACGAAGGATAACCTGGCCTGTTTCGTGATCGGTATTCACACGCAAGGTTGGATCTTCTTCCACCAATTTCGCGATGGCCATACCCAATTTATCGGCATCCACTTGCTTCTTAGGCTCGATGGCATACCCAATAACTGGTTCAGGGAATACCATTGACTCTAATATCACCTTGCGTTTTTCATCGCATAGCGTATCACCTGTCTTAATATCTTTAAATCCAACCACCGCACCAATATCTCCCACAGGAAGTCTATCGATTTGGTTTTGTTTGTTGGCGTGCATTTGGAACACACGAGAAATCCTTTCTTTCGATTCAGTACGAGTGTTGTAGACGTAAGAACCAGATTCCAACACACCAGAGTAAGCGCGTATGAAACACAAGCGGCCTACAAATGGATCGGTTGCAATCTTGAAAGCCAATGCTACGAATGGTTCTTTCTCATCTGGCTTGATGATCACTGGTAAATCTGTATCTGGATCAGTACCTACAATTTCATCTTTATCCAACGGAGAAGGCAACAACTCCATCACATAATCAAGCATGGTTTGTACTCCTTTGTTTTTGAAAGAAGAACCGCACACCATTGGCACAATTTTCATGCTGATGGTTGCTTCACGCAATGCCTTTAGTATCTCAGCTTCAGAAATTGAATTAGGATCAACAAAATATTTTTCGATCAATGTCTCATCCACTTCGGCCACCGCCTCCAACAATTTCTCGCGATATTCCTTGGCATCTTCGATCATGTCGGCTGGAATAGGAATTTCTTGGAAAGTCATTCCTTTATCGTTCTCATTCCAGATGATGCCCTTGTTACCCACTAAATCAACAACACCTCTAAAGTTATCTTCAGAACCAATAGGTAATTGCAATGCTACTGCCTTACTGCCCAATTTTTCTTTTACTTGTTTGCAAACATCTAAGAAATCTGCTCCCGAGCGGTCCATTTTATTTACGAAACCGATACGAGCCACTTTATAATTGTCAGCCAAGCGCCAGTTTGTTTCTGATTGCGGCTCAACACCGTCCACAGAACTAAACAAGAAAACAAGTCCATCCAATACACGCAATGAACGGTTCACCTCCACAGTAAAATCTACGTGGCCGGGTGTATCGATAATGTTTACGTGGTAGTCGTTGGCTTTATATTTCCAATAAACAGTGGTAGCTGCAGAAGTGATGGTGATACCACGCTCTTGCTCTTGCGCCATCCAGTCCATGGTAGCTGCACCATCGTGCACCTCTCCAATCTTGTGGTTTACGCCAGCATAATAAAGGATACGCTCGGTAGTAGTTGTCTTTCCTGCATCAATGTGCGCAGCGATACCGATGTTCCTTGTATATTTTAAATCCCTTGCCATTTACTCGATTTAAGAATTAAGATGTTAGAATTAAGATTTGGGATTTCAATTAAAATCTGAAATGAGAGAATGCTTTGTTCGCTTCTGCCATGCGGTGCGTATCGTCTTTCTTTTTGATCGCAGCACCTTCACCTTTGGAAGCTGCCAGGATTTCTCCTGCCAAGCGATCCATCATGGTTTTCTCACCACGAGCACGAGCGTACTCGATCAACCACTTGATGCTCAAATTGATTTTGCGCTCAGGGCGAATTTCTACTGGCACTTGAAACGTAGCTCCACCTACTCTGCGGCTTTTTACTTCCACACCTGGCGTAACGTTGCTCATAGCGCGCTTCCATACTTCTAGACCATTTTCGCCACCTGCTTTCTTTTCTACTTGCGCAATGGCATCATAGAAAATATTGTAGGCAATGCTTTTCTTTCCATCGTTCATCATGTAGTTCACGAACTTGGTTACCAATGTATCGCTGAACTTAGGATCAGGAAGAAGATATCTCTTTTTAGGTTTTGACTTTCTCATGGATTGCTATTTTTTGAAATGCTTATTTCTTTTTTCCTTTTGCTGCTGGTGCTCCTTTCGCTGCTGGAGCTGCTGCCCCTGCCTTCGGACGTTTTGCCCCGTATTTAGAGCGACTCTGCTTGCGACCGCTCACGCCTGCTGTATCCAATGCGCCACGCACAATGTGATAACGTACCCCAGGTAGATCTTTTACACGACCACCACGCACTAATACTATAGAGTGCTCTTGTAGGTTGTGGCCTTCGCCCATAATATAGGCATTCACTTCTTTCTGGTTGGTAAGGCGCACACGGGCAACCTTCCTCATGGCAGAATTAGGCTTTTTTGGGGTAGTTGTGTACACGCGGGTACATACGCCCCTACGCTGAGGCGATGAATCAAGGGCAGGAGATTTTGACTTGAAGGTCAGTTTCGTCCTTCCTTTTCTCACAAGTTGCTGGATGGTAGGCATTTATGTTTTCTTTATAATCCTATAAAAATAAGGACTGCAAAGGTATTTAAAATTGGAAGGATGCAAAATTTTGGAGGAAAGAAATTTTGCTGGGAAAGGCCATAAAGCTATCTCCTCCGCCTTCTTTGGTGTCCCAGCGATCAACTTCTTTCAACCAAACTGCCTTCAAAACTCCTCTCTTAAATCCTTTACAAAATCTTTTACCCCATCTCGTAAAACCGTACCGTTAGATTACAAAGCAGCGTAGATGCCAAAGTCAAGAAGTTACAGTTAGTAAGTATTGCTCATGCTGTTCAATCAAAGTTCGAATGCAGAAGTGTGAAGCTGCGCTACATACCGAATGCCTAAGCCTCCCCCATCGTCCCCCCAAAATTCATAGGGAACGTAGGCATATCATTGGTTTGCTTGATGGGGCCGAAGGTGGCCTCGTATTTACTAATGTTGTCTTTGAGGGCAGCCAATAGACGCTTGGCATGCTCAGGTGTAATCACGATCCTTGATTTTACTTTGGCTTTTGGCACGCCTGGCATGAGGCGGATGAAGTCGATAACAAACTCACTATTAGAGTGTGCAATCATCGCCAAGTTAGAATAGATGCCTTCGGCAATCTCTTCAGATAACTCGATGTTGATCTGGTTTTGGGGAGGGGCGGTTTTCTCTTCGGCCATGATTTTCGAATTGGTAGTGGGGGAAAGGGCAAGAGGCAAGAGGCAATTTTGCCAATTGCCCTTTGCCTCTTGCCCATTGCCTCTTATTTAATCCTGTAACTCTTTCTCTTTCGACTTACGCTCGGGGGCGTCCATCAATCGCTGGTATTCTTCCTCTGAACCTACGATCATGTCGTTGAACCTGCGCTGGCCAGTACCTGCGGGTATCAAGTGACCTACGATTACGTTTTCTTTCAAGCCCATCAATTGATCGGCCTTACCACGGATGGCGGCTTCGCTCAATACTTTAGTAGTCTCTTGGAATGACGCAGCCGACAACCAGCTTTCGGTCTTCAAAGAAGCTTGTGTAATCCCTTGCAATGTAGGACGAGACACCGCTGACAATGCATCGCGCACATCTACTGTACGTTGATCTTTTCTTTTCAACGAAGAGTTCTCATCGCGCAATTCACGTGGTGAAATGATCTGCCCAACTTTGAAGCGAACAGAGTCACCTGCATCCATCACTACTTTCTTATCTAAGATCAAATCGTTTTCCTCACGGAATTCAAACTTGTCAACATACTCACCTGGCAAGAAGGTAGTATCACCCGAGTCGATAATCTCTACTTTTTGCATCATTTGGCTCACGATACACTCAATGTGTTTATCGTTGATCTTCACACCTTGCAAACGATATACTTCTTGAATCTCGTTCACTAAATATTCTTGCACGGCTGTTGGCCCTTTGATTGACAAAATATCAGAAGGAGTAATCGCGCCATCAGATAATGGTTGACCTGCTTTTACAAAGTCATTGTCTTGCACCAAGATGTGCTTGCTCAATGGCACTAAGTAACGCTTCTGCACGCCATCTTTTGATTCGATGAATATCTCGCGGTTACCGCGTTTGATACCCCCATACGTTACTACACCGTCAATCTCACTCACCACAGCGGGGTTAGAAGGATTACGTGCTTCGAACAATTCTGTTACACGAGGAAGACCTCCAGTAATATCACGACTCTTGCCCATTGTGCGAGGGATTTTCGCCATCACTTGTCCAGCTTTGATCTTCTCTCCAGCATCCACTGCTAAGTGAGCGCCCACTGGCATGTTGTACCCTTTAGAATCTGATTTGCCTTTCACAATCACAGATGGGTTCTTGGTCTTATCGCGTGTTTCAGTAATTACTTTCTCACGGTGACCAGTCTGCTCATCCGATTCTTCTTTATAAGTTACCCCTTCAAGAATGGCTTCATATTCAATCTCTCCATCAAACTCAGAAAGGATAACTGCATTGTAAGGATCCCAATAACAAAGCTCTGCACCCTTCTCTACTTTCTGTCCGTCTTTTATTTTTAGGTAAGCACCGTAAGGAACGTTGTTTGAAATCAACACGCGCTTCTCGTCATCCAATATCCTGATCTCACCAGTACGACCCATTACCACTTTCACTTTGTTGTCATCCTTATCAGATGTATCAACGGTACGAATAGCCTCGAATTCAATAGTGCCAGAAAATTTAGCTTTGATGTTGGCATCAACGGCAATGTTAGAAGCTGTACCACCTACGTGGAATGTACGAAGCGTCAACTGTGTACCAGGCTCGCCAATGGATTGAGCCGCAATTACACCCACTGCTTCACCCTCTTGCACCATCTTGCCAGAAGCTAAATTGCGTCCGTAGCATTTTGCACAACCCCCAAACTTGGTTTCGCAAGTAAGGATAGAGCGAATCTCTACTTCTTCAATGCTGGTCTCATCAATTTGTTTCGCGATCTCATCCGTGATTTCTTCGTTGCCTGCGCAAATCAATTTCTCAGTGAGAGGATCATAAATATCGTGTACGGTTACTCTACCAACTATACGCTCTGACAATGGCTCTACGATATCTTCATTGTCTTTCAACGCTGAAACTTTCAATCCACGCAATGTGCCGCAATCATCTTCAGTAATTACCAAGTCATTGGCAACATCTACCAATCTACGTGTCAAGTAGCCAGCATCAGCCGTTTTCAAAGCTGTATCTGCCAATCCTTTACGCGCACCGTGTGTAGAGATAAAGTACTCCAATACGTCCAATCCTTCTTTGAAGTTTGATAAGATTGGATTCTCGATGATTGATCCTACTGAACCGGCCAAATTTTTCTGAGGTTTCGCCATCAACCCGCGCATACCACCCAACTGACGGATTTGCTCACGCGATCCACGTGCACCAGAGTGCATCATCATGTAGATGGAGTTGAATCCTTGTTGATCTTCTTCCAACTGCTTCATCAGCGTGTTGGTCAACAACGTGTTGGTACGAGTCCAGATATCGATTACTTGATTGTAACGTTCGTTATCAGTAATCAAACCCATCATGTAGTTGTTCCAAACAGAGTCAACTTCTTTCTGAGCATCTTCTACTAACTTTTTCTTTTCGGCTGGCACTTTCACATCGCCCAAGCCCATCGACAAACCTCCGCGGTAAGCCATTCCAAAACCAAGGTCTTTGATTTCATCTAAGAACTTAGCTGTCTTTGCTTGACCCGCATATTTATACACATCAGCTATGATGGTCTGCAATTTTTTCTTTGTAAGCAATTCATCTACAAAACCAACTTCTTCAGGAACAACTTGGTTGAAAATAACGCGACCAGTTACGGTCTCGATCATTTTGCGAGTAACTGTTCCTGATTTTTTATCCTTCACATTGGCTTTCACCTTGATGATGGCATGCTTCGATAGTTTACCTTCGTTGTAAGCAATCACCACTTCTTCCGCAGAGTAGAAAGTTTTGCCTTCGCCCTTCTCTCCTTTTCTGCCTTTGGTCAAGTAGTACAAGCCCAACACCATGTCTTGCGATGGCACTGTGATAGGTGCACCATTCGCAGGATTCAAGATATTGTGTGACGAAAGCATCAATACAGACGCTTCCAAGATTGCTTCTTGTCCAAGTGGAATATGAACGGCCATCTGGTCACCGTCAAAGTCAGCGTTGAAGGCAGTACAAACCAATGGATGTAATTGGATTGCTTTTCCTTCAATCAACTTTGGTTGGAAAGCTTGGATACCTAATCTGTGTAGGGTTGGAGCACGGTTCAAAAGAACAGGGTGTCCTTTCAATACGTTTTCTAAAATATCCCACACAACAGGATCTTTGCGATCTACTATTTTCTTTGCAGACTTAACCGTTTTTACAATTCCTCTTTCAATGAGTTTGCGGATGATAAATGGCTTGAACAATTCTGCCGCCATATCTTTTGGCAAACCGCACTCATGCAATTTCAATTCAGGGCCAACCACAATTACCGAACGGCCAGAGTAGTCAACACGCTTACCCAATAAGTTTTGACGGAAACGTCCTTGCTTTCCTTTGAGCATATCGCTCAACGATTTCAACGCACGGTTACCATCTGAACGAACCGCATTCACTTTACGTGAGTTATCGAACAATGAATCAACCGCCTCTTGCAACATGCGTTTCTCGTTACGCAAAATCACTTCAGGAGCTTTGATGTCGATCAATCTCTTCAAACGGTTATTACGAATGATCACACGTCTGTACAAATCATTCAAATCGGATGTAGCAAAACGGCCACCATCTAAAGGCACAAGAGGGCGCAACTCTGGTGGAATCACTGGCACCATCTTAATGGTCATCCATTGTGGTTTGTTCTCTACTCGTGTGTTCGCATCGCGGAAAGCTTCTACCACTTTCAATCGTTTCAATGCTTCTGCTTTTCTTTGTTGCGAAGTATCAGTCGCAGCTTGGTGGCGAAGCTCATAAGAAAGCTCATCCAACTTCACGCGGCTCAATAACATCTCCAATGCATCAGCACCCATCTTCGCGATAAATTTCTTTGGATCGTTGTCATCCAACAATTGATTCTCGCGTGGGAGCTTATCTACAATATCAAGGTATTCTTCCTCAGTCAAGAAATCCAAACGGTTGATACCGTCTTCTTCCTTCGTGCCTGGAGCGATTACCACATATCTCTCGTAGTAAATAATTTGATCTAATTTTTTGGTAGGCAAGCCTAACAAATAACCGATCTTGTTTGGCAACGAACGGAAATACCAGATGTGTGCAACGGGTACCACCAATTCGATATGGCCCATGCGCTCACGCCTTACTTTCTTCTCGGTAACCTCTACACCGCAACGGTCACAAATAATTCCTTTGTAACGAATGCGTTTGTACTTACCGCAATGACATTCCCAGTCTTTTACAGGACCGAAAATACGCTCGCAAAACAAACCACCCATCTCAGGCTTGTACGTCCTGTAGTTGATGGTTTCGGGTTGCGTGATCTCACCGTGCGAACTTTCCAAAATAGATTCTGGAGAAGCCAAGCTGATGGTGATTTTCGAGAAGTCGTTGTTGATCTTTTTATTTTTTCTGAAAGACATATTTTTTTATTTAGGGGCGGATCATTATCCGTCTGTAATACATTTTGTCCATCCAAATTTTTGTAGGGACGCAAAATTTTGCGTCCCTACAAAATTTAATCCATCGTAATCTCTAATGCGAGACCACGCAATTCATGTACTAACACATTAAACGATTCTGGTATGTTCGGCTTGCGCATATTTTCGCCTTTTACAATAGCTTCGTATGCTTTCGCACGACCAATTACATCATCTGATTTGATCGTTAAGATTTCTTGTAGGATATGCGATGCACCAAATGCTTCGATCGCCCACACCTCCATCTCACCGAAACGTTGACCACCGAATTGTGCTTTACCGCCCAATGGTTGTTGCGTGATCAATGAATAAGGCCCGATAGAACGCGCGTGCATCTTATCATCTACCAAGTGGCCTAACTTGAGCATGTATGCCATACCTACTGTTACGGGCTGATCGAATTTATCGCCAGTCAATCCATCGTATAAATATGTTCTACCAAACTCAGGCAATCCAGCTTCCGTCAACTCAGCCGATACTTGATCCAATGAAGCACCATCGAAAATTGGAGTAGCATATCTACGACCCAATTTCTTTCCGGCCCACGCCAACACTGTTTCATATATCTGCCCCAAGTTCATACGAGAAGGTACGCCCAACGGGTTCAAACAAATATCTACAGGTGTGCCATCTTGCAAGAAAGGCATGTCTTCTTCGCGCACGATACGCGCAACCACACCTTTGTTACCATGGCGACCTGCCATCTTATCTCCTACTTTCAATTTGCGTTTCTTGGCAACATATACTTTTGCCAATTGCACGATACCGGTTGGCAATTCATCGCCTACTTCTAACGTGAAGCGCTCTCTCTTGAAAGTACCAGCAATAACGTTGCGTCTGTTGAGATAGTTCTTCACCAATTCAGAAACCGCATCATTCGTGGCATCATCGGTAGTCCAACCATCCAAGCTAATGTCCACAATCAAGTTCACTTCTTCAGGAACGCTATAGTTACTTTCGTCACGATAGATATTCTTATCAGGGAACAAATTGCTTTCAATCACCTTGCTGGTAAACTTCACGCCTTTAGCAATCAGTTCATCGCCAAACTTGTGCTTCACACCTTGGCTGGTTTTGCCTGTCAAAAGAGAAGTGAGTTTCTTCACCATCTCGTTCTTCAACTCCGTCAAGTTTTTGCTGTGACGGTGTTTCAACGCATCCAACTCTTTCTTCGATTTTGTGCGAAGGTCTTTGTCTTTCTTAGGACGTGAGAATAATTTCGTATCAATTACTACACCTTTCAATGATGGAGGTGCTTTCATCGAAGCGTCTTTCACATCACCTGCCTTATCACCAAAGATCGCTCTCAACAATTTTTCTTCTGGCGTAGGATCGGTTTCTCCTTTTGGTGTGATCTTACCAATCAAGATGTCGCCTTCCTTCACTTCCGCGCCTACGCGAATGATACCATTTTCATCTAAATGCTTAATCGCTTCTTCACTTACGTTCGGAATCTCAGAAGTCAATTCTTCTTCACCACGCTTGGTATCGCGCACTTCCAATTCAAATTCTTCTACGTGAATAGAAGTGTAAATATCATCGCGCACTACACGCTCAGAAATTACAATCGCATCTTCAAAGTTGTAACCTTGCCAAGGCATGTAAGCCACTAACAAATTTTTTCCTAATGCTAATTCTCCGTTGGCTGTTCCGTAACCTTGGCACAGCGGTTGACCTTTCGATACTTTATCACCTTTCTTCACCAATGGCGTAAGGTTGATACATGTATCTTGATTCGTCCTTCTGAACTTAATTAGGTTGTACGTTTTGTATTCATCATCAAAGCGAACCATTTGTTGCTCTTCAGATACGTCATACTTGATAACAATCTTCTTCGCATCTACAAACTCAACTGTTCCTGCCGATTCTGCTAACACCAATGCACGTGAATCCAGTGCGATTCTTCCTTCCAAACCCGTACCCACGATAGGTGCTTCTGCACGCATCAACGGCACTGCTTGGCGCTGCATGTTAGAACCCATCAACGCACGGTTGGCATCATCATGCTCCAAGAAAGGAATCATAGACGCTGCAATCGATACGATTTGGTTTGGTGCAATATCCATGTAGCTGATATCCTTCGGCTCTACTACAGGGAAGTCACCTTCAAAACGAGCTTTTACTTTTTCGTTATCCAATTCGCCACCTGTTTTGATCTTCACATTTGCTTGCGCAATGTTGTGCGTATCTTCTTCTTCGGCAGTCAAGAAAATCACATCTTTTCCTTTCACTTTACCATTCTCTACCTTGCGGTAAGGAGTTTCGATAAAGCCCATCTTGTTCACTTTTGCGTGAACGCAGAGAGACGAAATCAAACCAATGTTTGGTCCTTCAGGAGTTTCAATGGTACACAAACGACCGTAGTGAGTATAGTGTACGTCACGAACCTCAAAGCCTGCACGCTCGCGCGACAAACCTCCTGGCCCGAGTGCCGACATTCTGCGCTTGTGAGTAATCTCAGCCAATGGATTGGTTTGATCCATGAACTGTGAAAGTTGATTCGTTCCAAAGAACGAGTTGATCACCGAAGACAATGTCCGTGCGTTGATCAAATCAACGGGTTTGAAATCTTCGTTGTCGCGCACGTTCATTCTTTCTTTGATGGTTCTGGCCATACGCGCCAAGCCCACACCAAATTGAGAATACAATTGCTCGCCCACGGTTCTAACACGTCTATTGCTCAAGTGGTCAATATCATCCACTACCGCTTTAGAATTGATCAAACCGATTAAATATTTTACAATGAGGATAATGTCCTCCGTAGTTAATACTCTTTGATCGAAGCTCAGGTCAAGGCCTAATTTTTTGTTGATCCTGTAACGGCCAACTTCACCAAGGTCATAACGCTTTTCGCTAAAGAACAAGCTCTGGATAATATCACGAGCGGTTTGTTCATCAGGTGCTTCTGTATTTCTTAATTGACGATAGATTTGTTCTACCGCTTCTTTCTCTGAGTTTGAGTTGTCTTTTGCCAGTGTGTTGAATATGATATAATAGTCAGCCACATTCACATCTACACGGTGAAGGATCACTGACTTTACGCCTGATTCAATAATGGTGTCAACGTCTTCGGCAGTGATCACATGGTCACGCTCTAGCAACACTTCATTTCTATCAATAGAAACTACTTCGCCTGTATCTTCATCCACGAAGTCTTCCGTCCAGGTTTTTAGTACCCTTGCGGCCAACTTGCGATCAACTGCCTTTTTAAGATTGACTTTATTCGCCTCTACTTCTTCAGACAAGCCGAAGAGATCAAGGATGTCTTTATCAGTACCATAACCAATCGCGCGAAGCAATGTGGTTACTGGGAATTTTTTCTTACGATCGATATACGCATACATGACGGCATTCACGTCAGTTGCAAACTCTATCCAAGAACCTTTGAAAGGAATAATCCGTGCAGAATAAAGTTTCGTTCCGTTAGTGTGTTTACTCATGGCGAAAAACACACCAGGTGAACGATGCAATTGTGATACAATCACACGCTCTGCACCGTTGATCACGAACGAACCTTTTTCCGTCATGTACGGAATATTGCCCAAGAAAACTTCTTGCTCAATGGTTTGGAAATCTTCGTTGTCCTCATCGTTACAGGTAAGACGAAGTTTTGCTTTCAAAGGCACGGAGAAAGTCAACCCTCTATCGATACACTCATCCACATCATACTTGGGTGGATCAATTGTATAGTCAACAAACTCCAACACGAAATTCTCGCGTGAGTCTGCGATGGGAAAGTTCTCAGCAAAAACTTTGAACAGGCCTTCGTTTTGACGCCTCTCAGCAGCCGTTTCTATCTGTAAAAAATCTTTGAACGATTGTAATTGGATGTCCAGAAAATCTGGATACTCCAATACTTTTTCGATTGATGAAAAATCAATCCGATTATTTGTTGTCTTCTTTGCCAAGGTGCGTACAGTTTAAAATTTTCCCGGATAAGACTCTACTAATACTATCTACAAAACCAATTCACAGTTGACAAAAGGGCAATTGACAAATCCCTAAGCAACCAACTTACTTTCCCATGGTCAACAGATATTTCTATTGTCAATTTTTTTTGCTTCAATACGAAGGGTACAAGTATAAATAGGCAAACCCCAACCCTATTTGCATAGGAATGGGGCCTGAAATACCTTTTCAGACGGTACCGATCGCCTTCAAGAATTATTTCAACTCTACGTCAGCGCCCGCTTCAGTAAGTTGCTTCTTAAGGTTTTCTGCTTCGTCTTTTGGTAAGCCTTCTTTGATTGTTTTAGGAGCTCCGTCAACCATGTCCTTTGCTTCTTTCAAGCCAAGACCAGTCAATTCTTTCACCAGCTTCACAATTTGTAATTTATTTGCACCAGCCGCTTTCAACACAACATCAAAGTTGGTTTTTTCAGCAACGGCAGCAGCGCCACCACCAGCCGCAGGGCCTGCCATAACAGCAGCAGCCGCAGGCTCTATGCCATGAGTTTCTTTCAAATAAGAAGCTAATTCGTTTACTTCTTTAACGGTAAGTTCTACCAGTTGATCGCCTATTGCTTTTACGTCAGCCATGATTGTAATTGTTTAAAATTTGAATTCAGTTATTGTTTTCTTTCTTCCAATGCTTTCACTAAACCAGCTACTGTATTTTTCCCACTCAATAGAGCAGACAATACATTCTTGGCAGGTGATTGCAACAAGGAAATAATTTCTCCTAGCAACTCGTTCTTCGATTTTAGATTAACGAGTGTATCCAAGTGTTCTTCTCCCACAAAAATGGTGGACTCTACAGAAGCACCTTTCAATCCTGGCTTGCCTTCCAACTTTGTGCGATATTCTTTTATCACTTTAGCGGGGGCATTGCCAGAGTCTTTTGAAAAGATGACACCTGAAAATCCGTGGAGCACTTGAAATAGTTCTTCGTAATTACCTTTCTGCTTTTCCAATGCTTTGCGGATCAATGTGTTTTTATAAACACGATATTCCACGCCTGCCTTAAAGCACATTCTGCGGAACGCATTGATCTGAGCCACTGTTAAGCCAGAAGCATCGGTAATATAGAAGTGGTTGTTCTGTGAAAATTTCACAGCCAAGTCTTCGATAATAATTCCTTTTTCTTCTTTGGTCATTGTCTTAAAAAATTATAGACTCTTTTTTAAATAGAGCTTGAATCAACTTTGATGCCCGGGCTCATCGTGGAAGACAGGGAAATACTTTGTAGGTATGTGCCCTTCGAAGAAGCGGGTTTCAACTTAACTACAGTATTAATAAGTTCAGCAGCATTCTCTTTTATTTTGTCTGCGCTGAAGGAAGCCTTACCAACACTTGCATGAATGATTCCTTGTTTGTCAATTTTGAAGTCCACTTTACCCGCCTTCACCTCTTTCACTGCTTTGCCTACTTCAAGCGTAACTGTTCCTGACTTCGGGTTTGGCATCAAGCCGCGTGGGCCCAACACTTTACCTAACCTACCTACTTTGGCCATTACGGTTGGCATGGTGATGATCACATCAACATCTGTCCAACCCGCTTCAATCTTTTGGATATAATCATCCAACCCTACGTGTTCTGCACCTGCATCTTTTGCTTCTTGTGCTTTGTCGGGTGAGCATAGCACCAATACGCGCACAACTTTTCCCAAACCATGTGGAAGAGAAACAACACCGCGCACCATCTGATCTGATTTCTTAGGGTCGATACCCAAACGGATATCTACGTCCACAGAAGGATCAAACTTAGTGAAGGTGATATCCTTCAATACTTTTGCTGCCTCCTCCAAAGTATAAACTTTGTCAGGGTTGTATTTGGCGAGTACCGCCTTTCTGTTTTTTGAAATTCGTGCCATATTCTTTTTCAGTTAACAGTTATTGGTTAATCGTTAATCGGATCTATTTGTTCCTGATAACTTTCAACTTTTAACTAATCTTTCTATTTCTTATCCCAAGGGGCTGCTCCACTTACTGTTACTCCCATGCTGCGCGCTGTCCCAGCAATCATTTTCATTGCCGAATCAATTTTGAATGCGTTCAAGTCAGGCATTTTCAATTCTGCTATTTTCTTGATCTGATCCCAAGAAATCGAACCTACTTTAGCACGGTTCGGCTCTTTAGAACCTTTTTGCAATTTGATCGACTCCATAATTAATACGGCTGCTGGAGGAGTTTTGATCACGAAGTCAAACGACTTGTCGTTATAAATAGTGATCAATACAGGAAGAACTTGACCAGGTTTATCTTGCGAGCGAGCGTTGAACTGCTTACAGAAATCCATGATGTTCAAACCTTTTGAACCCAAAGCTGGGCCAATAGGAGGTGCTGGATTGGCTGCGCCACCCTTTACCTGCAACTTTAAATAACCTATTACTTCCTTTGCCATAAAACCGCGATTAATATTTTTCTTTGGCCTCACCCCTGCCCTCTCCAGCGGAGAGGGGGAGGCTCGATCTAAATTTTAACTTTGATAATGAAATTCGTTTCCTATAACTTTAGCAATTACTCTACTCCATTTTTTCTACCTGCATGTAACTGAGTTCTACCGGAGTGTTACGTCCAAATATCTTCACCATTACATTCAATTTCTTCTTGTCTTCAAATATCTCTTCTACCGTTCCTGTGAACCCGCTGAAAGGCCCGTCCATCACTTTCACACCTTCTCCTTTTATAAATGGAGTCTCCAACTTCACTTCAAACTGATCTATCTGCTCTACCTTACCCAAAATGCGGTTCACTTCAGATTGCCTCAATGAAACTGGCTCTTTGTTGGTAGCACTAGAGCCATTGTTGCCCAAGAAACCAATCACACCAGGGATATTATTAACAGTATGGTAAGCTTCGCCATTTGATAAATCGGCAGAAACCAACACATAGCCTGGAAAGAAATTTCTTTCTCTCACACGCTTCTTGCCGTTGCGCATCTCATACACCTTTTCAGATGGTATCAGCACCTCTGGTATGAAGCTCGTTAGCTTCGACCGCTCGATCTCCGTTTCTAGGTAAGATTTAATTTTCTTCTCCTGTCCACTTACGACCCTCAGTACATACCATTTCAACTCTCCTGCAATTGCTGCCATGTCTTAGAATTCTTTGTAAAACCAAGTCAAAGCATTCTTAAAACCTAAATCCACAAAGCCAATAACCAAAGCAAAAATCAATGAGGCAACCAATACCAATATGGCACTGCTTTGCAATTCATTGAATTTCGGCCATATGACCTTGTTACGGATCTCATCAATGGACTCGATGATATAGTTTTTAAGCTTTTCCATTCTATTTCATTTGCACCTGCCTTCGCTAAAGCTATGGCAGATAACTCATTTTATTCGCACGGGTGGAGAGACTCGAACTCCCAGCCAACGGTTTTGGAGACCGCTACTCTACCAATTGAGCTACACCCGTTTATTGCTTAGTTCAACTCCCCTTTTGAACGTATTTCTCCAACCCTAAATTCAAAAGGACTGCAAATGTAGAGGAAAAGGCCACAAAACAAAAACGTTTCTGAGAAAAATATGGGAAACGTCTCGGTAATGATTATCAGTTATTTCGCGGTTTGGGCTTTTCATCTATGCAAAAACCGAATAGAACAACGAAAAATGAAGAGTTTCCCTTCTTGGGCGGCTGGCGAGGCGGCACCGGGCCTCGAATAAACGAGGGCTCTCGCAAAGCGGAGCTATACGCTATACTCCTCCCCAGATGCACACATTCCAACCATACATGCAATCGGGGTGCGGGGTGCCGCTCCTATCCCTGCCGCTAGGGTTTCATCACAGGATCATAGCATGACTCTCTTCTAACTTTCAAAATTAAAAGGAAAAAATCTCTTGACATTGACGTACATATTCCGTGAATTTGTACGTAAATCAATTCCTATGGAAACCAAATTGACGCTAAGATTAAAGAAACGCACCATAGAGAAGGCAAAAGGTTATGCCCATCTTCACAATATTAGCCTTTCAAAGATGGTAGAGACCTACTTTGACGGTATCTCTCAAGCTAAAACCAACCAAACAGAAATCACCCCATTAGTGGAGAGCTTGAGCGGGGTCATCCAACTTGACAAGAATCAGGATTACAAAAAGAATTATGCGAACTATCTGGTTGAAAAGTATAAATAATGAAGCAACTGTTCGTTGACATTAAACATGTTAGTGCCTGAAGGTAGGATTCATATGTACCAAATTTAAACTTTCTCCCCCGCCCCAAAAGTAAATCCTCAAGCAAGCTTCCAACATCTCTTTACTTCTAGAAAAACAAATCGTTTTCCTCGCCAGCCTTTTCAAGTGTGTGCGTATGCTCAGGTTCTTTCGCTCGATGTGGTTGATGTTATACAGGCTGGTATTATGAAGCGCACTAGGTATTAAATTCTTATACAAGCCCAATCTATCCGTGTGTACTTTCTTTGGTTCGGATAGATGCACGGTGTCCAACACCCGCTGCAATGTTTCTGAGTTGCGCTTGCCCACTTTAAAATCGATCACTTCTTTGTTGTCTTTCCGTAACGCATATACTACCCAATACAACCTGCTTTTCTTGCCGATATAGGTGCGCATTTCATCCACTTCATATTCTTTGCCCTGCAAAATGGGGAACAACCTAACGGTGGACTTTGCAATTCTTTTGATTTTACTAATAACCGTTGTACACGATATTTTTAATATACGCCCCATATTGCGTATGCCACAACCCTCGCGCACGAGGGTGGCCACTTGGCCATTAATGAACCGTTGGCATCCAGCATAAACATAGTTTTGCTGAAAACATTTTTTGCAAGCCTTGCACACATACCGCTGCGTACCGTTTTTGCTCTTGCCATTCTTTACCGTTGCTCTTTTGCATCCCAAGCATTCCATGCCATCCTATTTTCTGTTACACCAATGCCAACATCAGCACATTACAATCCCCATATTACTCTAACTTTTTCTGGAATATCAACACTATCGCATTTTTACTCATTCTATTCCTTTTTCAATCTCATCCGTTTCAATGTAATAAGGAAACTATCTACTTCTGGCACTTTAAGCTGTCCCATTTCGTACTCAGGATGTTCGATCAAAAGAGTATCGATAGCATCAATTTTAATTTGAATAAATCCTAAGAAATTGGTTTTAGTCATTACATCAGTCCCTTGAATCGTCACTTTAGCATCTTTAATGGGTTTTCTGGTTTCCGAGTCAACAACCTTGGCGGTAATTTGTCGCTTTAGCGATATTATTTTGTGATCATTATACTCGTTGACTACTTTTTCAATCTCTTCAAATTTAAATTCATTAGAACTAATTTTTTCTATGATTGAAGATTGGTCATTTAGCAATTCCGATAATTTGGTTTTAAAGGACTCCTTCTTAAGTTCATAGTAATTTTCATCTTTTTTCAATGCGTAAATTATTGTCGGTGGCGCATTAAAAGTAAAAGTCCCTCCATATCCTTTTTCTTTTCTGCCAGAATTAACTGTAACGTGATTGAATAGTCTTACTCGTCCATCGCTAACCATTCCCATCAATCTTTCCTTATCGTCTAAGGTGATATTCTCTATATATTTATCCGAGGTTTGAATTGATTTAACTTCACTCGCCTTCATTGATATCTCTTTACCGTCTTGACTAAATTTGTAGGCTATACGTGAATGATACGCAACGGTAAGTTCTACATAGCATTTTATAGAAGTGCCATCCTTCTTAGTGATTACTCCTTCTCCAAATCCATAATTTGTTTGCGCGAATAACCCTGTCGAGATAACTGCCAAAATAAAAGTTATTGGTAACAATAATTTCATTGAGTAAATGTAATTTATTTTTAAATAAAACATGTCGGTTTCCCAAGCCAACATATTTTCTGTTACACCAAAGCCAACATCAGCACATTACAATCCCTACACTGCCCTAAAATAGAAAAGGACGGGCCAAAACCCATCCTTTTCTTTTCTATTTCTCTTTTATTGTTTTCCTATAACAATTGATTTTCAACTGTTTATCATCGCGATCAACTTTTCTGTAACACTACCCTGACGCACAATAGAAAAGGATGGGCCAATACCCATCCTTTTATTTTCAATTTCCTTTTTCTGGTTTTCTTATATCAATTGATTTTCAACTGTTTAACACCGTCATCAACTTTTCTGTAACACTACCCTAGAATAATTGCCGTTGAATGATCATTTCGATCCCACTTATAATATGCTTTAGCTACACGATAAAATACATAGTCAAAATATTCCATTACCAATAGATGCCCCCTAATATTAAAACAACCAATGGAAGAAATAATGCAATTATCACTAAAATGCCTTTATAAAATCTTGCCCCTTTTTCCTCATTGCTCCATTTGGCATCCAAGCTCGGATACATGTTTTTATACCTCATATAACTTAAGAACATAAAGACTGTGAGGATTATCCCTCCAATAATTTTTATTGTGCCAACATGAGGAGATGTTTGGTCTCTATCATAAAAAAATCTTAAAGGGAAGAGAATTAAAGCGCAGACTATCATGCCTTGCATAAATCCTACTGATAGGAATGCAGTTGAATTTTCATCTCCATCCCATTTGTTATATGCTTTCGCAATCCGATAAAATATATAGTCAAAAAAATGCATGCCTAATTTCTTTTTATTTCATAAACAACATTGTCAACTGCGCTACCTATTCTGTCTGTTATAGTTGTACCTGTCGCTAGTCCAACACCAAGGTCTATTGCCGCGTAAGCCCAACCGAAAGGAGATACTGCCATACCTACCCCTATTAATACTTTGGCCAAATCTCCAGAGGTAAAGTTACCGTCTTCAGTAAAGCCTTCAATAGCTTGAAGGCCTGCCCCAATAAATCCAACATATTTTCCAAGGGTTTTTGCTCCTGCTAAAGTCGTACTCAGTTTTGCCAACGCATTCGCACCTGTTGTACCTAACTTCTCGATGGTTGTGCCTAACCTAACCCCGTCAATGAAAACAGTACCAAAAAAGTCTGAATAATTTGAAGCTTGATTAAAATCAGTCTTCGAGTCAGGGTTCAAGAACCCATCTGCAAAAGCGTCCCGGTTACGTTGGCCGTGGTCAAACGGGTTATACGCAGGCAAGCTGATGGTATTTAGGAACGTGCCGCCTCTTGAGTTCCCATAGTTGGAGTAGTACGCC
>JAYWHU010000012.1:0-5696 GCA_043777495.1 Cyclobacteriaceae bacterium | reverse complement strand
AGTGGTGGCACGACTGACCAAAACAACTGATCAAAACGTTAAACCTCCAAACATCACCATGAAGCGCATCGCCCTATTTCCTGGCTCGTTCGATCCCTTCACCAAAGGCCATGAAGATATTGTGTTGAGAGGGTTGCAACTCTTTGACGAGATCATTATAGCTGTTGGATATAATAGCGGGAAGACACAACGCTACTTCCCTATTGATTTTATGATTGCTAAAATTAAAGAGACTTTTAAAGATAAGCCTTCCATCTCCGTTCAAACCTATTCAGAATTAACCGCTGAGTTTGCCAAAAAAAATGGAGCGAAATATCTACTCCGTGGCCTGCGCAATACCACCGATTTTGAATATGAAAATAGCATTGCCCAAGTGAACAAACATTTGAATGGCGAACTAGAATCTGTTTTTTTGATAACCTCACCCCACTTCGCGGCCGTTAGCTCTTCCATCATCCGCGAAGTGCATCGCTACAAAGGAGATGTATCTGGTTTCTTACCTTATAAGTTGGAGTAGCGCAAAGTTTTATTTTTAGCGGCCTGGCGAGACGCCACCGGGCTATCCGCTACAAGTCCTCGCTCGTTCCTCGCTGTGGGCTTTCCGCTTCTATCCCTGGCCGACAAGCCGTATTGATTTGTAAGAATTTTCGAGTGCGTGGTATACTTCCTTTTATGCAACTATTTTCTTTCTTGAAATTGCTTTTCCTGCACCTTTGATCTGTAGTTGTTTACGTACGCGTTTTGCGTTGTAAGCACGAATGTATTCACTAATCGCACCTTCTTCCTTCTTGGTCAATGGTCTGCTCTTGATTACAAAATCAACTCCATCTGGTTCTTTAATGTGTCCCATGTTGTCTGGTTTTTGAAACCCATTAAAATTCAAGCCACATAACTAATTCACCCTCTCCTTCTTATAATATTCCTCAAACACAAACCGGATAGACTTGTAAGAATTTTCTAGGGCGTGATAAACTTCCTTCTCCGTCATCCAGCGGAGTTCTTCAATATCTTCTTCTAGGCTCGGTTTGCTGTGCGAGTCGTCCACCAAATCCATCTCATACCACTTGGTCTTCTTGAGCATGTTGTTTTTGTTCATAGTGTACGTGTGCCATGTGGTGCAAATCTTGTCGCCCAGTTTCACTTGCACGTTGCACTCCTCCTCTACTTCTCTCACCGCAGTTTCAGAAGATTTTTCTCCACTCTCTTTTTTGCCCTTCGGCAAATCCCACTTCTTCATGCGGTAGATCATCAAAAATTTATCTTTCTTTTTGATCAATCCTCCTGCCGCTTTTATCACTTTGTATTTATCCTTCAAATATTGCTTGAATGCCTCGTAGTCATTGATACTAACAGTAAGCGAAAGCAAATTCATGGGCACTTTAGAATTGATCAGGTCGAAGACCAAGTCCATATCTTGCACACTAGCGTGACTGAGCCAAACATGATTAAGCAATTTCGCCTTGCCAATTGGTTCAGTAGAAGCATTTATTTCCGTATTGAAATGACCTGATTCAGGCTTTTCAGTAGGCAGTAAAATCCGTACGGGAATATCGTTGATGAAAAGGTTCATTTTTATATGATTTTTCAGGCGTCAGACACTTTCAAAGTGTCTTGACGCCTTTGATTTTTCAGTTATTTATCCAAGTGCAAAAACATAAATTATTCTCAATCCACCAACTGACAGGAACAATAAAAATAGACATTAGGCACTAGGCACTGGTCTATTAGGGTAACCAACAAGATTATTTCGCTGCACCCTAATGCCTAATGCCCAATGCCTATATATATTTGCCGCCATGAGTCAAATTAAAATCCAAGAAAATACCGCCCGCGAAGTTGCCTCAAAGCTACTCGATATTGGCGCCATTAAACTAAACCATCAAAAACCTTTTACGTGGAGTTCTGGCTGGAAATCGCCTGTGTATTGTGACAATCGCTTGGCGCTCTCCTACCCGCCTATTCGCTCCTTCATTAAAAAAGCATTGGCGGAAGCCATCCAAGAAAATTTTCCGTTGGTTGAATGTATTGCTGGTGTGGCCACTGCGGGCATCCCGCAAGGTGCATTGGTGGCCGAAGAATTGGGTTTGCCTTTTGTTTATGTGCGCCCCAAGCCCAAAGAACACGGTATGGGTAACTTGATCGAAGGCAAAATTGAAAAAGGACAAAAAGTAGTTTTGGTAGAGGACTTGATTTCTACGGGTGGCAGTTCGCTGAAAGCAGCGCAAGCCATGAAAGAGGCTGGCTTCAAAGTGATTGGCATGGTGGCTATTTTTACTTATGGCTTCGAGCAAAGTGTAAAAAGTTTTGAGGAAGAAAAAGTACCATTGATTTGCCTGAGCGATTTTAATTATTTGCTGCAAGAAGCATTGGAAAGAAAATACTTGGACGAAAATCAATTGATCTATGTAAAATCGTGGCGGTTGGATCCGGCCAATTGGAAGTAGAAATTGGTTACTGGTTTCCAGTTGCCTGTCACCAATTACCTCTTACCTTTCACCACTCACCTTTCACCACTCACCTCTTACCACCATGAGAGCACTTCTGTTCACACTAGCACTAACCCTACCCTTCACAGGTCATTCACAAAATGCAATTGAAGAAGTTGTATCCATACTAAATGCCGTTCGCACTGATCCACAAAATTTCATAGTCGGGTATCTCAATCCTTATATTGAAAAAAATAATTTATCTGAGAATAAATATGCGACTTCTCTTATTGCCGAATTGAAGTCTGGAAAAAAAATAGAAGCATTGCAGCTCTCACCAAAAATTTCTAAAATATCTAAAGCACATGCGATTGATTTGGGGAGCAAGGGCAAAGTTGGCCACAACAGTTCAGACGGAACTACTTTTGATAAACGCCTTCGTCAAAAAGCAAAAGCAGGTGGAGCGATTGGCGAAAATTGTGATTACGGAAATGACAAGCCCATCGACATAGTGATGTCTTTGCTCATTGACGATGGCATTGAATCATTGGGGCACAGAAAAAATATTTTAGAACCAAGATTTAGGTTTATTGGAGTTGCCATTGAGCCTCACAAAAAATATAGGGTTAGCTGTGTGATGGATTTTGTGGAGAAGATGTAGATTGAAAATTGGACGTTGGCGGTACGAAAGTTTTGCAAACGATCTATCGGTGTAAGCCCCTCGGGTTTTTACGGAGCTTTCATACACCCTGAATGCTTCGCGAAATAAAGGAATAATAAAACTGTATCGCATGCACTACTATGCCAAAATACACCGCGGTGAAAAGAGGTTGTTTGTACAAACGCCTAACCAAAAGGAAATCACTACCAAGCTACGGGCAGTAGCCCCATGCAGGTGGAGCCAGACGGAGAAGGCATGGCATTTTGATGCGAGCAATCAAGTTTTTCAAAAACTAAAAGAGGCCTTCCCCGAAATGACTGCATGGCCGAAGACTCCTCAGGCAGAAATAACAAAAGGCACTGAAAAAGAAATTGCCAGAGACAACAAACCAACGGTAAGGGCAGTTCAGTATAAACCTGGGCGATACCATGTAATCGCTTTGTACAACCCTAAGCTGGTGACAGTACTGAAAGGTTTTCCCTATGCCACGTTCGACAAGGCTACTAAGTGGTGGAGTGCAGCCATAGATGAAAGACAGAAAAAAGCATTGGAAGATTTTTGCAAAACCGAAGGCCTTACCATGCATTGGGAAGATGGCCTGAAAAAACAAACTGTAAGACCCCGACCACAGGCATTTGAAATTCCTAATTATCGCACTTGCCCTGATGAGATGCTGCAAAAATTGGAAACCATGCGCTACTCGCCCCAGACTATAGCCGCCTACAAACAGTTGATGGAAGAGTTTATAAACTATTTTTCTGCCAAGGCTATTGATGACATCACCGAGCCAGAGATAGTGGCCTACATGCGCTACCTAGTGAAAGAAAGAAATATATCGGCCAGTTATCAAAATCAAGCTATCAACGCCATTTACCCCGTAGGATTAAAATAACACATTATGTACTACTACGTATATGTTTTATTAAGCGAAAAAGATAATCTGTTTTACACAGGCTATACATCTAATTTAAAGGAACGGCTTAAGCAACATGAAGAAGGCAAGGTGCATTCAACAAAGCATAGGTTGCCTTTGAAGTTGATTTATTTTGAAGGTTGCATCAATCAACAAGATGCAACGAGAAGAGAAAAATATTTAAAATCAGGAAGTGGAAAGATATACCTAAGAAGCCGCTTGAGGATATTTTTTAATCCAACGGGGTAAAATTCTATTATGAAAAAGTGAAAGGTGGCACAAGAAAATTCTATCAATTGGAACGGCCCTTGAAAGAACAAAAGCTGCCCACGGTGCTATCGGTAGAAGAAGTGCAGGCCATGATAAAAGCAACCACCAATCTGAAGCACAAAACCTTGATCATGGTGTGCTACTCGGCCGGGCTACGGCTGAGCGAACTGATAAACTTGCGGCTTGCGGATGTGGACAGCGACCGGATGCAGATAAGCGTGAAAGGGGGCAAAGGGAAGAAGGACAGATATACCTTGCTCTCAGAGAAACTGCTGCCCCTTTTGCGCGAATACTTTAAAGCATATAGGCCGAAGGAATATTTGTTTGAGGGGAGTGATGGGGGGCAGTATGGCGAGCGCAGCTTGCAAAATGTGGTGCAATCCGCACTGCAAAATGCCAACGTGAAAAAGCACGCCTCCGTTCACACATTGCGCCACAGTTTTGCGACACACCTACTGGAAGCGGGCACAGACCTCCGCTACATTCAGTCCCTTCTTGGCCACGGCAGTAGCAAGACTACTGAGATATATACTCACGTAACAAGCAAAGCATTAAGTGGGATAAGGAGCCCGTTGGATAGTTTGGATTTATAGAAAAGTATGGGTAGAATTGAGAAATGAAAGCTGGAAACAGAAACTTTGGCATCGCAGCTAAACGTGAAATACCCGCCACAGCGTGGCGTCTATTTCCTGATTTTGGGGGTAAAGACGCCACGGAGTGGCGTAATCACTAATGTTGGCGGCAACCGCTGACTACAGACACAGACGATAATTAAATAGAAGAACATGGACGACCAGACGACAATAAGAGAATCAATTTGGTATCAATTTGGTGCAAGTCTCGACATGCTCGAAAATGCAATTAACATGTGTCCAGACGAACATTGGGACACCGCGACTAATTTTTGGTACACAGCTTTTCACTGTACTTTTTGGACAGACTATTATCTATCGACTGACCCGAGCAAATTTGCGCCACCGACACCCTTTACATTTTCGGAATTTGACCCAACAGGAAAAAAACCCGAGAGAACATATAACAGGACGGAAGTCCTTGGTTACTTGGAACACTGCCGACAAAAAGCAAGTCGACTTATATCTGAACTGACATTAGAGAAACTTAACGACCGCTGGATTAACGACTATAAGAATTTTTCCTTGCTAGAGATTTTGTTTTATAACGTAAGACATATTCAACATCATTCAGCGCAGTTGAACTTGCTACTTAGACAGACAATTAACAACGCACCGACTTGGGTGAGTCAAGCGAAAAAACTTAGCGACAATTGAGAAAAACTTAAAGTACACGGTGGACAATGCGGCAGCCGCCAACATATAAGGCTTAAACGAAGCCCAGGCACGCACGGAATGTGCTACGAAGGTGTTCGCTAATTTGACTGGGGTTCGTTGTAAGCCTCTGTTGAACG
>JAYWHU010000011.1:0-1732 GCA_043777495.1 Cyclobacteriaceae bacterium | reverse complement strand
ACCATTCCCATTCCCATAGAATCGTCACTCATTCACGGCATTTATGATGGCGATGTGGCAGACAAGCCCACTTTTAAAGAGGTGGCAAAAGACTATGCTAAGTTTTTTGAAGGGGCTGACCTTTCGGGATTTAATATTTTGAAGTTTGATGTACCCGTGTTGGTCGAGGAATTTCTCCGCGCGGGAATGGATTTTGACTACAGCCGCAAAAAATTTGTGGACGTGCAGAAAATCTATCACCTCATGGAGAAGCGCAACTTATCTGCCGCCTACAAATTTTATTGCAACAAAGAATTGAAAGACTCACACACAGCCGAAGCCGACACGCAAGCTACCATGGAAGTATTGCTGGCGCAAGTTGAAAAATATGAAAACCAAACAGCTACCGATGGCCTCGGCCACCCAGTGGGCGTAATAGAAAACAGCATGGAATCGCTGCACCACCTTATCTCGTCTGATAGCGTAGACCTCGCCAGCCGCATGGTGCGCAACGATAAGGGCGAGGCGGTTTTCAACTTTGGCAAACATAGGCTAAAGCCCGTGCTGGCCGTACTTAAACAAGAGCCTTCGTATTATGATTGGATGATGAATGGCGACTTTCCACTCGATACCAAACGCAAACTCACGGAAATTAAGTTGAGTGGATTTAATAATAAATAATTGCTGATTTGCTGCTAGCGCTTATCACAGCAACGAATTACCGAATCAACGAATTCAGGAATCATCAAATCATCAAATTAGTTAACTTTCAAATTGGCTAATTAAACCTCCTTCCACGTATGGTCGGCCAGCAACTGCACTGCAGAGATATAGCTTTTGTAAGGCGTTTTTCTCCCCCACTCTTTGGGTCCTATCATTGACACCAAATATGATTCGTCTTCTTTTTCGTAGAGGTAATAAACTTTCCCGATCACGGGCGCAAAGCTCAGCTTGGCATCATAAATCAACATAGAAAGTTCTTTGCGCTTTTGTATTTCCTTTGCTTGTATGGCGAGCAGTTCAATCTGCTGGCGTATCTGCGTAAGCTGCATGTTGGTTTGCTCTTCCATGGCACTAAGCGAGTTGTGGCGAATGATGCCCTCCTCGTTGGGTTTTATCACCGCGCCAGCTACCGAGGCAGAGTAAGGAAGCACACTCAATTGCTTATGGTAAATCTCCACGTTTACTACTTCATTTTCAGTGCCTACAAACCTCTTTTGGGTCACTTTCAAATAGCCTTTGGGCGTAATGTCATGTATCACCACTAAGGTTAGTTCGTTTCCCTTAAAAAAATGGGTTTCAAACAGTGAAGAGTCAATCAGGTTTATTTTTATGCCATCGGCAGCTTCGGTGTTTTCAAAAGGATGCACTTCGCCATCGGCCAAGGTTGTATAATGCGAGGCGAATGCTTGGTCTTCTAGCGACACCCAGTTCATGCTTATCGCCAACTCTTTGCCCGTGCCGCCAAGCTCAATCTTGTAAATGCCCGACTTCGGCCTGCTGCCAAATTGATATGTTCCCTTTTCGGGGAATAGTTGCCACGCGGCCAAAAAATTATAAACTTCTACCATTTCCCGTTTTTTGAAATACATCCAACTAACCAATATTATGCGGTAATGTTAGGAAAAAAATAGCTGCAAGCAGCGGGCTTCATGCTACAAGCGTGGTTAGCCACCCATCAGCCTGCTGCTTGTAGCATGAAGCCTACAGCTAAAAAGTACTTGCAGCTTAAACAACGAATTACTAGTTTAGC
>JAYWHU010000010.1:0-21740 GCA_043777495.1 Cyclobacteriaceae bacterium | reverse complement strand
AGCGAAGTCCAAAAATCCTATTGTATCCCCTATTAATGCTGTATTTTATCAACGAAAATAAGCCAAACTCCAGCCACGGGTTAAAACCCGTGGCTACTCACATTGAACCCCTTTGGGGTTCGTCTAAAAATATAAAACTGTAGCGCACCTTGTGACAGCACTGTCTAACCAATGCGTTTTGGATTATCGCCATTGATAACTGAAAAGTGTCTTGACTGCTAACTTGCGTGAGCGATAGAAGCGGATACCCCACAGCGGTGTGGGAATGTGTGAGGCGCGAGGAGTAGGAGCGAATAGCGCGACCCCGTGGCTGAAATCGAAATCGTTTTACGAAACTTAATTTTCATCAGCCGCGGGGGCACGCCCTCACTTTAATTCACTCAATGCTTTTACAAAACTATTCAACTCTTGTGCTGTGGTGTAGATGTTTGGTGTAATGCGGCAGCCATGCACGTTGGCGTAGTCGATGGCCACTGTCCAAATTTTATATTTGTCGAAAAGTGTTTTCGCCAACTCGGCTGGTTTCATATTCTTAACCCCCACGTTGGCAATGCCACACGCACGAGCAGGGTCGGTGGGTGTGTTGACGATAATGTGCGGCATAGATCTTACTTTGCTTGTCCAATAATTTTGCAAGTAGCGAAGTCGCGCTTCTTTTCTTTCGGCACCAATTTTTTGATAATACTCAATGGCGTTGGCAATGGCCAAGTGCGTAGCCACTGGGTGTGTGCCAAGGTGGTTCAAACGCAGCACATCATCTTCTTTTCTTCCCTCATCGCCAAACAATGGCCACACCTTGCCGATGTTTTCTTTTTTCACATAGAGGATGCCCGCACCGAGCGGCACGCTCAACCACTTGTGGAGACTTGCTCCATAATAATCGCAATGCAAATCGGGGATAGAAAAAGTAAGATGCGCGAAGGCATGAGCTCCATCTACCAATACCTGTACGCCTTTGCTATGAGCCATATCACAAATCTTGCGCACGGGTAAAATCTGGCCCGTGATGTTAATCATATGGCACACCATCAGCAGTTTTGTTTTGGGCGTGATGGCATTGGCATACACGTTCACTATCTCTTCATCGGACGATGGATGATTGGGCACGGAGATTATCTTGTTGACCACTCCATAGCGCTTGGCCACTTGCTTGAACATATCTAGCATGGCTCCATAATCTTGCTCAGCCATTAAAGCCTCATCACCTGCTTTCCAGTTCATGCCACCAATCACCATGTCCAACGATTCGGTAGTGTTGCGTGTGATGATCAACTCCTCGGCAGTGCAGCCAGCTATAGATGCAAGCTTAGTGGCCGCAATTTTTTTATCGTCCCACTGCACAGTGCGCATGTAGTACGAGCCTTGGTAATTTATTTCGCGAACGTGCTGGATATAATTTTCCAATGTCTCTTGAGGAAGAAAACAATAATAGCCATTTTCTAAATTGATGTAATCGGGCTTGAGCCGATAGCCCGCGCGGATGCCCGCCCAAAAAGTTTCGTCTTCGGCCAAAGCGGTTGGCGATAGATGTGAAAATTGGTTGACCCAATTACTCAAGGCTTCGAGGGGAGCTAAACTAGCTAGGCCAAGTGTGGCTGTGCTTTTGAGGAAGGTTCGCTTGTTCATGCAAATAAGAAAAGGTGTTTTTAGAAGCGAGCCTTTTAAAATTCGGCCTATTTCCTCACCACGCGAATGGTTTTGATTCCAGCAGATGATGATACTTGAATAAAATAAATTCCGGCTGAGATATCTCCAGGGTCAACGATTGTTTCAGTCTCTTTTTTGGCAATCGAAACGGAAACCGTGCCACCAAGCATGTTTATAAATCGAATTTGTGAAGGAAGGATTTCGACATCTGAAACAAGGGTAAAAGAACTTGTTGATGGATTGGGATAGGCATATATCTCGTTTATCTTCTCCCTATCCACGCTAACAACATTTGAATATTTAAAGGCCCCATCAAAGTCTGTCTGTTTTAGTCGATAGTACGATGTGCCTTGCTTCGGTTTCTCGTCAATAAATTGGTAGTCAACCTTAATGGCGCTGTTGCCAGCCCCATTCACTGTGCCAATGCTCGACCATTCTTTTGCATTTTGAGATCGCTCAATGGTAAAATCTTTGTTATTGATTTCTGTGGCGGTGCTCCAAGTTAGCAACACCGATTTATCTTGAGCTTTCGCATAAAACGAAATCAGCTCAACGGGTAAAGGTGTTGATAAGCTGGTATTGCCAAGCGTAAACCGATCTCCATCTTGAAAATTAATTCCGGAAAACACAATGATACTGCCAGATGAAGAACCCACTACAGGAGTAACATCATTATCCGCAAAACCATTTCCATTGCGGTCAATCAACAACCTCATGTTGGATCCTAGTGGGCTTCCACCTAAACTACTAAAATCAAATGAAATAGATACCGTCCCCACATCTCCGCCAGATTCACTCACTCTCCAAATTCTTGTAAGTCTTTCTTTGATAATCGTTCCATCAACAGACGTTCCCACAGCAGTGGTTGAGCTTATTGCACTAGAATTATCACGACCCCAAATTAAAAATTCATTGTTGCCCAGATTGTTGGGATTCCACATCCTCACCATGCCCTTACCCTTCGCATCAATATGTTTATTAGTGGCATTTACTTGGCCTATCCCCGCCACTTCAAAATCGTAGTTGCCATTGGCTGAGTTATCCATTGTGTAAAGATCATTAGCTGAAAGGGTAACATTATACTTAGCGGCAAAAGCGTTCGATGTGATAATCCGCTGAGCTTGATTCACAAGCGTGTTATACATAGCGATTTCAGCAATGCTCCCTGTTAATAAAAATCCAGTGCCCGCTGTTGGGCCGGTGTCTCTACGTGCTCCTATTAGTACATCCGCTGTTGGGTCTTGTGCCGCTCCAATAGCTTGAGCAGCAAAATTTACACCCTCATTTGTCCAAGAGTCTTTTTGGGTTGTTGTATTTGTATGTGAGCTAACAAACCAAGCATTGGTTGCGATTACTGTTCCAATTGTATTGTTGCCTCCAATAAAAGCAGTAAAGAATGAATTCGGTCCATTATCATCTATTGTATATTGATACTGCCTGTTTGCATTCGTAGCCTTAGAAAAAAATGTTCCTTGTGGGGTAGCGCCTGCAACATTATAGGCGATAAAAAATGACCAACTATTTGTTCCAGGTATTAAGTTAAGCCCTGATGCATTTCCAAGATTTAAAAAATCTCCACCATCAAAACTTATAGACGGAAGTATGGTGTTTACCGTGTTAGTATTAAAGGTGGGAGCCTGCCCACTCACGCCACTAGAGACAGCTGTTAAACCATTGCCAGAGGCATCCGCCCAACTGTTAACTGCCGCCCCATTAGCGAGGCTCAAATCATCAGCCTTTAACCAAAGTTTGTTGTTCGTTGAGTTCCCCACCCCGCCCGGGCCAACATTGCCCAGCAAGACTGTGGTAGTTCCTACTACAGGGAAGCCGCTGCAGCCTCCCCCTGTACAATTCACTGTAAAGGAGGTGCATATTTGAGAAATTGTTGCCCCATTGGCGAAGGTCAGTAAACTGCCCCCTCCGTTTGTCAATGTAGCGACACCCGTACCGCACAATGTGGCATCCGTAAAACTGATGATCAGATCGTCATTGGATATCGATGTAGTATTGATAATAGTGCTGCTAAAGCCAGCAAGTATCAGGTCGTCTCCCGAACTAAGCGTGGAGCCAGCATCTGCCTCCAAAAAACCAAGATTTACGTAGCTGGAGCCAAGGGAAAATACACCACCTGATAAAATTTTTGTATAGCCCTCTGTCATCATCTCAATTCCAGTGACAGTAAGAGTGCCATTTATCTGAATGTCTCCTGTTTGATAAAACATGTTTAGATTGGAAGCAGCAAATGGTCCTACGTTTGTTCGTCCTAAACCATCAGGAGAGACACCACAAGTTTGATTATCAGAAGTAGCGTTTATTGTAATGGTGTGACCGCTTAGAATTATCACATTGTCATGACGTCTTGGCCAAACACCTACAGTTAATGCCGCTCCAGAACCGTCTGAAATTGTTGTCCAAGAATTATTGTCATCCCAATTGCCCCCTAAGGTGGCATTCCTTGAATAATATGTTAAAACACCAAAGGCTGCTCCATAAAAATTACAAGGTACGTTGGTGGGAAAATCTGGGAATCCATTAGTAGAATCATCAGCCCCTGTATCTTGTGTAGACCAATTGGTGGCAGTCGCAATTAATGTTGCGCAATTTGCTATTGTAGATGTACAATTTATGCTTCCATTGTATACCATTACATCTTCATCACCTGCGATAGAAATTGCATTAGTCCCTGCGGTTAATCCAGTATTTGTTATAATACCGTTAGTGAAAGTATCATTGGCAATGGCCGATAAAAAGACTGTTGGGGTACTGGCATCTGTGCCCAAGAACATATAAATAACTTCGTTTTGATTGGCAACATCTATTGTTCCTCCTGTAATAGTGCCGATACTTGCGGTTGGGGTTGAATTGCTATTATTTATAGTGATAACTGTCCCGGCACGTATAGAATTACCAGTGTTGTTTTGCCAAGTCATAGAAGTTTCACCTGTGTTAAACGCTCCCCCACCTCCTATTGCGCTGCCGTTCCATTCATTATCATTAAACCTAATATTTGTTCCACTAGCAAGGTCAATGAATGTAACGAAAGAAATTCCATCATTTCCATCTGCATTAAACCCAACAAACATGATCTCCCCCGCATTTTGAGCAAATGTGTTCGCACAAAATCCAAAAACAAGGATGAAAATAAGTTTGAGGGGTCTTAACATAGCTTTTGAAGTATTCCGGCCAAAGGTTAGTTTTATCAATCTATTAAAAATAAGCCTTATTTTTTTAATAACGGCATATTATCAATCATTTATACCTCCTTCCCTTCTTTACTACCAATTTCACGTCTTGTAGTAAATCAATATGGCGTAACACATCACCCTTCACGGCAATAATGTCGGCATACTTGCCCTCACTCACGGTGCCAAAGTCCTTATCTACACCCATTGCTACTGAAGGCCAATAAGTGGCGGCACGAATGGTGTACATCGGATCGAAGCCAAATTTATTTACCCACACATCCAGTTCATTCCACGTGCTTTGGCTGTGGAACTTCATTGGGATGCCACTGTCTGTGCCAATGAGCAATACTACACCTGCTTCTTTCAGTTGTTTTACTTTGCGTTCCAATGTTGGCTTACGAATGGGGTTCAATTGGAAGTAAGAAAGCTGGGCTGGCTTGGCGATTGATTTTTTTATGTCCGTAATGATGGAATCGGGCAAATCAAGTTTCCATGAATCGTTGTCGAGTGCTTCTGGGTTATCACGCATGTATTCATAATTGAATAATCCTTCGACTGTGGGTGTCCAGAAGAGTGGGCCAAGGCTCATCTTAGCAGTGCGCTCTTTGATCATCGCCATAATATCTTCAGGATATTCGGGCGCGGCTGCGAGACCCGTGTGTTCAAAACAATCGACACCTGCTTTCATGCCTCTACGGATTTCTTCAGGGCGATGAGAGTGGCCAACTACTTTCAATTTGTTTTTGTGCGCTTCGTCCACCACGGCCATTACTTCTTCCATCGTCATCTCATCTTGATCAATAAGCTTAATACAATTCACTCCTGCCTTCGCCAATTGTTGAACTTTTGCACGGGCATCAGCCACGCCTGTTACACCCCAGCGAAAAGCTTCCGTTGCTGGGTACGGAGCATGTTGAATGAACGGGCCGCTCATATACATAGTGGGGCCGGGTAGTTCTCCTTTATTGATTCTGTCACGTACTGACAGGCTTGCTTCTAGTGGGCCACCCAAATCACGCGCGCTGGTGATGCCCGCCATCAGCAATTGATGGGCTGATGCTGGCATGATAACATCCTTTGCGGATTTCAAATATTTTTTATCCCAGTGCGTGTAATTACTGTGGCCGTTGATGTAAAGATGTACGTGCATATCCCACAGGCCTGGCAGCACGCTCATGCCTTCGGTAGAAATTATTTCCGCGCCTTTCGGTATTTCAATATGCCCTTCTTGGCCGATAGCTTTGATGAGTTCCCCTTCAATAATAATGACGCTGTTTGCCAAAGGTTTTCCTCCAAAGCCATCAATCAGTGTGCCGCCCACAAGGGCCTTAGTTTGAGAATGGGATGTAATCGTAAAAAATAGGAGGGTAATTGAAATTAGTTTTTTCATAGGTTCGGTTTTGACCTCGGAAATTAAAAATTATTGTTGAGATTTAGCCATGGAACTGAAAGAACTACAAGCAAATTATACACAAGCGGGAACTGTCGCGGCTATTTCGGTAAGACCAAAACGATTGGAACCTGTGAGTATCATCGAAAGTGTAAACGCCATTGAGAACAAAGGCTTGGAGGGCGACCGTAGCAAAGGCGGCAATAGACAAGTGACGTTTATTCAAAAAGAACATATTGCAGCAGTGGCTTCTTTTCTCAGCAAAACTGATTTGGATTTTACGCTTATGCGGAGAAACATTTTAGTGGAGGGAATCAATTTGCTTTCGCTAAAAGGAAAACAATTTCAAGTAGGTGATGCTGTGTTTGAATATTCGGGCGAATGCCATCCATGTTCGCGAATGGAAGAAGCACTCGGCATGGGAGGGTATAATGCCATGAGAGGGCATGGAGGGATTACCGCGAGAGTGATAAAGGGTGGTGAGATAAAAGTGGGGTCACCTGTTTGCCCTAATTAACAAATCAGATTTCTACCAATCGGTTCACTTGATTTGTATTAACTTTGCGCTCTTTCTAAAAAGAATACAGTGTGCTACGTAGCTATTGGTAGTACTAATAGTTGAACCATACTGTATTCACCAATAATTATGTAGGCTAAAAATGATCGAAGTAGTATGATTGATAAGTTGATTGATATTAAGGACCGATTTGAGGAGGTGGGATTGTTGTTGGTGCAGCCTGATACACTGAGTGACCAAAAAAAATTCGGGCAGTTGAGCAAAGAATACCGCGACTTAGAAAAAGTGGTGGAGAAATACGATGCCTATCAAAAGGCATTGGACGGGATGCAACACGCAAAAGATTTATTACAGAAGGAGAAAGACCCCGAGATGCGCGAGTTGGCCAAGCAAGAATTGGAAGAGCTAGAGCCGAGGCGCGATGCGTTGGAGGCGGACATCAAAGAGATGTTGATGCCGAAAGATCCGAACGATTACAAGAATTGCATTTTGGAAATCAGGGCGGGAACAGGCGGTGATGAGGCCGCGATTTTTGCAGGTGACTTGTGGCGGATGTACCAACGCTTTTGCGATAGGCGCGGGCTAAAGATGGTAGCGTTGGATATTACGGAAGGAACCGCGGGCGGCTACAAGGAGGTGATCAGCAGCATTGAGGGCGAGGGTGCGTACGGAATTTTTAAATATGAATCGGGTGTACACCGTGTGCAGCGTGTGCCAGAGACAGAAACGCAAGGGCGTGTGCATACTTCGGCCGCTTCAATAGTGGTGTTGCCCGAGGCAGAAGATGTGGATGTAGAAATTAACCCTGCTGACATTGAAGTAATCACTTCACGCTCGGGCGGTGCGGGCGGGCAGAATGTAAACAAGGTAGAAACGAAAGTGCAGATGACACACAAACCTTCGGGCATTGTGATCACTTGTCAAGTGGAGCGATCACAGCACGGCAATCGTGCGCGTGCCATGGTGATGTTGCGAGCAAAACTTTACGAATTGGAAGTAGAGAAAAAGAACGCTGCGGTGGGCGCCTCGCGCAAGAGTCAGGTGCGCAGTGGCGATCGCTCAGAAAAAATCAGGACATATAATTATCCACAGAGCCGTGTGACCGATCACCGCATTGGCTACACGCAACACAACTTGCCTGCCGTGATGAATGGAGAGGTGGATGAGTTTATCAATCAATTAAAAATTGCTGAGACGGCAGAGAAGATGGCGAATAGTGTGAATTGATTTGAGAATGATTTGATTTGAAAATTTGAAGATGAAGTTTTCGTTTTCAAATTGTGTGAAGAATCTGATGATGAGGCTAATCATTTTCAAATTAGCCCATCTTCAAATTTCTTCCAAAGGAATTCCTTTGGAACAAATTGTTAGTTTTCGGTTTCGGATTGCTTGATCTGCTCATCTAATATCTTGTCAATAATCGCCATCTGGCGCTCATCTATTTTTTGATTTACCCTCGCTTGCTTTTTCATAAAGCGGAACATGGCGTTCTTCTTTATTTCATAGGCGATGAAGACGGTGTATCTCTTTTCTTTCTCGTTGTAGTATTTTTTCTCGCCTATTTTGCGCAAGTCTGCCAAGTCTGTATTCATTACTTCCCGGGCAAGGCTTTGGAATTTTTCTGCTACATCCGCGCCTTTTTCGTTTTCAGTTTGGCCTTGGTAGTTGTCGGCTACTTGCTTCATGGTGGTGTTCACTTGGCCTGCCAAATAAGTTTTGGCTTCAATATCCGCTTTACCACGGGCAATATTATCTGAAGAACTTTCTCCTTTACCATTAGCACGGAAGAAGCGGTTGTTGGATTCATACGCAGAACCTGAAAATGGTTCGCTCACTTTTTTACCTAAAGGGCTATTGGCACAAGAAGATAAAACAAGGGCTGCAAAGAGATAGGCAAATAGGGTTTTCATAAAGGAGTTTATTTATCTGATGGAAAATTAGTAAAAATTGTGCCAGAAAATACTATCAAGCAGGATTAGTGTATTTATTCAAAAATCCCATTTTACTTTCTGTTACTTTAGTCGTATCAGTTACAAACAGGTAAATGCCCTTACAGCCCGAGCAAGAGTTGATCACCAGAGCCATAGCTGGCGAGCGGCAAGCGTTTAGGCAGTTGGTAGAAGGCTATCAGGGTTTTTTGTATGCGGTGGCTTATCGATATCTGAGCAATGAGGCCGAAGCTGAAGATGCTGTGCAAGAAACTTTTATAAAATTATGGAAAAACCTTCCGAAATATCGTGCAGAGATAAAACTAACCACTTGGCTATATCGAATTTTGGTAAATCATTGTTTGGACTTAAAGAAAACTCACGCAAGTCGCTATCGTCAAGTTCAAGTATCTACTGAAATGGCAGTAAATTTTTCGACAGGTAGCACTCCTCATACTGAAATGGAAGGGAGAGAACTTGAAACGGAACTTCAAAGAGCGATAGATCAGTTGAGCGGTAAGCAAAAAATGATTTTTGTATTGCGAGATATGGAAGATATGGAAGTGTATGAGGTTTGTGAGTTGATGAAATTAAGTGAAGACCAGGTGAAGAGTAATCTTTATCATGCCCGTAAAAAAGTACAAGAGAGGATTGGAAAAAACTATTGATAGGATTAAATAGATTGAGTATGAGTTGCAACGAATGCGAGGAGAGAATTTTTACATACAAAGAGCTTTCAGACGATGAGCAGTCGCAAGTAAATGCACATCTACAAGAGTGTAGTGCTTGCAGCAAGTTAATGGAGCAAGTGAAAAAACTTAATCATGCTATTCTTAAAGCTCAAGCATCTACACCGGTGCCTAAAAATGCCTTTGCTCTCACGCAACGAATTATGGAGTCGCTGCCGAGAACAGAGCGAACCTTCTCACAAGTAATAGTAGAAAGTTTTAATAACACATGGTTGCAATATTCACTGCGAGTTGCTTCAATGGTGTTAGTTGTTTTTTTTGTTTTCGAGACGGTTCAAAATCCAAGGCAATTGACTAAAGTACTAGTTCATCAAAGCAAAATTGAATTGAACAGTAGTGCATTTGTAAGGATATATCAGCAAAACTGCACTGCACCTAAAACCATTACCTATTTCGCGCGCTATCAAAAAATTAAGCAATCAGGCATTTAAAACTTTTATAATATGAAAAACAATATTTCAATTGGACTGCTACTAATCATATTTCTAGTTGCCCTTTCCTCATGTGAGCATGCTGTTGAAACGAAAACAATTGTGCACACAGATGGAAGCTTGGATAAAATTATAGCGTTAGAGTCGGCTGACTCGACATTAGCGGAACATAATTACCTTGATATTGGTAAAGCCCAAGGGTGGCAAATTGATATTCAACGAATTGATGATAATGCCAAATCAAAGACTGTGAAGAAAAGTCAAGACAAAAAATTTCTTTACACATTCAAAAAATCATTTCGCTCAGATGCAGAGGCAAATAATGACCTCGCCAAACCTTCAGACTCACTTTTTCGCGTCACAAGTAAGTTTGAAAGTCGTTTTAGGTGGTTTTATACCAGTATGTACTATTCTGATACCTACCATGCCATCAATAGGTTTGATCTTTCTACAGAGGATTATTTAACCAAAGAAGACTTTCAGTTTATCGATAATCTTCCTGCTGAAGGAAAGCCAATTTCAAAAGCCGACAGTTTATTTTTGATTGGTTTAAATGAACGCATATTTGACCACTACGGAAATCGCGCTTACTTTAATGATTTCTATAAAATATTGACAGATTTAACCAAAGTGACTGCACAAAGAGAAAAATTGAAGACGATGCGAGAGGCTATCTTTCAGTCAATGAGCAAACGAAAAGATATTGAAGAGGATTTTTTGCCCAAACTTGCTGATAGCTTGGGCGTATCCATCGACTTTACTTCAACAGAATACAAAAAGCGGAAGTTATCAGCAGAGAATAAACTAAAGTTTGCGTCATGGGCTGCTGAAGGAAAGTATAGGCATGCTATTGAAATGACCAATGAAATAGTTTCTCACAATGCAGACTCGGTACGTGAGAATACATTTTACTGGTCTCCTTCTTATTTGAAATTTTTGTTTCGCGATTACACATTTTTTGTAGAGACGCGAAAGCCAAATATATGGGCTTGGGTAGTATCATTGATCGTTTTAATACTTGCTGCATTCGGATTGGTAAGGAGAGGTAAATAAACTTGCAGTGAATACCAAGATACTAGTTAACTGCATGTCATACTGAGCTTGTCAAAGTCATTTTAAAATATAAAAACTACGAGTGGGTTTCGACAGGCTCAACCAGACAAGGTTTTTAGAGGTGCTCTTATGAAATTATAATCAACTGCCACCGAAATGCCCATTTCCATTTGAGTTGATATTTTTCTATCCCTGCTTTTTGAAGAATACTCTCCAATTCTTTTTTCTTGAAAGCGCGTAAAACAGATAGCGGAGCATCGAACTTTACCATAGCTGATTTAGAGAAAAGCTGGGTAAGAAATTTAATGGAATAATAAGCCAGTGGATGTCTGTGAATGTCATTGATGATTATTCCGTGCCTTGCTTGATTTTTTAGTGAGGAAAAAATCCCTATCAATTCTTCTTCTGTAAAATGATGAAGAAAAAGTGTTCCTAAAATAATGCCGAACTCTCGTTGGCGAAATTCATCAGAGAAAATATTGGTAGCTTCTAGTTGGATGCTTTTAAAATCAATTGATTTTTCCTTTGCATAAGAGGTAATATTCGGGTTCGCATCGATCCCCGTGAGGGCAACTTCTCTTTTTTCCTTTTTTGCAAGCTTGGCAATCAGCCGAAGCATTTCGCCACTTCCACAACCTAAATCAGCAATAGATATTTTTTTTTCTTTAGGAATGTTTTTCCAAAGTGATTTCAATCCATCTAGCGTAACCGCGTTGCCACCGAGCCATTGATTGATAAAGTCCAGTTCACGCAAGGTTTGATCGACCACTTCGCCTTGGCAGTCGAGGTCGTCCATGATTTCGATACCTGTGGAGCGATGTTTAAAGTGAATGGGCATTTTTTAAATTTTTGGCTTCACGCTGCAGGCCACATGCTTCAAGCTTGTTGCCTTGCCGCATTAGTGGTTCTGAATTTCTAACACCATACTTTCTAGTGTAAGCCCAGGACCAAAGGCAAAGCTCAGGATTTTTTTTCCATCATCCACGCCATTCAAATTTTTACAAACTTCGTTTAGTACAAACAGCACGGTAGGTGAAGACATATTGCCAAAATTTTTCAGTACTTCGTAGGCGTTGTGGTTTTGGTTTTTCGTTAGACCAAGTTCTTTTTCGATGGCTTCTAGTATTTTTTTACCACCAGGGTGAATGGCGAAGTAACTGATGCCAGAAAGCTTTTGTGAGACCTTTTGAAGCAATGAAGCGGTGAGTTTTTTTATTCCACTTTGAATGACCTCTGGGACATACGAAGACAAGCGCATTTCAAAACCCAAATCTCCTACTGTCCACGCCATGTCATGCTCACCCTCAGTGGCAATGTCACAGAAGAAGCTAATGGGCTTTAGGTTCAATCCTTTTCTCGATTGTGCTTCTATCAATAACGCGGCAGAGCCATCGGCAAACAATGAGTTGGCCAACAAATTATCATCGGTGTTTTCTTTTTGAAAATGGATGCTGCACAATTCAGTACACACTACTAAAACTTTTGCATCAATATGTTGATCACAAAATGAGTTGGCCAATTTGACTGCATTGAAAGCGGCATAGCAGCCCATGAAGTTGATGCATGTACGCTCAATGGTTGATTTTAATCCAAGAGCTTTTATCAAATCTATATCGAGGCCAGGCGCGTACATGCCTGTGCAGCTCACAACGATCAGGTGTGTGACTTCTGATCTTTTTAGTTCAACGATTTTTGAAAAGCATTTTTCAGATGCAGATACACTTAAGTGAACAGCATGCTTTTGAAATAATGCCAATCGTTGTTTGGTAGAAGGGAACGATTCGGTAGCGTTTGGATAAAATTCAAAACCATTAGTGCGGCTATAGTCGGTTAATACCGAATACCTAGTTTCGATGCCGCTCATGCGGTGCAGTGCACGCAGTTTTCGCTCGTCATCTGAGCCAAGTCCCATGGCTTTTACCATGAAATTGGCAATAGTGGTTTGTGCTATTTTGTTTTCAGGATTGGCCGTGCCGATGGAGGTGATGTAGCTCATTGTTCAAGTATAACAAAAATTCATGCCATAATGATTTAGTAAAATTGAAATTGTTACCTTTAAAATAAATAGGCAGTTGACAATGGGCAATTCCCAGCGCCAAGATTGTTTGAAGAGACTAATCGATTTTTCAATGTGGACACATTTTACTAAACTCTTCTATGCAAATTTGTTTATATTTGATTTATGAATAAGAAATTTCAATTCACCGCAGTGATAGAGAAGGAAGGAGAAGGATATGTTTCCCTATGCCCTGAACTTGATATAGCGAGCCAAGGGGATACAGTCGAAGAGGCTTCTAGCAATCTAAAAGAAGCAGTTGAACTCTTTTTTGAGAGTGCATCAGTTAAGGAGATAAGCGAAAGGCTGCACGAAGAAGTTTTTGTTACACGCATGGAAGTGGCCATTGGGTAAGCTAAAAACCCTATCTGGCAGAGACGTCTGCAAAATATTAGCAGGCAATGGATTCTTACAAGTCCGTCAAAAAGGTAGCCACATCATCATGCAAATCAAAACGGTGAACTCGACCATTACAGTTCCTGTACCTAATCATAAAGAAATCCGAATAGGCACGCTTCAATCCATCATTCGACAATCAGGTTTGTCAAAATCGCTTTTCGAAAATTAGCATAGTTTTGAGTTTCATAAAAACTAAAATATTTAGTGCACTCGGTTAAGCAGTTGACACGAAGACATTGTCAATTGTTTTTTGTCTATGCTAGCCACCGGGGTCAACTTTTTAACTTGAAAACAAAGATTTCAACAAAGCATAAATGAAATACGTCACCTCCATCCTACTGCACTTGCGCATTCCGTTTTCTTTCTTCTTGATGCCCGTGTATCTCTTTGCGTTAGCGATTTCACCCAATTTTGGCGAGAGTCGATTACTCTGGTCGTTTGTGATCATTCATTTGCTGCTGTATCCTGCCAGCAATGCTTACAACAGCTATTTTGATAAAGATGAAGGGAGCATTGGTGGATTGAAGAACCCGCCTCCAGTGAACATAGGGCTTTACTACACTTCTATAATTTTTGATTTGTTGGCCGTGGTGTTGGGGTTTATGAAAATCAGTTTGCTCTTTGCTGTGATGCTGTTGATCTACGGATTGGTGTCAAAAGCCTACAGTCATCCCGCCATACGTGTAAAAAAATACCCAATTGGTGGATGGATTGTAATTGGATTTTTTCAAGGTCTCTTTACTTTTTTGATGTGCTACGCAGGTATTAATGGATTTGAGGTGGAAAATTTATGGCAAGCAAAGGTGATTGTACCCGGATTATTGACAAGTGTGATGTTGTGGGGAAATTACCCCATGACACAAGTTTATCAACATGATGAAGATGCCAAGCACGGGGACAAAACAATGAGCATGATGCTGGGCATCCGTGGCACCTTTATTTTTGTGCAGGCAGTTTTTGGGTTGGCTTCGTTGGGCTTTGTGTTGTTCTTCAAAGAATTTTATACACTTGAATTGGGCTACCATTTTTTGATTGCCTTGGCACCTGTAGTAATTTATTTTATGTATTGGTTTTACTTGGTTTGGAAGGATGAAACGAAGGCAAATTTTTCTTTTACGATGTGGCTCAATTTTATTTCTTCGCTTTGTCTAAATGGATTTTTTGTATACTTCTGGCTAGCAACAAGTCATATTGGGCAATATTTTTAGGTGCATTATGTAGTACCTCATTTTAGATTTCACAGGTAAGCACGATAATGCACAGTTAAATTCATATCAATTTTACAGATACCATTTAACTAATTGAACTCTAGTTTTTACGTATTGGAAATTTCATTTTTACGAATAAATTAATCACTATGAAATCAATTGGCATACCTATTCTAATCATATCTCTATTTTTTTCTTGCCAGGTTCAAAAATCCAAATCAGTAAGTTATTCAATCATTTCTGATGACTCTCTACTAACCGTTGTTCAAAATAAAACATTTCAATATTTCTGGGAAGGTGCCGAACCTGTTTCGGGTGGAGCACGCGAACGCTTTCACGTGGATAATGATTATCCTGATAACGACAAGAATGTTGTTACTTCAGGCGGAACAGGTTTTGGTGTGATGGCCATCTTAGTGGGCATTGAGCGAAAATTTATTACCCGCGAGGAAGGGGCAGAGCGGCTCACTAAAATTGTAGAGTTTTTAGAAAAAGCAGATCGCTTTCATGGCGTGTGGCCACATTGGATATACGGTGAGACGGGTAAAGTAAAACCATTTAGCCCTAGAGATGATGCCGCTGATTTAGTGGAGACATCTTACCTATTACAAGGGCTGCTTTGTGTGCGGCAATATTTTAAAGCTGGAAATGATTCTGAAAAAGTCTTGGCGGAAAGAATTGATAAACTTTGGAAAGCGGTAGAATTTGATTGGTTTAGAAAAGGAAATCAAAATGTGTTGTATTGGCATTGGTCACCAAAGTTTGGGTGGGATATGAATTTTGCTGTGGAGGGCTACAACGAGTGCTTGATCATGTACGTGTTGGCAGCCGCATCACCCACGCACACTGTGCCAGCAGAAGTATATCGTGAAGGATGGGCGCGAAAGGGGACAATCAAAAATGATTCAGCGCATCAGCAGTATGGTTTGCATCTTGATTTAAAACATAATGGTTCACCACAATATGGCGGCCCTTTGTTCTGGTCGCATTATTCTTTTTTAGGTCTTGATCCGCGCAAGCTGAAAGACCGCTATGCTGATTATTGGACGCACAATAAAAATCATACGCTCATCAACTATAAGTATTGTGTAGAAAACCCAAAGCACTTCAAAGGCTATGGAGAAAATTGTTGGGGATTGAGCGCTGGGTACTCTGTTAAGTTTTATGCAGCGCACAGCCCCACGGAAGATGTGGGGGTGATTTCGCCAACGGCAGCTATTTCATCTATTGTCTATACGCCCGAGGAAAGTATGAAAGCGATTCGACATTTCTATTTTGATTTTGGAAAAACGACTTTTGGTGAATATGGTTTTTACGATGGCTTTAGCCTGACGGACAATTGGTGCAAGCCGTGGTACTTAGCCATCGATCAAGGGCCCGAGGTTGTGATGATCGAAAATTATCGCTCAGGTTTACTGTGGGATTTATTTATGTCGTGCCCCGAAGTAAAATCCGGCTTGGACAAATTAGGCTTTTCTTACTGATTCTTTTTTCAACAGTTCAGTTACAATTTCTTCCCATTCTTGTTTCAGGGTTTGAGTAGGAATTTTTTTTCCTGCTTGCCGATACCCATAGTTTGCATTGGAAGCGTCACCTTCTTTTCGGTGAAGATAGGCGTGAACCCATGCACCATCGGCCGTTTCAACATCTTGTGCTAACTCATGAGCTTTGTGCCAATCGCCTTGACCATCCTGCCATAAGGCCATCAGTAAAGGAGAAAGAATAGAAGGCTCTTTAAGCGATTGGAATTCAATCACTGTCATCTCAATTCTAATTCAATCACTGTATCCACTTCATCCATTTTAGATTTTGGAATTAATAGATTGATGCCAAAATCATTCTCTTGAAATTTTAAAACCGACTTATCAGAAAATAATTTTGCAGAGATAACCTTCCGCGCAAGTTTGGGCAACGTGAATGTTTCGTCTTGCCAATTAAGAATGTGGACATACACTTTCTTTCCTTTCTGTGTTGTAACGCCCCAGTTTCGTGCGCTTAACGGGCCGCCCTTTGTTCCGTAAATAGTTTCGCCATAGATTTTCAACCAGTCGCCCATTTGCTTCAATCGCTCAGTGTGCTCGGGTTGTATTTTTCCACTGGGCATCGGGCCGACATTCAACAAAAAGTTTGCCCCATAGCCAGCCGATTTCACTAAGTATTGAATCAACTCTTTTCTGCTTTTGTTTTTGTCATCTTTTAAATTGAATCCCCAACTGTTGTTAATGGTCTCGCACGTTTCTTTTGGCAAGTCGCCCACTTTTTGATCGGGTGCAAAGCCAGTGGTATTGCTGCCAGGCAAATCTTTTTCAAACATTTGAAAATCTTCTCCTTCAAACGGTGCAAGGTGATGGTTGCTTCCCACCAATGCCCCAGGTTGTAGTTGATGAATGAGATCATACGTTTTTTTCAATCGCCATTCTGCTTTGGGCTTGTCCCACATGCCATCGAACCAAATCCCTGCTACTTCTCCATAGTTGGTTAGCAGCTCGCTGAGTTGCGCGTCCATGTAGTCAAGGTATTTATTGAAATCGCCTTTGTCTTCGCGTTCAGTCCAACTGCCTCCTGTACCTCCGCGCGGAAAATAATCGGGATGATGCCAATCCAATTGTGAGTGATAGAAGAAAAGTTTGATGCCTTGCTTTTTACATTCCTCGGCTAACATCTTCAATACATCTTTTCCATACGGGGTTTTCTTTACAATGTTGTAATCTGAAATTTTAGAATCGAACATCGCGAACCCATCGTGGTGCTTGCTAGTGATGGTGATGTACTTCATGCCAGCATCTTTCGCCATCTGCACCCACTCCTTTGCATCGAATTGTATAGGGTTAAAAAAATCAGGAAGTTTTTCATACGTCTTAATCGGGATTTCCTGATTGTTCATTACCCACTCGCCATCGCCTAATGTACTATACACTCCCCAATGGATAAACAATCCGAAGCGTGCTTCTTCAAACCATTCACGAGATTTTAAATTTTCAGATGTGGGCTTGTATTGGCCAAGAGCAGAAAAGGAAATAGCTCCAAATAGTAGTATTCTCCCTATTGATTTAGTTAGTACCATGATTTTAAGTTTTTAGGTTGGCGAACAGATTACTTGCAATCACTTTCTGTTATTACATTTTCACTAGAACTCCAGCACTCTTTATAAACAGAGCAATAGCAGATAATGTATTCAAATTTTTTCTTTTGAAACGCGAAGGCAAATCTTTTCACTAAATCATCTCCTATTATATCGAATGCTCGAATCTTTTCTCCTGGCGCAATGACTCTATTTTTAACAGCGATAGTAGAAATGGATAATGTATCTGTTTTGCCAATCATAGTTTCAAACAGTTCATTATTGCCCTTCATAATGACACCATCTACTTTCATTGTCACCTGTTTTACAATTGCCGGCCCTATTCCTTTATTTTCTATTTCAAAGTAGGCTTCATCAGGCTTGTCACCCAAAACCATTGTTGTAGTGAGCGTTTCTAAATAAGGCCAAACAGAAATATGTTGTTGACTTTGCATAATCTCAGCTTGGCGAATCATGACTCGTGCCTGATAGATATATACTACTAATGTGGCAATGCTTACGAACGTAGCGCAAAGCGCTATAATCATTTCAGTTTTGAGTGGCCGTTTTTTGACTTTTGAGTTTTCTGTTTCTTCCATGGCAATTTTAATAAGTGTAAAAAGAAATGCAATATCACGCAAAGGCGCTAAGACGCTAAGGGGAAAGTAAGAAATCAATTCACAATCGGGTTTTTCTTTATCATCACTACTTCAATCCCTTTCTCCTTGGCCATTGTATTGATGCGCTCAGTATTTTGCTGGATGGTGTTTCTAAGCTTCAACAATTCTTCATCCACCATTTTGGTCAACTGTTGCCTTACCTCTTCGCCTTGATTAGTTGGCGCAAAATCGCCCGCAGCTTGTTCTACCATTAAGTGCGCCAAGCGGTTGTTCATTTTGATACCGTAATTCAATGGATCCTGTACGCTTTTGTTTTTGGTTTGATGAATGTTGTTTTCATGAATGGTCAGTTCATCTTCAAATTTTTTCACGGCATCATTTAATTCTTTGTATTGTGGCTCAGTACCGATTTTATTTTTCAATGATCCTAAATCATCTTTTATTTTCCGAACATCAATCACGCCTTGATTGGCCTCCGTTACCTTGTCGCGCACTTTCATTAGAAAATCAAACTGCGCTTGAAATTCTTCTGGCGTTGTTTTGATACGCGGGTCTTTTAAAATTTCAAATTCTTGTTCTTGCGACTGATCCTTGAAAGTCATTCTCACTTTGTATTTTCCTGGCACCGCCTTTGGCCCGTTATTGGCTGAACCATAAAACACCATGCCCGAAAAAGTTTTGTAGCCAGCGTAGCGCATGTTCCAAACAAATCGGTTGCCGCCACTTTTAATGGTCAACTGATCTGCCTTTTCTTTTGCTTTGTTAGAGTATGATTTAATCAGGTCTCCGTCCATTTCAAGAAAATCTAGTTTCACTTCTGTTTTGTCATCTACAGCTTTCAAAAAGAAATGCACCATCACACCACCAGGATGGTTCTCACCTTCCAACTTGCGATTTGCATCACTCGTGCTTCCGCCCGGCATTCGGTAACTTGACATTGGTTTGAAGAGATGTGATTCTTTTGTTGTAACATCATTGGAGAGTTGATGCAGGGGAGTAAGATCATCGATCATCCAAAAACTACGACCGTGTGTAGCGGCAATCAAATTATCGTTTTTAATGGCAAGATCATGAATGGGTACTGGCGGCAGGTTGAGTTGAAATTTGTTCCAACTCGCACCATCATCAAACGAGACCCACATTCCTTTTTCTGTTCCTGCATAGAGCAAACCTTTGCGTTTCGGGTCTGCTCGCACTACACGAATATATTCTTCTTTTGGAATGCCGTTGGTGATCAACGTCCACGTTTTTCCGTAATCCAATGTTTTATAAATGTACGGAGTGTTGTCGCTGAACTTGTAAGAAGTAGCGGCCACGTAGGCGCCACCTTTCACAAACGGATTCACATCAATGGCATTCATCATGTTGTACTTGGGCGAAAAAGGTGGTGTTATATTTTTCCAATTTTTTCCACCATCTATAGTTACGTGCACCAATCCATCATCAGAACCAACCCAAATTTCGTCTTTGGTGTAGGGCGATTCGGTGATCACAAAAAGATTCGCGTAATATTCTGCCCCTGTGTTGTCTTGCGTGATCGGCCCGCCAGAAGATTTAATGGTCTCACGTTCGTTGCGCGTAAGGTCGGGGCTGATCTCTTCCCAACTTTGTCCACCATTGGAAGTAACGTGAAGATGATTGGAACCTGCATATAATTTTTTGGGATCGTGTGGACTAAAGCAAAGCGGGTAGTTCCAATTGAAACGATACTTCATTACTTCTGCACCCGAGCCAGCAGGTAGATCAGGCCACACATTCGTGCTACGCTCTTGGCCAGTGCCAAGGTCTTGCATGCTCATGTAGCCTTTGTAATCGCTACCAAAAATAATATTGGGGTTGAGTGGATCAGGCGCAAGATGCGCACTCTCGCCAATTGACAACGCATCCCAATTTTTTTCAGTGATGGTGTTGCCATCCGTGCGATGTACGATGCGCACACTCGTGTTGTCTTGCTGCGCGCCTAAGATGCGATAGGGAAATTGGTTATCAGTAGTAACGCGATAAAATTGTGCAGTGGGTTGGTTGTGATACGTTGTCCAATTTTCTCCACCGTCATTGGATACTTGTGCCCCGCCATCATCGGCAATGATCATGCGTTGGTTGTTGTTCGGGTCGATCCACAAATCGTGATGATCGCCATGTGGTGCATTCTTCAATTCAAATGTTTTGCCTCCATCCTTCGATACGCCATAGCTCACATTCATCACCCACACCTTGTCTTCATTTTGTGCATCGGCATAAATGCGGCAATAGTACCAAGCCCTTTGTAGCAACCCACGATCAGAATTGACGCGTGTCCAATTTTTTCCTGCATCATCAGAACGAAAAACGCCACCTTCTAAGTTTTCAATAATCGCCCACACGCGATTGGAATTTTTTGGCGACACAGTAACACCAATAATCCCATTGATGCCTTTGGGCATTCCTGGTTTGTCAGAAAGATTTTCCCACGTATCTCCGCCATCGGTACTTTTCCACAATTTTGAATCAGGGCCACCACTGTCCATGCGGTAGCCGTTGCGTTTCATGTTCCAAGTACTCGCATAGAGAATTCGTGGGTTGTTAGGATCGAACGTTAAGTCTGCTGCACCGGCATTATCATTCACAAACAAAATCTTTTTCCAAGTCAGTCCACCATCCATGCTGCGAAAGACACCACGCATTTCGTTTGGCTTCCATAAGTTTCCCATCGCGGCCACGTACACCACTTCAGGATTTTTAGGATGAATACGAATGCGCGAAATGTGTTTTGATTCAGTAAGGCCAATGTGCTTCCATGATTGTCCTGCATCGGTGGATTTCCAAACCCCCCAACCACTCGATACATTATTGCGAAGGCCTTGCTCACCCTCGCCTACGTAAATCACATTTGGGTCGCTTTCTGCAACGGCCACTGCACCAATAGTACCACCAAAATAATTGTCGGTAATATTGGACCACGTTTGTCCTGCATCAATGGATTTCCACACGCCACCACCTACGCCACCAAAATAATATACATTCGGATTTCCAACTATGCCCGTAGCTGTTACCGATCGCCCACCGCGAAACGGCCCTATCTCTCGCCACTTGATACCTGAATAAAGTGATTGATCAAACGAAACGGTATTGGAGTTGGCAGTTGTTTTCTTTTGCCCCTCCACTGCAACGAAAGAGATCAGCAACGCTGAAAGTAAAATAATTCTCATGGCATTCTGGTTTAGGAAACCTGAATTACGGAAAAAAATCGGAGAGAAAAAGAGGAATTATATAGTTGGAAGATTATATGCGGTTTTGTAGCTAAACGCTAAACGAGGGTAAGCCTATGCACACTAATCGAGGGTATGCGTTGCGTGCCAATAAAAGTTCACTCCGATTATGTTTACCTGTGGCACTCTTTGTAACCCTCATCATTTAACCACGGGTTAAAACCCGTGGCTGGAGTTTGGCTTATTTTCGTTGATAAAATACAGCATTAATAGGGGATACAATAGGATTTTTGGACTTCGCTATTTCC
>JAYWHU010000009.1:0-5857 GCA_043777495.1 Cyclobacteriaceae bacterium | reverse complement strand
GAGCCTGTTCCCTGTCCAACCCTGTTAGATAATGCATCTGTCCATTTGTTTTGATGACGATACAATGTAAAAACATTTCTTCGTTTTCACACAGCCTCTGCAACGCGTACCACTCCTCGGCAATTCGTAACTTTGAATTACAGTAAAATCAGTTTACTGGTTTGGTTGTTGAAAGATTAAAATCGCGTGGGAACGCGTTGCAAACGCGCTCCAGCTACGGGTCATTTCGTAGTTGACAATACACTAACTACTTTTGTTCTTTGCTCACTATCTTGTCTACTTCTAGCTACATCTATTATACTAACTCCAAACTTTACTATGCCAAAACAGGTACAGGTAAAAAAAATCTTTTGCTCTTCCACGGCTTTGGGCAAGATAACAATGCATTTCAATCTTGGGCAGAAATTTTAAAAGATAAATATACACTCTACAGCTTCGATTTATTTTTTCATGGACAGAGTACGTGGGCAAGTCGTGAGGCAGTAGAGAAGAACGATTGGAAGGAAATAATTGATCAGTTCTTACAAAAAGAAAATATTGCTGAGTTTGAAGTAGTGGGCTTTAGCATGGGCGGCAAGTTTGCGATAGCCACTTTGGAAGCTTTCCCCGATCAAATAAAAAAGATGACACTGCTCGCACCTGATGGAATCAAAACCAGCTTTTGGTATAGCCTGGCTACTTACCCAATCGCCATACGTGCGCTCTTCAAAAGCATGATTTTGCACCCCAATCGACTTTATAGAATTACGAAAGCGCTACGAAGTTTGGGATTAGTGGATAAAGGTCTTCTGCGCTTTGCTGAATCGCAAATGGACACGGAAGAAAAAAGAAGGCGGGTTTATTTTTCGTGGGTGTATTTTCGGCATCTGAAATCTGACCTTGATCTAATAGCCAGTTTATTAAATGACAAGCAAATTCCATTTACGTTAATTGTCGGCCAACACGACAAGGTCATCCAAGCTAAAAATATGGAAGGGTTTGTTCAAAAAATAAAATCAAAAAGATTTGAAGTGATTGAGGCGGGGCATAATGATTTGATTGGTAAGTCGAGAAATGTTTTATTCTAACATCAAAAAATAAAGTGATAGCTTAAACTAGAAGTCACCAGTTACTCTTCTTTTATCTTATTTATCCTTTTAAGTTCAGAAACATCTCTATCATCTATCCCCAACCTGTTTACTTCTGTTTTGTTTTTAATAAGATCATCTAATCCAATAAAAACTAATGGAACTTGATTGATCAAAGTCGTTTCAGATTTTTTAATTGCTTCTCGGAAAACGAGTCCTGGTGCTGCAGGATTGAAATCCATCTTGTAATTAGTTTCTTCAAGTGCCAAATAATTAGAAGAGAAATCTTCCATAAATTCATTTATTTTAGAGCGATGATCCATTAGCCCAAGCGATTGGATAGCTCTTCCTAACCTTTGTCTGTTTTCATAAGTAGGATTATACCAAAAATCCAAGTCTGTTTTTATCTCTGGCCTACCCTCTATTGGATGTGAAGGTCGCACGAAATGATAATACCCAACTGCGGTGCCTCCGATAATCATGTACTCGACTTTTTCTGCGCTTAGGGCTGAACATATTTTAAGTAGTAGGTCAACTGTCATTCTTTCCATATTGGGATCGTATCTTTTGTGGTTGAACATAAAACCCATACTCATCATATCCAATGTTTTCAAAAGAGCTTCTTCAGTACTATGAACCTGCACTTTTGTCGGTGATTGAGGCTTATGTGTCAGAAATTTCTTTTTGTCTAAGATGCGTATCATAAGAGTTTAATCAATCATTTTATTGTTTGAAAGTATAACAAAATTAATAGAATAATCCATCCATCCGCGTAAATTCGCGCTTTCAATTCACCAAATGATTGTATTCTTCCGTTCTCAGGCCAATGTGATCTTCGCAGTAGGTCACGCCTCTCCTTTTTCCACCTCCGATTTTGAGAAAATGATCTGGTTGTTTGGTGGAGCCAAACCTATAGCTGAGAAATCATTGCCAGGAAAATTCATTGGCCCAAGAAAAGAAATGCTTACACCTTGGAGCACCAATGCAGTGGAGATTACCCAAACGATGGGGATCGTTGGTATTCAGCGGATAGAAGAATTTTTTGAGTCTACGGAAAAGACTCCCATCTACGACCGCATGTTGCAGCATTTGTATGACGGCCTAGATCAAGAACTTTTCACGATCCATCATACACCCGAGCCAATAATTGAAATTGATGACGTAAAAGAATACAGTGAGCGCGAAGGCTTGGCACTAAGCAATGAAGAGATTGATTATTTGAAAGATGTGAGTTTTAAACTGGGGAGAAAGTTGACCGATAGCGAAGTTTTTGGTTTCTCTCAAGTAAACTCCGAGCACTGCCGACATAAAATATTCAATGGCACTTTTATTATCGATGGAAAAGAAAAAGAGTCCACGCTTTTTCAATTGATCAAAAAGACATCGAAAGAAAACCCGAATTATATTGTTTCCGCTTACAAAGACAACGTGGCTTTCATTAAAGGGCCGCGCGTAGAACAATTCGCGCCCACGCGACAAGATGTGCCTGATTTTTTTGAAGTCACCGATTTTGATTCAGTGATTTCAATAAAAGCTGAGACACATAATTTTCCCACCACGGTAGAACCGTTCAATGGCGCAGCCACAGGATCTGGTGGAGAAATCCGCGATCGCCTAGCAGGCGGCAAAGGTTCATTACCCTTGGCGGGAACGGCTGTGTACATGACTTCTTATTCGCGATTAGAAAATGATCGAGCGTGGGAGAAAAATATTGAACCAAGAAAGTGGCTGTATCAAACTCCTGCTGAAATCCTAATCAAAGCATCAGATGGTGCAAGTGATTTTGGAAATAAATTTGGACAGCCCCTCATCTGCGGAAGCGTGTTGACATTTGAACACGAGGAGCAAAATAAAAAATTCGGTTATGATAAAGTGATCATGCAAGCAGGTGGCATTGGCTTTGGCAAAGAAAAAGACAGTCAAAAAGAAAACCTTCAAGCGGGCGATCAGATTGTGTTGATGGGTGGAGATAATTATCGCATCGGCATGGGTGGTGCAGCGGTGTCGTCTGTCACCACTGGTGAGTTTGGAAATGCGCTAGAACTAAACGCCATCCAACGTTCCAATCCTGAAATGCAAAAGCGCGTGATGAATGCCATTCGCGCCATGGTGGAGTCGAACGAAAACCCCATTGTATCCATTCATGATCACGGAGCGGGCGGCCACTTAAATTGTTTTTCGGAATTATTGGAGGCAACAGGTGGCACGATTGAAATTGATAAACTCCCCGTGGGCGACCCCACACTTTCTGCGAAGGAAATCATCAGCAACGAATCGCAAGAACGAATGGGATTGGCGATGCATGAAAAAGATGTAGCCGCATTGAAGCGAATTGCAGATCGCGAGCGCGCTCCCATGTACACGATTGGCAAAGCAACAGGCGATCATCAATTAAAATTTGTAATGCCAAACAAAAGCCTCTCTCCTGTTGAGTTGGAGATGGATCATTTGTTTGGCTCGTCACCGAAAACAATTCTTACTGATAAAATAACTCATTCCGATTTTTCGGAGATCATCTATGATCAAAACAAAATCCAAGAATACCTTGAACAAGTTTTGCAGTTGGAAGCTGTGGCTTGCAAAGATTGGTTGACCAATAAAGTGGACAGATCTGTTTCAGGGAAAGTGGCCACGCAACAAACGTGTGGTGCCATCCAACTGCCATTGAACAATGTGTCAGTGATGGCGTTGGATTTTTTGAGTAACAAAGGAATTGCTACGGCCATTGGTCACGCGCCTGTGGCTGCATTAGTTGATCCAGTGGCCGGAAGTAAGTTGGCCATTGCCGAGGCACTTACCAATTTAGTTTGGGCTCCGTTGACACACGGATTGAAAGGTGTTTCGCTCAGCGCGAATTGGATGTGGCCAGCAAAAGCCGAAGGAGAAAACGCACGCTTGTACCAAGCCGTGGAAGCAGTGAGTGAGTTTGCTTGCCAACTCGGCATCAACATCCCGACAGGAAAAGATTCTTTGTCAATGACGCAAAAGTATCCGAAAGGTGAAGTTGTTTACGCTCCTGGCACGGTCATTATTTCGGCCACCGCTGAAGTCAATGATATTCGTAAAACTATTTCACCTAGCTTAGAACCTATTGCAGACTCTAAAATTATTTACATTGATTTTTCTAAAGATGATTTTAAATTAGGTGGAAGTAGTTTAGGACAAGTATTAAATCAATTAGGAAAAGAATCGCCCACCATCAAAGACACTGCTTATTTTGCAAAAGCATTCAGTGCCCTTCAAGAGCTGATCCAACAAAATTTGATTTTAGCTGGCCATGATATTTCTTCTGGCGGATTGATCACTACTTTATTGGAGATGTGTTTTCCTACACCGAATGTTGGATTGAACATTGATCTGAAAAATTTAAAAGGTGATTTAGTAAAAATTCTATTCAGTGAAAACCCTGGGATTATTATTCAAATAAAAAATGATGTCGCATTAACAATTTTGAAATCAAAAAATATTGACTTCAAAATCATTGGAGAAGTAATTAATAAAAGAGAGATAGAAGTTTCCAGTTCCCAATTGCCTGTTGCAGGAAAATGGAAGCTAAACATCGACTCTCTTTGTGATGCTTGGTTTTATACTTCTTACTTGCTTGATAAGATTCAAAGACCGAAAGGTCATGCGGAAAGGAGAAAAGAAAATTATCTCAAACAGATTCTCGAATATAAATTCCAATCAAAGTTTGATGGAAAGTTTTCTTCTTATGGAGTTGATCCAAAAAGAAGAACTGCCTCTGGAATCAAAGCAGCTATCATTCGCGAAAAAGGAGTGAATGGAGATCGTGAAATGGCGTACGCACTTTACCTTGCTGGCTTTGATGTAAAAGATGTGCACATGACGGATTTAGTGGCTGGTCGCGAAGATTTGAGTGGCGTGAACATGATTGTGTTTGTAGGTGGCTTCTCTAACTCTGATGTGCTCGGTTCAGCAAAAGGTTGGGCAGGATCATTCTTATACAATCCAAAAGCAAAAGCAGCATTGGATAATTTTTATGCAAGACCTGATACGCTGAGCTTAGGTGTTTGCAACGGTTGTCAATTGATGATGGAGCTGGGATTAGTCTACAGAGAAATGCCAATGGCAGACCATCCAAAGATGCATCACAATGGTTCGGGAAAATTTGAATCAACGTTTATCAACATTACCATTCCTAAAAATAGTTCGGTCATGCTTTCAAGTTATGAAGGCGCACAATTGGGTGTTTGGTTGGCACACGGAGAAGGAATGTTTAAACTGAAAGATCAATCGAATTACAAAACCGCTGCAACTTTCTCTTATCCAGAATACCCAGGCAATCCAAACGATTCTGATTTTGCAGTGGCTGCACTTCATTCAACTGATGGAAGACACCTTGCGATCATGCCACACATCGAAAGAAGCTTGTTCCCATGGAATTGGCCACACTACCCAACCGAAAGAAAACAACAAGATCAAATCTCTCCTTGGTTTGAGGCGTTTGTGAATGCGAGGGAGTGGGTGGGGAGGAAAGTTAGAGGTTAGAGGTTAGAGGTTAGAAGTTGGAGGGATCTAAAATGCTGAAGAAAAATTCCGACCATTTTGTTGACGTCAACAAAATGGTCGGCTCCCTAGAGCGGAACGCGTTGCAGAGGCTGTGTGAAAATCATTTTTTTGTTTAAAAATCAAAAAATAGCTGTACCCTTTACTACCCCAAGGATAGTTGAGGTTGAATTGGCCTGAACAATTTCTCTAATTCCTCAAATGAGGCCACATTAAGCATCCGTTTGAAGTTATAAGCTATTGCGTAGATGTTTATCTCTGTT
>JAYWHU010000008.1:0-22221 GCA_043777495.1 Cyclobacteriaceae bacterium | reverse complement strand
CTCGACTTCCACACAGTGGTAATGTTATTAAGGGTCTTCCATCTTTTGTACAGCATCTTCAATCCTACAACTGATTGAAGTTCAAGACACACACGTTTGTGTTTCTGCAGTGGTGCCTTATCGAAGCCGCGTCCTGTCCCACGAAACGAAAGCGTGGAACGAAGATAAAAACTTTGGGCTACACCTCACCGCACCATTGAAGAAACATTTTGTTGCTGGCTGTGCGGCCCTACTCCAATCTTCAATTGTTAACTATATCCAGTCCATGTTTTATTATCCCATGCCTCACTTGCTTTTGCCTCTCAGTCATTTCGGGTCAGGGGTTTTAAATTTTACTTGTCCCCATGGAAAAACAGAGCACACTCATTTGCAAGCTTTGGTATGGTGTCGCATGTGCGGCTCGTAAATGTGTGTGCGCTTTTGGAAACGCTAACAAACTACGATGCTATTCTCTCTTTAATGACTCCACGGGGTTCATCAAAGAAGCCTTAATGGATTGATAACTTATGGTGAAGATTGCGATTGTCACCACCATTATAGCCGTCCCCACAAATACCCAGACGCTCATATTGATGCGATAGGGATAATTTTCAAGCCAGGTAGTGCCTGCAAAGTAACCAATTGGCATTGCAATCAACAACGACAAAGAAATCAATAATAAGAAATCTTTAGTCAGTGTCAGCGCAATAGTACGTACAGATGCGCCAAGTACCTTCCTGATACCGATTTCCTTAAATCTCTTTTCAGCTGTAAGAATGGATAGCCCAAAAAGTCCAAAAGCAGAGATCAAAATCGTCAGCAAGGTTCCAAATAAAACCACTTTTTTCCATTTCGCCTCGGCAGCATATTTTTGCCGATTTTGCTCATCGTCAAATTGGTAGGTGTAAGGCTGCAACGGAAATAATTTTCTAAAAGTCTGTTCGATGTATGGTAAGCTGGATGCCTCAGAGTTTGCCTTTATCCGTATCAACATTTGTCGGTAGGGCTCTTTACCCTCTGGCCGCGTAGCAAAGCATTGAGGCCCAATTGCATCACGCAATGATGCGAAGTGATAATCTTTAACAATACCCACAATAATTTTTCTTTCTTTGGTAAGAAAAAAATTTATTTCGTGTCCGATTGGGTCTTTTAAATCTGCCGTTTTCACGAATGCTTCGTTTACCAAAACAGCATTTGATGAGTCGGCAGGAAATTGGGATGAGAAATTTCTACCTTCAACAATTTGTAATTTGAGCATATCTATGAAGCTCTCGTCTACTGACTCGTAGTTAAAGTGCATGATGGAGTCTCCTGTTACCTTGGCGTTATTTTCACCATGTCGAAAAGGAGCCACTGAAATTATGTTAGAATTCTTTATCAATTGCTCCCCAAATATTTTTGCTTCATGGGGAGTAAGATTTCTGTTCGGCACATGAACGAGATTGTTGGAGTCGTATCCTAAATCTTTCTTCGTGAGATATTCAAATTGATAGTAGATAGTAAGAGTGCCTAATATCATAATTGTAGCCAATGTAAATTGGAATATGACCAGTCCTTTCTGTAGATAGTTTTTGCCTGTTAGTCGGAATTGATTATATAACGTTTGAACCGGGTTGTAGCCTGATAGCACGATAGCCGGATAAAATCCTGCCAACAAAGCAGTGACAAAAAAAAGTACAATGTACCCAATCATCAATTTGACGTCCATCAAATAGGAAAGCGAAAGAGCTTTATTGGTCATATTGTTGAAAAGTGGGATAGCAAGCTGTGCAAGAAGCAGCGCTCCTAAAAATGAGAAGCAGCACAACAAGAACGACTCTCCTAAGAATTGTCCTATTAGCTGTTGCCGTCCACTCCCCACCACTTTTCTTATTCCAATTTCTTTCGCCCTCTTTAGGGAGCGGGCGATTGTAAGATTTACAAAGTTGATGCACGCTACTACCAAAATAAAAAGAGCTATTCCAGACAAGATGTAGGAATACATGGGGTTGCTTCCATTCGCAAAACTGAACTCTGCTTTAAACTCCTGACTCAGATGAATGTCTTTTAAAGGAAGAAGGTTATGATAAAACATTGCATTGAAACCTTGAGCACGCACCGGTTCAAACGCGTCTTTTGATACTGCTGCATATAGTTGTTGAATTTTATTTGCAACGGAGGTGACATCGCTGCTATTGGAAAGGTGGAGCAGGGTATTCACATCAATGCTTACCCAGCGCTCATTTCCCAATTCTTCTGGCGAGGAAATGAGCGGCAGTACTGCTTCGAATTGAATAGAAGAATTTTGAGGGAGGCGTTTCGCTACCCCCGTCACGGTGTAAGGTCTAAATTCTCCGTTCCTTTCAAATAGTAACGTTTTGCCAATAGCGTCCAAGGTTCCAAAATGTCGGATAGCCATTTCTTCCGAAATCACCACACTGTTGGGTTGTTGCAACGCTGTCTTAGCATTGCCATGCAGTAACGGAAAAGTCAAGAGTGTGAAAAAATTGCTGTCGGCAAGCATCACGGATTGGCTTTGCACCACATCACCCAATTTCACGTCCCAAAATGTTTTTGCTAATCGCAAAGAGGATTGCACTTCAGGAAGATTGGATTTCAAATAGGGGCCCAGGAGTATGCTGGACATCCCCATCTTTTCCATCGAACTTCCGTCAGGAAACCGCACATCCACAGTCACTTGATAAATAGAGTTGACGTTCTTATGAAACGCATCGAAGCTCAATTCGTCTTTGGTGTAAAGTAATATGAGCATCGCACATCCAAGCCCAAGTGATAAGCCTGCAATATTGATGATCGAATAGATTTTGCTTTTTGCCAAATAGCGCAGGGCAATTTTGAAATAGCTGGTCACCATGGTCGTAGTAGCTAGGGTTGAACTTGGAATTTTAACTTAATAAAAATAATGGAAAGAATTAGTACTGACAACTAGTTGTGGATATGACTTAAACTTATAGGGAAACGACATGAAGTTGGCTCTTTTGGTTGCGTGTCGGTTGTGTGGCAACCAGATGTGCCAACGGTGAGGGATTCATTAAAAATAAGTAAGTCGTCTTGTTTGTGCAGTCAAATGTCAGGTGTGTGTAAATTGTTTCGAAGTCGCTCAGTTGTCCGCGGAGTGACTTTGTAGCCTTGTCGAACATGCCATAAGGAAAACCTTTTAATACTGACACCAACTTAGGGTTGTATAAAGCTATTACATGATATCGTCCAGGTTTATATTGCACTGCCCTTACCGATAGTTTGTTAGCCTTGAAAATTTTTTCGTCAATGTCTTTGGCAATTTCTGCTTGAGGAATTTTCGCCCGCGCACTCATTTCGGGGAAGACCGCTTTTAGTTTTTGAAAAACTTGATTGCTCGCATCGGGATATGGATTTTCATTTTTTCCTAAGTTTCATTTTCAAGACAACATTCTTGCCTGAACAAAAAAGTTAAGTGCTGGCATCGGGCAGGGATAGAAGTGGAAAGCCCGAAGCGCGTTGGCACAGTGTGGCGGCCGGACTTGGAGCGGATAGCCCGGTGGCCGCTTCGTCTCGAGCGGACAGCCCGCCAAATAAAATGATATTACTAAAAAGGTTTATCCTTTCTTCAACCCGTTCACCAGCATATCAGAAAGTTGTTGGCCCAGCTCAGTGGGTTCTATTTGACTTTTTGGGTCGTACCACATGGGCATCCAGTTGAGGGATGAGAAGAGTGTCATCACTGCGAGTTTTTTGTCGATGGTTTCTTTGAACTCGCCCATGCGCACGCCATCTTCAATCATGGTTTTGAAGCGGTTGATGTAATTGATGCGGAGTAAAAGAAAATCGCGGAGGTACGGTTGGCTAAGGTGGCGGTGCTCGTTCATAAACACAGCAGATGCGGTTAGGTCTTTGGCCATCACTTGTATGTGACCTGTAATGCCTCTGCGCAATTTTTCTGTGGCGGTAAGCTTTTGTTTTTCTACTTCTTCTAGCGACTTGCGAAACTCTGCGGCCATATCAAAACACAAGCTCTGTAAAATTTCTTCTTTGGATTTGATGTGTGAATAAAGGCTGGCCGCCTCTATGCCTAGCTTCTGGGCAAGGTCTCGCATGGACGATGCCGCATAGCCTTTCTCTCTAAATAATTGCGCGGCACTGCGTATGACTTGTTCTTTTCTGCTAAGGTTTGCTACTGACTCCATCATTCTATTTTCATTCTAAGGTAACAAAGATAATTTATAATTAGCTTTGATGGTGCAAAGAAGTTGAAAAAATGAATTACAGTACGCTCACCGAGTATTTTTATAAGGTATACAACTTGTGCCTGTTCATGCTGCTGCTACCTATTGCGGCATTTTTATTTGTGTACTATTTGGTGCTTACGGGCAAGATTAGCGCATCTATTGAAAGCGAAACGGTGTTGCAGATCATTCTCATTTCATTTCCTATCCTAGTTATTTTAGACCTAACGATTGTTCACTTGGTAGTAAGAAAACGACTGGCCTCATTGGCCAAAGAGGTGAGCCTTGGAATAAAATTGGAGAAGTATTTTGCCGCAGTCACGCCCCGCATTTCTGCCGTGGTGGCCACCGCTCTATTTATGGCGGCAGGGCTTTACATTACTGCGCATGAGCTGTTCACTATTTATTTTCTGCTCTTGATCGTGTGGCTGGCGTTTCATTGGCCTACCCCGCGCAGGGTGAGCAAGGACTTGAAATTGAAAGGTGATGAAGAGATGATGGTGCTTACGAAGGGAGAAGCGTTTAAATAATTAGGACTTGTCCGAAGGACTCCTTTGGAGGGGATTAGGACTTAGGCATTAGGGCTTAGTTGCGAACACTTCATCATTCAAACTTCGATCCTCCAAGCCCTAAGTCCCAAGCCCCAAGTCCTAATGCCTAAGTCCCAATGCCTAAAACGTAATCCCAAAACTAAACGCATTCAACTGTGGGCCTTTGTTGGCAATGAAGAGTTCATTCATGTCATAGTTGAAGAAGAAGTCGGTGCCTCTAAATCCAAACTGTAGTCGCCCGCCATACCGAATGTTGTTGAGGTAGTAAGGATCATGATGGCGCTCCACTTTGTCATCGCCACTCACCGTAAAAACTTGTTTGGTATAACTGTCGATGCGATACCCCACGTAAGGGCCCGCACCAATGCGGAAACCTCTGGAACGACCGCCACTAAATAGACCGGGCTTGCGGTAATGCGCTCCAAAATCAATGACGGGCACAAGAGAGAAATTAGCATACACCACAGTTAGTTTACTTTTTTCAAAATCATTGGTTCTTGTATCCAAACTGAAAGTTGCTTCAGTGTCATTTTTTGTAAGCAAGGCACGATTGTTTTGAAATTTGAAATTGTACCAACTCACGCCACCGCCCCACTCCAAGAAAAATTTATTGGCCAAGCGTGTACGCTGAATGGAGTTGAGTGCCACATACCAGCTGCCCCAAGGCCGCACGGTGTAGATACTATTGCTCTCGTCAGGGAATTTTCCGTTTTGCAAATAATTGTTTGTGCCAAGATCGATATTGAAAGAACTGTAAGTGCGCCTACGATTGTAGTTTCTGTATTCTTTATATTCATTTCTATTTTTATACTCTCTTCTGTTTTTATATTCTTTTCTATCGCTGTTGGTAGACCAATTACCCCCGCGATACTTTCTTCTATCCGCTTCTGTTGGCCATTCTTCAACGTTTTCTACGGTAGAAATTGTTTCGTTTTGATTTGCGATATTTTCTTTGACACTATCCTTCAAATAATCGGAAGAAGGTTTTTCAATGCGGGTGGAATCGCGCTTGTCTAGTTTAGTGATCATGTCTTGCATGAGTGCTTGAAAGTTGTAGTACTTCAGCGTCTCTAAATCCTTTTTGTCTTGAATGGCGAAAATCACTTTGCTGGATTCGCCCACTCTGATGATAACAGTATCTGCTTTCTTTTGAGCCACCCCCGTTAAAAATGTTGCTACTACTAATCCGATCGACACGATTATCCTTTTCATATTATTGCTGATTATTTTTTATTTTATCTTTTTTAGTATTGTGAGCGAATAAATTTTCTTTGAACTCTTGAAGATCAAATGTGCTCTCTCCATTTTTCAGATCTTTGGCCGTAGCCCATAACTTTTTGAGGCCTCTGTTTTTTTCTTCTGCTTGCGCCACTACATGTGCTTCAATAGGCTCCAAAGTAAACTCCAACACAATTGGTTTCTCCGCTTTGGCAACAGTCATTGTTTCTTGAACGGGCTGAAGGACAAACTCTGTGATCACTTCAGTTTTTTCTGTTAATAGTTTAGGAGCTTCTATTTTCTCTTCTGCTAGTTGCGTTTTTCTAATTTCTGCCTTGCGGGCAACTGGGTTCGATTTTGAACTCTTGGCAATGGATTTTTTTTCTTGAGATACTCCTCCTTTTTCAATCGGCAAATCTTTTTTCTTATCAGACTTTGGTAATTCTATTTCTTTCTCTGTCAATACAGGTTGCGTATTCTCTTTATCGTTGGATTGTAACCAATAGATGGCAGATACTAACATCCCAAACAAAAGGAAAACGGCTGCCAACCGCCACCATACGATTATGTTATTTTTTTTTGGAAGAGATGCTTCAATTTTTGACCATGCTCCTCCGGGTGCTGGCTGCGCATGGTGTTCTAGTTTTTCTTTGAATAATTGGTCGATGAGATTTTTCATACTACTGCGCTGTTTTCTTCAATAATGTAACTTTTCATGCACTCTTGATTCGGTTAATTTCTTTCGCACTAATTAGCTTAAGATTCGTAGTACAAGTTTTCAATTTATTTTTTGCGAAAGCTGTTGCTCGGCTTCCAGTAATCTCTTTTGTAACAAAGCTCTTGCTCTACTCAACTGTGATTTGGATGTATTCTCACTGATGCCCAACTGGTCTGCAATTTCTTGGTGCGAGTAACCATCTACTGCAAATAAGTTGAATACAATTCTATAACCCGTTGGCAACGCCTCTATCATTTTCATCAATTCATCAGCCTCCAATTGACTGTCCAGCTTTTCATAATTTGGTACTCGGTCAGCAGCTTCAATATCCGTTTCCAAATACATGTTTTTGTTCTTTCTTAAATACCCCAGCGATTCGTTGACCATTACTTTTCTTATCCATCCCTCAAAACTTCCCTCGCCTTTGTATTGATCTATCCGCTCAAAGATTTTTGTAAAAGCCACCACCAATACATCTTCCGCTTCCATTTTGTCTTTGATATATCGACAGCACAGGGTGTACATTTTGCCCGAATAGAATTCATACAAAGAGTGCTGTGCCTCGCGGTTTTGCCGTTTGCAGCCTTCTATCCAATCATTTTCCTTAGCGCGGTAAATCTGTAGACCCATTTAATCGAATTCAGTATCAAGATGCGTATACGGGCAAAGGGGTTGCACGGTGACAAAATTCTTTTGATTGTAATAAGAAAAAAGCCTAATCTTAGATTGAAATAGCGGCTATATCACGAATGTTGTGGGTAATCTTTTAGTGTTAGGCTACAGGCCTCATGTCACAGGATTCAAGCTGCTAGGGTGTACGACAGTTTGGCATTTTTAGACGAACCCCCGAGGGGTTCACTGTTAGTAGCCACGGGTTTTAACCCGTGGATGAAATAAATCAGGCATTAAAGCGTGCCAAAGGTAAACCCCATCGAGGTGAACCCTTTTTGGCACGCAACCGCTGTTCTTGATTAGTATTTAATAGGCTTAGTATTCTTTGTGCTTAGTCGCAAAATTGTTGTACACTCCGATAGAACCAAATAAAGAAAAGTTATGCTACAATTAAAGAGACTCATTGTTTTCCTAGCTGTAATAGGATCGGGTTCATTAAGTGCGCAAAACCTTGCAGCGGATGGTTTCCCATCACTTAAAGGACGAAATGTTCTTCTTGTGTATGGAGGATGGGATGGCCATCAACCAAAAATATTTGCAGAGAGAGTGGCCAAGTGGCTTAGAGAAGAAGGCGTGGGGAACTTGACGATTTCAGATTCATTAGGTGTGTACACCAACGAGAAATTGATGAGCGAAACTGATTTGATCATTCAATACTGGACAATGGGAAAAATCTCTAAAGAACAAGAAGCGGGTTTATTAAAGGCTGTGAAAAATGGAACAGGGCTAGCTGGTTGTCATGGCGGACTAGGAGATTCTTTTCGCGAGAACACCGACTATCAATATATGGTAGGCGGCCAATGGGTGGCGCACCCCGGTGGCAAAATTGATTACAAGGTTGACATCACAAACTCTAAAGATCCCATCACAAAAGGGCTCACTGATTTCAATATCAAGAATACAGAGCAATATTATATGCATATTGATCCCAACTCAGAGGTATTGGCGACTACCACATTTAGTGGCGTACACGATAGCTGGATAGAAGGAGCGGTGATGCCTGTATCGTGGAAAAAATATTATGCAAAAGGCCGTGTCTTCTACTTATCTATCGGCCATGATCCCATCGACTTTGACACGCCTTCTGCTTGGAAATTGCTGACACGGGGAATTAGATGGGCGAGTGGTAGTAAGTATTTTCCGAAGAAGAATACGATGAAGCCTGTTTATCCTTCTAGAAAGGTTTCAAAAAGTAAGTTTAAGGGTGCTTAAATTGAGATAACTTCAATTTATCTTTTAATTAATGATTTTAGATAGATACAATTTTAAGGCTGATTCTAAAAATTTAAATTTTGAATTTTTTAGTGAGGGCCAAAAGGAAGGATAAAGAAAATCATTCGGTTCAATAAATTGGACAATCTTGATTCTGGCAAAGTCATTTATAATTTAGGTTTTGGCGATTACAATGAGGCATTGGATGATATTGATGACTTAGTTACTAGCGACAATAAGGATTCACAAAAAGTATTAGCCACAGTAGCTCGCGCTGCAATTTCTTTCACCCATAAATACCCAACTGCATATATTTTTGCAAAGGGCAGTACCCCATCAAGAACTAGATTTTATATTATGGGTGTTTCGAGAAGCGTAAAAGAAATTACTGCCTTATTTGAAATATGGGGAGCAGTGAGTGAAACGGAATGGGAACTATTCGAGAAAAATAAGGCTTACATCGCATTATTGGCCAAGCGCAAATAATTTCAAATAAATTGTTAACTTCACACAAACCAAGGGTTTTTTATGCCAGTACAAACTGTAAATAAGCGTAAGAAGAGCAAAGATAAAAGCCAATCTATCGTAAGTTCAAAGGTTAAGGATTATGGTAAGTATCCATTCTTTGTTAAGAAAGCGAAAGAAGCTGAGGAGTTTTTAAAGAAAATTGGATTGCCAAATTCTCCCATCTAATTTCCTTCCTTCTCCATCTGCTCAATCCACAGCGGCAGTTCATTCAACAACTTCGTCATCACCAAGTGCGCAGGTTACTCAAAACCCTTGCGCCATTGCGCCTTTGCGTGAGATTATTTTCCTACACCTTCACAAAAATCTTCCGCTTATACATCTGCCAAAGTATCACCAAAAACAAAAATATTAATGTCATCGCAAAAGCCAATGATGCATTCATGGGGCTGAGCCAACTTGCATAAAAATTTTGATAGAGATAACTCCACAACGAAATTTCTTTTTCTGGCTCTACTTGTATTTTGGTGCGGAGTAAAAATTTTGCCAACAAACCAGACGCTACAAAAACAAAAATGGCATTCATTCCATAATAGGTAAACGGTGTCGACCATTTTTTTATTCCTTGCACATCTATTAACCAATAGCAAGCCGCTAAAAATTGCATGGCAATGCCGCCTGCGTACAGCACATAGCTGCTCGTCCATAATGCTTTGTTAATGGGGAACACCAGCCCCCACGCCAAGCCGCTTACAATCAAAACTGCACCAGTAAAAAATAACCAAGTTGTTTTTTCGACAGGATTGGAAATTTTAGAAAAGAGTTGCCCTGAGAGTATCCCTAAAATACCTGTAGCGATGGCTGGTATCGTGCTCAACACTCCTTCGGGATCCCACGTTTTGCTTTGGCTCCACAAGTGGCCATTTAGCAATAAACGATCGATCCATGCACCCAAATTAGTTTCGGGTTCTAAATTGGCTGGCCCAAAATCGGGAACGGGCATCATCGTCATCAATATCCAGTAACCTACTAAAAGGAACAGAGCCAATCGTATCTGCGAAAGCCAGTTAGTTTTAAAATAGATCAACGAACAAAACAAAAACACCATACTGATGCGCTGCAACACGCCAAGGATTCTCACTGTTGAAAAATTGAATTTAGGAACGAGCGCCAACATCATCCCCAAAAGAAAAATGATAAGTGTTCTCCTTAAGATTTTTAAAATGCTTTTATTTGTTAGTCCTTCACTCAACTTAGGCTGATAGGCAAAATGGATGGAGACACCTACAATGAAAAGAAAGAATGGAAAAATTAAATCAGTAGGCGTGCAGCCGTGCCAATGCGCGTGGAGTAGAGGAGGATATACGCTATCCCAACTGCCGGGGTTGTTCACCAAGATCATGGCAGCTACGGTGATGCCGCGGAATACATCGAGTGAAAGAAGTCTCATTGATTTATGATTTGTGAATTTTGATTTTTGAATTGTGATTTGGTGTGCATCATATCTGGGGAGATTTTCTAAATCTTAAATCTTAAATCTTAAATCCTAAATCTTAAATCTTAAATCCTAAATCTTAAATCCTAAATCTTAAATCCTAAATCTTAAATCTTAAATCCAAAATCTTAAGTTTTATATCCCTTCAAAAAGTACATCCGTCTCCAAATATTCTGGTATCACTGTTTGCCAACCAAACTTTTCCTCAATCAATTTTGAAAGAGCCGTAGAACCTTCCATCTCACCGTGGGTGATAAAAGTTTTCTTTGGCGCTTTGGTAAACGTACCGAGCCATTTTAATAATTCACTCTGGTCTGCATGGGCAGATAGTCCATGCACTTCGCGCACACGGCAATTCACTGGCACATCCTCGCCAAAAATTCTTACAGACTTTTCGCCCTCCAAAATAGAGCGTCCACGCGAGCCTTCAGCTTGGTAACCCGCAAACAAAACCGTGTCAGTGGTGCGTGGCAAACGATGCGCTAAGTGATGAAGGACGCGTCCACCCGTTGCCATACCACTGGCAGAGATAATGATGATCGGTTTTTTTATTTCGTTCAGTGCTTTCGAGCTTTCGCGCGTATTGCAGAAGTGTATTTGTGGCGAATCAAAAATGCTGATGAGCTGTGAGCCTTGACGAGTTACTTTTATTTTGTGCAATCCACCATGTCGCTCATACAAATCCGTTACGTTGATCGCCATCGGGCTATCAATGTAAATAGGAATGGTAGGGATCGCTTTCTCCGCCATCAGTTTATGAAAATAGTAAACCAAACTTTGTGTTCTTCCGAGCGCAAACGCAGGAATCACCAATGCCCCATTGTTGTCACACGCTTCATTTACAATTTTGGTGAGCTGGCCTTCTACATCAAGTTGCGGATTGAGTTTGTTGCCGTACGTTGACTCCACAATTAAGATATCTGCTTCACTCGCAGGGTCGGGTGCAAACATCACAGGGTCTTCATAGCGGCCGAGGTCGCCAGAGAAAACAATTTTTTTCTTCTCGCGCTCACCTTGCAACGTAAATTCCGCGAAAGCGGAACCCAAAATATGGCCCGAGTTGTGAAAATTCACTGAGACATTTTTGCTTAATGTAATTTCTTTTTTAAACGGATGACTTTCCACCAGCGTCAACACTTGCTTTGCATCTTCTACTGTAAACAGTGGCTCGGGTTTGCTGTGTTTAGAGTAGCCTCGCTTGAAAGCAAACAATGCCTCCTCCTCTTGCAGCTTAGCGGCATCCATCAGCATGATCTTCATCAAGTCTTCGGTGGCGGCCGTGCAAATTATTTTTCCTGCAAAGCCATCACGCACCAATCTAGGCAAGTACCCGATGTGATCGATGTGGGCGTGTGTGATCACCACTAAATCAATAGTGGCAGGATCAATAGGTAGCTTGTCCCAATTGCGCATGCGCAATTCTTTTTGCCCTTGAAACATTCCGCAATCGAGCAAAATCTCTTGCCTATCAATGAGTAAAAGATATTTGGAGCCAGTCACGCTGCGTGCCGCGCCCAGAAATTTTATTTTTACATCCATAAGTTATTTTGAAAATGAGTTGATTTGAAAATCTTAAAATAAAGGTTCAAATCTTTCTCAAAGTAGTGAATGGTGTGAGGTAAAGCAAATCATTGGCGGCACCCTTCGCTTGCATACGCACAAGTCACACACACTCGGGTCGGGCTATCCGTTACAAGTCCGCACCACTCACATTCCAACCCTTGGCGGGCTTTCCACTACTATCCCTTGCCGGTGCCAGCACGAAATCTTCTGCTACTTGATCGCTATGCATTCAAAATTTTATTAGCTTGTTACTTCTTACTAAAAACATCGACACATTGTTATGAATTTTTTAGTGCTATTCCTTACGTTTATCCTGCTATCAACTTGTAGTGTCAAGCAAGCTGATTTTAACAAATTAAAATCAAAAAATGATTCTCTTGCACAAAGGCTCGTAACGAAAGATGCGAAGCAGTCAACCGTCCGTATCAAGAATTCTGTGATCACAGAGTTGACATCAGTCTATACCAAAACAAGCTATGATATTTACATTTCTTATCCCAACAGTTACGCGAGCTCAGGAAAAAATTATCCCGTCTTGGTAGTGTTAGATGCTGAAGTTAATTTTGGTGCTGTGAGCTACATTGCCCAACGGCTTATCAAGGATGAACTTATACCAGAATTATTTGTCGTGGGCATAGCTTATCAAGGAGATACGGATGAGGATGGATACTATTCCTTAAGAAGCAGAGATTTTACACCAACATCCGACAAAACGCAAGAACAACGAATCAAAGAAAAATTTGGATTGGGTACAGGTGGAGCGGAAAGTTTTGTAAAATTCCTCTCTCTGGAACTGTTTCCCCATCTCGTAAACAACTATCCTATAAAGACAGAGAGCAAGTCTATTTATGGGCATTCGTTCGGAGGGCTTTTTGGATTCCATCTTTTATTAAATCATCCAACGCTATTTGATAATTATGTTTTGCTAAGTCCATCACTTTGGTGGGATAAGAGTAATTTGCTAAGGAATGCGAAAATAAGTTCTGCTATAGCCTCAAAACGACTGAAACTGTATGTAGGCACGGGCTCTTTAGAGGAAAGTATGATTGATGATCATTTAGAGATGGTCCATATTCTAAAATATTTTAATGCAGATAGTTTACAAATGAAATCGGAAATCTTAGATCAGGAAACACACAGAACAATTTTTGGAAGGGGGTTTACGAACGGGTTAAGGTTTATTTATTCAAAATGATGAGTAATGCCTAAACTCACCATCTCCTCTATCAACGTACTCTACGAAAAGTACCACATAAAATATTGCACCGATAAACAAAGTGCTTTGTCATTTCACACAAGAAGAGACTTAGCAAAAAAGGCTTTTGAAAAACTTTTGGTTAGTGGAATTGATTTTATCTGCTTGCAAAGAAATGGTCAACCTATCCTTTTCATAGAGAGTAAAACACCTGCGCCAGCAATTTTAAGGTACTAAAGTGCATTATAAAGCACTATATCTTGTCTTTATGTGTTAAAATTTGCATTTTTACTTTTAAAAGAGCCGTATAATGCACCATGTCAAGTTAATTGAAACCATAAAAGAAAGGCGCGAAACACTGAAAGTAACACAGGAAACACTGGCTGAACTATCGGGAGTCGGCTTGCGCACGCTCAAGCATTTTGAAAGCGGCAAGGGCAATCCTACGGTCAACACCTTGCAAAAACTTGCTGCAGTTTTAGGAATGGAGTTGCAGCTTGATGTAAAGAAAATAAAACGCTGAGTTGAATGAGAAAGGCGAAAATATTTTTTAAAGGAGAGGAGGCTGGTGAGCTTACGCAGCAAGATGATGGCGGCTTTACGTATAGTTACCACAGTGCGTGGATGGCAAGTAAAGAAAAACCTGCTATCAGCTTAACACTGCCCAAAACATCGCAGGAATATTTTTCAAAACACTTGTTTCCTTTTTTTTTCAATATGCTACCCGAAGGTTCCAATAAGCAGGTGGCTTGTCGTCATTTGCGCATTGATCCTGACGATTCGTTTGGCTTGCTGCTTGCTACCGCACAATATGATACCATTGGAGCTGTAACAGTGAAAAAAATTTAGGCATGCGTGTACCTAAAATAAACTATTGCCCCGGCACATTGGCGAAAGGCTATCATACCTACAGTCGCGCCTGCCTGAATCGTGTTTTCAACGGAAGGTCGGTAAGCCATTTGTTACCTTACAGCGCCCCCGCAGTTGATGAAAAAACGGATGAATTGTATGTTGAAAACCAGCAGCATATTTCCATTTCAGGAGTTCAGGTAAAATATTCGGTGCTGCTTGAAAAAAATAAACTTCGGCTCACCCATGTGGGAGAACAAGGGACACATATTCTCAAGCCTATTCCTGCAGGAGTTAAAAACGCTGACCAAATGCCCGCCAACGAGCACTTGACTATGCAGATTGCAAATCAGGTTTTTGGTATTGAAACAGCAGCTAATGCAATGATTTTTTTTAAGGATGGAGGGCCTTGTTATATTACCAAACGTTTTGATGTAAAAGAAGAGAGAGGCAAATGGGCGAAAGAGGATTTTGCATCATTGGCTGGCAGAACACCGCAAACACATGGAGAACACTATAAATACCTTGGAAGCTATCAGGAACTTTTTGAATTGATGAGACAACATCTTCCTGCCTACCATATCGAAGCTCCTAAACTTTACAAACTCATTGGGTTTAATTATTTGTTTTCGAATGGCGATGCTCATTTTAAAAACTTTTCACTGATAGAAAATCCGCACGGTGATTTTCGGTTAAGTCCAGCCTACGATTTGCTCAATAGCAAAATTCATATTGATGATAAAGATTTTGCTCTTGATGATGGTTTATTGCCTAAGAAATTGGCCAAAGGCAATGTGAAGAAACAGTTCTTACAGTTGGCTGAGTATGGAGGATTAAGTCAGAAGCAAACTGATAGAATATGGAACGAATTGGTATCAGGTGAAGATAAGGTGACTGCGCTAATCGAAGCATCCTATTTAAACGAAAAAACAAAACGAAATTATTTGCAGTCTTATCAAACAAGATACAAGAAGTTGATAAAGGAATGAGCTACGATTATTGATTATTGAATGACTAATACCACCATCTCCTCCATCAACGTACTCTACGAAAAGTACTACATAAAATATTGCACGGATAAACAAAGTGCTTTGTCATTTCACACCAGAAGAGACTTAGCAAAAAGTGCTTTTGAAAAACTTTTGCTTAACGGAATAGATTTTATCTGTCTGCAAGAATGGTCTACTGATTCTTTAGCATTGATTGATCTGAAGGATTTTGATGAGCTATCTCTTTTGTCAGCAGAAAAAAATATGCCTGCCCCAACAATTCTATTCAACCATGCTAAATATGAAATGATCAGTACATCTTCTATTTATTTAGAAAGTAGCAAGGGAATATGCCAGGGGGAATTCAAATCAAAAATTAGCAACAAGATATTGACAGTGCTTTCTGTCCACGTGCCATTTTCATCAAACACAGTTGAATACAATTATTTTTATGCTGCCCTTGAAAAGATAGTAGAGGCACTCATTTCAACAAATGCAGATTTTATAATAGCTGGAGATTTTAATAGCCCATCGCAATTTGTTGAGGATGTCAACACGCCCATCTACAAGAAACTTTCAAAAGCGGATTTTGGTGAGCAAGGGACCTGCCGAACAAGTAGAAATGAACACAAACAATTTGATCACATTTTGTATTACGGAAATTTAAAAATTGAAAATACATCTATCGAGCCTAAGTCAATGGAGAATCTCATTCCGCATAATGGAAAAGCAGATTCAGTCACTCATTTTTCTGATCATGCGATTATAACGGCCTCGTTTCACAATTGATAACCTTGCTTGTTCTGCGTCTCCTGCCTGCCAGGTTGAGCCTGTCAAAATCAACTTGTGGTTTTTCGTCTACTGAAACAACTTCCACAACCTCCGTCTGAAATTCAATTTAGGTTTTTAGAGATGCTCACAATTAATACTGCTCATACCAATCAAATCTATTTTTAACAATGTTTGCTTTTTCCTTTTTCATATAATTAAAGAACGAATTGACAACGGGAGAATGGTTCTTTCCTCTCAGCCAAATCAAACTCCAAACAGTTTTGATGGGCAAACCTTTCACTGGTACAATTTGTAGATCGCCATCGTGCAATTCATTTTTTATTCCTATCAAGGGCATGATGGAGTAACCAAGACCTGCCAATACCGCTTGCTTCACGGCTTCATTGGAAGTCAGCTCCATTTTTTTTACTACGGGTATTTTGTTGTGCTCTATAAAGTATTCCATCGTTTGCCTTGTGCCAGAACCTCTCTCTCTATAAATAAGAGGCAACTCCTTAAAAATCTCCTTCGTGTAAACTGATGTTTTAAACTTTTGCTCGGCATTGCCCACCAAATACAATTTGTTTTGAAGCAAATCCAATTTCTCCACCTGCAATGTTTTGGGCAGAATAGATACCAGTGAAAAATCCACTTCATTGTTTTCTAAACTTTGCACCACTTGCGCCTTATTCGTTACATCCATCAACAACTCTATGCCGGGGTGTTGTCTTATAAAATCAGAAAGAAAATAAGGCATTACATATTTTCCTGTTGAAACAATGGAGATTTTCAATCGGCCCGTCAACTGGCCTTTGTGTGCCAATGTCTTGTTATGGATGGTGTATGCTTGATTTAAAATGTTTTCAGCTAGTTCGGCAATCTCTCTTCCAAAATCTGTGATATAAATTTTTCTGCCCACTACCTCCGTCAAGCGAATGTCGAACTGATCTTGAAATTTTTTAAGCTGGATGGAGACGGCTGGTTGCGTAAGGTGCAACTCTTCGGATGCCTTGGTAACACTTAGTGTTTGGGTGACTTTTAGGAATATCTGCAGTTGGCTCAATGTATAGTTCATAAATTATTTTTATGTATTTCATTAGAAAGATAAATAAAAAAGTATGAATAGCAATACTCAATTTTGTGCCACTAAAACGATTTGGCTACATGCCTCAAGCTACTCCGAAGGAGTACCTTGGACAGGCTCCAAGCTCGATAGTTGTAACTCTAAAAAAACTAATTGATAACATCATTTATGAAGTGCCAAAAAACATTATTTATCATCCTGCTAACAAGCATTTCAACTGCTTACGGTCAAGTAAAAATTTCTCCCGATGAGGCACTCCTTCGCTTGAAGGAAGGCAATCAACGTTTCATCAATGGCAAATCCACTAAGCCGCGTCAAGATTTTAATCGGATAAAGGAAGTAGCGGCTGCACAGTATCCGTTTGCCACTATTGTTGGCTGCTCGGACTCCCGAGTGCCAAATGAAATTATTTTTGATCAAGGCTTGGGTGATCTTTTTATTGTGCGCACTGCAGGGCAAGTGTCTAGTTATGCCTCGTGGGGTAGCATTGAGTTTGCAGAAGAAGTATTAGGAACAAAATTGATTGTGGTGCTGGGGCATACCCAATGTGGAGCGGTGAACGCTGCTGTGAATTTACCAGAAGTGCCAGGTCACATTATCACGTTGATCAATGCGATCAAGCCAGCCGTAGAGAAAGCAAAAAAATCTGAACCCAAAAATTTATTGGATGCAGCCATTCGCGAAAATGTAGCTATGCAAGTAGAACAATTGAAAGGCTTAGAGCCAGTGCTCGCTAAACGGGTGCGAGAAGGTTCGATCAAGATCATCGGTGGATTGTACGATTTGCATACAGGCAAAATAGAATTTTTTGAGTGATCTAACTTAAAGCACACATTTCAGAGGACTAAGCGAAGGCAGTTAAATCTTAAATCCTAAATCCTAAATCTCAAATCTCATATGCTGACAAGTATTTTATCTCCCATGGTGCTTGCCTTCTTATTGGGCATCATCGCCTCTCGCATCAAAAGCGATTTAAAGTTTCCCGACTCGCTTTACCAATCGCTCACAATTTATTTATTGATTGCCATTGGCATGAAGGGTGGGTATAAATTATCGCTCGCCACTTTTTCAGAAGTATTTCAGCCTGCCATGGTGGCCATCGGATTGTGTTGCTCCATTCCATTATGGACGTACTGGCTCATGCGCAAAGCAGGAAAATTTGATGTGTATAATTCTGCCGCATTGGCCGCTCACTATGGATCTGTTTCGGCTGTTACATTCAGTGCAGCATTGGCCTTTCACGAAAGTTTACAAATTCCGTTTGAAGGTTTCATGCCGAGTATGCTCGCTATGATGGAGATACCTGCTATCTTGATTGGTATCTCGCTCGCTCGGATCAATGCACCAATCAGTGATAACAAAGCACAAGTACCCCTGAAAGAAGTCGCACGTGAATTATTCGCAGGAAAAAGCAGCTTACTCCTGCTCGGATTTTTGATCATCGGATTTTTTGTAGGCAAGACTGGTTGGGAGCAAGTATCTCCACTCTTCGATGTACCATTTAAAGGGATACTTACTCTATTCTTGTTGGAAGCAGGATTGGTGGCGGGAAGAAAATTATCTGATTTAAAAAAGGGCGGGCTTTTCTTGGTAGGGTTTGGGATATTATTCCCGATCATCCATGCTGTGCTAGGGATTTATCTCGGTCAATTGGCAGGCTTAAGTTTAGGAGGAGCTACTATACTAGGAACACTAGCTGCTAGTGCCTCTTACATTGCCGCACCCGCAGCATGTCGAGTAGCCTTGCCTGAAGCGAATCCTTCTTACTATCTCACTTCGGCATTGGCCATCACGTTCCCGTTCAACATCACCATCGGGCTGCCGCTCTACCACCAAATCGCCAAAATGATTTTTCAACCGTAATCATGATCCATTATGAATAACTTAAATTTATTGACCATTATCGCAGAAGAAGCGCTCGCTAATTTCATAGAAAAAGAGATTGTAGCAATGGGTGCAAAAGGTTACACCTCTTCTTCCGTTTCTGGAAAAGGGCTGCACGATGTGCGCGACAATCAGTGGGAAGGCGAGAACGTAAAAATCGAAACGATTGTATCAGAAGAAAATTGCAAGAAAATACTCGCCCACTTGCAAAAGAAATATTTTGATCGTTATGCACTGATTGCGTTTTATCATTCGGTTACTGTGGTTCGCACGAGTCACTTTGTGTAGGTTGCTACGAGTGCATCTCAAAATGTTGCAGCTAATATCCGAGGGTCTTGGACCGAGGGGTTTTTGAGAAACCCCTCGGGACTAAAACCTGCAAGCCGTAAAAACTTATACGTCTTGCTAAAATGGGACGCCATTTTGAAATGCACCAGTTGCTACTGAAATGCAGGCAATGAAAATCAATCTACAAAACCAAATTTGCCATTCACAAATATTTATCAGCTAGTTTAAAAGAAAAAAATGGCTATATGACGAATAGGGTGGGTGGGTAGTGCAAGCCCTATATGACAGGCATTATTTGTGCAAGGCTTTAACCTTAGTAGAAATTGTTTGTAGCTGTTACCCCCAACCTTATTACCTTATTTTTCTGCAGAATTGGGGCACTATTTCATAAAACGATTCTTCTACTAAGGTTAAATCCTACCTGCCTACCGGCAAAAGGCAGGCGCATAAAATCTGTCATTAAAAATTTACCTACTCCGAATGTCATAGAGCCAAAAAAAAATCCATAAACGGTGGTTGCTGAAACAAAAAGAATATGTTAATTCACGCCTCATTTCTATCAGCGATCAAACCATTCCATAATGACCAAGACGTTTTTATTTTTTTTAGTAACCGTCTGCTTTCATGCAGCAGCTCAAAATACAAATTCATTCTCTGGTAAGATCACCGATGCAGCCTCACAACCTCTCACTGGTGCTTCTATTCATTTGCTCAACACGAACTTTGGGGCAGCCGCAGATGGTGAGGGAAGTTTTACCATAAACGGAATCCCTAACGGAAAATATTCGGTGCAAGTAACTGCAGTGGGTTATGCTAGCCAGAGAATAGAGGTAATTGTGGGAGTCGATGTAGTTCCTATGACTATTCAACTAGAAGAATCAACCTCACAGTTGGATGATGTGATTGTGACTGCGCAAAAACAAGAAGAGGATGTGCAAAAAGTACCCCTCACAGTGAGTGCTCTTTCTTCTCAGCAAGTACAGCAATACAGATTATGGAACAGCCGAGACATCACTGCGATTGTACCTAATTTATATTCGACCAACTCGGGCGATAATCGCAATGTTACTTCGATTAGAGGAATCACCACTACATCTTATGACCCAGCTGTTGCTACCTACATTGATGGCGTCAATCAATTTGGACTTGATACATACATCGCGCAACTTTTTGATGTAGAGCGTATAGAAGTTTTGAGCGGCCCACAAGGAACATTGTATGGAAGAAATGCCATGGGTGGGGTTATCAACATTATCACTAAGCAACCGACCAACAGAACAACGGGTTTTGCCGAACTCAACATTGGAAACTTTGGACAACAACGTTATGCCCTTGGCCTACGCACTCCACTCATAAAAAATAAACTTTATTTTGGAATCACGGGAGTATTTGATCGCACTGATGGATTTTATACCAACCAACTCAACAACACGAACTTTGATAGCAAAAGCAGCGTGATTGGAAATTACTATTTAAAATACAACCCAAGTGCGAAATGGTCGCTCACGCTCAATATAAAACACAACGAAAACAGAAACGATGGTGCTTTCCCCTTGGCGGGAAGTAGGGCAGATGCACTCGATAAACCTTTTACTGTAAACCAAAATGCGGTCACAAAATTAATTGACAATATTTTTAACTCATCATTAGTGGTCAGTTATGCAGGGCATGCGTTGAATTTTAGTTCACAAACATCGTATCAATCTAATTATCGGTATTATGTTGATCCCATTGATGGAGATTTTTCGCCTTTGGATATAGTGACGATCAAAAACAACTACGGAGATAACTGGAACAAAGTGAAAGTGTTTACACAAGAGTTTAAGTTTTCATCACCAGCATCCTCTTCGTTATTAAAATGGACGGGAGGATCTTATATGTTCTACCAAGATAATCCAGTAAAACAAGCCACACAATTTGGTAAGAATGGAAACCTTTTTGGTTCTCCTCCTAATTCTTCCTCTATTAATACATCTAAAAGTGAAAGCAAAGGTATTGCCTTCTTTGGTCAGGCTACTTATACGATAGCTAGACGATTGGATATTACTACTGGGCTGAGATATGATTATGAAAACAAAAAGCAAAACGTTTTAGGCGAATATCAAATTGCTCCTGATCCCAGTTTTGAAACGAGACCAGACACTTCAGCAATAGCAACCTACCAAGCCATTTCTCCAAAAGCCGTGGTATCATTTCAATTGAAAGAAAATCAAACGCTGTTTGCTTCCTACAGTCGTGGATACAGAGCAGGCGGACTTACTGCATTATCCTCTGACCCTTCGGTGCCGCCTTTGTATGCCTACAAGCCCGAGTACAGCAGCAACATTGAGGTTGGTAGTAAAAATGTTTTTTTTAACAATCGATTAAGATTAAATCTTTCCATTTTTTATGTGAAGGTGAGTGATGCACAAGTGCCTACCCTTGTATTGCCTGATGCTGTTACCATTACAAAAAATGCTGGGGAACTTACAAGCAAAGGATTTGATTTACAGATGGCGGCCACTCCCACCAAAAATTTGCAAGTAGAATACAATTTTGGATGGAACGATGCTGCTTACACTACTTTAAAATTGTCGCAGAACAACACTGAAGTTGATTTGAAAGGTGCGCACCAGATTTTCACACCGGCTTTCACATCTATGTTGGCAGTACAATATGGATATGAGATTGGTCAAGCGAAACTGCTAGCGCGTGGTGAGTGGATGCGTTTGGGGAAACAATATTTTGATTTGGCGAATACTATCGAGCAATCCGATTATAGTGTATTCAACGCGCGTGTTGGAATTGCCTTTCAAAAATGGGAGGTGATGTTTTGGGGAAGAAACTTGGGTGATGAAAAGTATATTGCGTATGCGTATGATTTTGGGGCCACGCACTTGGGCAATCCAAAAAATTATGGAGTGACGGTGAGGGTGAGTTTTTGATTCACCTCGTAATTTTTTTAACACAGAGTCTTCAGGAGCGGAAAAACCCCAACCTCAAAATAGATAAGGGCATCTCTAAAAACTCTGTCAGGTTGAGCCTGTCGAAACCTCTTTATTGGTCTTCGTGCTATGTAAACCGACTTCGACAAGCTCAGTCTGACA
>JAYWHU010000007.1:0-76985 GCA_043777495.1 Cyclobacteriaceae bacterium | reverse complement strand
CAATAAAAACCTGCAATACGTAATTTTAAGCATGAGCAGGAAATATAAATTTGGAGATTCCAGCGAGCTGTACTTCATCAGCTTTGCCGTCATCAACTCGATCGATCTATTTATCCGAAAGGAGTACAAAGACATCGTCCTTGACAGTTGGCGTTTTTGCCAAAAAGAAAAAGGGCTTGAGATTTACGGTTGGTGTATTATGAGCAGCCATGTGCACATGATAGTGGGCACCACGGGCCGGCCCTTAGAGAAGACCATTGGGGAGATGAAGAGTTTTACATCGCGCAGTTTGCGAAAGGCAATAGAAAACAATCCAGTTGAAAGCCGGAGAGAGTGGATCATAGAAATGATGAAGCAGGCTGGGCTAAACAATAATAACAACAACGACTGGCAACTATGGCAGCAACATAACCATCCCATAGAGCTAACAACGCCAGAGATATTCCATCAAAAACTTCAGTACATACATGATAACCCTGTAGAAGCGGGGTTTGTGGAAAGGGAAGAGGATTATTGGTATAGTAGCTCTAGGGATTTTCACGGAAAGAAAGGGTTGATAGAATTGAGCTACATTGTTTGATGGGCACAAGCGGGACGCTTGCGCCAGTTGCGGGCCAGTTGTGAGACGAGACAGCGCATACCTTATAAACCTCCTTACCAAAGAAAAATTATTAGATATTTGCAGGGCGAACCGAACGAGCGAAAAACACAGTGGCTAAGCGAGACATTCACACTTTTTTCTTTCTACTACTGCTTAGCCAAAGCCAAGCATGGGCGCAGTCTCCTGTTACGGATTCATCTAAAAAGAAATCAACCCCCCTTCAAGAAAGAGCCAAGCTATCTGCCGATTCTTTGCGATTGATGCAAAAAGCAGATTCGTTGCAAGAAAGATTCGATAGGCTTCAAAGCAAACTCAACTTCTCCACAGATTCTATTTCTTTATTAAAGAGAGCAGATTCGCTAGATAACAAATTCAATTCCCTTCAAAACAAAATCAATGCATCGGCCAGTGGCATCAACAATAAAATTAATCTGCCCACAGATTCCATAAGCAAGAAACTGGAATCAACAAAGAAGAAGTGGCAATCCAAACTAGATTCGCTGAAGCAAGGGGGTGCAGCCACAGAAGAAAAAAAGTATCAACAGAAACTGGACAGCTTAGAAAAATTTCCTCAGCAACAATATGACAAGCTGATAGCAGCACAAGAGAAACTAAAAAGCAAAGTGTTAAAGAAAACAGACAAGCTTCAAGACAGTCTTCAATCGATCAAAGGTAAAGCAAACGAAAAACTAGCCGAGATCAACAAAGTAGCAGACAAGGTGGGCATTGGTTCTTTGGGTAAAGATGTCAAGACGGGAATTCCAGGCGGCATCAACACCAATCAATTAACAGGAAACCTTGGATTGAAAAATGGATTGCCGTCATTACCGAATGCTACTAATCCACTAGGTGGAGCGGCTACTTTGCCCAACATACCACGAGCTAGCAATCCAATTGGCACAAGTCAAAAAATACCTAGTCTTCCAACAGGGCAAGCAGGCTTAGGCGGATTGCCTTCCATGCCCAACGAAGTAAAGGATATTGCAAAGGGGATCAATGAAGCCACGAAAGTGACCAAAGAAATAGGAGAAGTATCCAAGCAAGCCAATCAATATACTAAAGAGGTCAAGGCCATTAAAGAGGAAGGGCTAGACAACGCAAAAAAGATCCCTGAGCTGATTGAGAAGCAGGCGGGTCAACATATCGGTGAAATAAAAATGTTGGAAGGCCAAAAGGCGGCCATGGAAAAAGAGATGAAGATGCAGAAGGAATTGGTGGAAAAGTATATGAATGAAAAAGCCATCAAAGAAGAGATGGAGAAGAAAGTAAAAGAAATGGCCAATGATAAGATCACAGAGTTTCAGGCCAAGGTAGATGCGCCCATGAAAGATTTAAAAAAATACAAGAGGAAATTCTCTGACGTGCAAGACTTGCGAAACTTGCCGAAGCGCGCGCCCAACCCCATGAAGGGCTTAAGTTGGCGTGAGCGAGTAGTGCCAGGCTTTTCACTGCAGACGATTTTGAAAAATAAAACTTGGCTAGAGATAAATCCGCAGGTATATTATAAACTAAACGGCAGTTGGTCAGTGGGCGCAGGATGGGTCTATCGCTTTTCCATGGATGCAGGTAAATTTACCTTCGATGATTTCGGGAACTTGAATGGACAAACTATTTTTTTGCAATACCACGCCTTCAAAGGATTTTTCCTCCGCACCGAACTAGAGCATATTCGTTGGAAGCCATGGACGGTGACTACCGATCAAGACTTGAATAGGAGCATCTATGCGGCAGCAATAGGTATTGGTAAAAGCTTTAGTTTTTCTGAGAAGCTAAAGGGCAATATTCAAACTCTTTATCATTACACATGGCAAAGCCAAGACCCTTATCCATCTACAGTAGAAATACGTTTTGGATTGGATTTTTCGTTGAAGCCTAAGAAGAAAGAATCGTGGAAAGCAAAGTTGAAAGAATTGGAAAAGCAAACGAAGTAATATTGTGGCAAGTTGACAAATGAACCACATAAAAATAACCCCGCCTTCGGCTACCCCTCCCTCTTCACCACCGTAGCACTCGCCTGCGCCACTGGCAAAATGATCATATCAGCTAACACCACATGAGCTGGTCTTGTCACTGTAAATAAAATCACATCAGCAATATCGGCAGCGTGAAGTGGCGTGAGACCTTGATAAACTTTTTCTGCTCGCTCGGCATCGCCCTTAAATCGGACTAAAGAAAATTCCGTCTCTACCATACCTGGGTGAATGCCTGTAACTTTGATTCCGTAAGGATTAAGATCGAGGCGCATGCCGTTGGTAATGGCATCTACGGCAAACTTGCTGGCACAATACACATTGCCATTGGGGTATACTTCTTTGCCAGCGATAGAACCAATATTAATGATGTGACCAGATTTTCTTTCGATCATGCCTGGCATAATTTCTTTTGATACATACAAAAGTCCCTTTACGTTGATGTCCATCATGGCATCCCAATCTTCTACACTTCCTGTTTGCACGGGAGATAGGCCATGCGCATTGCCAGCATTGTTGATCAGCACGTCAATGTTTTTCCATTCATTGGGCAATGATTGAATCGCTAGTGCGGTTTCTTTTTGATCACGCACATCAAAACTCAGTGTGATTAGTTCTGTCTTCAATGAAAGATCTTTGATTAAATTTTCCAATCGATCTTTTCTTCTGCCGCAGAGAATGAGTCTGAAATTATTTTCAGCCAATAAGCGGGCAGTGGCCTCTCCTATTCCTGAGGTGGCTCCTGTGATGAGGGCGGTTCGTTTTGTGTTCATAGGTATGCGAAGAGGTTGGAGGTTGGCGACCATTAACTATTAACTAACAACTTCTCACTGAAATATAAGGTACACCCCAATGGTATTCGTATTCAATCTACCAAGTGGGTCTTTGTAAATACTGGCATCATCGCCCAGCATATTGGTAATGCCGCGAGAGAAGCGCAGCTCTGGTGAAAACTTGAACAATGGAAAATAAAAATCGAAACCGATGCCCGCATCGAGGGTTATATTTCTTTTTAAAATAGGAATTGCACCTGACGAATTACCAATATCATTTTTTCCTGAAGCTTCAATGCCCGGTGTAATACCACCAATCATGTACATGCGCACATTCCCCCTGCGCATAGATTTAAATTTGAGCAATAAAGGAAACTCCACCATGGTTGTTTCTACTCGCTGAGATTGAGTAGTTCGATTGGTATAGTAATAGGTGAGATAATGTGAATAAAACCCTGCCTTTGGCATCAACCGTAAATCAAAAAATTCATTGAGGCGATAATTGACAAGGAAACCTAATGAGAAGCCGGGGATAAATTCTGGTTGAACAGAATGGAGAGTTGTATTTGCTACAAATTGATCGGAATATTTTACTTGATAAGAACTGGTGTGCAATCCGATAGAAAAACCATAGCTGATCTTGCGCTCGTCATAATTGGGGTTATGCTGTCTTGCCCAGCGAAACAATTGTGCTTGTGCAGATGACCCTAATAGCACAAAGGCAAAAACCAAAATTATTTGGTGCCTGAGTAGAGCGAGCTTATTCCAAAGGTCAATGGCCTGCATGAAGTATTTTTATAACCTAATTGATCTAATATATTCGTAAAGTCTTTTCCATCAGGAAAGGCTTTTACTGACTCGGGAAGGTACGAATAAGCTTCCGAATCTTTTGAAAACGCCTTTCCAATAGCAGGAGTAACAAATTTAAAGTAAAAATGATAGAGTGGTTTAAAATACCAAACAGTAGGCTTTGAAAATTCCAGTACCACTACCCTACCTCCCGGTTTCAACACGCGCAGCATCTCCGCCAAGCCTTTCTGCAAATCCTCAAAGTTCCTTACACCAAATGCAACGATGATGGCATCGAATTTATTTTCCTCGAAGGGTAAATTTTCTGAATCGCCACTGCGCAGCTCAATTACTTTATCATAACCACGGTTGATCATTTTCTTTCTCCCCACATCCAGCATTCCTTCAGAGATGTCAACACCAATCACCTTTTCTGGATTGAGCTTCAACGCTTGAATAGCAAAGTCGCCCGTGCCAGTGGCTACATCTAAAATAAGTTTTGGGTTATCTTGTTTCAGCAATTGAATGGCTTTTTTACGCCAGCCAATATCGATACCAAAACTCAAGAAGTGATTGAGGAAATCGTAATTACCGCTGATAGTATCGAACATACGAGCCACCTGCTGCTTTTTGCTGGATGGATCGGTCTTGTATGGGACTACTGGCAAGGGGAATTAGAGGTTAGAAGTTAGAGGTTGGAACTCAGGGAAAATTTAAAATCACAATTCACAAATCAAAAATCCCAAATCAAAAAATCTTAATTACCCAACACTTTAAACTCTACCCTACGGTTGAACTGACGGCCTTCATCTTCGTCATCGTTGCTGGCGAGTGGCTTGCTTTCGCCATAGCCAACTGTTTTCACCCTTCGTGTATCGATGCCCTTAGAAGTAAGGAAACTTTTCACCGCATTGGCTCTGCGCTCAGAAAGTCTTTGGTTATACTTAGCATCTCCGTAGCTATCTGTATGCCCTCCAATTTCTACTTGCAGGCTTTCATTTTGCTTCATCATGGTCTCTAGCTTGTTCAATTCAGAATATGCTTCTGTCTTGAATGTAGCCTTTTCGTAATCAAAATAAACATTGCGCAATATTGAAACCACACCCACTACCAACTTTCTCATTTCAATGGTTTTTGTAATTGTTTTCTCTTTGGTGGTAGCTCCTTCTACTTTCACATTCAGGTTTTGAAACACATAGCCTTCTCTCTCGATAGACAAGCGATAATCTTTAGGTTTGGTAGAAGTAATGGCAAATTCATAAGAGCCATCGTTCTGCCCAATCGCACCAACCATTACATTATCTTTCAAGCCTTGCATCCTTACTTTCGCCTCTATTGGGGTTTTAGATTCTGCGTCCACCACATTCACCATATACTTAATTGGTTGAACAGTTGGCTTCGCAACTACCTTGGGCTCAACTTTAGGTTCTATCTTAGGTTCAACTTTGGGTTCTACCTTGGCTTCTACAATTGGTTCTACCTTAGGCTCAACTTTCGGTTCATCTTTGATAGGCTCAGGATCTTTTGTGGCTACAACAGGTTCTTTTTTCACTTCCTCAGATGGAACAATGGTATAAATATCAGAGTAGCCAAGGCCATCTTCCCTTACGGAAGAATAATACCAATGCTTTCCATCTTTAGTACCTGAAAAATAAATATCATCATCGGGTGAGTTGATTGGGTAGCCCATGTTCTCTGGCTCGTTCCACTCATTCTTTTCTTTGTCAATAAGGTTTGCCTTAAAAATATCAAAGCCTCCCATTCCTTTTCTTCCTTGCGAACTGAAATATAAAGTTTTGGCATCGTAGTCGATAAATGGCCCATCTTCATCATACTCCGTATTGATAGCAGGGCCTAAGTTCTTAACACGGCTCCACTCACCTCTGCTATCTTTATAGCAAACATAAATGTCTGAGCCACCATAGCCACCTGGGCGCTCGCTGGCAAAATAAAGTAAGTCTCCATCTTTAGTAATTGAAACAGACGATTCACGAAAAGTAGAATTAATTAGGCCGGGTAAAGCTTCTAGCTCACCCCATGTTCCATCACCCCTTCTTTCTGTAAAATAAATATCTCCATTGCCCTCATCTTTATAAACGAAAAGTGTTTTGCCATCTGGAGAAAAAGAAAGGTTCGAGTCATTGAATTTAGTATTGAGCGTTACGCCAATATTTTTAGCTTTTTGCCAAGTCGAACTGTTTTTCGAGGTTGTGAAAATATCTTCATAGGGTTTATTGTCATCTGCCACGTTTTCATAGGTATTGCCATCGCGTCTGCGAGTGGTGAAAACAATTTCACTTTCATCTGCTGTTAATACGGGTGCGTAATCTTCAAACTCAGAATTGATTTCACGGCCAATATTCACAATTGAAAAAGGCTGAGGGTTGGCCACAAATTCCTTTCCGTTATTGCACTCCACAATTCTTCTATCTACTTCCTTCATATCTACTTTATCCTTTCCTTGGTAGCCTGGTTTTTTAGTGAGCTTATTTTTATATTCTGTATAAAAACGAATGGCATTATCAAAGTCAAGTCCGTACTGATATCCTTTGCCTATCCAATAGGTGAGGGCAAAGTTGTAATCTGGGTCTTGCCTGTATATTCTAAGAAAAAATTTAATCGCTAAATCTTTATTGATGGTGATCAAGTGCAAATGGCCCGCCTCAAAGTTTGCTTTGATATTGGTGGTGTCATAGTTGGCCGCAATGACCATTACATCTCTGGCATCATCCTCTGCTTTTGTTGCTTCTAGTGTTAAGATAGCCTGCTCCATATAATCTTTGGACACTTGCTTATCTTGTGGCTGCTGTGCAAAAGCTGAAAATGAAGAGGCCAAGACAATGCTGGCTGAAAAAATGAGTACCCTTAAAAGGCTATACATATCAAAAAAATGGTTTTACTCGATTAAAAAAATCATTCCAGAGGGGCAATTTAGCAAAATCTTCCAAAAAATAAATAGGCCATCTTTAATCATAACTAACACGTTTCTTACATTCTTAGTAATTTGCGCCTCAATTAATACTTTAAGCATGGTCATTAAGTCGGCAGAGTTCATCATTAGCAACACCGACTACCTTAAATGCCCGGATCCAAAAAGGCCTGAATTTGCTTTTATTGGGCGATCTAATGTAGGAAAGTCCTCTCTTATAAACATGCTCGTGCAACGGAAACAATTGGCTAAAGTTTCTGGAACTCCGGGCAAAACACAGACAATCAATCACTTCCTTATAAATGAAGAATGGTACTTAGTGGATTTGCCTGGCTATGGATATGCCAAGTTGAGCAAGGAAGACCGCTGGAACTTTGGCCAAATGATAGAGAACTATCTACAAAACCGTGAGAACTTGTTTTGCACGTTCGTTCTCATCGACTCTAGATTGCAGGCACAAAAAATAGATTTAGATTTTATCAATTGGATGGGTAAAATGAACCTTCCCTTGGCCTTAGTACTAACCAAAACAGACAAACTCAAGCAATCTGAGTTAGGTAAATTAAAAAATGCCTTTGAGACGGAGCTTCTAAAATCATGGGAGGAACTGCCCCCTTTGTTCATTACCTCTGCGGAAAAAAAATCGGGGCGAGATAAAGTGCTCGGTTTTATTGTTGAGGCCATCCGCAACGCTAACGAAAATGATTAGTTTTGCGATCAAATATTAAAATCAACGTATGGAGCTGAAAGAAATAGCATCGATTAGTGGCAAGGGAGGGTTGTTCAAAATTATGAAACCTGGTAAGGCAGGTGTGATCTTGGAATCACTAGACGCAGCCAAATTGAAATTGGTAGCGGGCGGAAAGGAGCGGATGTCTGTACTAAGTGAAATCTCTATCTACACCACTACTAAAGAGGGAACAGAATCGCTGCAAGAAGTGATCAAGAAAATAAAAAAACAATTTGGTGCCGAAATTGGTGTGACTCCAGAATCTGATAATGCTAAGTTGAAAGCGTTTTTAAAATCAGTGCTTCCTGAATATGATGAAGACCGTGTCTACGTCTCAGACATCAAGAAGTTGGTAAAGTGGTATTCAATTCTTCTACTAGAAGCCCCAGAGGTTTTTGAACAGGAAGAAAAGGAAGAGGTGAAGGGGTGATTGGGTTGCTGTTTACAGATTACTTGTTGCCTATTAGAGGTAGTAGTAAAAGTTAATCGGTTAGCAGTTATCCACTTCCAGTTTCCAATCTCTAACCTCAAACTTCTATTTTCAAAGCTCGCGTAAAAAGTCTTCAAATAAGATTACCTTTCTAAATCCTCGCTTTCGCAATCCTGTGTATAGTGGATTATCTCTTGTCAAAAGAACTAAATCCAATTGCATTGCCAACGCCACATAGCTTGTATCTTTTAAATCTATTTTTTTTCTAAAATTTCATTTGATCTAACAAGGCTCTCTTTGATAAAAATGTATTGTGGTAAAATGGTAAGCTGGGCAAATACAAAGTAAGTCCATTGTAAAAATTCATCTTCTTGCATTTTTGTTTTGCTTTTCAGTACGTCTTTGTACTTGTCAAGTTCTACCAAAGCAAAATCGGGAAGTATGAAATTGTAATAAGTCAAAAGGGGTTTATAACTAGACTTTCCACTTATTAAAATGCTCATTAGTACATTCGCATCAATTACAAAGTCAGTCATTACTTACCAATATACTTATGTTTTTCTTGCTGCCACGCAAGGCTTCGCGACAACTGCCATTCCTTGTCGTTTTCAAGATCAATGGTTTGTAAATCTTTCACTATATCTTGTGCAGCCAGTTTGATGACAGCCTCTTGTGTAATGTTCTGCAAATAGTCATCGATCTCTTTGTACCCCAATCTTCGCACAAAACTTTCTTCTAATTGTATTTTGAATTCTACCATCATTTTTCGTTTTAAGTTTATGTAAAATTACAAACTATTCCACATTTCATATTCAGTCATCGTAATTTCGTCCCCTTCGAATACTCTAAATCTTCTCAATTGCTTTCTCTACCATCTTCAAAGAACCCACATAAAACGGAGTGCGCTGATGTAAATCTTTCGGCTTGATCTCCATGATCCTTCCTTTTCCGTTAGATGCTTTCCCTCCTGCTTGCTCCGCAATAAATGACAAAGCATTGCACTCATACATCAATCGAAGTTTTCCGTTGGTGTCTTTTGCCGTAGCTGGGTAAATGTAAATCCCTCCTTTCAAGAGATTGCGATGGAAATCTGCCACCAAAGAACCGATGTACCGAGCGGTGTAATTATTATCCTTACAATATTGAATGTACGACTTCACTCCTTCTGAGAAAGAATTGGCTGAGCCTTCATTAATAGAATAAATTTTTCCTGATTCAGGAATGGTCATGTCAGGATGAGAAAGGAAATATTCGCCTAGGGTTGCTTCATAGGTAAATCCGTTCACTCCATGCCCTGTTGTATAAACCAACATGGTAGAAGAGCCATACAAAATATAACCTGCAGCCACTTGTTCATCGCCTGTCTGCAAAATATCTTCATCACTAATGGGTAAGCCAACGGCACTTTTTCTACGATAAATAGAAAAAATCGTACCGATGGACACATTCACATCAATATTCGATGACCCATCCAACGGATCGATAGCGATGACATACTTCCCATCATTATTCAAATCCACAAATGATTCTGTTTCTTCCGAAATTAACGCGCAGACCTCGCCACCTTTAGTAAGCGCGCGCGTAAACCGAATGTTTGCCAGCACATCCAGTTTCTGCTGTTGCTCTCCGCCTGAGTTTTGAGAACCCATTGAGCCCATAATGTCGATCAGGCCTGCTTTGTTGATCTCGCGGTTAACCACTTTAGAAGCCAAGGCAATATCTCGCAGCAATTGCGAAAGCTCACCACTGGCATATTGAAATTGATATTGATTGTTTTTTATGAATCGATCGAGGGCTGTACCAATGGGTAGGGCAATACGAGAAGCTTCCATGAATAGATTTAAGATTTAAGATTTAGAATTTAAGATTTTTAAAATTTTAGATTTACGACTTTGAGCAATAGGATTTTCGGGTGTTTGTCAATGAAAGGATTATTTCCACTTCAACAATTACAAATCTTAAATCAAAAATCTTAAATTTCCAGCTACAAATATAGTTCGCAACCGTTTGAAACAACTAAAAATTGATGAATATCTTTAAATTTGGTGGAGCCTCTCTCAAAAATGCAACGGGCGTTAAGAATGTAACCCAAATCATAAAAGCCAACTCCAAAGATGGCCTGTTGGTCGTAGTCTCTGCAATGGGCAAAGCCACCGATGCATTGGAGGAAATAGTCTCGCTCGCACAGTCAAAAAAGAGTTATCAAAAAGAAGTAGATCTGCTCAGGCACTATCACCTTGCGCTTTCAAAGGAATTATTTTCGGGCGATCAGTTAAGTGAAGAGATCGAAAAATTATTCATCGGGTTAGAAACGTTGATCAAAGACAATGGCGAAGCCGATCTTTTTTACGATCAAATAGTTTCATGTGGTGAATTGATTTCTTCCACCATTGTTGCTCGCTATCTGCAAACGGAAAATATATCAGCTACTTGGATCGATGCAAGGCAATACATCAAAACCGATAACACCTTCCGCGAAGGAAAAGTGGATTGGATGGAAACCGAAAAGGAGATCAGGCAACTCGATTTAAAAAATCAAAAAATAATTGTTACCCAAGGGTTCATTGGCTCAACAAAAAATAACTTGACCACCACTCTGGGCCGCGAAGGATCAGATTTTTCCGCGGCTATTTTTGGTTGCTGCCTAAAAGCCAAGTCCGTTACCATTTGGAAAGATGTGCCTGGTGTGATGAGTGCAGACCCGAAACGAATACCCGATGCTATTGTATTTGAAGAATTGCCTTACAAAGAAGCGGCTGAGATGACTTATTTCGGTGCCTCCGTCATTCACCCCAAAACCATTAAGCCGTTAGCGAATAACAACATTCCACTATTTGTCAAGAGTTTTATTGATCCAACTCTATCAGGTACAAAAATCTACGATTGCCGTGTAGGTAAACTTCCTCCATTGATTGTTTACAAAGGCAACCAGTGCCTTGTGTCATGCAAAGTCACCGATTACACTTTCGTGGACGAGACGCAGCTCGCTATCATCTTCAAAGCATTGACAGAATTGAACATCCGGATGAACGTAATGCAAAACTCAGCCATCTCTTTTTCTTTTTGTATTGATTATCGTGAAAGCAAAGTGTTGAAGCTAATAGAACTGCTTAGTAAAAATTTTGAAGTCTACTATAACGCGAATCTCACCTTGGTTACTATAAAAAACTACGATCAAAAAACTTCTACTCAATACAGAAACTTAAAGGGGGTTATACTCGAGCAATCGTCTCGATCTACATTACAAGTTTTGGTGAAGGATTAGTATTTTAGATTTTGGATTTTGGATTTTGGAGGTTGAAAATCGGAAATTATTGTGGCAATAAGGCTATGAATAGAGCGATCAAGGATATCAAATACTAATTGAAAATCTTTCTCACTACCATAATAGGGATCGGGCACATCACCCAATCCCATCGGGTCAAATTCACGCATCAGTTTTATTTTTCCCTTGTGCAACGTCATGTTCGGCAGTTGCATGATTGCATCCAAATTATGTTGATCCATCGCTAAGATCAAATCAAATTTTTCTACATCTCTTTGACTAAGTTGCCTGGCAATGTGTTGGATTGCTATTCCACCTTTTTTTGCATTCTTTATTGTTCTAGCATCGGGCGGATTGCCAACCTCATAAGTAGACGTGCCGCACGAGTCCACTAAAAATCTCTCTGCCAGATTCTTTTCCTCGATTCTATGTTTAAAGATAGCCTCTGCCAATGGAGAGCGACAGACATTGCCCAAGCAAACGAATAAAATTTTCATCGCTTAAAAATACGAATCACAAGGTTACTTCAAACTTTCGGCTTGTATTTAAAACGCTTAGCACATATTTTTTAAGCCTTTGGTTAAGTCAAAGCCCTTCAAACGAGAAGTGACTTTTCTTTTTATTTCAATTAGCGGCCCGTCACGAAAGGAACTCACCCAGGGCTACCATTTCCCATCTTATTATATCCTGAACTTTTAACAATATCTTCAACTTTCAAACTTGAATTTTGAGTAGCTTCGCCCCTATTTAACAACTATGAATTTGTACGAACAATATCCTGTGTCCATCACCAACACGCTGAGCGGCAAGAAAGAACACTTTGAACCGATCAACCCTCCTTTTGTAGGATTGTATTCTTGCGGGCCCACTGTCTATAACGAAGTTCATTTGGGTAACCTTCGCACTTTCACAGCCTTTGATGTCGTGTTCCGTTACTTGACACACATTGGCTACAAAGTGCGTTATGTGCGAAACATCACCGATGCAGGTCATTTAACAAACGATGCTGGTGAAGGCGTTGATCGCATTGAGGAGAGAGCAAAGTTAGAAAGGCTAGAGCCCATGGAGATCGTGCAAAAATATACGTACGGCTTTCACGAAGTATGTCGCATTTTTAATATTCTTCCGCCCAGTGTAGAGCCGACCGCAACGGGGCATATTGTTGAGCAAATTGAAATGGTGAAAAGAATTTTGGATAATGGCTTTGCCTATGAGAAAAATGGCTCTGTATATTTTGACGTGCGCAAGTTCATGGAGAAACACAAGTATGGAGAGCTAAGCGGCAGGAACATTGATGATTTACTGGAAGGCACACGTGAGCTAGATGGGCAAGAAGAGAAAAAAAATTCGATCGACTTTGCAATATGGAAAGCCGTATCGCCTAGTCATATTCAACGGTGGCCTTCACCTTGGGGCGAAGGAATACCTGGCTGGCACCTAGAGTGCTCGGCAATGGGCACAAAATATTTAGGCAAGGAGTTTGACATTCATGGTGGTGGAATGGATTTAAAATTCCCGCATCATGAATGTGAGATTGCGCAAAATGTGGGTGCGTATGGCAATGCACCCGTGCGCTATTGGATGCACTCCAATATGCTTACTGTGAATGGTGAGAAGATGAGTAAGTCAAAAGGCAACTCATTTTTACCAAGGGAATTATTTGCTGGAACTCACCCGCTGCTAGAGAAAGCCTACAGCCCTATGTCGGTACGCTTTTTCATGTTGCAATCGCACTACAGTAGCACACTTGATTTCTCTAATGAAGCCTTGAGTGCGGCAGAAAAAGGGTATCGCAAATTAGGTACTGCGCTTACTGTTATTAAAAATTTAAATTATACCAAAGAAGTTAATATAAATGCTGAATTGGTAAATGATCTCAATCGCTTGACATCGGAATGTTGTAAAAACATGAGCGATGATTTCAATACAGCAAAAACATTGGCAGTGTTATTTGAAATGTCTGCGCGCATCAATGATTTTAAATCAGGCAACACAGCCATTGGCTCGGTGGATACCGCTACTTTTGAAAAATTAAAGTACACCTTTATTTCATTTATGGAAGATGTGCTAGGACTGATGGAAGACAAAAACAGCAACAATGATTTACTAGATGGAACGATCCATGTATTGATTGAATTGCGCAAGAAAGCCCGTACCGATCGCAACTATGCTCTGTCTGATAAAATTCGCGATGACTTGCAAGCTATTGGTGTGCAATTGAAGGATGGAAAGAACGGGGAGATTAGTTATGTGGTGGAGTGAGACAATAGTCATTAGGACTTAGGACTTGGATGAAATTGACAAATAGGCAGTTGACAAAGCTGCGCTCCAAATTGTCAATTGCTTGTTGTCAATTGCCTATTGCCTTCTAAGTCGGCAATCCGCTGAAGGTACTCTTGCTCCTTGCGCTGCATTTCTTCTTGGGTGGCCACCAACTCTTCCATGTTTTGGCGCATCTCTTCTTCTTGAGATTTCATTTCTTCGGTTTGCTGCTGTAATTCTTCTACTAGTGTTTTTGTTTTTCCACTTACGCGCACGGTGGCAATAGTGGATGCAATGCTCTCGCCTATTTTGCTAACAAATTCTTGCACGTGTGGTTCCCATTTTTGAAATGAAGCTAACTCCAATACACCATATACTTCTTCGTTTACAATCAAAGGAGAAATGAGCAACGACCGCGGAGGTGCATCACCTAGGCCCGAGGTTATCTGCACATATTCATCGGGGATAGCTGTCATGAAAATGGGAGACTTCTCCAACACAACTTGCCCTACAACGCCTTCGCCAACGGCAATCTTTTTTTGTAAATATTTTTTTCTGTCATACGCATAAGCGGCCATCAAATTCAAAACTCGCTCATCTTTTTTTTCGCCTTCCAGTAAAAACAATCCCCCTTGGTTGGCCCCAATGTATTTCACCAAATTAGAAATAATCGCATCAAACATTTTTTGATCATCTCCCTGATTATTTCTAAGAATGTCGGCAAACTTGGCAATGCCGTTGGATGACCACTGGCGCCTCTCCCCGTCTTTCTTACTTGCCTCAATTTCGGCAATGTAATCATTCAGTTTTTTTTCGTTCGCTGCAATCTCCACCGCTTTCAGGCTCATATCGTTCAAAAGTTGTGCATTTTTATTTCCAGTTACGAAGGTGGAATATTCTAGAAACAAAAGTGCTCCTGACATACCAAATACAGCGGTTATCACACACAAATAGAACAACCATCCTTGCTTGAACAGCTCAATGACTTCGGGTTTCACATCATGAGTAAACCAATCGTTAAAAACGGGAGAGAGTAGTGTAAGGGCAATGGCTAAAAGTGTATAGACAATGAGCGAACCCTTCTCTTCTAAATCGAAGAGTATCCAAGGCGGCAATAAGAAAAGAACTTGCATGGCTAGAAAAGAAGCAAGCAGTGGCTCACGGTCTGGCGTGATATATGCGGTGTAAATGGTGTATAAAGCCAAAAAACCAAAGCACACCATGAACCTAGCCAAGTTGGGCAGAGAAATATAGTTGAGTAACAAGCCTATTGATGCCACCACAAAGAATAATCCTGGCAGATAGGCTATCTCAGGCATGAATTTGAATGTGATAAAAAAGAATGGAACACTCAACAGACCAAAGAAAAAACAAAGGAAATTGGCTGCTTGAATCTTTTCGTTCAAGTAGTCGGTATTTTCTTCCTTTACACCAACATTGTAAATTGCACTGTTCAATACCATATTCTGTAATTTTGGCGAAAATAGAGAGATATTGCAAGTTGGGTAAGCAGGATTTAATAAAAATTGAAAATTGATAACTGGAAGGAGAACCTAAATAAATGCTAAAGAAGCTTTTCATTTTGCCGATCAAATTATACCAAGGCACGATCTCGCCCTTGTTGGGTGCGCATTGCCGCCATGCCCCTTCGTGTTCTCAATACACTATTGAAGCCATTTTGGAATGGGGCGTGCTAAAAGGAATTTGGTTAGGGGCCAAACGAATAGGTAGATGCCACCCGTGGGGAACAAGTGGGTATGATCCGGTGCCTAAAAAGAAATAATGGCATCTCTAAAAACCTAAATAGAATGTCAGACTGAGCTTGTCGAAGTCGTTTTAGTATACGAAAAGCCACAAGTTGGTTTCGACAGGCTCAACCTGACAAGGTTTATAGAGATGCCCATATTACAAAATGAACCAAGGAAGAATGGCAAGTAGGAGTGTAATTACTAACCAGAAGAAGAATCTTTTATTTCTTTTAAGGTACGCCATAACGAGAAAGATTTACATGTCATACGAAACAATGGCCATTAGGTTAGTAGCTTTAACAAATCATTAACAGGAATTTAATCATGAACAAATACTTAACAATATTCATTCTATTATCATTAGCATTTCAATTCTCCCACGGGCAAGAAAGGAAATTGAAGATTATTGAATTTAATAAGTTAAAATGTGAACAAGATGATGGTGGTAATTTTCCAAGAATAATTAATAGAATCGTTGAGCAAAAATTAAGTGGAGATACGTTATTTATAAAACTAGGGATGTGGGCCACCTGCTGCATTGACTTTATTCCAAGTGCCTCAATACTTGGTGATGATCTTAAACTAGGGTACATAGAAACTGGAGAGCCATGCGAATGCTCCTGCTTCTACACTTTAGTTTTTAAGATAAAAGGAATTAAAGTAAGTCCGAATAAAGTAACAATAAGAAATCAAGTCACGAAAAGAAATCGCGTTATTGAGTATTCTTCGGAGAAGTACGAAATATTCCCTATTAAGTATAGAATTGTAAACGGGGACACTTTAGATTTCAAGGATAAATATGGTCGAAGGCAGGGTAAATGGATTGTGGATGACAATACCTTAATTTTTAAGCGTTTAGGCATTTATGAACGTCTTAGAATCTTTAGTGATGATTTTTTCATTAAATCAGTAAAATTATACCCAAGCGGATCAATCGAATCAGAATTAATAGGTGAGAAGATTACAAAAGTTGAAGAGGACGGAACTGATTATATTTCTGTTTACTTTAACAAATATTTTGAGTATTTCGAAAACGGCTCTAAAAAGAAGGAGTGCTTTTCAAATGATGAGATCAGAGATATTAGGGAGGAAGGAACTTGCAAAGAGTGGGACAAAACGGGCAAGCTAATCTACGAAGGGCCATTTAAAAAATCGGAGAATTGATAATGCTTTCATATAGAAGTAGATAATGAAGAAATACACCAAATGGACTATCTATGGATTAGTGATTTTGATCTTAATCGGTATTTCACTCATTGCACCTATTGACAACACACCACTAGAAGAACAACTCTTTTATCAAACCATGATGAAGCGGTTGGATACTTTAAAACCAATTGTACATAATGGCACCTCAAAAACAAAAGTAGGGTGGAGCAAATTCAACATCACGCCAAATTATTCTATGCCTATGGCGGGCTACACACCAAAGGATAAATTTGAGACCATCCATGATTCTGTTTATTGTCGAGTGCTATCTATTGACAATGGAAGTAGCTTTAATTTTATAGTAACAGCAGACTTGATGTTATTTCCTCCGGTAATAAAAGACAAAGTGACTGAGGAACTAAAGCGGCAGAAAAAAAACTATTTTGTTCATTTCTCTGCCACGCACACGCACAGCAGCTTGGGCGGGTGGGATAAAAGTTTAGTAGGGAGAATCGCACTTGGCTCTTACCATAAAGAATGGGTTGATAAAGTAACACAAGACATTATCCTTCATCTTGAAAAAGCAATATCAACCTCGTTGCCTTCATCCATCCATTATTTGGAGACTGATGCCGCAGAATTTGTAGAGAATAGATTGGATAGAACGAATGGGAAAGTAGACGGAAAACTGCGCGGATTGAAATTCATTCGTGAAGATAGTAGCAAAGCGATGGTAGTAACGTATAGCGGCCATGCCACCACAGTAGGATTACTTAACAGAATTATTTCTGGCGACTACCCTACCGCATTGACCAATCATCTGGAGAAAAACGGATTTGATTTTGGAATGTTCATGGCCGGTATGGTAGGCAGTCATCGCTTGAAGGGTTTTGATGGAGAAGAATTTGAACGCATTGAAAAGACAGGGCAAGTGCTTTCTGAAAAAATAATCAAAGCCGATTCTCAACAACTAGCTGACTCTTTTTCAATATCTTCCGCACACATTCCCATCAAGTTTGGTGCATCGCAATTGCGCATTGCAAACAATTGGAAGGTACGCGATTGGATTTTCCGATCATCCATTGGTAAACTGCAAGGCGAACTCACCGTTCTTCAAATCGGAAATATTGTATTGATAGGAACACCCTGCGATTTTTCAGGCGAAATTTTTGTGGACGAAAAGATTGACTCGCTGGCCTCAACTTTCGGCAAAAAAGTAATCATCACCAGTTTTAATGGCAACTATACAGGCTATGTAACGGCCGATCAATATTACAATAAAGGTGAAGAAGAGGAAGTGATGGCACTCAATTGGGTAGGCCCTTATTTTGGAGAATATTATAGTGATATGATTAGGCAAATTCTAACTTCCAACTTCTGACTTCTATCTTCTTGGCTTTTGGCCAAAACTCTTCTTAGGGCCACGCGGTCGCTGGTAACTAGTCTCAATTTGTTTTTCTGGTTGGTAGAGTGGGCCAGAGCCCAACTCTTCAGGTATTGAAACTTTTTCTATCACTTTGCCAATCATGCTTTCAATCCTCGAAAACTTGCGCTGGTCTTTGTTATTGATAAACGTAATGGCAGTGCCAGTAGTGGCCGCCCGCGCTGTTCTGCCAATTCTGTGAATGTAATCTTCCGGGTCTGGTGGCACATCAAAGTTTATAACTAAACTTATTCCCTCTACATCAATCCCTCTTGATAAAACATCGGTGCCAACTAAAATAGAAAGTTGCTTGTTTTTGAACTCTCGCAAAATATTTTCGCGTTCAACCTGCTCTAAGTCTGAGTGAATGGCTTTAGCGGTGATGCCAATTTTTTGTAACGAGCGATCTAGCTTTTTTACATTTTCTTTTGTGGACGCAAAAATCAATACACTACTGTACTGACCTGTTTTAAAGATATGGTTGATCAATTTTTCTTTTTGTTCATCAAACACTACATACGCCTGCTGCAAAATCCCTTCGGCAGGTTTTGAAATAGCAATGTTGATTTCTTCTGGGTTCTTTAGAATCTTATTGGCCAAGCCTCTTATTTTTGGAGGCATGGTAGCAGAAAAAAGTAATGTTTGTCGGTTGGCAGGAAGGTATTTGATAATGCGGATGATATCTTCATAAAAACCCATATCCAACATTCTATCCGCCTCATCTAAAACCAAATGTTCTACATGATCTAATTTAATTACGCCAGATGCCAATTGCGCCATCAACCTTCCGGGTGTTGCAATAATAATGTCTACTCCTGCTTCTAAAGCTTTCTTCTGCTGCTCCCAAATCGCGCCATCGCCACCACCATAAACTGGAATGGAACTAACGCCTAGAAAATAAGCGAAGCCTTCTATTTGTTGATCGATCTGCTGGGCTAATTCACGCGTAGGCGCAATGATCAATGTGTTTAAGTGACGCTTTTCTGAATGAATGATGTTGTTGAGGATGGGCAATAGATAGGCGGCCGTTTTTCCTGTGCCTGTTTGTGCACAAGCGATCAAGTCTTTTCTTTCCAATATGACTGGAATGGCCTTCTCTTGTATTGGTGTGGGCTTGTTGTAGCCCATGGATTCAAGCCCTTCAGAGAGCTTGGGGTCAAATTTAAAATCGTGGAATGTCAATGGTGGAGTGGTTTGTGTCAAAAAAAAGCCCACCCCGATAGCTATCGGGGTAGGGCTTTTCAATTCTTAGGTGACCAGATATTAATTGGCTAAGCGAACTTCTACTGCGTTCAAGCCTTTCTTACCTTCTTTCAGATCAAATGTGATTGTGTCATTTTCACGTACCTTGTCAACCAAGCCCGTTACATGAACAAAATACTCTTGTCCTGTTGATGTTTCCTTTACAAAGCCAAAACCTTTGGCCTCGTTGAAGAATTTTACTGTTCCTTCTTTCATTTTGTTTGTTATTGATATTTGATAAATAATTTGCAAAGATAACATAAATTTCAAATAAAGAACATATTCTTTTTAGACCTTCGTTTATGGAATCTTCCTCCCTAAAGCCATTTTCTACAGAAATTGTCACCCAACAGGCCGATATTGACGAAATGAACCACGTGAACAATGTGGTGTATGTGCGCTGGGTGCAAGAGGTGGCGATGGCTCATTGGGTTTCGATAACAAGCGCAGAAATGAGAGACAGCTACTCATGGATGCTCCTTCGCCATGAAATCGACTACCTCGGCCAAGCTTTTTTGGGTAATCATCTTACCGGCACAACTTGGGTGGGTGAAGCCAAGGGGGCTACGTTTGAAAGGTTTGTAGAATTAATCAAGGATGGAAAAGTAATTACCAAATCGCGAACAGTTTGGGCATTGCTGGATGCAAAGACCTTGAAGCCAAGAAGGATAGATGGGATGATGATCGAGTTGTTGGGGAAGGGTTCAAAATAAAAAAGCCAGACATTACTCTGGCTTTCAATTTTAATCTGAGATAAATCTAGGCAGCCTTTCTCACCCTCTGCATCACAATCTCCTTCTGCTGCACTAGCTTGATCACTTTCAACTTATCTAAAATGCGAATGACAAAGTAGGTTGGATCTAGTTCATGCCAACGGATGCCTCCAAAGTTGGCACGTGAGCCGTACTTGTGGTGATTGTTGTGATAGCTCTCGCCCATCATCAAAAAATCAACTGGCAAAAAGTTTTTAGATGTATCTCCTACTTCAAAATTGCGGTAGCCGTAAACATGGGCAAACCAATTGATGATTGCTCCGTGAATAGGGCTCATTATAAACTGCAATGGCAACAGCAGCCACAAGTACCAAGCGGTAGCAAATTGCCAGTAAAACAATACATACAATGCTCCCCAAAATAAACGGGATGGCCATGAGCGGGCAAACTTATCGAACGAATCCCAGCGGGGTACGCCCTCTGTAAAACGCTTTTCAGGAACTACCCTACCGCTAGCAATGCCAGAGTAAATAGTCTTGGTCTTCCACATCATGTTCCAAATAGTTTCATCGTACTTGGGTGAGTGCGGATCATTTTCGGTATCGGCAAAAGCATGGTGCATACGGTGCATGGTACCATAGCCGAAAGGGCTTAAATAGTTAGAGCCTTGAAATATCCAAGTAAGAACAAAGAACACCTTCTCGGTGAACGGGCTCATGGTAAAAGCTTTGTGGGCTGCGTAGCGATGGAGGAAAAATGTCTGAAAGAACAGAGATAAGTACCAATGAGCTACGAAGAAAATGAGAATCGCCTTCATGTAAACAGGTTAGGTTAGTAGATTAAAACGCTCAACCAGCCCTTATTTGGCTGATTCAACTGTAAGACAAACCTATTTGGATTTTGTGACAAGAACTCAGGAAAAAGATCAACTTTTTTTGCTGATGGCTTCCGCGATATCATTTTTTAGATGGCCGATCAATTCGGTGGCATTGTCTAGTGTGCAAGCATTCTTAAAACTCTCAAACAATTGAGAGGCATCGGGAAGCTCCATTTTAATCTTTGAACTTGAATCATTCAACTTCTTTTTTGCCCGACTAAACAATTGGCGGCAATGGTCAGCCTTTTTATCCAGCACTTTTTGAATAGCATCATAATCAAAGTCGAACACTTCCTTCAACAGATAAGTAGCACGCTCCAAAGGCTCTAACTTACTCTGTATCACCTTGAATGCTGCCGCTAACTCCTTCTCAAAATCAATATGTGCGAAGTCAGACTCCTTGAATTTAACCATCAATTGAGAAAGCATAAATGAATCCCAATATTCTTCCTTCTTCCTCTTCAGTGCATTGAGATGGTTGAGGCAATTATTGGTCACCGATTTGATGAGATATGCTTTTGTGTTTTGGATTTTAGTTTGATCGATACTAAGCCATTTCACAAAAGTATCCTGCACCACATCTTCCGCATCAGCCTTGCAGCGAAGCAGATTATAGGCAATGTTATGCAACATCGGCTGGTAGAGAGTGATGGCTTGAGCGTGGTTCAAAATCTTAGCTTTTCAATTCCGTAAAGATATGAACCAATAACACCAATTGAAAGGGAAATGTTTGGTAATAAAAGGAACTAACAGTTGTGAGTAACTTTAGGACTTGGGCATTAGGGCTTAGGCATTAGGACTTTGAATTCTTCACGCAAAGGCGCAATGACGCAAAGCAAAGCCTTCAGCAATTTGATCAATCAAGGGCTTCGTATTTTCAGTGACGATTACCTTTGCGCCCTTGCGCATTTGCGTGAGATAAAGCATTGGCACTCGGGCATAAGGCTTAGAACCTGTTATCAACCACACAGTTTTGCCAATTGTCAATTGCCCCTTGTCAATTTATTTTAAACCAACTCCCCCAACTCCATCCACCGCATCGTCTTTGTTTCAATCTCTTGAGTGAGATCACCTATTTGCTTCGACCATTCGGTAAGTTGAGTGTGATCGGTGCTTCCTGAATCTAATTGAGCAACCAATTCTGCTTTGCGCGATTCTAGTTTTTCTATCGAGCGCGGCAGCTTTTCAAACTCATTCTTTTCATCAAACGAAAGTTTCTTTTTGCCATTCGATTTTTCTTCGACTATAATTTTCTTAGCTGGTGCAGGCATCCGTTCCATTTCTTCCTTCTCCTCTATCATCGTTCGATAATCAGAATAGTTTCCATTGAACGGCCTGATCTTGCCATCGCCCTCGAAAATAAAAAGTTGATCGACCAAGTGATCCATGAAGTAACGGTCGTGGGAGACGAGTAATAAACAGCCAGTGAATTTCTCCAAGAAATCTTCCAAGACATTCAGCGTGTCAATATCAAAATCATTCGTGGGCTCATCGAGGATCAAGAAGTTGGGATTGGTGATCAGCACCTTCATCAACTGCAATCGCTTCTTCTCTCCTCCGCTCAACTTTTCGATTATGTTGTATTGCTTCTCGGGCGGGAACAAAAACGTATCCAAGAATTTGGAGGCCGACATCTGTGTGCCATCCGACATGGTAATGTACTCCGCTATTTCCTTTATTTCTTCAATCACTCTGTGCGCAGGGTTCAGTGTCTCTACTTCTTGAGTGAAGTATCCGATCTTCGTGGTCACGCCCGGGATCATCTCACCACTAGTTGGCTTGGTCTTGCTTGTGAGCAAATCCAAGAAGGTTGATTTACCAATACCGTTTTTACCCACAATGCCAATGCGATCTTTCTTCTTGAACACATAAGAAAAATCGTCAACCATTTTTCTATCGCCATAGCTTTTAGTTAGGTGATGAAGCTCCATGATCTTGCCTCCTTGCCGCGCTTCTTGAATGTCCAATTCCAGCTTGTCTCGCTTCAGGTTTACCGAGGCTATGTCTTTCAATTCGTAGAATGCTTCTATCCGGTACTTGGCCTTGGTGCCACGCGCCCGCGGCTGTTTGCGCATCCATTCCAATTCCTTTTTAAGGAGATTCCTGGCCTTGGTCACTTCGGTTTTCAGCATCTCCTCTCGCTCCGACTTCTTTTCTAAAAAGTAGGCGTAGTTACCCTCATACCTATAAAGCTTACCGCGGTCAAGCTCCAGAACAGTCTTTGAGACGTTGTCCAAAAAGTACCGATCGTGCGTCACCATCAGCACGGTCATGTTCTGCCCACTGAGGTATGACTCCAGCCATTCGATGGCCTCCAAGTCCAAGTGGTTGGTAGGCTCATCCATGATAATAAGGTCTGGCTCGGTCAACAACATTTGAGCCAAGAAAATCCTTTTCTTCTGCCCGCCAGAAAGCTGCTCAAATTTTTGTTCTAAATCGGTGATGCCCAACTTGCCAGTGATCTCTTGCACCTTTGCATCATAATCCCATGCATTCAACTCTTCCATCGCTTCCAATGCATGTTGCATCCGCTCTGGCGAAACATGAGGGTCGTGAATGCACTCTTCGTATTCACCCACCGCTTTGGCAATCTTGTTCTTCTCGTCAAATAAAATTTCTTTTACCGATAACTTGGGCGCTACTTGAGGCTGCTGCGTGAGGTAGCCGAGCTTGATGCCATCGCGAATGCTTACAGCACCCTCGTCTTGTTTTACTTGCCCTGTGAGTATTTTGATGAGCGTTGTCTTGCCCGTTCCGTTCTCGCCCACCAAAGCAATCTTCTCGCCTTGGCCAATGCCAATGGTGATGTCTTTGAAAAGCCAACGGTCGTTAAATGATTTGGAGAGTGCTTCGGCAGATAGGTAGTTCACAGCTAATTAAAAATTTAGGCCGCAAAGGTACGGAAAGGGATTGGAGTTGAAGAGGGAAAATTTGAGGTTAGAGTTTATTGCGTGCTTGCCACCCGAGGCGGAGTGGCAACCGGGCTATCCGCTATACTCCCCGCGCCAACACACATCCAACGCTGCTGCGGGGTGCCGCTCCTATCCCTATAGCAACCAGATAGCAACGCTCATCTTACTCATTGACAAAGTACTGAAAGAAAGATGGTTAATGTAACCTTGCAAGCTGAATGGATGTAGTTATTTGGTTTCGTTCCCTTCTTTCTTTTCTTTTAGGGCATCTTATATTGCTTCTTGTAAAAGCAAAACAAACACAAGCCCAATTGAAAAGAAATTATTGAAGCGATGGTAAAAAATAGCTGCATAGCACGCATCGATTAAAGGTGATGTCAAACTTAAATGAAATAATATATAAATCCTATTAATCAGATAGTTATATGCATTAAATTGAAGTTAAATTATTGATTGTGAATTTGATAAAATTAATTTTGAGTGATCACTCCCGAGCTACCACTAATAAGATAGTAGATTACATTGGAAACAACCCTTCTCGATTTCAGGAGTTGGTGAATTTGTTTTTGACTGGGCCTTATCGTGTTACCCAACGGGCGGCTTGGCCGTTGAGTTACTGCGTTCACAATCATCCCGCCTTAATTAAACCTCATCTTAAAAAAGTGCTTGACCACTTGAAGAAGCCAGGCATCCATGATGCCGTCAAGAGAAACACCGTGAGGCTCCTACAGGATATTAAAATTCCCAAAAGCCTGCAAGGCAGAGCCGCTGATGTTTGCTTTGAATACCTGAGCAACACAAAAGAACCAATTGCTGTAAGAGTATTTTCAATGACCGTATTGGCCAACATTGCCAAAGAAAACCCAGCGCTAAAAAACGAGATCATACCGATCATTGAAGATCAACTTCCATTTGGTAGCGCGGGGTTTAGGAGCAGGGGGATGAAGGTGTTAAAGACATTGGGACTTAGGAATTTAGGATTTAGGATTTAGGATTTAGGATTTAGGATTTAGGATTTAGGATTTAGGATTTAGGATTTAGCTAACTTCTAGCTTCCAATCAAAAATCACAATTCAAAAATCAAAAATCCTAATTCTAAAGTTACCTTTGCATCGCTTTAATCTTCCATGAGCGAACAAACCCCTCCTATTCATATTTGTAAAAGCTGCGGCAATTCCTTTACAGGAAATTATTGCAATGAGTGCGGAGAGAAAATACTCAAGCCTTCTGACCGCTCTTTCAAGACTTTTCTCAGTAACATTTTGATTGCCATCACCTTTGCCGATAGCAAGATGATCAAAACGCTGTGGCTGGTGTTGAAAAAGCCAGGGTTTGTGTCCAAAGAGTTTGCGAACGGAAGAAGAGTCAACTACCTCAAGCCCATTTCACTCTTCTTCGTATTGAACTTGATCTACTTTTTCTTTCCTGTGGTGCAGTTGTTTAGTGCCTCCTTGAACACACAGTTGCTGTCCCCTATGAGAAGTGTATATCAAAATCTCATCGCCCACAAGATTGTCGACTTGGGTATGAATGTAGAATCATTTAGCTTGATCTATAATCTTAAGACTACTGCTTTCGCTAAATTAATGGTGATGGTATTTGTAATACTTGGCTCTTTACCTCTTAATATTCTTTATTGGAAAAAGAACCGCTTCTTTACTGATCATGTCAGTTATGTGGTTGAATTAGCATGCTTTAATTTATTCATCAATGCGATCATACTTTCTATTTTGGTGGCAGTATTCGGAGTAGGCAACTATTTGGATGAGGCTATCCTCACGGGAATTTTCATTTCCACCAACCTCTATTTTTTATTGCGATCGGGCTTTGAATTTTATGGTGAAAGAGGCTGGAGACTAATACTGAAGTCTGCGATGATGATTCTATTTCTTAAACTGGCTTTAGAAATCTATCGCATGATTCTTTTCTTTGTTACGATTTGGTCTTTGTGAAATGATTTCACGCAAAGGCGCAAGGGCGCAAAGTTACTTTCCATAAGTGTCGTTAGATTTTTCAGAAAGAGTTTCTCAAACTCTCAATCAACTCATCTGCCTGAGCTTGGTCTTCTTTAGCTACCAAGTGCTTATAAGCGTTAAGTGACTGTATCGCCTCCGCTCCTTCTTTGTTCATGGCCAGCGTGAGGCCGAGATTAAAATGGCTATTGGGAAAACCAGGCTCTATGGCTATCGATAATTGATAATGGACTTTTGCGAGAGGAATGTTTCCAATTTCCGCATAAATGTTTGCTAAATTATAGTGGGCCTCATAGTGACGCGGGTCTGCTTTCAGGCTAAGCGTAAAGCAATCAATGGCCTTAGTGTAGTTTTTTGTTTCTGATTCCAAGATGCCGAGGTTACAATAGGCATCGGCCACTGAATCTTGTTGGTCGATGGCTTTCAAATATAATTCCTTCGCTCTCCTGTCATGTTGATCATCTAGCAAAAGTGCTTCTTCAAAAGAAGACAGGTTGTTTAAGCTGATCACTTTGCCCCCACTGAATAGATTCAATTGGCCGTGCTTCTCAAGATTGGTCAGCTTCTTTTTCCTTGCGGGTTTGAAGCCAAATTTCTCAGGACTTGGAGTGGGGAACGCAATTACTTTTGCCATTGCTGCAAAGGTAAGGGTTGAGGCTACAAGCTACAAGCCTGTTAAGCTAAAGGCGCAAGGAAAGAAGTTCCATGCTTCGTATTTTTCTCGAATAATAGTATCTTCACAAAATGGATCGGATAGAATTCAAAAGAGAATTGGAAAGGCATAAGAATCAAATTGATTCAAGTATTAGGTTTCTGCAACAAGGCTTCGAGGACTTGAATAAACGGAACTATGAATTTTATGAATTCATTGAATCAAATTCAATCTCGAAGAACAGTGACTCAGCTCGAAAGAAAGTTTAATGAACTTTCGTAGGATTAGTTTGCCGTTCGACATTTTATGAACCATCATGTCTCTGCGCCTCGAACTAATTCTTCACAATCAAAAACTCCACCCTTCTATTCAATTTTCGTGCCTCCTCACTATCGCTTGTAGCGATGGGTTTGCTACCACCAAAACCTTTGCCCTTCACACGCTTAGATGAAATTCCTTTTGAAACAAGATAGGATTTGATTTTACCTACGCGCTCTTGGGAAAGCGTTACATTTTTCTTGGCATCTCCCCGATTGTCAGTGTGTCCTTCTAATTCAATTTCTACTTTGGGGTTGGTTTTTAAAAAATCAACAATGGCGTCCAGCTCAGGGTACGATTCTTCTAGCAATGACGTGGTGCCCATATAAAACAATACACTCTTCAGATTAACCAACGTGCCTACCTCAATTGGCTGCAACTTGAAATTCATTTCCAGTGCATTCAACTTTAATGTCTGAATGTCAAGCTTCTCTAGCAAGTTCACAAACCCTTTCTTCTCCACTTCAATGGTATAGATTTTTGTAGAAGGGATTCTGATTTTATATTTGCCATCGGCAGAAGAAGTGACTGTGTAGATAGAATCCGTCTTAAACTTAAGTTGTGCAGCTATGCCTGCTCCCGTTTTAGAATTGGTTACCATGCCTTTGATCAAAACTGTGTTGGAATTATTCTCATCATACTTGTTCTCCACCATTTTGATCAACGTATCAATGCGGGGCAAGTTCTGTGCATCTACTACCGAGCGAATATCTCCATAGCCATCGCTGTCGCGCGTGGTGGTAAAGAGTGTGTTTCCTGCGGTGACCCGATAAAATAATTCGCGCGCCTCTGAATTGATGGCATCTGCCAATGGAATAGGGTTGCCCCAATTGAGCCACGTGTCATCTAGCCGTATTGCTGTGAAAATATCAAAACTGCCAAGGCCTTTCAATCCATTGGAAGAAAAATAAATGGAACGTGTATCTGCGCTTAGCGTGGGGCTCATCTCTTGAAAAGAAGTATTGATTGTTTTACCCAAGTTGATTGGCTCGCTCCATTTATCATTTTGCTTGAGCGAAACATAAATATCTTCTGCGCCAGTCGTGGTGTAACTCTCTGCGGAAAAAATAAAAATATTTCCATCAGCGCTAATGTCTCCCGTTAGCATGGCTGACTTATTGAGAAAATAAGGGATAGAGATATTTTCGGGTATCGACCAACCCGTGTCTGTTTTTTTTGAATACGAAAAACCTTGAGTGGTCACATTGCTAATTTGAGAGTAATGACCCATCAAGAATATAGTGCCACCATCTGGACTAAAACCAGCCACACTATTGTAATTGAAATCGTTGATGATAGTGCCGCCATGCTTGGGCGGTAGCCATTGACCATCCACGTTTATAGAAACCCAAATATCACCCAAATCGTTTTTGCCACCCATGTTCTGTGGATGCTTGGCAACGGTGAAATACATCGCTCTTCCATCTGGGCTGATCACCGGGTTCTGTTCATCATATACAGAGTTGACAAGTTTGAATACATTGGGGGTTTGGCTAATAGCAGGAGTTGATAGGCTGCAAGCTGCAAGCGACAAGATACTGGCTGTGAAAAGTCTATAAAAAAATATCATCATTCAATTCTAAAATTTTTATTCTTAAAAGAAGCCAGAAGCCAGAATAGATAATACCGAAGTCGAAAGTCGGAATTGAGTTGCAGATTACCTCTACTCAAATGCCAACTACTAACCTCAATTCTAACTTCTAACTTCTGACTTCTGCATTCTGACTTCTGCATTCTGACTTCTACTTACTTACTCACCCATTCATTATCCTTAATTGAAAACCTCCAAGGCAGCAAAGCATCCTTTCCGGCATAGTCAATTCCAATTCTTGCACTAGCTACGCAATTTCTTTTTGAGATTTTCTTGCCTACGTCTTCGATCCAAATTTCGCTATTCAATAGGTTCTTTCCGTTATGGTCTCGGTCAATGCCCAACGCTTTCGTCAGTTTGCCCGGACCACTTGTTATCCTTTTCAACGATTTCACTTTCATACGTTCCATCATCAACTCCTCTCCTTTCCAAGGTTGCAAGGCTCTGATCAAAACAGCATCGGCCTTGCCAGCATCATTGGTAACTATATTGAATAAATGATGGATGCCGTAACACAAATACACATACGCCACACCACCTTTCTCAAACATAATTTTGTTGCGCTCCGTCTTTCCATTAAAAGCATGACAACCACGCTCTTTGTCTGAGTAGGCTTCAGTCTCCACAATCATGCCAGCCGTCACTTCGCCATTGATCCGTGTAAACAGCACCTTCCCTAGCATTTCTTGCGCAATTTTAACCACATTTTGCCGCTCGTAAAAAGAAAAGGGAAGCTTCACGTCTAATACATTTTCAAGTGAATTAACAGTTGACAAATAGGCAATTGACAAAGTTTGAGTGTTGTCAATTGGCCGTTTGTCAATTGTCAACTTTTTTGACATGGTAATTATATTAAATTTGCCGCTCAATTATAAACAATCTAATATGAAAAACATTGTAGTTCTTTTTTTGAGTGCCCTTTGCTTCGTATCGCAAGCACAGGTAACAACCCCTGCAGCCAGCACGGCCGCTACCCTGACTAACGTTGTCGGTCTTACCGAAGTGAAAATTGAATACTCTCGCCCTAAGGCAAAAGGTCGCAAGATTTTTGGTGCTAGTGCCGATTTCTTGACTCCATATGGCCAGCTTTGGAGAACTGCTGCCAATAGTGGATCTAAAGTTACTTTTAGCGATGATGTAAAGTTTGGTGGTGTGGATGTGCCAAAAGGAACTTACTTGCTCCTTTCCATCCCTGGTGCAGCTGAGTGGACAGTGATTTTGTACAAAGATGTAGCAATGGGCGGAAACACTACTGGGTACGATCAATCAAAAGATCAAGCTCGCGTAACTGTAAAGTCTGAGAAGTTGACAGAAAAAGTAGAAACATTCACTATTGAAGTTTCTGACCTAGCTGAAAACAACAAGACAGCCAATCTTCAAATCATGTGGGAGAACACTTCAGTAAAAGTGCCTTTCGCTGTTGACTTCGATGCGAAAGTAATGAAGTCTATTGAGGCCAACACAAAAGTAAATCCAGGTAACCTTTACAATGCGGCCACTTACTATTTTGAAAACGGCAAAGACATGAAGCAAGCATTGGAGTGGGCAACTACGGCTGCCGCTGCAAATGCAGATGCATTCTGGGTAATGCACCTAAAAGCAAAAATCCAAAAAGCATTGGGTGACAAAAAAGGAGCTGCCGAAAGCGCGATGGCATCTAAGGCCGTTGCCGAAAAAGCAAAGAATGTTGATTATGTGAAGATGAACGATGAGCTTTTGAAAGGATTGAAATAATCTATTTCAGGTTTTATAAAGACCCCTCGGTTCGCAAAGAGCTGAGGGGTTCTTTTTTGAAATCTAACCAGCGAGGCGCAAGGGCATTCCGCTCCGAATAAAATAATGACTCTCACAAAGAGGAGCTTTCCCTTCTTATCCTTAGCCATTTTAGTCTCTACATAATAGCAAAGATTTAGTTTTGATATTGCTCGAATCTATTTCCCGCTCTTTCCTAACAAAAAATGTAAATTAGCGGATTAACAAATAGAAAAATTTAGCAATCAAAACACCATTCTTGAGGAAATGGAGGAACAAAAGATAATCATCTATAATACCCAGGACGGAAAAACGTCCGTCTCTTTGTATGCCAAAGATGGTTCTGTTTGGATGAGCCAGAATCAATTATCTCAACTTTTTGACACCTCTGTGCCAAATATCAGTATGCACATAGCTAATATACTGAAAGAAAAGGAGTTGGAGGGTAATTCAGTTATTAAGAATTACTTAACAACTGCCAACGATGGCAAAAAATACAATGTTACTTTCTACGCTTTGGAGATGGCCTTAGCAATCGGGTTCAGGGTAAAAAGTAAACGGGGCACGCAATTTAGACAATGGGCAAATCGAAACCTTTCAGCTTACATGATCAAGGGTTTTGCTATGGACGATGAGCGTTTAAAAAACCCTGATGGCAGGCCAGACTACTTTGACGAACTTCTTGCACGTATCCGCGATATACGAGCTTCCGAAAAACGCTTCTATCAAAAAGTGAGAGATCTTTTTGCATTGAGCAGTGACTATGATGCTACCGACAAAGCGACTCAAATGTTTTATGCGGAAACTCAAAACAAAATACTCTACGCCATTACCGGAAAAACAGCTGCGGAGATAGTAGTAAGCAGAGCAAATCCAAAAGAACCCAACATGGCACTAACCAGTTGGAAGGGTGCTATTATTCGCAAACAAGATATTTTTATCGCAAAAAATTATTTAAAAGAAGATGAAATCGATAGTTTGAATCGATTTGTAGTAGTATTTCTAGAAACTGCCGAACTGAGAGCTAAAAATCGTCAAGACATCACAATGAATTTCTGGCAAGTTAATATTGATAAGATTATTGCATTAAACGATAAGTCGCTTCTCACCCATAAAGGTAGCATTAGCAACGAACAAATGGAAAAAATGGTAAGCGAACTCTATGAAAAATTTGATGTCAGACGAAAAAAAGAGGATGCTAAATGGGAAGACGAGCAGGATTTGAAAGAGCTTAAAGCATTAGAAGGTAAAATTAAATCCAAGAAAAAGTAAAACACTGAACTAAGTCCGCTGGGCTACCCTATTCTTCTCAAAAACTTGAAACACCAATGCCAGCACCACCACAATCACGCAGCCAATAATATTGTAATACAAAAACGCAATTTCTTCGTAAAAATAAAAGTAACAAGCCAGTACAGCCGCTTCGGCAATTAGCGCAGCTACGAATACTGCATTGCTCTTCACTTTCTTCAGGTAAAACGCTACTAAGAAAATCCCGAGTATCGTTCCATAAAATAGCGAACCAACAATATTCACAAACTGGATCAAGTTCTCTGAAAAGTTGGCTAGCGAAGCAAATACCATTGCAATGAGTGCCCAAAGTACCGTAAAATACTTAGAGGCATTCAAGTAATGACGCTCAGAAGCTTCTGGTTTAAAAGAACGTTTATAAATATCAACAGTAGTCGTAGAAGCCAAAGAGTTTAACTCCGATGCCATGGAAGACATGGCCGCAGAGAACATCACCGCTAACAACAAACCAATGATTCCATGCGGCAGATAATGTAACACAAAATTCAAGAAAATATAATCACGGTCTTGTGTCTTAGCTCCCTTTATGCCAGCGGCAATCTTTGTCTTTACTTCTTTGCGGATTTTATTTTCCTCTTCTTTGATTACTTGATACTCGGCCTTTGATGCTTCTTTTAAATGGTCATCATCGTTTTGTATTCCTTTCACCAATCCATTCACCGCTATCTGCTTTTTTGCGTAGAGTTGATCGTAGCTATTTTCCAAAATCCGAAGTGTATCTGCTTTCTCAGACTTCATTGCCTCTCCTTTCAATGTCTGATTATGAAAAACAGGAGGCTGAACAAATAAATAAAAAACAAATACCAACACTCCAATGAACAAGATAATAAACTGCATCGGAATTTTCAGCAGCCCATTCATGATCAAACCCATTCGGCTTTCTCGAATAGATTTGCCACCGAGGTAGCGAGCTACTTGCGATTGATCTGTTCCAAAATACGAAAGGAACAAAAACGTAGAAGCAAACAATCCAGACCAAATATTGAAGCGGTCGTTCCAACTGAAATTGGTAGTAACAATATTAAGTTTACCCAACTCACCTGCAATTTGAATGGTATCGCCAAAAGAAATGTGATCGGGCAACAGCCGATAAGCAATGATACCAGCCAGCAACATCCCACCCATGATGATGGTCATCTGCTGACGCTGTGTAAGGCTCACCGCTTTTGTTCCACCTGAAACAGTATATACGATTACTAATCCTCCTATAAGGAAAGTGGTAAGAAAAATATTCCAACCCAAGATGGTAGAAAGAATCAGCGAAGGAGCAAACAAAGTAATACTAGCAGAGAGCCCACGCAGCAACAAAAACAAAATGGCAGCCAGCGTTCTTGTTTTTAAATCAAAGCGCGTCTCTAAATACTCATATGCAGTATAAACTTTCAGTCGATAATAGATGGGAACCATCGTAACGGAAATAATCACCATCGCCAACGGTAAACCAAAATAAAATTGAAGGAAACGCATTCCGTCTTCAATCGCTTGCCCAGGTGTCGAAAGAAAAGTGACAGCACTCGCTTGAGTAGCCATGATGGATACGCCTATCATCCACCATTTCATGTTATTGTCTCCCTTTAGGTAGCCCTCTAAATTTTTCGCTCCCTTAGTTCTCCATGCACCATAGAGAACGATAGAAAAAATAGTTCCGAAGAGAACGATCCAGTCCGTTAGGTTCATGAAAATGATTTAGTGAGGAGAAAGAAAAGAATCGCTTGGATGGCCATCACGCCCAATACGAGCCAGTACCAACTATTCCATGATTCAAAAACGGGAGGTTTTTCGTGCATTATTGTTTTACTATTGCTTTGGCCGTATAAAGTTATCAAATCGATTGAATTAAAAAGCCTCTTTGATGAAGTACGGATTTTAGTTTACTTTGAACGGTAAAATAAAATGTTATAAAAATGAAATCTATCTTATTCACATTCCTATTAGCAGTCGTATACTCAATCTCATCCATAGCGCAAACACAGCAAGCTCAGGCTGCCCCTTTGGTCTACGGAGAATCCATAAAGTCAGAGCAAGCCGAAAAAGTAATGGCAGCCGCTGTGCAAGAGTCGTTAAAAAACAATTGGACAATGGCCATTGCTATCGTGGATACTGGCGGAAACTTAGTGTTGTTCAAGAAAATGGATAATACTCAAATTGGGTCGATCAATGTTGCTATTTCTAAAGCAACAACAGCTAATAATTTCAAGCGTCCATCCAAAGTATTGGAAGATGCCGTAACAAGTGGAGGAGCGGGCTTGAGAATCTTGTCGTTGCCAGGCGCTACTCCTATTGAAGTTGGTGAGCTTCTCATGTTAAACGGCAAAATTGTTGGAGCTAGTGGCGTATCGGGTGCATCGTCAGCTCAAGATGGGCAAGTGGCGAGGGTTGGAGTCGCTGCGCTGAATTAATTTTCAGCACGGCCTGCCGCGACTTGTCGGGCAGGCCGCCAAATTATATAACCACCAAACTTAAATCTCTTCCGGTTCCAAACTCCACTTCTCTGGTGAGCGCCACAAACTTGATAGCAACAACTCGCGCATGAAAATAAATTCTTTCGGAAGCTTGTCGTACATGCGCTCAAATAATTCAGCATGAGATAAGAGTTCGTTTTTCCATCCTTCCCTATCCACCATCATGATGCTATCAAATTGTTGTTTCGTGAAATCGGAACCTGTCCAGTCAATGTCATCGTAGTGCGGCATCCAACCGATGGGACTTTCTACTGCATTTGATTTGCCACGGATTTTTTCCACTACCCATTTCAATACACGCATGTTGTCTCCAAAGCCCGGCCAAATAAAATTCCCGTTCTCGTCTTTTCTAAACCAGTTCACACCAAAAATTCGTGGAGGATTAGGAATGTCGCGTCCAAACTGTAGCCAGTGATTAAAATAATCGCCCATGTGGTAGCCACAAAATGGCAACATCGCGAACGGATCTCTACGCACTTTGCCTACTTCACCAAAAGCTGCGGCTGTCATTTCAGATCCCATCGTGGCAGCTAAGTAAACACCAGAGTTCCAATTGTGCGCTTGATAAATCAAAGGAATGGTTGTGCTTCGCCTCCCTCCAAAAATAAATGCACCGATCGGTACTCCATTTGGATTCTCCCAATCAGAGTCAATGCTCGGGCACTGAGAAGCAGGTGCAGTAAATCGTGCGTTGGGATGCGCTACTGTTTTGCCAGAAGCTGGATCGTGCTTCTGCCCTCTCCAATCGATAATATCTTTTGGCACTTCTTTGGTCATGCCTTCCCACCACACATCGCCATCGGGAGTTACGCCCACGTTGGTGAAGATCGTATTTTTCTCTATCGTCTTCATGGCGTTGGGATTTGTTTTGTAGTTGGTACCAGGGGCCACACCAAAATATCCTGCCTCGGGGTTGATGGCGTACAACTTCCCATCTTTGCCTGGCTTGATCCACGCAATGTCATCGCCAACAGTTGTCACTTTCCATCCGTCAAATTCTTTGGGCGGAATCAACATAGCGAAATTTGTTTTGCCACACGCACTGGGAAAAGCTGCAGCCACATAACTTTTTTCTTTGTCGGGGCTCTCTACGCCCAATATCAACATGTGTTCTGCGAGCCAACCTTCTTCTTGCGCCATCGAACTGGCTATGCGCAGCGCAAAACATTTTTTGCCAAGCAATGCGTTGCCTCCATAGCCTGAGCCATAAGAAACAATCGAACGCTCTTCTGGATAATGCACAATATATTTTGTGGTTGCATTCGTTGGCCATTTCGCATCTTGCTGTCCAGATTTTAATGGAGCGCCAACGGTGTGCAAACATTTTACATACTCGCCATCTGTACCCAGTGCATTAATCACTTTCGTGCCAACGCGCGTCATGATGTGCATGTTTACCACTACATATTCTGAATCGGTGATTTCAATTCCTGTTTGTGCAATGGGTGAACCCAACGGCCCCATACTAAATGGGATCACATACATCGTGCGCCCCTTCATACAACCTGCCAACAAACCGTTTAAGGTTTGCTTCATTTCTTTTGGCTCTACCCAATTGTTAGTGGGCCCTGCATCTTCTCTTCTTCTACTACAGATATATGTTCGATCTTCCACACGCGCTACATCGCTGGGATCAGAGAAGCAAGCAAAACTATTGGGGCGTTTTTGTGGATCGAGTTTGATGAACGTGCCTCTTTGAACAAGCGCAGCACAAAGTTCATCGTATTCTTCTTTTGAGCCATCGCACCATCTTATGCTATCGGGTTGGCATTGGGCGGCTACTTCTTTCACCCAATTATTCAATTCTTGATGTTTTACTTGGTAAGTATTTTTCGCTACGAGGGTATCTTCCATAAAGCCATTTTTTAGATTGTAGGCTGCAAATTAGCAATGAAAAATGGTATTTCAATCGTTTGAAAAGGGTTTTTTATGGGGTTACTACGAAGGAAGTGATTTTTTTAAATTTACAAAACAAAATAGCTTCTCCAACTATTATTATAGAAACCAGTTGGAAGCGAGTTTAAGATGAGCCTCCATCGAACGTGTCTAATTTAACCCACTTAATAAAAAACCAAAAATAGATTGTGGTGCGGTTTTTAATAAAATCGTAATTAGAAGCCTCTACAGAATACAATGCTATTTCTTCTGGAACTATTGACAAAAGTTTATACTTCTTAAAAAAGCTAAACGAATACTCAATATAATTTCCATCATTATGGTATTCAGAAAGATTATGAGGGTTGTCAATAGAATTTACAGAATCAAATTTTTCCAAAAAAAGATTAGTTAGTGTTTCTCTGTTACTAGCAGAAATTGGTTCAATTTTTTCACAAGGTAGATTGTAAAAATCTGGCAAACGAGATGGATTATCAAAATCTAAATCCATAGGGTCATTGTCTTGACAATCCCCGTAGAGTACAAGGAGTTTATCAGGACGACTTCCTACATTGTAATCGCTAGTATTTTTATAGACTTGGCGTACTAATTCACCATTCCCAAGAATAAAGACAGTAACGAATTCAAGAAGAATAATTACCAACAAAGCAATTACTATATTAATGAATAGCTTTTTCATTTTAGCTATATCCTTGAGCTAGGCTATAGATTATAGAGTTATGTTTCTCCATCAAATTGAGTTAACTATTAACTCTCTAAATTTAGAACCACTTCTCCACATTCCTAATACTCTTCTCCACACTTTCAATAGATGAAACCGGATAGGCTTCTTGCTCTACATAAAAATGCTTCATGCCTGATAGTTTGGCTTTAGCAAAGATGGACGGGAAGTCGATGCGGCCAGTGCCTACGTCCACTTGTTTCTTGGAATCAATTTTGTCCATATCTTTCACATGCCATTGTTCGAATCGGCCAGGATATTTTATAAAATAATCAAGCGGGTTTTGATTGGCCACATACATCCAATACAAATCCATTTCCATTCCTACCAACTTAGGATCGAGTTCTTTCAGCATCAGATGATAGGCTACTTGACCTTCATACTGTTCAAATTCAAAATCATGGTTGTGGTAATTTAAGCGAATGCCATATTTGTTGCACACCTCACCTGCTTTGTTCAGAGCTTCGCATACGCCTTTGTAATCCTTGCGCTCATCATTTGTTAAATACGCTATCACCATATATTCTTGACCTGATTCTTTAGCATCGCTCACCGCTCGCTCCCATCCATTGGCCAACGCGCTCAGTCCATAATGGCCGCTGGTTACCTTCATGCCTAGGCTCTTGGCATATTCCGTAAACTCTTTGTAGTTCATACCGAAAATTTTTCCCTCGTTGTAGCTGTATGCCTCCAATTCTTTGTATCCGAACTTCGCTACTTTTTCCAATATGCCTTTTACATCGTTGCCGATAACATCCCGTAAGGAATATAACTGCAGACCGATTTTTTTATTCTGTGCTGGCGAACAAGAAGATAAAGCAAATGCCCCTACAGTGGCAAGAGCTGATTGTTGGATGAATTCGCGTCTTTTCATAGGAGAGATTAAATTAGAAGTTAAAAGTTAGAAGTCAGAAGTCAGAGATTAAAAGTCAGAAGTCAGAATTTAGAAGTGATTATAGAAGTTAGATACCGAATACCGAATACTGATTACCGAATACCGATTACCACCCACCCCTTACCTGTCACCACTCACTGCAGCTCTTTGATCCAAGCGTAAGCTTCTTTTTGATTGGAGAAAACACCAAGGTGTACATTGTATTGAGAAAATTTAGTCTCAGAATCTGCTTTGAATTTTTCCATTGGATAATCACCAAAAATACTTTCGCCCAAGATCACGGCATGGATTTTTACACCTGCACCTACAAAAAGCATTTGCTCCCAACTATCAACCAACCACTGTTCCACCTCCTCATCCAACTCGCCCAATAAAGCGGCATCCACTAGCCAAGCCAGATGATGATAAGATTTAGAAAGGATTTTATATTCTGCCACTATGCGCTCTAATATAAACTTGAATTCTTCTGGTGGCGGCTCTTGTTTCCATCTATGCATCAGCACAGGAAGAGAATCATCCAACTGCACGGTTACAAATTCATTATCGAAGATGCCGAGAATCATAGTGCGAGGTACGAATTACAAGAATAAAAATCTCACGCAAAGGCGCAATGGCGCAAAGGTCTGAGCGAACACTATTTAATCTCCCTAATCTTAATATTCTTAAACCAAACAGGATCACCATGATCTTGTAAAGAGATGCGGCCTTTGGTAGCCTTGCCGAAATCGGGCATGTCTTTGAACTTACTGCCTTTCACAAGCGTATCCCACTCGGGTGTGTGCATAGTAAACTCCACTGCCTTGCTCCCGTTCATATAAAATTGATATTTGCCTTTGTTGGAGACCAGTCGGATTTTATTCCATTCGCCAGCAGGCTTCACCGTTTCTTTTTTGCTAGAAATCAAATCATACAAATCGCCTGCGCGGTGTTTGATGATCTTTGCATCGGGGTGGCACGTATTGTCAAGCACTTGCATCTCGGGACCAGTTTGCCATACGTATTGATATTTATCAGCCTCCACAACATTAAAAATAATTCCACTGTTGCCGCACTTGCCAATTTTCCACTCCAGTGTCAACTCATAATTCTCATATTCATCGTTGGTCATCAAATCGCCACCGCCTTTTGCTTGAAAGCCTTCTTTTTTCAACGCATCCAAATGAATGGCATTGTCATTAATGATCCATGCCTCGCCAATCTTATCGCTTTTAAAATTGCGCCATCCCGTTAAGGATTTTCCATCGAACAACAATTTCCAACCTGCCTTGCTTTCTTTGGGCGACAAGGTATTCTCTTGAGCGTTCACACTTGAAATAAAAAGTGCGAGATAAATTGCTATTAAGTATTTCATAAATGTGTTGAAATTTTGGTGTTTTAATCTTGCTTGTCTCTTTATAAACTTTATTAATTCACTATTTAATAAACCTTAGTAGAAAAGGAATCAAATCATAAAATAAAGCTTATTACTTTATTTTTCGGTAAAATTAAAATAGCCGAAATAAGGTAATAAGGTACTTGGTTTTAAAAGTCATTTTCCACTAAGGTTAATGCGTCTGCTCTCTTTCATATCGACAAAAATTCACGGGGATATGTATTAAAATGTTCCTCCTAACAATTAGAATCAATGTTCCGTCTCTCCATCCAATGACAGCACATACCTTGCCATCTTCTCTGCATCGGCTTGGCTAATATCTGCATGAGCAGACATTGGTATTTCTCCCCATACCCCTGTTCCTCCTTTAATTATCTTTCCTGCTAGCATTTCCACATTGGCTTTTGTGAAATCATATTTCTTGGCAACATCTGTATGTGATGGGCCAATGATCTTGTTCACTGAATGATGGCATGTTTTACAATCGCTCGCTTTCACCAGCGACTCGCCTTGGGTGATGGCATCGGCTGCCACAACGGGTGCAGCAGCTTCTTCTTTTGGTGTGCCGTAGTCTTCAGTATTAGTTGTCTCTTTTTTTGAACCGCAAGCATGTACTACCAACGAGAAGATTGCTGCAACGAGTAGAAAGTTTTGTTTTTTGTTCATAGTGAGTTTAAGTTAAATTCCTAAAATTGATTTATTGAGTCTTGGGTTTTTTCCACTTGAAGCGAAATCGTCAAAGGCTTTTTCTGTTACACGGATGATATGATTTTTTATAAATGGTGCGCCTTCCTTCGCGCCTTGTTCGGGGTGTTTGATGCAGCACTCCCACTCTAGCACCGCCCAGCCATCGTAACCATACTGTGCAAGTTTTGTAAAAATAGATTTGAAATCAACTTGGCCATCGCCCGTAGAGCGGAATCTCCCTGGGCGATTGACCCAATCTTGATAGCCACCATACAAGCCACTTTTTCCTGAGGGATTAAATTCCGCATCCTTCACATGAAACATTTTGATGAACGAATGATAGAAGTCGATGTACTGGAGATAATCCAACTGCTGCAAAACAAAATGGCTCGGGTCGTAGAGAATATTGCAGCGTTGGTGCTTTCCTGTTGCTTCCCAAAATCGCTCGAAGGTGATGCCATCATGCAAATCCTCACCCGGGTGAATTTCGTAGCAAACATCCACACCTACTTTATCAAACGCATTTAAAATAGGAAGCCAACGCTTTGCCAATTCCTTAAAACCATCTTCTACCAAACCCGCAGGGCGTTGTGGCCAGGGGTAAACCGTTTGCCACATCAGTGCGCCAGAAAAAGTAGCGTGGGCATTGAGTCCTAAATTTTTACTTGCCTTTGCCGCCAACTTCAATTGCTCTACCGCCCATTTCGTTCTCTCTTTTGGTTTGCCGTGTACTGACTTTGGCGCGAAGCCATCGAACATGGTATCATATGCAGGATTGACCGCCACAAGTTGGCCTTGCAAGTGCGTAGAGAGTTCTGTGATTTTTAATCCGCATGATTCAACCGTCTCACGAACTTCATCTGCATACATTTTACTTTCTGCTACACGCTTCAAATCAAAACAGCGCTCATCCCAACTGGGTATCTGCACACCAACATAACCCAGCGAGGCAGCCCACTTACAAATAGACTTTAGGTTGTTGAATGGAGGCTCATCGCCCATAAATTGAGCTAAAAAAATTGCTGGGCCTTGGATGTTTTTCATTTTCGATTCAATTAAAAAAATTATGCATATTTCAATCTCCCCTTCGAGGATGGTATAGGCCTATTTAGTAATAGTGCCATATCTACCCATTCACTTATGATCTTTTCGGTTTTCTCTAATGCCTCTGCATACGTTTTCCCATCTGCCATGCAACCTGGTAATTCCGGAACTTCAGTGACAAATGATTTATCTTCTTCGCTCCAATAAATGATAATCTCGTATCTAATGTCGTTTGCCATCGCACTATTTATTTAAACGTTCTCAGCTAGTCTGTATTTAATAATTAAATCACGCACCTGCTTAACCTGATAAGGTTTCGATTTATTCTCCCTCGAGGGTTGAAGATTTATTATTTCACTCACATTTTGCATGTAGAAAATATGATGACTTTCTTTGATTCTACTTTCAAAACCAAGTTTCGCCAGCAATTTACACAAATCATCAAAATCAATATTCTTATCAGAAGTACCAGAAAGAATTTTAGAAATCAATTTCTCAAACTGGCTCATTCTGCATTTACTTTAAACCTTAAACTTCGTCCACTTTCTATTTGAGAGTGCCGACTTTACTGCGGTATTTACGAAAGCCATACCTCGCACGCCATGCTCTACACCGGGGAAATCATATTTATCAGGATTGATTTTCTTTCCAGGTTTGTAATCAGCCACCGCATTGCCGAATGCTTTGTAGATATTGGCAAATGCTTCGAGGTATCCTTCAGGGTGGCCCGCTGGTGTGCGCACATTTCTTTTGGCAAGGTCCGAGAGATAAGGCCAGCCTGCACGCATGATTTCCTTCGGGCGATCTAACCATTTCACCACTAATGTATTGGGTTCTTCTTGTCTCCATTCCAATCCACCCTTCTCTCCATATACGCGAATGTTCAAATTATTTTCATCGCCTGCAGCAACTTGCGTGGCCAACAAAACACCCGTTGCATTATTATCAAACTTCAATAACATCGAGCTATCATCGTCCAATCTTCTGCCCTTCACTACGGTGTTCAACATCGCACAAACTTCTGTGATGTCAGACCCTGTGATGTACTCTGCTAAGTTAGCGGCATGAGTACCAATATCACCAATAGCACCACCTGCGCCCGATCTTTTGGGGTCGGTGCGCCAGCTAGCTTGCTCGTTGCCACTGCCTTCCAATAAAGTTGAGAGCCACCCTTGCGGGTATTCTACAAATACTTTTCTCACTTTCCCAATTTTACCAGCCTTGATCATCTCTTTCGCTTCCTTCACCATCGGGTAGCCTGTATAAGTATGAGTAAGCCCGAGGATCATGCCCGTTTTCTCAACTACTTTTTTTAATGTCTTTGCTTCCTCCAAAGAAAAAGCGATAGGTTTTTCCACCAGCACATGGAAGCCACTTTCTAACGCTAACTTGGATGGGCCAAAATGTACATGATTGGGTGTCACCACAGAAACAAAATCCAGTCGCTGATCCGCAGGCATCTTCACTTCTTTTTCAAACATTTCTTGATACGTTTCATAAACCCTTTTCGGATTTAAGTGGAGCAGTTTACCCGTAGCGGCCGATTCACCAGGCACTACGCTAAAAGCACCAGCAACTAATTCAATATTGCCATCAATACCAGCGGCTCTGCGATGAACTGGCCCAATAAAAGAGGTGAGGCCACCGCCTACCATACCCATGCGAAGTTTTCTTTTCATATTCTGATGTGAGATTTTAGTTTTAGGATTTTACCCGCCTGCCAGCGGGCAAGGATTTAAGATTTTAGGTTCAGATTGAAAGTTGATGTTATTGGATTATAAATTTAAGAATGAAAAGTACACAATTTCTTTAACAGAAATACGACCGATTACAGAATTGGACTAAAGTTTTTTTATCAGCCTTACACTTGGTAGCAAAAAAAAAGGAATTCCATCTTGGATGGGATTCCTTTTTTTTCATTTCTTCGTTGAAATCTATATTCTCTTTTTCACTCCTCCAAGCACAATCTCCATCGGCTCTCCTGATTCCAAAATAGTTTCTATTTTATCCTTTGAAACCTTCACATTTATTACCCTTCCTCTGAAATCAATTCTAAACGAATACGACTTCCATTGATCAGGAATAAATGGATTGAAATGCAACATACCATCTTGCACTCTCATTCCGCCAAAACCTTTCACTACGCTCATCCACGTGCCGGCCATGCTTGTGATATGGCAACCATCTTCGGTATCGTTGTTATAATCGTCTAAGTCGAGGCGCGAAGTACGCAGGTACATTTCGTAGGCTTTTTCTTTGTAGCCAATCTTAGATGCGAGGATCACATGCACACAAGGTGAGAGCGATGATTCATGCACCGTCAAAGGCTCATAGAAATCAAAATTGCGTTTAATGGTTTCATTGTCGAATTTATCATCGAATAAATAAAGGCCTTGTAACACATCAGCTTGCTTGATATAGCATGAGCGAAGGATGCGATCCCACGACCATTTCTGATTAAGAGGGCGATCTTGTGGGCGGAGGTCTTTGACAGGGATCAATTCTTTGTCGAGGAAATTATCTTGCTGCAAATAAATGCCGCGCTGTTTGTCTTCACCCAAATACATCTTGGCGCGGATGTCTGACCAACGAGATGTTTCTTCTTTCTCCTTAAAAGTGATTCTACTTAACAATTTCTGAAGTGTTGCTACATCTTTTGATCTCACATAAGCAAGCGCTTTCTCAGTGTATTCCATCGTCCAGCAAGCGATGTAGCTCGTGTACCAATTGTTGTTCACATTATTCTCATACTCGTTCGGCCCGGTAACACCGAGCATCACGTATTGCTTCTTAGCTTCAGAGTAAGTAATGCGTTGCGACCAGAAGCGAGAGATGCCGATCAATACTTCCAATCCAAATTCTATCAAATAATCTTCATCACCTGTGTAGCGGATGTAATCATAGATCGCGAAAGCAATGGCACCGTTGCGGTGGATTTCTTCAAAGGTGATTTCCCATTCGTTGTGGCACTCTTCTCCATTCATTGTTACCATTGGGTACAACGCTGCTCCATTGGTCAAGCCTAACTTCTCAGCATTTTCAATCGCGCGTTTCAAATGTTTGTAGCGATACACCAACAGATTGCGAGCCACTTTGGGGTCTGATGTTCCTAAATAAAAAGGCAAGCAATATGCTTCGGTGTCCCAATAGGTACTGCCACCATATTTCTCTCCTGTAAATCCTTTGGGTCCGATGTTCAATCGCTCATCGGCACCGGTATAAGTCTGCATCAATTGAAAAATATTGAAGCGGATGCCCTGTTGTGCTGCAATATCTCCGTCAATGGTGACATCACATTTTTTCCAGATGTTTGTCCATACAGCTACGTGATCAGCGAATAATTTATCATACCCTTTTGCAAACGCAGCATTCAATTTCTTCTTTGCGTTGTCTTGGATTTTTTTCTTAGAGTGATTTTCTGAAGAGAGAACGGCTGCGTATTTATAGATCACCATTTCCACTCCTTTCTTTAAGCTGATGGTCACTTCGTTATCTACATATTTTTCTTTTTTGTTGGCTTTCACTTTTCCTTTCACCACTTTTCCATCTGAATGAATAGAGTAGGAAATAGCAGTAGTGAGATGAAATAAAGTCTTTTTCGTTTCAGCCGTTACCAAAGCCAAACCTGCTTTTGCTTCTTTGGAAACTTCGTTCCAAAATTTTTCATCGTAGTTCGAATCTTTGTTCACCACATCAGCATCTACTGAGAGTGTAATGATAGCTGTAGCTGTGAAATTAATAGGAGTGATCGAATAACGGATTGCACCAATCTCTCCATCTGCCATGCTGCAAAAACGCTTGGCATCTATTTTCACTTGTTTGCCATCGGGCATTGTGGCTGTGAACGAACGATGAAGCAGGCCTTGCTTCATATCTAGCACACGCTTGAACTCGCTGACCTTGCACTTGGCTAAGTCCAACTTATTTTTTCCAATCTTGATTTGGATGTTTGTCCAACAAGGTGCATTCAATACTTTGGCAAAGTATTCTGGGTAGCCATTCTTCCACCAACCTACGCGGGTCTTATCTGGATAATAAACACCAGCAACGTAAGTCCCTTGGTGCATATCGCCTGAATACTCTTCTTCAAAATTGGCTCGTTGCCCCATGCGGCCATTGCCCAAACTAAAAATACTTTCAGAATTGCGATGGTTCTTCGGATTAAAGCCTTGCTCAATGATTTGCCACGGGTGGTTTTTTAGATATTGTTTCACTTTAATTTAAGATTTTAGATTTTAGATTTTTAGAAGAAGTCAGAATTCAGAATTTAATTTAAGAATAAGCGCTCCAATTGATCGATTTTGAAGTCGGCTGTGGTTTTAACAATGGCGTTTGCTTTTCCTAATTGCTCCGCGGAGCCCACTCCCACACATTTCATCCCCGCTGCAATGGCGGCCTCCACTCCTGCTTCGGCATCTTCAAATACCACACATTGTGATGGATCAATCCCCAATCGGGAAGCGGCCAATAAAAATATTTCAGGATCGGGTTTGCTGTGGGTGATCATTGTGCCATCCACCACCGCATCGAATAAATTTTTTATTTGAAGAAGTCGCAAAACCATTTCTGCGTTTTTGCTGCTGGATGCTAAAGCAATTTTGTAACCCTTGCTACGAAGATTGGTGATCATTTCTTTCACGCCAAGAAAAATTTCTTCGGGTTTGATTGCCTCCACATATTCTACAAACCACGCATTTTTTTTTGTGGCCAACCCTTCCATTTTTTCTGGACTAAGCGAAACATCACCAATTTCTAAAATGATTTCCAATGAACGCATCCGGCTTACGCCTTTCAGTCGCTCATTTTCTTTTTCAGTAAAGGTAATGCCCAACTCCTTGGCCAATCGCTGCCAAGCAATGAAATGGTAATGAGCAGTGTCGACAATAACACCATCTAGGTCGAAGATGAGGGCTTTGGGCATTTCGGGGAATTAGAAGTCAGGCGCAAATATAACTTTTGTGGCGTGCATTTCAGATTGTTGCGCAACTTGGCTTTGCTCTTCTCTGTGGCCCTCTGTGCTCCCTGTGGTTAAAAGGAATTCAAAACCACGGAGAACACAGGGAACACAGGGGAGTCACAGAGTTTGTAACGAAGTAACCCGCGAAAATTCTAAATGCACCCCTTTTGTGAACTCGATCAAAAATATTAAATTGTAACTATAAATATAGACGATATGTTGGCAGAAGTAAAACAATTATCTGTAAAAGAATTTCGTGAACTGGAATTTGACGAGAATGATAACGCCTATTATGAATTAATCAACGGAATCATCATAAAAAAATCGACACCTACACCACAACATCAAAAAAAATCAATGAGTCTTAGCTTACAGTTGGGTTCGTTTATCAAATTAAAGAAATCAGGTGAATTATTTGCCGCTCCCGTTGATCTTTTTCTTGATGATCACAATGCCGTTCAACCTGATTTGGTTTTTGTAGCCAATGGTAATCAACGCATTGTCACTACTGATGGGATTATGGGCATCCCTGATTTGATTGTAGAAATCATTTCCCCTTCCTCGGTAATGAGAGATCGGGTCGATAAAAAGAATCTCTATGAAAAATTGAATGAAGACATTGAAATCTATACCATCCTAAACGGGCGGTACGAATTATTGAGCGGTGTAACCATGCTGGAGGGGTCATTAAAATCAAATATCTTGGATGGTATCTCTATTGACTTGAAGGAATTGTTTGAGTAATCCAATAATCTCACGCAAAGGCGCAATGACGCAAAGAAAAGGCATCAGGGTTTTTAATTTCAATTGCTGCGAATATAACCCTGCTTTATTATTTCTTCCGTCTCTGCTTGAGACTTGAATACAGCAAACGTTTTCCCTTGGGTTCTTAAAGCACCCAGTGCGTTTCCATATCTCACTGCACTAAGGTAGTCTTTAGGGTTATGCAACAACCCAAAGCCTACGCCTCCCGCAAAGGAATCGCCACAGCCCGTGGTATCAATCACTTGATCAACTTTGACTGCTGGCACTAAATCTTCTTTCAACTTTCCTCGTTCTTTTCTGTAAACTAAGCAACCGCGCGAGTCAACGGTTATGCAAACGCACTTCACTCCTAAATTCAAACAATGGATCGCAAATGCTCGTAGCTCATCGCGATTCGGGTCTTCTGAAATAGAAAAATCTTGGCTCTCATATTCTTTCTTAAACCAAGATGCCTGCGCTTCTTCTAAATTCATTTTCAATACATCAATATAGGGAAGCCATTGGTCACGGTCGATCCAAAATTTGCGTTGCCTTTCGCCATTCGCTAAACAAGCGGAAGTAGGGCCATGTGCATCGAAAACAATAATACCTTTGCTACGCTTCTTTAAATATCTCAAGGTATCCAAAGCAATTTCATAATCGCTGATGGGTATAAAGACAAAAACTTTGCAATCGAGTAGGTTTTTAAAATCCTCGGGCATAATCGGATCCATGAAACCCGTCTGCCGCTCTAATCGATTGTTGACATCCACAAAGCGAAGGCTTATGATATCACCTTGATCATTCTTGGTAGAAATAAATTTAGTATTGATTCCTTTGTGGCCTTTGAAAACTTCAATCACATTATCTCGATCTACTTTCCGTAAATGCGAAACGGGTATGATCTCTAGTTTGTTGCCAGCCATGGTGGACAACGCGATGACAGGATGCGTAACACATCCCCACTTTTGAATCAATTCACCTTGATGGGTAACGATGTGATCTCGGGGGATAGGGCCGATAATGGCGATTCGTTTCATTTTATTGATTTAAGATGTTAGGTATAAAATTTAGTTGCGGTTTTAAAATAATCTTATGTTACATCGTTAGATATGCCGCACCAAATACGCCTGCGCTATCACCTAGGCTTGGCTTTACGATGGGGGTATCTACCACTCCATTGTTGAATACAAATTTCTTAACCGACTCCACTCCCACCGTATAAATCTCGTCAATATTACCGACACCTCCGCCAATCACAATCACATCGGGGTCGATGATATTGATGAGAACGCTTAATGCCAAACCAAAAAAATGAGTCATGCGATGTATTGTTTTCGTGGCATCAGCATCGCCTGCTTTGTACAAATCGTAAATTTCTTTGAGGCGTTTGCTATGCCCCGAAATAGATTGATAATATTTTTCCAAAGCTGGGCCAGCCAATACTTTTTCCACACAACCACTTTTTCCACAATAACAAGGCCCACCCGATTCATCTAAAAAATTATGTCCCCATTCCCCACCAATCCCTTGTAGGCCATTCAATACTTTGCCATCCACCACCAAACCCCCACCTACGCCCGTGCCCATGATCACCCCAAAGACGACATTGGCCTTTGGATATTTTTCTTTCACTACACCCATCCTTGCTTCGGCTAATGCAAAGCAATTCGCATCGTTGGCAATAAAAATTTCCATGCCAAGCAATTTTTCCAAATCACTTTTCATTGGTTGAAAGTTCATACATTCGCTATTGCATCCTTTCATCGTCCCTAGTTTTGGATCGAGCGTGCCAGGCGTACCGATGCCCAACTTGGCAGGTCGATAGCCCATCTTTTGCTCCATCATGCCTACGAGTTTTTGGATTTGACCTAAGATGTGCTGATAGCCATTCTCTGCACCAGTCGGCACGCGGTCGCGAAAAAGAATTTCTTTCAATCCGCCAGGCCCAAGGACTACGCCTTCGGCTTTTGTGCCACCGAGGTCAATGCCCCAGAGAGTATTTTTTTGGTTGGTCATAGTTTATAAAATACCAAATGTTAAAAATCTAGTCTCGTTAAATTGGATTGCTTTAGTATTGAATGAACTGTTCCGACAGGGCCGGCTGGGATAATAACCGTTAACACTTTGCCCTCAGGCTCTTTTCTATACTTGATATGACTTCCTTTTTGAGAGACAAAGTAAAAGCCTTTGCCTTTCAGTATTTTCAAAATATAATCAGAGGAGTATAGTCGTGGCATCGTTTGCTCAACAGCCAACTAATTAGTTTAAGGTCATCTCGGTCAATTCAGGAGAATTGACTTCATGCACCTCGGGTTCATCATTATCTTCAAAATAAAGGGAAAGGGCTTCAGACAGATTTTTTAAAGCTTCATCCTTGGTGTTTCCAAAACTTGAGACTTCTACATTCAAGCATTGTGCAACATAATAGTTGCCCTCTTCCCAAACCACATTGTTAAGCTGCATTTTTTTCATGATACGAATATAAAGATTTAATCAAAATCTGTTGATATGAATTGATAAAAATAACGCTATACTTGATTCAATGAGACAGTAAACCGAGAAAAGGCTTCAAAAAATCTAACTAAGAATCAAAATATCTTCATGACAATCGCCTCCCACGGCCTCAATCCTTCGCTCTCATCCCTATAACTCCCCATCAACTTCTCTCCCTTCATTTCAAAAGGATAGTTACTACTCTCATCAGAAAAATTCAGCACGATCTGGTATTTTTCTTTCTCGCTTTCGCGGATGTAGGTGAAGATTTTGTCGTTGTCCGTTTCGATGGGCTGGTACGAACCGTAGGTCAAAGCGGGGTGTGCCTTTCGCAGCGAAACCATTGCACGAAAATAATTCAAAATCGAGTCGGCTTGAGACTCTTGTGTAGCAGCATTGATGCGGTCTTTAGTAGGATTAACCGGCATCCATGCATTGCCTTCAGTAAAACCTGCTTCATGCCCTTCGCTCCATTGCATGGGAGTCCTTGCGTTATCACGACCAGAGTAGTTGGCGATTTTTATAAACTCGCTTTCGCTCATACCTGTCTTCTGCGCTTCGCGCCAGCCGTTCAACGTCTCAATGTCTTTGGAGTCGGCTACAAAATTGAGTTTGGTGTTGGTCATGCCAATCTCATCTCCTTGAAAGATAAATGCGGTGCCTCGCATGGTTAGCAAGAGCGTGAGCAAAAGCTTGGATGATTTCTCCCAATGCTCTTTGTCATTACCCCAACGCGAAACCATGCGGGCGAAATCGTGGTTGCCCAAGAAAATACTGCCCCAGCCCTTTGTGGCAAAGGCATCGTCCCACGTCTTGAAAACTTGCTTGAAATCTTTCATCGACCAAGGAACAGGATCGAACCTACCTCCTGGCCCTTGATCCATAAACATGTGGCCGAAGTGGAAGATCATATTGAGGCCATCTCCATTGTTAAGATAATCGAGTGCGTTGAGAGGGGTGATGCCCGGCCCCTCGCCTACTGTCATCGCATCTGGATATTGCCGAAGTACTTTCTCTTTTGCTTCGCTGATAAATTCTTTTAGCCGTGGACCATTAGAATAATATTTTCTAATGGTCTCATTGAAATCAGTTGTGTCTGTATCTGGAAAATCAGTGCGTTTTGAAATGGCAGAGATCACATCCAACCTCAAGCCATCCACGCCTTTGTCCAACCAAAACTTCATGAGCTTGTAAACCTCTGAGCGAAGGGTTTTATTTTCCCAATTCAAATCAGGTTGCTTTTGTGAAAAGAGATGTAAGTAATATTCACCTGTGGCTTCATCCAATTGCCACGCACTGCCGCCAAAGAACGATGGCCAGTTGTTGGGCGGCCCACCGTTCTTTCCTTTCTTCCAAAAATAATAATCGCGGTGAGTATTGGTTTTAGATTTCCTCGACTCCACAAACCACGGATGCTCATCTGATGAATGATTCAGCACTAAGTCCATAATCAATTTCAACCCACGCTCGTGCATCTTTGACTTCAACAAATCAAAATCTTCTAGTGTGCCAAATTCGGGATGGATGGAATAGTAATCACTGATGTCATAGCCACCATCATCGTTAGGTGATCTAAAAATAGGATTGAGCCAAATGGCATCTACACCCAAACTTTTAATGTAATCTAGTTTGGAAATAATTCCGCGTAGGTCGCCTACCCCATCGCCATCGCTGTCTTTAAAGCTTCGCGGATAGATTTGATAGACGATGGCTTCTTTCCACCAAGCTTTGGTATTGGGCATTGGGACTTAGGGATTAGGGATTAGAGCGTTGGAACTCAGTGTAGATGAATACTTTTCAGTTTGCGGATGAAACATCTTCCACGAATGCCAAAACTCTTGATACGCTTGAATATATTCAAGCGAAGTGCCTTTTAGTTTTCCATCCACGCATTTGCCCGACCAATCCCAAACGGATTTTGTATTTCGATCTGTCAACATTTTTAAACTATCTGAATAAATAAATTGAAGCGTCTCATTGGCCACTATTCTGTTCCAAACATGAAACGATGCCGAGTCACTTTCAACAGAAACCAAAATCGGCTTCTTGCCTACTTCATCATTAATTGCACGAAGCTTCACCAACTCATTCCAATCATACGCTTTTGCAAACAAACCCATTGGCACGCCTACCACCCACGATTTATCTTTCCACGAAAGTGAATCACGTCCCTCCAGTTTTCCATCGATGGTTCCTTCATCGTATTTTTCCAAGTCTTTGTATTGATCTTTGAATACTGAATCGGGCTGAAGAATGAGTGAGCTCGGGTAACGATGCAGCCACGCAGTCAACGTCATTTGTTCGGACGGAATTTCTTTCAACACTTTTCCTTTCGATGGCCCCACAATCGCCTCGCCATTTGCTTGTCGCCACCAACTTTTTGTTTTGCTATCCTCAAACATAGCGTTGAAATGATCCATGCCCACCAAGCGAAATGTTTCAGGCTTGCCATCTACGACAGGACTATAAACACGTCCCGTTCTGCATACCGTGCAGTAAGTGATCATCACGTTCTCACCACCAACGGTATCACGAACTTGATGGTGGTAGCCAATAATTTCTATCGGATATGCCTTCGCATTACCATTGATATTAACTCCTATAACTAGCTGATTTTCAGTAATTTTATTGCTATTTGCCGCTACTAATATTTTACTCTCAGGTTGATAGAAAATTTTGTCTGCTTGGAAGCGGAAATTCACGTTATAAAACACCATGATCCAAAAAAACAGTAGCACTGAGGCTGTCCATTTGAAATAAGGATTTGTGCCCGCTACGAAAGAAAAAGCAGGATAGGCTATCAACAACAAACCCACTATCCTAAAAATCCAGATATAGTTTTGAAGGAAGTATGCCACATCAACCATCTCATCGACCTGACTGCCGGGGAAAGGCATGATATAGTAAACACTCACTATTTCAATTCCGATTAACAGAACGATGCCGATTAAAAAGAGAAGCGTTTTCATTGATGCTTTATATAAAAGAAGTCAGAAATCAGAAGTCAGAATCTTATATTACCAATTACCGTTTACCAATCACCTCTTACCAATTACCGTTTACTAATCACCGATCACTTAAAACTAACTGCCTGCTCCATTGCTTTTTCAATCAACGCCTTTTCTTTTTCAAATTCGAGTTCGCTCCACTTCAATTGATTTTTAAATTCTAAAAGCATAGTGTCTTTGATTTTCTTTAGCCGTGGGGTATTAAAATACAACATGCCTGTCCTACGATTAAAAAAATCTGTAGGGCTCACTACCATTTCGTGCTTCATACAAAACCAAAGTTCGGCTTTCGCCAATGCAAGATCAACATCCTTCTCCAAATTTTCTTTTAACCTGTTCAAAATAATCGTACACTGCTTTCCATAATTACCCACCAAGTAGCTGGCCATGCTCTCCAATCCAATTACCCGAAGCTGATTAGTCAATGATCCAATATAATTTTTTACATCTCCATAATTTTTAAAATCAGAACCTGTAAACAAAATCGAATCCGTAAAACATTTTTTCTCCTTGTTGGAAAATGATTTTTTAATCACCCGATCTACAATTCGTTCAGCCATTTTTCTATAGCCCGTTAACTTCCCTCCCGCTATGGAAATCAAACCTGTTTCCGATTCAAAAATTTCATCCTTACGGGAAAGTTCGTTAGCAGATTTTCCTTCTTCGTGTATCAACGGCCGCAACCCTGCCCAACTGGACTCTACATCGCTCATAGACAGGTTAGTGGAAGGAAAAGTTCTGTTGACTGCATTGATAATATATTCGGCATCTTCTTTTGTGGCGAGTATTTCCTCTTTGCTATCACTATAATTGGTGTCCGTTGTCCCCACATAAGTCGTTCTTCCACGCGGGATGGCAAAAATCATCCGTCCATCTTCCACATCAAAATAGATTGCCTGCTTGACTGGGAATTTTTCTTTTGGTACCACTAGGTGAACGCCTTTGGTAAGATGAAGCCGCTTTCCTTTTTTGGAACGGTTGATCTCACGCAGCTCATCCACCCATGGCCCAGCAGCATTCACCACCACTTTCGCCTTAATTTGGAAAGAAACATCTGCCAATACATCTTTCACTTGCACCCCTGCAATCACTTCATTTTGATAAATAAAATCTGTCGCGCGGCAGTAGTTGACAATGCAAGCGCCCTTTTCAAAAGCAGTTTTAATGATTTCAATGGTTAAACGTGCATCGTCCGTTCGGTATTCTGCATAGATCGCCCCACCCTTCACATCGTTCTCTTTTAATAATGGCTCTTGCCTCAACGTTTGAGGGCGTGTAAGCATCTTCCTTTGATCTTCGGCTTTTACTCCGGCCAACAAATCATATATCTTCAATCCAACAGAAGTCAACCAATAGCCCATGCCTCGTTTTTCATAGAGCGGAAGCAACATTTTTTCTGGCACTACTAAGTGCGGGGCAAGTTTGTGCACAATGGCGCGTTCGCTGCCCACCTCTTTCACCAAGCCAAACTCAAGCTGCTTTAAATAACGCAACCCACCGTGTATCAACTTGGTAGATCGACTGCTTGTGCCAAAGGCAAAATCACTTTTTTCGACTAACGCCACCTTCAATCCGCGCGAGGCAGCATCCAACGCAATGCCCGCGCCCGTGATCCCGCCTCCAATAATCAGGAGATCAAAATGATCTGCAGACAACTGACGGATGGCGTTGGTACGTGTGTTGTTTGAGAACTCGTTGGGCATAGTAAATGAAACTATCTCAAAAATGGCATAAAAGAGTGGGTTTCTTTTACTAACATCTGTTTTTTTAATTGAAGTCTTTGTTTAATTTGTGGCCACATTTCAACTCCTGTCTTGCATGGAAATATTCTTAAAAGCAGATACTTGGCTCGCTCTGCTTACTTTATGCTTTCTAGAAATCGTACTGGGCATAGACAATATCATCTTCATTTCAATTGTATCGAATAAACTGCCCGAGGAACACCGGAAGCAAGCCCGCAATACGGGATTGTTCCTTGCCATGTTTGTGCGGATAGGATTTTTACTGTGCATTACTTGGATCATGAAATTCAAAGACCCGCTCTTTGCCGTCAATGATTTCCTTCCAGAGTGGCTGATTAAATTCCTCTCCTTCCATGGCGACCATACCTTTAGCGGTCGTGATTTGATATTGGGCTTTGGTGGATTGTTCCTGATAGCGAAAAGTACGATGGAGATTGGCCATGAGATGGAAGGCGAAGAAGAGGATGACGAAGGTGGTACAAAGCCAAAAGTGCCAACCCTATCCGCTACTATTTTGCAAATCATTTTGCTCGATATTATTTTCTCTTTCGATTCTATATTGACAGCCATTGGCATTGTTGATAGCGTGCTAATCATGATCATTGCTGTTGTTATTTCCATTGGGGTGATGATGTTTTTCTCAGGTGCTATCAGCTCGTTCATACAAAAACATCCTTCTATGGAGGTGCTCGCATTGGGCTTCTTGATACTTATTGGCTTCATGCTATTTTTAGAGGCTCTTGAATTTGTAGTGCCCAAGGGTTACATCTATTTTGCCGTTGCTTTTTCACTATTGATCGAACTCACTAACATCCGAGTCAAAAAGAAAAAGAACGCCAAGAAGAAGCCTGTTAAGCTGCACAAGCCGTATACAGATAGCGAAATCAAAGAAGCTATTAAGGAACAGAATTAATTTTGGGCCTTGAGACCGAGGCATTAGGCCTTGCTGTCCTGAGGTACCTAAAAGGGTTTATAAGACTATTCTAAGCCCGAATGCCCAAGTCCAGAAGTCCAGCTAACACCCTCAATCCCACATGACAGATATACGATATCCCATTGGAAAATTTGAATCCAAAATCAGCTACACGCCCGAAGAAGTAGCTCGGTTCATTCAGCAAATTGCCGATGCTCCAGCCAAGTATGAATTCGCTATCAAAAATCTAACAGACACTCAACTCGATACACCCTATCGCGAAGGAGGTTGGACAGTAAGGCAAGTTATTCACCATGTTGCCGATAGCCACACCAATGCCTACGTCCGCATCAAGTGGACGTTGACTGAAGACATGCCAATGATCAAAGCCTATGAAGAAAAGCTTTGGGCAGAAACGCCCGAGACGAAACTTCCACCTTCACTCTCATTGACTTTTCTTCACGCTCTCCACGCTAAAATAATTGCTGTGGCCTCTCGACTCAATCTCGAAGACTTAACAAAAAAATTCATTCACCCTGAATCAAAAAAAGAAATCCGGCTTGATCAGTTGCTCGGCACGTATGCGTGGCATGGCGATCATCACTTAGCGCATATTACTGAGTTGAAGAAGAGGATGGGGTGGTGAGGAAAAAGTAGGTAATATGCAATAAACAGTTAGCAAAGTGATCAGTAATAGCAGAGCAATCCATTGCCGATGCGCTCCTAAGTTCAAAGCCCTAAGTCCTAAACCCAATGCCCAGTAAATTTACGAGTAAGTATTCACCGCCCACTCTACTTTTCAACCGCCACCTCGAAACAATTTACCCTGCGCTGTTTAGAAAAGTAGTTCTACCAGAATATGAGGAAGAAAGAATTACAACTCCCGATGCCGACTTCCTTGATCTTTTTTGGCTAAAGAAGAAATCGAGCAGTCTGGTTATTATATCGCATGGCTTAGAGGGAAATGCGCAGCGGGCATACATCAAAGGCATGGCCAAAGCATTTTACGATCAAGGCTTTGATACACTTGCTTGGAACTACCGCGGATGTGGTGAAGAAATCAACAAGCAACTTCGCTTCTATCATAGCGGGGCTACCGATGATTTGGAAACGGTGATCAATCATGCTTCAACAGAGTATCAAAACATTTTCCTAATTGGATTTAGTTTGGGTGGAAACCTCACACTAAAATACTTGGGAGAAAAAGGGAATCAGCTCAATCCAACAATAAAAAAGGCGGTCACTTTTTCGGTGCCGATGGAGTTGCACTGCAGTTGTAAGGAGATTTCAAAGCCTGCCAACTGGGCCTACTCCAATCGTTTTTTAAAAAGCTTGAAAAAGAAAGTGATAGCCAAAGCAAAATTATTTCCTGAACTAAAAACCGACAAACTAGAAACGATCAAGAGCCTGATCGAATTTGATGATCACTACACCGCTCCCGTTCACGGATTCAAAAATGCCATCGACTATTATCAAAAATGCAGCTCGCTTTATTTTCTTCCGACTATAAAAATTAAAACCTTGATTGTTAGTGCCCAGAATGATCCCTTCCTTAGCCAAGAGTGCTTCCCTGATTTAAGTAATCATTCGTTTGTGAAATTGGAAAGCCCCGCAAGAGGCGGCCACGTTGGCTTCGCCCAGTTTAATGAAAATGGACTATATTGGTCGGAGTTAAGAGCTTTGAAATTTATCACCACAAATGATTGATCGTTTTTCTATAGGCGTACCTGCATCCGTTCTGGCAGAAAGGTTTAAGGCGGAGGAGCCAACAGCTCATATTGCCAAATACAACGGTGCGCCCTCACAATTATTTCCAGTGATCACTAGCGAAAGCCCACAAGGCTTTTCCTATTTCTATTGGGGCATGGCGCCCGCATGGACCAAAAACAAAACCTTAGCAGAACGGATCATCAATACCCAAGCAGAACTATTTGCTGAAAAAGCAACATTAAAAAAAACACTGAAGAAAAATCGCTGCCTCATCCCAGCCGATGGATTCTATGTGTGGAAAAAAGTAGGCAAGAAAACCTTTGTGCCTTGGCGGTTTGTGCTGCCTACCAAAGAAGTCTTTGCTATTGCTGGTCTTTGGGAAGAATACGATGATGAACAAGGAGATTCATTCCACACATTCACGATAATTACCACTCCCGCAGATGGATTTGTACTGACGGCTTCCGAAAGAATGCCCATGATCTTGACCAAAGAGCAAGAAACCGTTTGGCTGAAAAAAGAAAGTGACGAAGCAGAATTACTTGCGCTTATCAGTTCAACGAAAAATCCTGCGATGGATGGTTTTACTGTTTCCCCTCAACTGAATTCAATACAGTACGATAAACCTTCGCTCATCTTACCCATGCCAGCGGCAGATCAGTTTGGGAATCTGACGTTGTTTGATTGATGGAAACGACTTGGGCATTAGGGCTTAGGCATTAATGTCTAGAGTTATAGGTTACTAGCTTCAGGCTACCTTCACCTAGCTGCAATCACAAATCAAAATTCAATGTAGTTAAAGTTAAGCCCGAAGGGCTTGAATGTGAATAGCCTCCGGTGAAACCGGAGGGAACAGCAATGCCCACGTCCTAGAATTTCTCCTCCTCTTCCTTCTTAGCATCCTCCAGCCTCTTCTTCTCAATGGCAGGATCCACTTTAGGTTTCTTTTTCAGGAATCCGAAAATACCTTTCTTCTTTTCTTTTTTTGGTGGTACAACAGCACCTGTTGAGTCCAACACTACGGGTTCGGCAGCAGCCAACGAATCTTTCTTCGCATCTTTTTTCTTATCCTTCTTCTTGAAAATATTTTTGAAGAAGCCGAAGAAACCCTTCTTCTCTTTCTTTGACTTAGTGGCTTTTGTCGAGGTCTCTGCATTACCTTCTTCCATCGCTATGCGCACATCAGGCAGCACCAACACATTGCGGAAGTACCACATGTAATTATCTTGATCTACATTGAATTTCTCCTTCTCCAGCGAGATCATGTACGTGCTATCCTTTTTCTCCTCGGGCTGGGCATCGGCAATTTTATCAGTAGAGGTGAGTGTATCGTTTACGCTTCGCGCTGCGCTATCTAATAGCTTATCAATATTTGCATCGAGTGAATCCGTTTTCTTTTTCGGATAGACAGGTTTCATGTTCACCGTCTGCAAGGCGCGAAGGGCTTTCTTGTAAGTCTTCTCGGGCAGCAACAGGTAGCGTGTTCTTTTGTTGCGTTTTTCTTTTGGCAAGGCCGGGCCCGGCAGCACTATGCTATTGGCCCAAGTAGAGTCGTTGGCGGGCAATGTCAGCGTCTTGCTGTTAGAGGCAAGCACTTCCCTCGACTGATTTTTATTCTCGTTATAATGGACGAAGGTTTCCTTTTGGGTAGGCTTATCAAAAATGAAAGCACTCTGGTAGGCCGGACAGATTTTGCGCTGGGTATTGCACGATGCAAGCACCAACATACCAAAGAAGCATACCGTTAAAGCCCTGATCATCAAAATAGTGTAATCACAATCGACAAATCTAAAGAATTAACCGAAGTAATCCGAATTTTATCAAGCATCAGCCACTGGGCATTAGGACTTGGGGCTTTGGCACAAATACTGGAAACTGGTAACAAGTAACTGGAAACAAGTCTCTTAAAATCTAAACTTCTTAGGCAAAATCGCCATTACCAAGTTATAGGAGGCATCAATCCAAGATTTAACCAGCTTATCACCAATGCTCCCGTCCATCTGCACGGTAATCCAATGCTTTTTGTTCATGTGATAGCCCGGCTGCACCGCGGCATATTCCTCTCGCAATTGAGCACCCACTTCAGGGTCGCATTTCAAATTGATGCTCTCAAACTCCTCCACGTCCGTCAAGGCGAACATCTTGCCCATTACTTTATACACCAACGTGTTGTTATCGAACGGAAACTCCTCCGTTACACCCTTCTTGGCCATGCAATACTTTTGAAAAGCCTCTATGTTCACAACAAACGCTTAATGATGATGAATAGTACGCCCAACAAAAAAACAATGATGGAAATCTTATTGACACCATGCATCATTTTAAGGTTGATATTCGATGGACGACTCGGATCCTTCTTCCTGAAAAAATAATTGCCCACCTCACCCAACGAGAAAAAATCCTTGAACGACATTTTCTTTTCTGTTTTACTCCCCTCCTCGTTTTGCATAATCGATTTGTTTTAAAATTCTGTTTTAATTTTTTGTTGGCGGCCTTTCGCACCATCACACATTCCCTTCTGCTCAACCGGGCTATCCGCTACAAGTCCTCGCTCGTTCCTCACTGTGGGCTTTTCGCTACTATCCCTGGCCGAATGGAGTTCTCAATATAAACCACCACTAGATTAATGTGGTTATCTGACATGAATTACTTTAAACTCATTAATAATATTATCAGTGCTTTTATTTGTCCAATCCAATATGTCATCTTCAAACTTTTTTAAATTACCATTATATGGCTCTTTTTGGAATTCTTTTTCGCGGAGCTCATGAATTCTAGCTTTAAGTATGGATAACTGTGCCATCCGATATTTTTCAACCGCCTTATTTAGTTTCTCTTTTTCAAAATTGTTTTTAACAGTATGAAGAAACTCTATTTCTCTTTGCGCCAACTGCTCTTTTTTCTTTATCGGTTCAACTCTTGGTGGGTAAAGAGGCATAAACAAGTTTATTCACTTAAAAAAATTTTACAAGTCCTTCTAATTTCATTCAGTTCAAATGTTGAATCTATGAATCCTAATCAAGGGCATTGGTTGCGTGCCAATAAAGGTTTATCTCGATTGGGCTTACCTGTGGCACACTTTAATGCCTAGCTTATTTCATCCACGGGTTAAAACCCGTGGCTACTAACAGTAAACCCCTCTGGGGTTCCTCTAAAAATACAAAACTGTCATATAACCAGCAAAGGCATGAAGAATAAATCTAACAAGAACCCAAGTGCCTTCGTAAAATCACAAATCCAAAATCATAGATCACAAATCATAAATCCTAAAACAAAAATCTAAACAGGCATCTCAATCCAATCCCCTCCATCCTTAATCAAATTGATCAACTCATCCACCGCTTGTGGAGCAGGCACATTCTTCTTCACCACTTCTTTTCCTTTATATAAGGTGATCCTTCCTGGCCCGGAGCCTACATAGCCATAATCTGCATCGGCCATTTCGCCTGGGCCATTGACGATGCAGCCCATGATGCCGATCTTAACACCTTTCAAATGGCTGGTGCGCGATCTTATTTTTGCGGTGGTCTCTTGTAAATCAAACAACGTTCTTCCACAAGAAGGGCAAGAAATATATTCTGTTTTGGAGATGCGTGTGCGGGTGGCTTGAAGGATATTGAAAGCGGTTTCGTTCAATACTTTATCTGAGCCACAATTTTCAGCAGCAATGAAAACACCATCGCCCAAGCCATCGATCAACAGTCCGCCCATATCGGTAGCGGAAAAGATTTGCAACTGATCTGGTTTCAAATCGCGGTAAGCGCGACCAATCACTACTGGTACTTTGCAATCATTATCTATTAATTCCACAAACAGCCTGCGCTGCTCGGCCATGCCATGTTCGTTGTAAGTATCGATCAACAGAACAGTCGTGGAATCAGTTTTTAATTTTTCAACCAGTTGTGTATTCACATCACTCAAGCATGCGTAGATAAAATTCAGTTTATCTGATTGCTCAACATTATTCAAATAATCTTTCGCTTTAATAAATGGATAAACTCTATCCTTCTTTCTTTGAGCTAGCCAAACGGTGTGAGAATAAATTATTCCCAACGTACCGGGTATGGCAAAATCTACAATCGTCTCATTGGCGAAAACATAATCGCATGCATTGTCTGCAATGTTCCATTTATCTAACGGCACAGAATAATGATAGCCGAGCGAGAACAACGAAGCGGGAGTGATTTTTTGCTTCAACGAAAAATCGGCAATCACGCGCGGCACTTGATGGTCACCAAAGTTGGCTACCTCATGTGTTACTCTTCGTGTGTATGCAAATGGATTGATCGGGTATTCTTTGATTTCTGGAATGACGATGGAAGCTTTTCTGTTTGTGTAGCGATTTACCAACTCTTGCGCCACTGGCACTTCAGCCTCTGGCTCTTCTGTCAATGACACACGCACAGTATCGCCCAGCCCATCTTCCAACAATGTACCAATGCCCACAGATGACTTGATCCTTCCGTCTTCACCATCGCCTGCCTCCGTCACTCCCAAATGCAACGGGTATGGTTGAAATCCTTCTTCGTCTAATTTCTGAACCAGTAAGCGGTAAGCCTGCACCATCACTTGCGGGTTGCTCGACTTCATGGAAAGGACAATGTTGTAGTAATTCAAATCTTCGCACACACGCAAAAATTCTAGCGCAGATTCTACCATGCCGAGGGGTGTATCACCATAGCGGCTCATGATGCGATCTGAAAGAGAGCCGTGGTTCGTGCCGATGCGCATAGCTGTGCCGTACTCTTTGCAAATCTTTACAAGTGGCGTAAACTTTTGTCGGATGCGATCCAACTCTGCCTGATAAGCAACATCTGTATATTCAATTTCCTCAAAGCGTTTTTTGTCAGCATAGTTGCCTGGGTTCACGCGCACTTTCTCTACTATTCTTGCAGCCAACTCTGCGGCATTGGGCGTAAAGTGAATATCGGCCACCAATGGAACTGAATATCCGCGCAAGCGCAATTCTTTTTTGATCTCTTGAAGATTCTGTGCCTCTTTCAAACTCGGAGCAGTGATGCGAACGTATTCGCAGCCGGCTTCCACCATGCGGATAGTTTGCTCCACCGAGCCGATGGTGTCCATGGTATCAATGGTGGTCATGGATTGCACCCGAATGGGGTTATCTCCACCCATAGGCACGTCACCAATGGTCACTACACGAGTCTTTCTGCGGCTATAGTTTACTAGACTATTGCAGTATTGCTTTGCCTGAAGGATTTGATCTGTATTCACTTTCACTACTCTGTAACAAATTTAACCTGAAAAGTATTAAAGTGAATTGGTAATTAATAAATAAAAAACTGGAGCAGGTAAATTTTTAATTGCCAGTCTTAAACACCTGCATTGCACGAAGGCAGGAAATTTCTACTAAAGGGCATGTCTAAAAACTCTGTCAGGTTGAGCCTGTGGAACCTCTTTATTAGTCTTTGTGCTATGTAAACCGACTTCGACAAGCTCAGCCTGACAGTACTACTAGAGTTTTTAGAGCTGCCTTTAAGTTAAACCATGCACAAATAGTGGATGCCACATCTAGCTTTCACTACCTCAGTTCCAAATCTTTCACAATCAACTCCACCCAATAAGAATACATTTTGCCAGAAGGATGAAGGCCATCAGCGGCTACTAAAGAAGTATCTTTCAAGCCATCTCGTGAAATTTCAGTAATATCAAAATATTGAACTCCATACTTGTATGTGATACGCGCATTGATCAAATTGAATTCATCAATCGCTTTGGTGATGGCTTCTTGTTTTGGTTTACCATAAGGAGTAAATCCATAGTCTGGAATGGAAACCACAAACACCCGGTCTTTTTTTCCTTTGGCTAAGTGAATGGCCGTTTTCAATAAATCTTCAAATTCATGTGCGTATTCTTTTGATGATTTGCCTTGGTATTGATTGTTTACCCCTATCAACAATGACACCAAATCATATTCATTCTTCAACTTGGCGATGGTCATCGCATTTTTCAAGTTATCAGTGCGCCAGCCTGTAGTAGCAATGAGGGTCGGTTTATTGATACGCCAACCTCTTTTAGTGAGCGAATCGGCTAACTGATTAGGCCAACGCTCACCTTCGGCTACGCTTTCGCCAATGGTGTACGAATCGCCCAATGCCAAATACTTCATGGGCTGAATAGTGTGTTGAGCATCCATGTGGTGGAATTGGAAAAGAAATAATATGATTACAAACTTCTTCACGTAGATTTGTTGATAGTAAAATTGAACAATATCTTACTAAATTCAAAACCACCCAAGCCCCAAGTCTTAACACCCAAATCCTAGAGCCATGACACCCGACCAACTTTTCAAAATCTGTAACAGCATTGCGCCCATCGGTTGGCTATTAATGATTATTGCGCCCAAGTGGCGATGGACAAAAACGATTATCCTTACGGGAATATTGCCGTTGCTTCTTGGTATTGTCTACCTCACACTGATCGTCTTATTTTTTGGCGAGGGCGAAGGAGATTTCAATTCGTTGCAAGGCGTGATGAAACTTTTTACCAGTCCATGGGGAGTAACCGCTGGATGGATCCATTATCTCGCTTTTGATATGTTCATTGGAAGTTGGGAGTTAAGCAATGGGCAAAAGCATGGAATGAATCATTTTTTGATCATCCCTTGTCTGTTGCTCACTTTTTTCTTCGGGCCAATCGGATTGATTCTATTCTATCTTCTTCGCGCAAGCAAGACTAAAAAATTCATTCATGAGAATTTCTGAGTTCACCTCAACTATAAAAAAAGAAAATCAACTTTTATATTGGTGTGGCCTATTAAACTTTGCGCTCTTCGCAATATGTTTTGCTCTCTACTTTTTTGATTCTCGTTTAGTGATGGGAATTAATCCATGGATCAAGCCGATGAAGTTTGGATTGAGTGTGGGCATCTACTGCTGGACGTTCGCTTGGTTGCTTAGGTATTTAGTTAGTAAAGGAAATATAAAATTCATTAGCTGGGTCATTCTCGTTTGCATGGTGGTTGAAAATGGAATCATCACCCTACAAGCTGCTCGGGGTGTAATCTCTCATTACAATATCAGTTCAAGTTTTGATGCTTTGCTATTCAGTATAATGGGCGCATTCATTGGAATCAATTCACTGATCATCTTTCACACGTTGATACTCTTCCTTTTCTTCCGCACCACGCTCGACAAAAATATGCTGCTCGCTTGGCGGTTTGGGTTGTTGCTATTTTTGGTTGGGGGTGTAGCCGGAGGAATGATGATTGGCAACCTATCTCACATAGTTGGTTCGTCTGATGGCACGGACGGAATTGCCTTTCTCAATTGGAGCAAAGTAGTGGGCGATTTGCGCTCGGCTCATTTTATTACCATGCACGGGCTGCAAATGATTCCTCTGTTTGCATTTTTTATTTCGAGTCAAATGAAAAAGCCCTTATTAATCACTACGATCTTTTTCATTCTTTATTCCTTTGCTTGTTTTCGATTACATCAAGTAGCGTTGGAAGGAAAGCCATTTTTTGAATTGTTGTAAATCTGCTAAGCCCTAATCCCCCAAGCCCTAAGTCCCAAATCACACCCTTGCCGCCATCAACAACTCAATATTCTTAAACTTCATATCAAATTTTCTTGCCACCGATTCATTGGTAAGATTGCCCTTGTAACTATACACGCCTTTCATAAACCACTTGTGCGCAAAAATCATTTCTTCCACTCCGCCTTCTTCGGCCGCGCGCAATATGGTTGGCGTGAAGATATTGCTTAGTGCTGTGGTGGCTGTGTTGGCAACACGTGATGCCACATTCGGCACACAGTAGTGAATCACATCGTGCTTGCGAAATACGGGCTTGGCATGAGAGGTAATTTCAGAAGTAGCTACACAGCCGCCTTGGTCAATACTTAAATCAATAATCAAAGAATCTGGTTTCATCTGGCTCACCATTTCTTCTGACACCACATGACGCGCCCTTCCCTTCTCTGCGCGCAATGCACCAATCACAACATCCGCATTTTTTAGACATTCACTAAGCGTAACCGTGTCAATCGTTGAAGTATAAAACTGATGACCAAGTGTATGTTTGATCCTGCGCAGCTTATACAAATGATTATCGAACACTTGAATTTCTGCACCCAAGCTAAGGGCTGCGCGTGCTCCATACTCGGCTACCGTTCCCGCTCCTATGATCACTACCTTCGTTGGTGGCACGCCTGTGATTCCGCCAAGGATAATGCCTTTGCCTCCTTTTGTGGTACTTAAATATTCAGCGGCAATCAACATTACTGTACTACCAGCTATCTCGCTCATCGCACGCACGATGGGCATACCTCCTACTTTGTCTTCAATAAATTCGTAGGCCAAAGAAGTTACTCTTTTCTTCAGCAAAGCATTGAGACGCTCGCTACTCAAGTAGCCCATTTGCAAAGCAGAGATCAGCGTTTGTCCTGGTTTAAAATATTCTAGTTCCTCTACCGTGGGTGGCTCTATTTTTAAAATAATTTCGGCTTTGTATAATTCTTCTGGCGAGTAGGTAATCTTCGCCCCTGCTTCGCTGTATTGTTTATCCGTAAACTTGGAACCTTCACCTGCTTTTGTTTCCACCCATACCTCGTGACCATGATTGACAAGCAGCGCGACAGCATCAGGCGTTAAGCTAATGCGATTTTCCTGCAATGAAATTTCTTTGGGCAAGCCGATGAAAAAAGATTTTTTGCTCTTTTTTACTCTCAGCATTTCTTCTTGTGGATACAAACTGGACTTGGCCAATGTCTCAAATCCGCTTCTCTTTTTTTCAGTGCCTGGCATAGTAAATGGTTCGCGATTGTGGGTCGTTGATTTCTAACTTGATTTTAAAATAATGATCGGGGATGAGTGAAGGAATTTTTTCCGGCCACTCCACCAGACATAGGTTGCCCGATTCAAAATATTCATTTGCGCCAATGTCATACGCTTCGGTCTCGTTTTTCATTCGGTAAAAATCAAAATGATAAACAGGCTGACCATTATTGGCTTTGTATTCATTGACAATTGAAAATGTAGGGCTTGCCACGGTTTCTTTTACTCCCAATTCCTTTGCGATTGCTTTTACCAAAGTAGTTTTACCCGCGCCCATCTCTCCTTCTAGCAGCCAAATATTTAATTCTTGGGCAGCACCTATCAACTCTTTCGAAACACCTTCCAATTCGTTTAGGTCAAAGGTTCTTTTCATTACTTTTTAAGTGGAGCATACACTAAACGAGTTTCACTTTGTGGTCTAACAATTCCACATTGAAGTTAATCTTTGCCCCCAAAGCTGTAAATACTTTCAGGATTGTCTCGAAGCGAGCATTTGTTACACTGTTCTCGATTTTTGATATCTGTGCTTTTTGCACGCCTACCAACTCTCCCAATTGCTCTTGTGTCAAATTCCGTTCCTGTCTTGCTTGTTTAATGGCGTGGCCAAGCAACTCAATTTTTAATTCATTCTCAAATACTTCTCGCTTGGCAGTTCCTCGTTTGCCAACATGTTTGTCTATCATGGTGTCAAGTGAAACAGTTTTTAGAAATTTCCCCATATTACTTATTTTTGATTTTTTGGTTGAAGTATTGTTTTCTTATCGCCTCAGCTCTCTCGATTTCCTTAGTGGGTGTTTTTTGCGCCTTTTTGATTATTCCATGTGTTGCCACAACAACGGTTTCTTGGTCGCCTGTTTTGTCCCAAAAGGAAAAAAGTCGATAGGCAATGCCGTTGTATAGAGTCTTGAATTCCCAAATAGTGTCGTTGAGTTTTTTGAAGAGTTCGTTATCATTGATGAATTGTGCTTTTCTGATGTTGAAATAAATTTTCTCCCTCGATTTGTAGTCAAGATTGTCCAAAAAAACTATTGCATCTGGCAATAATTCAATTTCAAATTTTTGCTTCATTACATCTTATTGGTAATAATAAATGTTTCCTAATTAAGAAACAAATTTACTTTACATTTTTCTCGAGAAATTTTGTTAATCGCTTAGGCCAAAGATTCTCTTCACAAATCTAAAACTAGCTCACCCATTCTTCGAAGATAAGGAAATTACAGGAATGATCATCTCTTCCAAGCTTACTCCACCATGTTGAAATGTATCTTTATAAAAATTCACGTAGTAATTATAGTTGTTGGGATAGGCAAAAAATTGATCTTCAATAGCAAAAACGTAGGTAGTAGACATGTTTGATTTAGGTAAGAAAAACTTCTCTGGTTTAGGTGCTTCCATCACTTTCTCGCCTTCATAGTTCAGGTTCTTGCCTTGCTTGTACCGAAGATTAGAGTTGACCGCTTTGTCGCCAATAATTTTAAAAGGGCGCTTTACGCGGATCGTACCATGATCGGTAGTGATGATCAACTTCACCTTCTTCTCAGAAATCTTTTTCAAAATATCAAACAAAGGCGAGTGCATAAACCATGATTTGGTAATGGATCGGTAGGCGGCCTCATCCGGCACCAACTCACGAATCATGGCCATGTCTGTACGGGCGTGCGAAAGCATATCTACAAAATTGTAGACGATCACGTTCAAATTATTGTTGAACAAATTATTGACTGAATCTGCTAGGTCGCGTCCTTCTTCTAATTTTTTGATTTTATTGTAGGAAAATTTGACATTGATATTGTTACGCTTCAATTGTTTAGCCAGAAATTCGTCTTCAAAATTATTTTTCGATTCATCTTCATCTTCGCTCACCCACAAATCAGGATTGGTCTTGGCCATATCAGAGGGAAGCATGCCACTAAAAATAGCATTGCGCGCATAAGCAGTAGTGGTCGGCAAAATCGAATAATACGTTTCCTCTTTATCAACATTAAAAAACTCTGCAATAACTGGCTCTATCACTTTCCATTGATCAAACCGAAGATTATCTATCAGAAATAAGAATGTTGGTATCTCTGGCGTCAATTCAGGCAATACCTTTTTCTTCATCAATTGATGCGAGAGCAATGGCTTTTCTATGTTGGGATTATTGAGCCAACTTTCATAATTTTTTCTAATGAACTTACAAAAATTAGAATTGGCTTCAATTTTTTGAGAATCCAATATATCTGCCATGTCCCTATTGTCTGCTCCATCTTGCTGGAGCTCCAGTTCCCAATAGACCAACTTTTTATAAAGCTCTGCCCACTGTTCGTGGTTCATGTTATCTTCAAAGGCCATGCTTATCTTACGAAACTCTTGTTGATAAGTGGAGTTTGTCTTCTCTATCACCAATCGTTTGTTATCCAAAATCTTTTTAATGGCCAGTAAAATTTGGCTGGGATTAATGGGCTTGATCAAGTAGTCATCAATCTTGCTACCAATGGCATCTTCCATGATCCGCTCCTCCTCGTTCTTGGTAATCATGATAATAGGCAAATTGGGTTTGTTAGCTTTAATCTGCACCAATGCCTGCAAGCCAGAAATACCTGGCATGTTCTCATCTAAAAAAACAATATCAAAATGCTTGGCGTCAGCTTGTTCTACCGCATCTGATCCATTATTGACAGGCGTAATGTCATAGCCACGCTGCTCGAGAAAAAGAATGTGTGGCTTTAGTAAGTCAATCTCATCATCGGCCCACAAGATATTATATCTTTGCATTGAGTATTTTTTTACAAGTTACGCAAATACCATTAGACTGTAAATTAAAAATATGGCTTCAAGCCACAAGCTTCAAGCCGTGCAGGTTTCAATATTAAATTTTGAATTTCAAACTTTGAATCTTTCATGAACAAAAAGAAAATCATCAACGATCCCGTTTACGGGTTCATCTCCATTCGCAGCGAGTTGATCTATGATTTGATTCAGCATCCGTATTTTCAACGACTTAGATACATTAAACAACTTGGCCTTAGTGATTTGGTTTACCCTGGCGCTCAACACACGCGCTTTCATCATGCCATAGGTGCCATGCACCTGATGGGGCGCGTGATGGAAACACTAAGGAACAAAGGGGTTGAAATCAGTAATCAAGAGTTTGAATCGGCACAGATTGCCATCCTTCTGCACGATATTGGCCATGGCCCGCTCTCGCATACATTGGAAGAGACTTTATTATCTGGTGTGAACCATGAAAGTCTCTCTTATCTTTTCATGAAAGCGCTAAACCACCAGTTGGGTGGTTCACTGGAAATGGTTCTTCAGTTCTTTCGCAATAGCTACCCTCGCCCCTTCTTTCACCAACTCATCAGTAGCCAGCTAGACATTGACCGACTCGATTACTTAAAGCGTGATAGTTTTTTTACTGGTGTGATGGAAGGCACTATCGGCATCGACCGCATCATTGCCATGCTGAATGTGCAAAACGGGCAGTTGGTAGTAGAAGAGAAAGGCATCTTTAGCATTGAAAGTTTTTTGCACGCGCGCAGGCTTATGTACTGGCAAGTATACTTACATAAAACAGCCGTGAGTGCTGAGCGTATGATGGTGAACATTATTCGAAGGGCTCAATATCTTTTTCACTCAGGTGAAAAATTAGTGGCCAGCGAAGCGTTGAAAGTTTTCCTCAAACAGAGTTATTCCATTAGCGAGTTTACCGATAGTCATACTTTGCTAGAAACCTTTGGCCAACTAGACGACAACGATATTTGGGGCGCTATCAAATTATGGAAAGATCACACAGATGAAATACTTGCAGGATTATGTAACCGCCTATTAATGCGTGAACTTTTTCAGATTACGCTTACTCCAGACCCCATTAAGAAAAGTGAGATTGAAAGAGTGCGACTAGAAGTGCATCAATTTTTTGGAGTGCTACGAAAAGATGCCAATTATCTTTTTTCATACGGCACCGTGAGCAACGAGGCTTATGTAACAGGCGGCCAACCCATTAATGTACTAATGAAAACGGGTAGAGTAGTTGACATTGTACAGGCTTCAGACTTGCCGTCCATTAAAGCCATCAGTAAAATCGTAGAGAAAAATTATTTATGCTGGCCTAAAAATATATCTTTGTAATATTAGGAATTGGGGCTTAGGCATTAGGTAAGGCCTTCGCGATCAGTAACTAATAAAATATATCGGACTAATTTTTTTTAACAAAAAGGTATTAAGTACTGGGCTTAAGGGGGAGCAACATCCCAATGCCTAATGCCCAATGCCTAAAACAACACCTATGGAATTTACCATTACGCAAATAGCTGGCATGTTGGGTGGGCAGGTGAGTGGCGATGGAAATCAAAAGATCAATATGTTGGCAAAAATCCAAGACGCTAAGTCCGGGCAAATCGCCTTCTTGTCAAATCCTAAATACGAACAGTACATCTATACCACGCTAGCAAGTGCCGTCATTGTAAAAAAAGATTTCGAGCCTAGAAAAGAAGTTGCAACCACGCTCATACTGGTAGATGATCCGTACACTAGTTTCACAGCTTTATTAGAAGAATATCATAAACTGGTTAGCTTTCAAAAAACGGGAGTAGAGCAACCTTGCTTCATCGGAACCAATTCGGTAGTAGGCAAAAATGTTTACCGTGGTGCTTTCTCTTATATTGGCAATGATGTGAAGATTGGAGACAATGTAAAAATCTATCCGCATGTATATGTAGGCGATAATGTAGTGATTGGTGATAACACCATCCTTCATGCCAACGTAAAATTATATGCAGGAACTAAAGTTGGCAACAATTGTGTGATTCATGCTGGCACCGTAATAGGCAGTGATGGTTTCGGCTTCGCACCTCAAGCCGATGGCAGTTACAAGACCATTCCGCAATTGGGCAATGTGATTATCGAAGACAACGTAAGCATCGGAGCGAATACAGTAATTGACTGCGCCACCATGTTTGGTGACTCCACCATTATTAGGCAAGGAGTTAAGCTAGATAACTTGATACAAATTGCCCATAATGTTGAGATCGGAAAAAACACTGTGATAGCAGCGCAAGCTGGCATATCTGGGTCTTCAAAAATTGGCGAGAACAATATGATTGCCGGCCAAGTGGGGATTGCTGGGCATTTGATTATCGCCAATAACACCAGCATAGGAGCGCAAGCTGGAATATCAAAATCCATAAAGGAAGAAGGTTCTCGCATCCTTGGTTACCCAGCTTTCGACATAAAAGAATATTTTAAATCTTATGCTGTGTTCAAGCGCTTGCCAGACTTAAACGACAGGCTCAGAGAACTTGAGAAGAAAATGGGACTTAGGGCTTAGGACTTGGGGCTTGGGCTCTAGGCATTGGGTCCCTACGAAATCCTGAAAGTTCTTTTAAACTCGCTCCCAAGCCCTATGACCTAATACCCAATGACTAAAGTGGCGTTTGGATTATCCACCATTTCTGGGTTAAATTTGCACTCTTTTTAAACAATGCTAAACCACAAGCAGCAGACCATTAGGAAATCGGTCACTATCTCTGGCGTTGGCCTTCATACGGGGGTTCAAACCAATATGACCTTCTTGCCAGCCAAGCCCAATCACGGCATCAAGTTCCAGCGTATTGATTTGCCTGGTTCACCGATTATTGATGCCGACTGTGATAGAGTGGTGGATGTATCGAGAGGCACCACCATAGAGCAGAGCGGAGCGAGAATCAGCACCATCGAACATACCTTAGCTGCCTTGGTTGGCTTAGAGATTGATAACGTGCTGATTCAATTGGATGGCCCCGAACCGCCTATCATGGATGGCAGCTCGATTCAATTTGTAAATGTTTTGAAAGAAGCAGAAGCAGAAGATCAAAACGCTTTGCGCGATTTCTTTGAAGTACAAGATTCTATCTTTTATAGAGAAGCTGCACGCAACGTTGAGATAGCCGCACTTCCATTGGATGATTATCGCGTAACTGTAATGGTCGATTACAATTCGCCAGTGTTGGGCAGCCAGCATGCTTCTATCACCAACATCCAACAGTTTGAAAAAGAGATCGCCTCTTGTAGAACATTCTGTTTTTTACATGAGCTAGAAATGCTCTATAAAAACAACTTGATCAAAGGAGGAGATTTGAATAACGCCATCGTGATTGTTGATAGAGTAGTAGAGCCCGATGAATTGGACAACATCGCCAAAATGTTGGGCAAACCGAAAGTAGAAGTAAAGAAAGAAGGAATATTAAACAACGTAGAGCTTCGTTACAACAACGAACCCGCTAGACATAAGCTATTGGACATAGTGGGGGATCTTGCCCTTGCAGGCCGGCCATTGAAAGCTCAAATCTTAGCAGCGCGCCCAGGCCATGCGGCCAATGTTGCTTTCGCCAAAAAGCTGAAGAAGCAAATGCAAGCTGAGGGAAAAAAAGGTGTTCCCAAATACAATCCTACACTCCCTCCTGTGATGGATATCAACAAAATTATTGCAACGCTTCCCCATCGCTATCCATTTCTTCTCATTGACAAAATTATTTACTTGGACAAAGAGCGAGTGGTGGGCGTGAAAAACGTAACCATGAACGAGAATTATTTTCAAGGCCACTTCCCCATGAACCCGGTTTATCCGGGCGTGTTGCAAGTTGAATCGATGGCGCAAATTGGTGGCATCTTGGTTTTGAACACCGTGCCGGATCCAGAAAACTATTGGACTTATTTTTTGGGCATCGATGAGTTCCGTTTCAGGAAAATGGTTTTGCCAGGTGATACAATAGTTATTCAATGCGATTTGCTAGCACCTATCCGTAGAGGCATTGCAAAGATGAGCGGGCGCGCTTATGTGGGAAATACGTTGGTTTGCGAAGGTACGATGACGGCCAGTATAGTTAGAAAAGATATATGAGCTACCACCCACTGGCCAACGTGCATCCCGATGCAAAGATTGGAAACAATGTTACCATTGAACCCTTTGCAACCATCAAAGGAGATGTAATAATTGGTGATAACTCTTGGATTGGTCCTAATGCTGTGATTTGGGAAGGCAGCCGCGTTGGAAAAAATGTGAAAGTGTACCCTGGTGCTTCCATTTCATCCATTCCACAAGATTTAAAATTTGCAGGAGAAAAGACCGAAACTCATATTGGAGATAACACAGTCATTCGAGAATATGTAACAATCAGTCGTGGCACTACAGATAAATTCAAAACAGTAATTGGCAGTGATTGCTTGCTAATGGCTTATGTGCATGTGGCCCACGATTGTATCATTGGCAACCATTGTATTTTAGTAAACTCTGTTCAAGTGGCTGGCCATGTTCAAATAGAAGATTGGGCAATCATAGGAGGCTCTAGTGCAGTACATCAATTTGTAAAAGTTGGGGCTCATGTCATGGTGTCTGGAGGGTCGTTGGTTAGAAAAGATGTGCCACCTTATACCAAAGCTGCGCGTGAACCACTCACTTACTGTGGAATAAACTCGATAGGCCTAAGAAGGCGCGGGTTCGACTCTGATAAAATTTCTGAAATCCAAGAAGTATATCGTTACATATTTTTGAAAGGACTGAATAATGCCAAGGCAATTGATTTGGTGGAAAAAGAATTGCCTTCTAGCACTGAACGAGATTACATCCTTAATTTCATAAAGGCTTCCGAAAGAGGTATCATGAAGGGCATATCAAATGGAATTGGGTCTTTTGAATGAAGATTGTCACCCACAATCTGAGCAAGCGATTTAATCGCGAATGGATTTTCAAAGACTTCTCTTTCACATTTCAGCCTCTACAAACCTACGCTATTGTCGGTCCCAACGGTTCGGGCAAATCCACACTACTGCAAATATTATGGGGGCAAATGCCTCCAAGTTCAGGGGAGTTAAAATACTTCAACAACAATAATCCTATTGTCATAGAGGATGTTTATCAATCCATTGCTATTGCAACGCCCTACATGGATTTGCTGGATGAATTTACATTAGAAGAAATGGTGCGCTTCCATTTCCAATTTAAAAGGCAGCGCAGTGGAAAAACTATTGATGATATTATTGAGTCCATTGGTCTTTCTTCTGCAAGCAAAAAGATAATCTCCAATTTTTCATCGGGCATGAAGCAGCGGCTAAAACTTGGCCTTGCATTTAATACCCAAGCAGAAGTTTTATTTTTAGATGAGCCCACCACCAATCTTGATAAAAAAGCGATTCAATGGTATTGGGATAATCTAACTACTCAAATAGGCAAAACCTCAGTCATTATAGCCTCCAACCAAGAGGGAGAGTATCCCCCAACTGCCGAAAAAGTCGATATATTAAAGTTAAAATAGGGTTACAAAGGCTTAAACATATTCATTAAACATTAAATTTGCATGAATAATGGCTCAATTAGCCAATTGCATTTTTTTTTACCTCGGCATTTTAGTATGTTTAACCGATAAAATATAAACTTGATGAAAGCATTAAAATCCTTTTTGTTGATCGCATCCGTTGGTGTGTTGTTTACATTCTCTAATTGTGGGGGCGGGGGATCAACTCCTGAACCTGTCGCAGATCAACAGTTGGCTAAACTTTCTAAGACTTGGAAATTAAATACTGTCACTCTTGGAACTGCCGATAAAAAAGCTTCCTACCCTAGTTTCGTATTAACAATTTCTGGCACTAAAGGGCAAACTTCTTTTGGCTATAAAACTACAGGCAATCCTACTGTAAAAAGTGTTTGGAAAGGTAATGGATCTTGGTCATTTGGTGCAGATCCCAAAACCATGCTTATTCGTGATCCAAGTATTACAACCGATAAGTTAGAAATGAGTTATGTAGTAAGCGAAACTACTTTGCAAATTATATTCACATTTCCCGATACCCTTCCAGGATATGACAATCAAGGCAGAGCTGAAGTTGTTACTGGTATTTGGACTTTTACTTTTGGTTTATAAGAAACCGCACTCATTGGATTTTTTCGAGCCCCTTTCAATGGGGCTTTTTCTATTTTAATACCACCACTGTAATCCCGTCACCTCCCCTATCCACATGTTCATCTTTGAATGAGGCTACTTCTTTTGTTTTTTTCAATTGCTCACGAATTACTTTTCTCAACACGCCCTCACCTTTGCCATGGAGGATTTTCAATTCACCTTGACCGAGTAAGATGGCATCATCTAAGAATTGATCGAGAATGGCTGCTACTTCTTCTACCCGCTTGCCGTGGATGTCTAGGCTAGAAACAAAAGTGGATTGCTTTTGCATAACGTCAATCCCATAAGATCGAGCTTTCTTAAAAGATGCCGAAGCGTCCACCAAATCGCTGCGCACCAGTTGAGCCAGCTTTAGGTGCGATTGCAAATTACCAAACTGCACTACCACCGAATTGCCTTTGATGGAAAGCAATGCCCCTGTTACCTCTTGCCCGATCATCCGAACCTTGTCACCTACTTTCAATGTAACATCTGCGGTAAGCTTTACTGACTTATCTTCTGGCTGCACTTTGTTTGCCAAGTCAATAAGCCCTGCTCGCACTTTTCTTGTCTCTGTTTTTTGTGCTTTGTTTTCTTGAATGTGGCGGATGGTTTTTTCGATCTCGCGGTTGGTCTCTTTCAGCAAATAAGAAGCTTCCGTTTTTGCTTTGTTGAGTATCTCTTTCTTTTTGGATTCTAACTCAGAAGATAGAGATTGGTAACGTTCTAATTCCTGTGCCAGCTTCTTTTCATTGAATTGAAACTCACGCTGCTTCTTTTCTAAGAGTTGTTTTTCTTCTGCGACCGATTTCATCAAAGTTTCTAATCCAATCAATTCTTTGCCAATGATCTGTTCTGCTTTTCGCAATAGGCTATTGGGCAGCTTTGTCTTGCGCGCAATCTCTAAGGCAAATGAACTGCCTGGTTTGCCAGTCTCTAAGCTAAACAGCGGCTCTAAGTGTTGGGTATCAAATCGCATTGAGCCATTGCGGATGCCTTCTTTGTTTTCAGCAAATAATTTCAGGTTGTAATAATGGGTAGTGGCCACGCCCCATACTTTCTTTTCTATCAAGCCAGAAAGAATCGCTTCAGCAATGCCACCACCAAAATTTGGATCAGTGCCAGAACCAAGCTCATCCATCAGCACCAAGGTACGGTGATCTGAATTAGATAGAAAGAAACCCATGTTTTTTAGATGAGAGCTGTACGTACTCAAATCATTTTCCATGGATTGCTGATCGCCAATGTCAATGAAGATGTTTTCAAAAATGCCAATGGTTGATTTTTCGTAAAGAGGAACGAGCAACCCGCATTGCGTCATGTACTGAATCAATCCAACCGTTTTCAAGCAAACAGATTTGCCGCCTGCATTGGGGCCAGATACCAAAAGGAAAGGATTTTTATCCGTCAACTCAATATCCAACGGAACAATTTTCTTTTTGCCCTTGAGTGTGAGAAAAAGCAGTGGGTGCCTAGCTTGCATCCAATTCAAGTCGGGTTTGTCAACTAGTTGGGGTAAGTCGGCTTCAATCTCTAAAGCGAATTTTGCTTTGGCTCTGATCAAATCAATTTTAGCAAGAAAGAAATACGCTTTTTGAATCTCGTTGCTATTTTGGCGAAGCTGTGAAGTGAGTGCTTTCAATATTTTCACGACTTCCCTCCGTTCGGCATGGAACAAGTCTCTGATTTCGTTGTTTGCTTCTAGCACTTCGGCTGGCTCCATATAAATGGTTTGGCCTGTGGCCGATTCGTCTATGATAAACCCACGGAACTTTCGCTTGTGTTCTGCCAATAGTGGAATCACCAACCTGCCTTCGCGAATGGTGGGCGATGCACCTTCTGGCACCCAACCTTGCGATGCGGCCTGTCGGAATAATTGATCGGTCAGTCTACGGACTTTGCCTTCTTCATCTCTGAGCTGCTTGCGTAGTTTGGATAATTCGGGGCTGGCGTTGTCTCTTACTTTCCACTGTTCGTCAAATTTTGATTGAATAGGTGTGACGAACTGTTTGGTAAGCGTAACATCTGCGGAGAGTTGATGGAGGACTGGATAGCTCTCTTTATTTTTGTCTAAAAAAGAAGCGGCTTCTAAAATGGTATTAAGTGATAATAGTAGAAGTCGGAAATTATCTTCTTCTATAAAGCTGTCTTCGATGGCAACTGTTTGAAGGATATCAGTAGGGTCATAGAAATTAGAAGCAGGAAATGCTTCGGCCCTTTCGATGATTTGCTTGAACTCGCTGGCTTGTAGAAGCAATAATTTTATTTGATCGAATTGCGAAGAGAATTTGATTTGGTCGACTTGGGTGATGCCCAACGTGCTAAGGCAATAGCCTTTCAGCCGTTGCCTGATTTGGTCAAAGCCTATCTTTTGTTCGAATTCGGTTGGATAGATCACTAAAGCAGATTTAAGATTTAAGATTTAGGATTTAGGATTTAGGATTAAAGTCTAGGAGGAAATTGATTGGTTATCCTAGAATCTTGAATCATTTACTTCTTTGTTCGCGCAAGTTTAATGTGTCGATGACGGCATCATACACTGCTTCCATTTCTTTGGGATGATCAATATAGTATTGATACGTTTTCTTTAAAGTAGAATCGGCCAGATTGAATTTTTTCATCAGCTTTTCTTCATAAGGCAGAAATAGTTTGATTGCAGAATCTTTAACAATAGAAAGGTTATCTATGCGAGCCTCGGCCAAATACATTTCGATTAGGAATGCAGATAGCTCTGCCTTGGTCAAGATTCCCTTGGTTTCTTTTTCCTTCTCTTGGCAGGAGATAGCAAGTGTAAGCAGTAATACAGTATAAATTGATAGGCGCATTATAGAATTTTCTTTCTTCTGCAAACAAAATATGAGCCACGAAATTACCGAAAATATCTCAAGGCAAAAGCAATTTCACGCAATGGCGCAAAGTCGCAAAGGGAAAGCAACCAATTGATTACCCTGTGTGTGCCAAAAAACGAGAGGCTTGAACTGAAATTTCCTATGGCACTTTTATGCTCGGCTTATTTAATCCGTGGGTTGAAACCCGTGGCTACTCACATTCAGCTCCTCTGAGGCTGGTCAGGAGATATCCACATTTCAGGTCGACTCGATGGCAGAGGCGAGAGAGTTGCCACGGCCTTCAGGCCGTGGGCTGGAGTTTGGCTTATTTTCGTTGATAAAATACAGCATTAATAGGGGATACAATAGGATTTTTGGACTTCGCTATTTCCTGTTGGTTTGTTACGAAG
>JAYWHU010000006.1:0-78750 GCA_043777495.1 Cyclobacteriaceae bacterium | reverse complement strand
TATGGGACGACCTGTCAGTAGTAAAGAATAAGTACCAGTTTGCCAGCTCCAGAGGAGCGACCTGTTTTCTTCCATCGCGTCAATTTGAATTGCACCCGCTGTTGCATTAATGATGCTATTTGGTGAAGAGGATTGTATCAATAGCACAGGATTTGGAAAATCAACCGGTAGTGTGCTCAAAAGTATGATGGATATGCAAGAGGTTGAAAACCAGTGATGGTTAGAAAATGGAAAGAAGAAAACGGTATAAACTGGGACGGGCATTTGCCCGTACTTTTTATTTTAGGGGGTCATAGACGATGTAACTGACTGAAACCTGCTAACGTGTACTCAAAAGTATGATGGCTTTGTTTGTGGGTGCACAAATGGTTGAGTTGGGCTCAAATTGCGGTAGGGATAGTAGCGGCACCCCGCAGCGGCAGGGCATGAGCGTAGGCGCGAGGAGTATAGCGGATAGCCCGGCAACCGCCAAAAATAAAGTTTCCTCAATCCTGAATTGCTTACTTTTGTCCAGTGAAAAAAGCTTTTCTTTTGATTGTGTTTTCTGTTACTACCTGCGCGATATTCGCACAGGAAAAAAAAGACACATTGCGTTTGCCCACGCAAGAAACTGAGAAGGCCATCCTTAAAGTTGATTCTACCAACAGTTCACTTCAATCAAAAATAGACAGCCTGAAACTTCCTAGTGACAGCACCACTCGCGCAGCTTATAACAAAGTTGATTCCATCCGCTCGGGCTTTCAATCTAGAATGGATAGCCTGCAACTGGCTTATAAAAAACCTTTGGATAAAATTGAGGCTACCAGTAAATCACTTCAACATAAAATTGATAGCCTTCAAGCATTAAAGCTCCCCACACATAAGCTGACAGCAAAGCTAGATAGTGTCAAAAGCATCGGCACAAAAAATATTGCAGAGTTAGACCAAAAGGTGGAGAAGCTGAAAGGCAAGGCAACAGAAAGTTTAAAGTCGCTCAACTTCCCAAAAGAAATGCAAGGCCCTGTTGATAAGCTGCAACAATCAGTTAGTGCTTATAAAATACCTGCGGTAGATGGAAAGATTCCTGACCTTGGAATAGGCGGTACTAAACTGCTTGGCTTGGAAATGCCAAAAGGTATAGATCCTTCATCATTGGGCAATGCAAAGATGCCTGGAGTTGATGGCTTGCCTGCCGGCCAGGTAGGAGTTGGCGAGATCAAAGAATTAAAAAATCTCGCCAATGAAACGAAAGAGCTATCCAACCTCAGCAAAGAGGCAGAGGCGTATGGCAAGGACATCAAAAGCATTTCGCAAGGCAACTTGAGAGAAGTAAATAATTTAGATAAGAAGGCCGAGGAAGAGGCCAAGAAAATGGTGGGAGGGAAGGAGCTGACAGGCATGACGGGCGACTTGGAGAAATATAAAAAGCAATTGGGTGGCCGCCCAGATTCTGCGGCTCTCTCTATGGCAAAGCAAGAAGCCAAAGAAATGGTGATGAAAGAAGCCACCAACCACTTTGCGGGCAAAGAGGAAATACTGAAGGGCGCGATGGACAAGATGGCGAGACTAAAAACGAAATACAGTGAAGTGAAGAGCATGGCCGACTTGCCCAAGCGATTGCCGAATCCATTGAAAGGAAAGCCACTTCGCGAGCGATTGATACCCGGTTTTACGTTGCAGTTCTTAAGCGATAAAAATTTCAAGATGGATTTCAACCCATCGATTGCGTACCACCTCAGGCCGAGGTTGAAAGCGGGCATCGGTTGGAATGAGCGGATCACGTTTGCCAGTTGGCTGCCAACTATCACAGATCGCGTTTATGGTCTTCGTACTTTTGGTGAGTTTGCCTTGCAAAAAGGCTTCAATGCACGTGCAGATATTGAATTACTGAATGCGATCATCCCGCCTTTGTTGATCAACATCACTGATGTTGGCAAACGTGAGTGGGAGTGGAGTATGTTGGTGGGGTTGAAGAAAGAGTTCAAGATTTATAAATCCATTTCCGGAAATGTGCAGACCATGTACAGGGTGTGGAGCGACCATGACAAGGTGCCGTTTCCCGATCGGTTGGTGGTGCGAATGGGCTTTGAATTCCCTATGAAGAAGAGGGTAAAAAAGTAATGACTATAATTTTTCAAAAAAAATGTTCTTTCTAAGCCCTCTCTATCTTTTTCTATTCTAAAAATGTTGGGTGGCTCTTACGCCATGAAAACACATCTAAGCAGAGTTGATATACTATTAGCATTCAGATTGATATTCTGATAGTTATCAGGCCTGACTTCAATTGCTTTTACTATCAAGTAAACCATTCTTCACATTGCAGCTTATCGAAAATAGTGATGCGTCTATAATGATGCGTTCCTACAAATCAGTAACTTTGCTGCCGTGTAGTGCTTTTTATTTTTTGCACGAATGATTTTTTTTAAACTGAAGTCTGCAATAACTTTTGCTTTTCGCTGTTCTGTGGAAAAACTTTTTATAAAGGGCATTAACCTTAACTCTATTGTATTGAAATTAATGCAGCAGTATCATATCATGAAAGGAAAGGCAGGTATGCAAGTCGCACGATTTTCATTCCCCTCTCCTCTGGAGAGGGGCGATGATAAACTATCACATAGCACGCACTCAGATGGGGTGAGTTGGATCTCCTCAATAACTTGCATCTCCCTTTTCTCATTTGTCTTATTTTCTTTTTCCGCGCAAGCGCAAGATTTACTTTCTCAACAAAAAGGGGAGAGGCTTTACAAGACAGGTGTAGACCTGATGGACAAGAACCAGTTTGGTGCAGCCCGCGAAAATTTTTCTGAGTTCTTATCGACCACTACCTCTGCTGACTTGAAGCGTGCCGATGCTGAATACTATTTGGCCTCTTGCGCCCTCAACCTATTTCATGCCGATGCAGAAAAACTTTTTTCGGATTTCATTGCCAAGTATCCAAGCCATCCCAAGTCGGCAACGGCCAACTACGACATGGCCAATTTTTTTTACAACGAAAAAAATTATAAAAAGGCATCTGGCTTCTACAACAAAGTAGATTTCTCAAGTTTAAGTACGGAACAAGAGAACACAGGTCGCTTTCGGGCGGGCTATAGTTTGTTCAATCAAAAGATACTCAAGGAATCATTAGATCAATTCAACCATATCAAAGCGCAAGGCGGACAGTATGGCCCTGCGGCCAGTTATTATGCGGGGTTTATTGAATACAGTCAGGGCGAGTATGAGAGTTCGTTGACTGATTTGAAGAGAGCGGAACAAAACGAAGCCTATTCTAAGATTGTACCTTACCTGATTGCCAATGTTTATTACAAACAGAAGAAGTATGATGATCTCCAGAATTATATCTCTTCGCTAAAAGGTAAAACAGGTCTCACCAATCCAGAGGACATTGCTTTGCTCTCCGCGGAGGCGTACTACAGAAAAGGAGACAATAAAAGTGCTGTAACGGCTTACTCTACTTATTTGGAAGGTAAAGAAGAGACTGCCGATAAGGGAGTTTTGCTTCGGGCCGGCTATGCTGCTTTTGTGTTGGGGCAAGATGCTACTGCTATCAAATACCTAAAGCTTTCTTTCACTGATCGGGACTCAGTAGGGTTCTATTCTGCGTATTACCTAGGTTCATTATACTTGAAACAACAACAAAAACCAATGGCACTCTCTGCTTTTGGCATTTCACGTATGTACAAGCCCGATCCTAAATTGGTTGAGGAATCGTCTTTTCAGTTTGCCAAAATCTCCTATGATCTCGGCCAACCCGACCAAGCCATTGCCGAATTTGAAAAGCTGCTGAAGGCGTTTCCGCAAAGTGTGCATGTGAATGAAACCAAAGAGCTTTTATCTCAAGCTTATGTTAATGCAAATAACTACAACAAGGCGATTGAATATATTGAGTCCTTGCCTAAGCGCAGTGCGGCCGTTGACCGTGCCTACCAAAAAGCCACCATGTTAAAAGGCCTCGACCTCTTCAACAAAGAAGATTACGCGCAAGCCACTCAATACTTTGAAAAATCTTTGACCGACCCTGTCGATCAAGATTATGTGGCTGAGGCAAGCCTTTGGAATGGCGAAGCTTACTCGATAGGGAAGAAGTACGAGCAAGCTGCGGTTCAGTATCAAAAGATCATCGGATTGGAAGGCTATTCAAATCAAGAGACTATTTCTAAAGCGAGATATGGATTGGGGTATTGCTATTTCAATCAACAACAATATGATCGCGCGCTTTTCAATTTCAAAGAGTTTGTGAACAAGTCGGGCAAGAGCCAACCTAATTTGCCTGATGGAATTCTCCGCTTGGCAGATTGTTACTATGTTTCTAAAACTTATCCCGATGCACTAATCAATTATAGGAAGGCGGTTGCGCTCAATTCTACAGATGCAGACTATGCGCACCTTCAGTCGGGCGTGGTGCTGGGCATCATGCGCAAATATTCAGAGGCAGCTACAGAGTTTGATGTGTTGATTAAAAAATATCCACAGTCGCGCGTGATGGACGAAGCATTGTATCAGCGTGCGCAATTGGATTTTGAACAAGGCAATTATGCTCCCGCTGTGGCGGGATATAGTAAGTTGATTGCTTCGTACCCCACTTCTCGTTTTGCTCCGTATGCGTATACTCGAAGAGCAGCTTCCAATTACAACTTGAAAGATTTTAACAAAACATCTGACGACTACATTACTGTATTGACCAACTATCCCAATCACCCAGCAGGTAAAGATGTACTGCTTCCTTTGCAGGAATCTCTCAATCTAGCGGGTCGCTCAACTGAGTTCGATAAATACTTGACTGGATATAAGAATGCCAACCCCGATGCAAAGGGAATTGAGTCAGTGGAATTTGAAGTGGCCAAAAACCTCTACTTGAATCAAGATTATGCAAAAGCCATTCAGCGATTGGCCACTTACTCGGCTCAATATCCCGAAAGTCCTCGCATGAGTGAAGCCAATTATTATCAGGCTGAATCTTATTACAGAACGAAAGAGGCAGCGAAAGCATTGGCCATCTATTACATCATTTCATCGGATAAAACTTTTTCATTCGCCAATAAAGTAACAGGCCGCATTGCTGAATTGGAATTTAAACAAGGCAAGTATGATAAGGCCATTCCGCAGTTTCATCAACTTGCACGGATTGCCTCTAACAAGAAAGAGCAATACACCGCTTGGAATGGCTTGATGGAATCACATTACCTGTTAGCTCAGTACGATTCCGCGAAAGCGTATGCAGAGATTATCTTAGAAAAAGGAAATGTAAATGCAGGTGCCACCAACAAAGCCTCACTCTACCTCGGGAAAATAGCCAAAGAGCGTGGCGATTACGAAACAGCCAAGGACGAATTCCTCAGCACACTCAACTCGGCACAAGACGAGTACGGAGCAGAGGCCAAGTATTTGCTGGGCGAAATATTTTATCTCACCAAAGAACACAAGCAGTGCTACGAGACCTTGGTGAGCTTACCCACTGATTTCTCATCATACACGGAATGGGTAGGGAAGTCCTACTTGTTGCTGTCTGATAATTACTTGGCAATGGGCGATTCATTCAATGCAAAGGCGTCCCTTAAATCGTTGATTGATAATTTCCCTTTAGAAAACATTAAGCGAGCAGCTAAAGAGAAACTGAATAAGATTGATGAGGCTGAATTGAAGAAGATAGAGAAAGTAAAAGCAGACACGGTTGACAATGAGAAATAGTTTCATACTTAGAGTTGCCAGTTACCAGTTACCAGTTACTGGTAACCGCCTATTGCCTATGGCCTATTGCCTATTGCCTACTTTGGTTCTCACGCTACTCACTTCATTCGCTACCGCGCAAGACCAAGGCGAGATTCAAAAAGTAGAAATTGAAATTGTCAAAGACAGACAAATCACTTTGCCGAAAGCCGATAGGAATTTTGAGAAAGTGCCGCCTCGCCCAGCCGAGCCCATCAAACCTGAGATTACATACGATTTCAAAAATGTAGCCTTCATTACACCAGATTACAACCCGGCCATTCGCCCGCTAAAATTAAAGACGGAGCCGATCAGCAAGATTTATGGCAACTACATCAGCGCAGGCTATGGCAATTATGCTTCGCCTTATTTGGAAGGTTATGCTACTACCAAGCGCGATAAGAATAAGTTCTATGGAGCTAAGTTGTTTCATCACAGTTTCGGAAATGGCCCTATAGATTCAGGCAGTTCTGCCAGTGGAACTACAGAGTTAAAAGTATTTGGAAGAACCTTTGGCCAATCATTGGTGGCTGGCGGATTTCTAAGTTTTGAAAATAGAGGGGCGAAGTTTTATGGAGAGTTACCTCCGATTTTCAAAGGCGATGCATCGTCTCAAGCTTATTCTTACTTTAGCTTAGGGGCAGATGTGGGCAACTCTAAGCCAGCCGATTTCAATTACAATCTTCGTGGTTGGTTTTCTTACTTGAAAGACAATTTCAGTTCTAGCGAGAATGAAGTCAATTTGAACCTGACCAGTGCCTATAAAATTGATGACGATAAAAAATTGGTGATCAATGCAGATTATTTTTTGATGTCAAGGAAGTCGGGCTCGGAGTCAAGAGCAAGGCATATTTTTAGCGTAAAGCCATCTTATCAGTTTTCACTAATTGAAAATCTATTATTGACAGTAGGCGTGAATGCAGCCTTTCAAAATGATACGTTGGGCACAGTTAAATCGATCAATCTTTATCCCAACGTACGTGCTGATTACGAATTGAGTGATGACATCCAAGCCTACGCTGCCCTTACAGGTGATATCGATAAAGTCTCCTTGCATTCGCTTTCGCGCGAAAACCTTTGGCTTGATCAAAATGTATTGCTTAACCATACCAATAGAACGTTTGATTTCTCTGCGGGGCTGAAAGGAAAATTAGCAGGGAAGTTTGCCCTCCAAGCGGGTTTCTCTTTTGCCAATTTGAAAAACTTGTATTTTTATAAGAACAACGTAGCAAAAGCAGAACGTTTTGATGTGGTGTACGATCAAGGCAATACTACTCGAACTAATCTATTTGGCGAGGTCGGCTTTTCATCTGCAGATAAAGTCAAGATGCTCCTGCGGGCAGATATTTTTGGCTACTCCACCGCCAAGCAGGCTGAGGCATGGCACCGTCCCACATATCGCTTTGGGTTTACTTCTTCTTATAATTTATATAACAAACTTCTTTTTGATGTTGATTTGATTGCGCAAGGAGGGATGAAAGCACTTTCTATTGACCAACAAGTGGGAAATGTTATTTCGTACAAGACAGTAACTATTAGTTCTGCCTTTGATCTAAACCTCAAAGCCAGTTACTTGGTATCCAACCAAGTTTCGATTTTTGTGAAGTGTAACAATATATTAAACAACCAATATCAAGTGTATTTGTACTACCCAGCGAGAGGCCTTCAGGCCATGGCAGGGTTGACTTGGAGTTTCTAAAAGTAAGCAGACAATTGACAATAAAACAGTTGACAAAATGAAGTTTAACAATAATTCAGGGCACCCAAAATTGTCAATTGTCCATTTGTCAACTGTCAATTTTTAACTATTTCTACGAAACTCAAATAGGGCAGGAGTGGCTTATTTAAAAGAAATTATGTTACTTGTACGTTAATTTATTAGCTAAACTGAAAAATCTATGTCATTTAAAACCGAAGACGAGGCAAACAAGAACTCAAGCGAGGACAATTTTGGATTGCCTGATCTAGACTATAAGCCGTTGGACAAACTGAATGAGACCTCTGCACCTACTGTGGAGCATCAACAGGAATCTACTCTTGAGGAAGAAACCTCTGAAGAGCAAATGAGCGAAGAATCTGTTCGTGAGGAGAGGGCTGCCTATGTCCCTCAAGAGCCACAAGTCGCATCCAAAGCCCCGATGATTATTGCAATTCTGATTGGCTTAGTTGTGTTAGTGGCAGGTTTTTTGGTTTGGAAATATGTGATTGAGCCGAGCAACTTAAAAGCAAAGCAAGAGCAGGCCGCAAAAGAAAAACTCAAGAAAGAACAAGCAGAGCAAGCCAGACTTGCACAGCAACGCGCGGAAGAAGAACGACAACGATTAGCCGCAGAGGCTGCTGCAAAAGCAAAACCTGCCGAGGGAACAGTTGAGTCATTGACATCCCCAACAGGACGTTATTATGTGGTCATAGCTAGTGCAGTAGACGGTGATCTAGTGATGGATTATGCCAAGAAACTAAGTGCAAAGGGAGTTGGGTCAAAGATCATTCCGCCTTTCAGCAAATGGAAATTCAACCGGCTCGCTATTGGCGATCATGATTCCTATGCCGCAGCACAGTCAGCCGCAGATGCCACTAAAGCAGAATATGGAAATGCCGTTTGGGTGGTTAGATATTAGACTTGGGACTTAGGACTTAGGGATTAGGACTTAACGCTCAGAGGTTTGCTAATTCTTCCGAAGCTTGAAAGTTGCCACGGCCTTAAGGCCGTGGAGATAAAGTATAGGAGAAGGGTAAATAGGGCTTTAGCCATTTCTACAATTGTAGAAGTTGTTACCTCTCAAGGCTTCAAATCTGTAACCTTGTTTTGTGTTTGAATATTTTTTTCAAGGTAATTGCGTTAGAGTAAGTAGATTTTTTAAACTTTTATTTAAATGATATTAGCTCAAATTGTTACCAACACCCAGCCACCAGCAGGAGTAGATCAGGCCATTTCTGTTTGGGACTTGGCCATGGCTGGCGGGATATTGATGATCCCCATCGTCATCTCTTCCTTTTTTGCGATTTACATTTTTGTAGAGCGCATTCGCACTATTAATAAAGCTAACGAAAGCCCCGATGCTTTTATGGGCAAGATCAAAGAGTTGGTGCTAAAGGGAGATATTAACAGCGCAAAAATGGTTTGCGCACAACATGATACACCCGTAGCACGCATGATCGAAAAAGGAGTAACTCGAATTGGCAGCCCGCTAAAAAATATTGAAGCCTCCATTGAGAACGTAGGCAAGATCGAACTTTTCAAATTAGAGAAAAATCTTTCGGTCCTGGCAACGGTAGCAGGGGTAGCACCTATGATGGGTTTCTTGGGTACAGTAATAGGAATGGTGCAAGCGTTTATATCAATAGCTCAAGAAGAAGGATCAGTTAGCCCTAAGTTACTGGCCGATGGTATCTACACGGCTATGATCACCACAGTAGCAGGTTTGATTGTAGGCATTATCGCCTATCTCGGATACAATTATTTGGTGACCCGCGTCTCCAAGGTTGTGCACAAGATGGAGTATTCCTCCATTGAATTCATTGATTTGTTGCAAGAACCAAGGTAGGCATTGGGCATTAGGAATTAGGTAGTTTCGGTAAGAAGTAATTGGTAAAAGGTAAGAGGCAATACGTTCCAGCATCAAAAATCTAACATCTTAAATCTCACATCTCATATCTTAAAATGAATTTACAAACCAGAAATAAAGTAGACGCAGCCTTCAGCATGGCTTCCATGACTGACTTGATTTTTTTGCTGCTGATTTTCTTTATGCTCACATCTTCCTTTGTTACCCCTTCTGGCCTACCTGTGAATTTACCGATTAGTAAGCCTAGCACCATTGAAGTTCAAAAAGTCTCGATCACTGTTACTAAAGATTTACAATTTTTTGTGAATGATAAAAGAGTTACCAAGGCAACATTAGAAGCCGAATTGAAAAGTAAGCTAGGCGGGCCCAAAGGGGTTGTTGTATTGCACATTGATGAAAGCGTAGCCACTCGCGAAATGGTTTTTGTGGCTGGCATTGCAACTAGCTTGGAAGCAAGAGTATCCATCGCAACGAAACCCAAATAATGATGGTTACTGAGCAAGAGAAAGAAAAAAAGAACAAGCAGATCGCTTTACTCACCTCGTTGGGTATTCACAGTGCGTTGTTGCTCATCTTTTTCTTTTTAATGGCCTGGCGTGCGCCCAATCCTCCGCTACCAGAATATGGCATTGAATTGAATTTTGGATTGGATGATCATGGCGGAGGAGAGGTACAACCCGATGAACAGCCAGGCACAGAACAGCCCACCGAAGACGAAGCCAAACCAGAGGAAACACAACCCCAAGAGGAAGTAAAAGAGCAAGAGAAAACAGAAGAGCCTGTTGTTTCAAAAGTGGAAAGCCCCGTAGTGATTAAGGAAGAAAAGAAAGAACCCGTTGTAGAAAAACCTAAAGAGAAAGTAGTTGAAGCAAAGCCTAAGGAAGTAAAGAAGGAAGTGAAGGAAGAGACCGTAGCCAAAGTTACCGAAACCAAAAAAGGAAAGGACGCGCCCAGTCATGGAGATGACCCTGGCAAAACGGGCGACAAAGGAAGCCCTCAAGGCAAGCCCGATGCAAAAGCCCTTTACGGAAAACAAGGAGGTGGCGGAGGGGGAACAGGTATGGATCTCAATATGTCAGGATGGACATGGGCCGATCAACCGAAAATACCAGACCTTCCAGATAACGAAGACGGGCGGATAGAATTTGAAATTGAATGCGATGAAAATGGAGATATCATTGGCATCACCACATTACAAAGAGGCCTTAGCCCTCGTGCAGAACAATTATTGAAAGATGAGATCAGAAAGAATTCATTGATTAAAACTTCTGATGGCAAGGCCTTAGAGCGATCAAAAGGCAAAGTTGTTTTTGTATTGAAAACAAAGTAGGGCCTCACTCAAAAACTTATTTGTTTTCTGTCTTATAAAGCCCCGCAGCAATCTTTTCAGGTATGAACTTAGGCATTAGATAAGTCATCTGTACTGAAAGCCAATTGATAAAGCCGGGTAAGATTTCCGCCTCGCCTTTGAACATACCTTCAATAGCAATCTTGGCAACCGCCTCGGGTTTCATACTGAACTTTTCCGCTCGTTCTTTCATGGCATCCATCCCTGCCCGATCTATAAAATTGGTAGAGGTTGCGCCTGGGCTTAGACAAGTAACAGAAACAGATGTCCCTTTTAATTCCATACGAAGCCCGCGTGTAAACAGCACAACAAAAGCTTTGCTGGCAGCGTAAGTGGCAAGGGTAGGCACGGCTTGATAAGCTGCAGTGCTTGCTACATTCAAGATATATGACTTTTCATGTTTCTTTAGCTCTGGCAGCATAGCGTGACTAAGGTTAGCCACTACATTCATGTTGAGCTGCATCATGTTATTCAACTTCTCGCTAGAGGTTGACTCTACTGTACCCCAAATGCCATAGCCTGCATTGTTGATCAGAATATTTACAGAGAACGATTTTTCTCTTATCCAATCCATCAATGAATTTACGGCATTTGGCCCACTCAAATCTAAACTTAAGTATTCGACTTGAATTTTAAACTCCTGTTTCAGGTCATCGCAAATTTTGGAAAGTCTATCACCCGAACGGGCAACAAGGAGTAAATCAATTTTTCGCTGAGCCAACTCACGAGCGAGGCAAAGGCCAATGCCTCCACTAGCTCCTGTGATGAGTGCGTAGGCCATTTTACTTTTTGTTGGTGAGCGCAAATAGCCTTTGATAAAATAGGGGCTTGCTATTTTCGTCTCGTGGCAAGAATTTTCCAGTAATGATGGGAATGTACATTACCCTTCTACGACTTTTCTCTCCTACAAAAGGAGAGCGTGCCACACGATGCCACAACCTTCCATCATGTACGGTCAGGTCGCCTGGCTCCACATTCAACCCGATTTCATTTTTATCGGGCTTGTGGCTGAGGAAATAAAATTTCTTGAAAAGCAAGGTGCGCAGGCCTTGATTATGTGTACCCGGAATTAGTCTAAGTCCTCCATTGTCAGTAGTGGAGGTATCCATGTGGATACCCACATTCAACATGGGCAGTATTTTTTGACCGTAAAACACATCGCGCAAAGCATCTGTGTGCCAACCTAATTGGGTGTAGTTGCTTTCGTCTGTGTTGATGTAGTGATTGAATACGAGGCCATCTTTTTCTGTTTCTCCTATGCGGCAATCATCAGCACCAATAAAATCAAACAATGCCTTTAGCCTATTGTCTTTTAAAAGATCGGAGAATACATTGCTGTGTTGATTTAAGAATGCAAAGCGCTGAACGATCCGCTTGCCACCAATATCAGTTCCGTATTTGATAGGTACTCCATTGATCATTTTATACCCTTGGCTCACCCACTCATCTTGAATCTTCTCCGTTTCACGTAAGAGTTCACTAACCGTTTCCTTAGGAATAAAGTTTTTGAAATGGATGAACCCATTCTGCTCAAAGAAGTCTTTTTGTTCTTTAGAAAGGCTTGCGCCTAACGTAAATTCGGGATACGGATTTTTGCTTGTCAAAGCGTGCTTGCCATTTTTAGCTGCGCCATTCACCTCCATAGTTCAATATTAACTTAAAACGAACTCAAAGTTACACTAATTTTACTTATTCGTTAAACGCAGAAACACATTCCTAGTTCCAAAAGCAGGGAAATTTTATTATTTGGGCATAATATCCCTTTTTTTAAAATCAACGCGATCGTTCATCTTAGTAAAGAGCCAGTAAACGCACCACGAAACAAAAATCGCTCCAAGTACATCAATAGAGTAGTGCACTCGCTGCCAGACTAATAATAACCCCACTAAAAGAGTAGAGATTAGTAAAATAAACTTAATGGACTTCCTTTTCTCTATCAAAAAAACAATGAAGAGGGTAGAAGTGTGGCCAGAGAAAAATAGATCCTTCACAAAAACGGCATTTCCTCCATACGCTACTTTTTCTAGAAATGGATCTACTAATGGAATGATACCATCTGGTGCTTCCAATGTGAAAAGGTATAACGAAAGTATTCTCAAAAAATTGACCACCACATAGCACTGAATACTTAACAATATTTTTTCAGGGTCGCGAAAATTGAACAGGAAAAAAAGGGCAGGCGCACCAAAAATCAAAATCAAAATTTGAAATGACCAATCTCTTGGGGTGAGGAAATAGAAAATGGGATCATTTAATTGAACACCCGGTATGTGCAGCAGAATATTGTTGAAATAATAAGGTAGAATGATGATAAACAAAGCTAGCCCAAGCAGCCATCCTCCTAAGTGCAACAGAAACTTCCTATTGGCAATGGCTTCCCTCCAAGTTTGTGGCATTGCTCCTAGTTAACTTCAATGAGAAAATAATTTTTCTTCCCTTTCTGCGCCAGCAAGAATTTACCATGCAGCAAGTCGAAGTCGGGGCGTTGGTTAGGGTCGGTAAGTTTCATTTTGTTGATGCTGACGCCACCAGCTTGTATCATTTTCCGTGCCTCGCCTTTGGAAGGGAAGATGGTGCTCTTGGTTAGTTCCGAAAGCAAATCGGTAGCCGTGGCGCAGTTAGCAAAGTCAGATTTGGCAATGGTGGTTTGAGGCACGCCATCTAAAACGGACAAAAGGGTTGCTTCATCTAGACTTATCAAATCATCTGTGGTAGAATTGCCAAAAAGAATAGACGAGGCCTTGACAGCTGTTTCATAATCTTCTTTTGAGTGTACTCTCACGGTGATGTCTTTTGCCAAGGCTTGCTGTAGTTTGCGCTCGTGAGGCGCAGTTTGATGCGTGCTAACCAACTCTGCTATTTCAGCTTTTGTGAGTAGTGTAAATATTTTTATGTACGAAGCCGCATCTTCATCAGAGGTATTCAACCAAAACTGATAAAAGGAGTAGGGAGAAGTTTTCTTGGGGTCGAGCCAGATATTTCCACTTTCTGTTTTTCCAAACTTTGAGCCATCAGCCTTTGTAATGAGCTTACAAGTAATGGCGTATGCTTCGCCTCTGAGTTTTTTTCTGATCAAGTCATTTCCCGCGGTTATGTTCCCCCATTGGTCTGATCCGCCCATTTGAAGCTTGCAGTTCTTATGTTCGAACAAGTACATGAAGTCGTATGCCTGCATGAGAATGTAGTTGAACTCTGTAAACGAAAGTTCGCCCTCTTGCGCCAATCGTTCCTTTACAAAGCCTTTGGCCAATAAATAATTGACAGTAAGGTATTTTCCCGCTTCGCGCAAGAAAGTGATCATTTGCAGCCCCTGAAACCAATCGTTATTGTTGACAAGTTGCGCTGGGTTTTCTTTAGCATCGAAATCAAGGAATTTAGCCAGTTGACTTTTGATACAATTTGCATTGTGTTGTATGTCTTCGGTTGAAAGCAGTTTTCGCTCCTCCTTTTTCCCTGAAGGATCACCAATCATACCGGTGGCACCGCCCACCAATGCTATTGGATTGTGCCCACATTGCTGGAAGTGCACGAGCACCATAATCTGAGCAAGGCTTCCAATGTGAAGAGAATCGGCAGTAGGGTCGAAGCCGATGTAGCCAGTGGTTGCCTCTTTGTTTAATTGATCTTCAGTTCCAGGCATAATGTCCTGCACCATTCCGCGCCAGCGCAGTTCTTCAACAAAATTCTTCTTCATTCTTTAAAATTGAGGGGCAAATATAAGCTGATTCAATTTTAGATTTGAGATGTGAGATTTTAGATTTGAATTTGATGTATACTGAATTCTAGAGACAACACGGTTTTAATTTGCATTTCAAGCCATTTTAAGGCTTTGTCAAAATAATATCGTACTTAATCATCCACTATTTTAATGATACTTAACTCATTGTATTTCAATTATGTTAAAGCCATCTTATCTAAAGTTAATTTTGCTCTTTAAAGTATAGATTTAAGACCAACGATGTTAGATTCAAGATTTTCGATTTATACTTGCGTCTGGCTCAAATGCCTAAGTCCTAATCCCTAAGTTCCAAGTCCCAATAAAAAAAATGCAACAGCCAGATTCACTCAACCTAGTAGTTGAATTTCACAAAACATTCAAGCACCCAATTTTACCTGAGCCGACCATCCCAGATGAGAACAGATGCAAACTGAGGGTAGCCTTGTTGGCGGAGGAACTGAAAGAGTTGGAAGTGGCCATTCTTAATAAAGATATTGTTGAAGTAGCCGATGCGTTTTGCGACCTCCAGTATGTGCTGTCAGGCGCCATTTTAGAATTTGGCCTGGGTGATAAGTTCAATGCTTTATTTGAAGAGGTGCAGCGATCTAACATGAGCAAAGCGTGCAAAACCGAGGCTGAGGCGATCAAGACCGTGCAATTTTATCTGGATAAAGATGGAACGGAGTGCTATTACAAGCAGGAAGACGGGAAATGGTTGGTATATAGGAAACATGACAACAAAACCATCAAATCGGTGAATTATTCTCCAGCAGATTTGGAGCAATTTCTCAGGTAGGTTAAACATAAAATTCAAGTTGAAATACAATATCCTGCCCTCTTAATTGAAGTGGGTTGATGGCAAGGATAGACAAATCATTAAAAGCCTTTATAAATTCTGATCGACTAATCCGCAGTTTACTCACCCCCGGCCTTACCTTGTGATACTGCATCCGCCCCGATTTATTGGACGTAGCACTATACATAAAGTCATATTTGATAGGAGTAGGAGAGGGGATGAATTTCATAAACCTCTCAGGCGTACGTCTTTACAAATTCACTATGCACCATGTTATTCTGCACAATGGTGTACTGGGTAAGTAAGGAATAAGCCCAGCTTGGCACATAATTGAACCTGCGCTCATATTCCTCAATCTTGTTGCATAACTCCCTCACATAAAATCTGATCTGTGCTGCATTTCTACAATCATTCGGCCTCTCAAAATTTCTTGAGGTGAAATTCTTAAGATCCAATTCCAGTTTTTTCTTTTCGAAGTTGCTCATATAATTGTGTATTATTACACAATTATAGATTATTATATTTGATTTAAGCAATTATTAGTGTGTAATTTTACACAATATTTTTAAAAACCTCTTTTTGGCTCATTTTAGGCGGGATTAGATTGGCCTTACCCAGTGTTACGATTAGATATGAACCGTAATCTGAGAGATCGGGTTGTAGAGCTTCATAAGAAGAAAGTATCTGATAGGGTAATAAAGTGATTGAAAGAAACCTATGCTTTGTTAGGAGTGCCATCCGCAAAATATATTTACCTTTAAAAAATTTAATTTCAGTTTATGAGTGATAGTGCTTCTTCGTTTTTAAAAGCTTGGTACAGTGCCATGGTTATTGGTGCTATTTTGATGGTTGCCTTGGCCGTGGTTGTTTACTTGGTATATAAGATGAGGGTCTCTCTGAAATCTGACCTGAAAGAGAAGCACGACTACATTAATCTCAATGAAGTAAAATGGTTCAAGTGGGTCTTTTATTTAATGGGAGTCGCAGTGGCTTTTGCCATCAATCTATACGGATCAGAAAAAGACACAGGCATTGGAGTCTGGTTTTTCACCCGATTATTCATCTCTATTTGTGGTGCTACACTGGTTGCTTATATGGCGTCTCTCGTTCTTGATTACTACTACCCTACGGTACTTAATTTTAAACTTAGGAAACTGCGTTTTGAGCCTCGCATCAATCCCACAACTAAAAACAAGATGAGGCTGTTGAGTGAAGATGAGGAAGATGTACATTTAGATGAAGGCATGCAGGCAGAAGAGAACATCTTCTCTATCGACTATGATGTGTGGATTGATGAAAAGACTTCTGAACTAAAAATAGAGAAGTATAAAGGACATTTGATTGCGCTGCAATGTAACAACTGCGGGTTTTATACTATGAAGGTGACGCGAGAGGAGATTGTGGAAACCAGTGAGGATGGATCACCCAAAGAGCTATTGAAACATTACCAATGTGCTTATTGCAAGAATGTCAGGGCCACACAATTTAATATTTCCCGTAAGGAAGCCGAAGATTACAAAGTGCAGAAGCCGAAGCGTAAAGGCAATGCTAAAAACATTGAATTGGTCAAAATAGACCTTCATTCCAACCTTGGCAAGAAAAAATCGTTTGAGTTCTCATCGGTAGAGGAAGCGCAAAAGTTTCTTTCTGAATTTGATTTTGATAAACTGGCATGACTTTAGAGTTAACCCTGTGAGACTCGGGGAAGGCATTTTTGATGTAGGACCTTTGATTTGACATTTATGAAACGATCCATTATAGCAGGTTTCTTTTTAAGTTTTTGTTTTTTTTATGCCACCGCCTCTTCGATTGATACGGTTGCACTGGCATCCAAACCTGTGTTTGGAAGAGAAGCGCGTGTGATTTCCTATATTCTAGATAATAATCATTATAGGAAGATTACGTTGAATGACTCTCTATCTTCTGCCATACTAGATCGTTTTATAGGCGAACTCGATAACAATAAGACTTACTTTATTGAAGGCGATGTAAAGTCATTTGAGAAGTACCGTTTCTCTATTGATGACTTGACTCGCAATGAAAACGTGCAACCTGCTTTTGAGATTTATACTCTTTTCAAAAAAAGATATTCAGAAAGAATGAATTATGTCATTGGCAAATTGATCAATCAAGAGTTTGACTATGCAGTAGATGAATATTACCAAACCAATCGCGACAAAGAGCCTTGGGCTAAATCTACTGATGAACTAAACGACCTTTGGAGACGCATCATCAAAAGCCAAGCCCTTAGCTTAAAGCTGGCTGGCAAAAAACCAACCGAGATAACAGAAACCTTGAAAAAGCGGTATGAGCGATTTGCAAAATCTATCGCACAATTCAATTCAGAGGATGTATTCAGCATCTACATGAATTCCATTACCGAGGCCTACGACCCGCACACCAATTATTTATCTCCCAAGGCATCTGACCTATTCAAACAAAGCATGAGTCTTTCGCTAGAGGGCATTGGCGCACAACTACAAACAGAGAATGATTTTACTAAAATTGCCAAGATAATCCCTGGTGGCCCTGCCGATAAATCGGGGTTGTTGAGTGCGAATGATTTTATTACAGGAGTTGCACAAGGCAAAGAAGGTGAAATGGTAGATGTGATTGGCTGGCGCATTGATGATGTGGTAAAATTGATCAAAGGGCCTAAAGGCACAACTGTGAGACTGCAAATATTGCCAGCCAAAACAGGGGTTGCAGGTTCTACGCATGAGATATCTATCGTGAGAGAAAAAGTGAAACTAGAAGATCAGGCTGCTAAAAAGAAAGTGATCAATTACCAAGCAGATGGTAAAAACATGAAGTTAGGTGTAGTTACTCTTCCCAGCTTTTACATGGATTATGATGCGTATCAACGTGGCGATACAGATTACCGTAGCACCACCCGAGACGTGCGGAAACTGATTGGCGAACTAAAGACTGAAGGCATTGATGGACTGGTAATGGACTTACGCAATAATGGAGGCGGTTCATTGCCTGAGGCTGTCGATCTTACTGGATTGTTCATTAAAGAAGGGCCTGTAGTGCAGGTGAAGAACTCTGCCAATAAAATTGATGTGTTGCCAGATGACGATAAGGAAGTTTTTTATAATGGTCCCTTGGTAGTATTAACAAACCGATTCAGTGCTTCCGCTTCTGAAATTTTTGCTGGAGCCATCCAAGATTATCAACGTGGGGTTATTGTGGGCGAGTCTACTTATGGAAAGGGTACTGTTCAGTCCGTATTGGATTTGAGAAGGTTCTTGAATGAAAAAGAGCCTGTGGGCGAGCTGAAATTAACATTCCAAAAATTCTATCGCGTAACTGGAAGCAGCACGCAACACAAAGGCGTAACTCCCGATATTCTTTTGCCAAGTGCCTTGGACGCAGCTCGTTTTGGTGAAAGCTCTAATCCAAGTGCCTTGCCTTGGGATGTAATCAAAGCAGCCTCATTTCAGCGGGCTGCTGATGTTAACAATAAAATGATAGCGCAACTCAACCGCTCTTATCAAGACAGGATGAAGTTTGATTCAAATCTTAAAAAGTATATCCGCGAAACAGAAGAGCTAAGACTTAACCTGACTGAAACTAAAATATCATTGAGCGAGACGGTGCGCAAGAAAGAATTGGAAGAGGAAGAAAAGAAAAAGGCATCTGATAAATTAGATACCAAGCTTCAAACTACAAAAGAAGGGCTCCCAGTTTCTGATTTGCAAAAGGTAGATGACGAGTATCTGCGCGAAGGATTATTGATACTTACCGAGCTTTTGACAAGGCGGATAGGATAAGATTCAAGAGAAATCAATTTCATTTTAGTTTCAAGCTTTGGTAAGCGGCATATTATGTAAGGTAAATACTTATATATTTAACCGAAATTTTATGCTGATCGCCAATTTTATACATCTGAGAGTTTTTGTTTTAACTCTATTCTTAGTTTCGTCTTCGATTTCTGCATTTTCGCAGAAGCGTCTATCTACTGAGACGGGAGCGGTTTCCTTTGTTTCAAACGCTGAGCTAGAATTGATCAAAGCATCTTCTAATAAAGCGGTGGGGTTACTCGACCCCGCTACCAATAAGTTTGCGTTTTCTATTTTGATGGAGTCTTTCCAGGGTTTTAATGGAAGCCTTCAGCGGTCTCATTTCAACGAGAATTATATGGAGAGTAGTAAATTCCCTAAAGCTTCATTTGCCGGAAAAATAATTGAACAAGTTGATTTAACTGTAGAAGGAGTATATAACGTGAGGGCTAAAGGTGATTTAACCATACATGGAGAGGTGCAACCTAGAACTATCAAAGCAAAAATTACTATTAAGAAAGATGACGTCAGCGTTGAATCTGAATTTACAGTGCCTTTGACGGATCATAACATTCGGATACCAAAAATTGTTAATCAAAAGATTGCCACCGAAATTCTAGTGAATTTTAAGGCGGTACTCATCTGGAAATAATTTGTGAATAAATTTCTTACCGTCATTTTTCTTTTCTTGAATGCCTCACCAGCGATTGCGCAGGCGCTCCATTTTCAAACTCTTTTTTTAAAGACGAAGAACGAAGCAGTAGAAGTGAATGCTATTTTGCAAGACAGGAATGGATATATTTTTGTTGGCACAAACAGCGGATTGTTTAAACTGGACGGAACCAACAAAACGGTTTTTACCAAAGTTGATAGCCTTCCCACTGATCAGATAACGGCATTAGCCCAAGATGCATCTGGAAAAATTTGGTGTGGTCATAAGAATGGAAAGATATCCATTCTTGATAATAACCGCATTACACTTTTTTCTCCGCCAGAAGGCATGCCCACCATGTCAATTTCTGATATACTATTTGATAGAAATGGTGTGTTATGGTTTTCAACTTTAAACGATGGTATCTATTTCTATTTTAGTGAAAGATTGTATCGCCTAGATGATATAGAGGGCTTGCCTGATTTATTTGCTTATGATTTGGAAGAAGATGCAGAGGGCAATATTTGGGTCGGCACCGATGGTGGAATTGGCATTTGTACCCGCAAAGAAAAGGCAGTCACCATCAAAGTGTTAAATAGCAAAGATGGATTACCAGACAATATAATTCGTAAAATTAAAATTGATAGTCTCGGTATCGTATGGATAGCGACCGATGATGCCGGCCTTGTCAGGTATGATAGGTCAACTTCATTTTTTTTCACTAAATCAATTCCTGATTGGAGTCATGGTACTATTTCGGACATGGCAATAGACGGTGAAAAAATCTGGATGACACTTGAGCAAGCGGGGTTGGTGAAGTATGACAGTAAAGCTGGCGATAGTCAATTTTATAATGGGGCAGAGCATGCTCAGTTAGCTTCATTAAAAACAATACTCATTGATAGGCAAAAGAACGTGTGGGTTGGCTCGAAAACAGGACTGCAAATTACCCGTGGTGATTTGGTTGAGTTTATCGACTTGAAAGAAAGTTTGAAAGACCAAAGCGTACTAGCCATTGCAGTTGATAAAAATAAGACAACTTGGTTTTCTACCAAAGAAGGACTCTTTAACCTAAAGAAAGATGGGAAAGGAAATCAAAAGATTGAAAAAATACCTATCAATGCTTTCCTGTCAGACGCAACCATCATTAGTATGTATGCCGATTCAATTGGTAATGTATGGGCAGGTTTGTATGGCGAAGGAGTGATCATGATCAATATCAAAACATTGAAAACCACTTATTTTTTAGAAGAGCTCCGTAATGGGAGTGTGCTAAATATTTCTGGGAGAGGGAATCAAGTGTGGATTGCAACACTAGAAGGTGCATCTCGATTTACTTTCAATGATGGCAAATGGGAATTGAAGAACTATTCGCGCGGTGATGGATTGGGCTCAGATTATATTTATCAGGTTTTTGTTGACAGCCAAGAGCGTGTATGGTTTGCTACTGATAGGGAAGGTATTGATATGTTGGATGGCGGTGGATTTCATCATTTTGAAAAAGGCTTGGAATCAAAAGCGATCTTGGGTTTTGCGGAAGATGCCCAACATCAAATTTGGGCAAACGTGCAAGGCAAAGGGTTGTTTCAATGGACAGGTACTAACTTTGAAATGTTTAAAGGGCAAGAAAAGCTAAGAGAAAATGATATTAACATCTTATGCACTGATAACTTTGGTAACTTAGTGATGGCACACATGGCAGGTATTGATATCTATGATGCGGTGAAGCAAAAATTTATTTACCTAGGAGAAGAATCTGGCCTAGAAAATTTTGCGCCTACGCTGAATTGTGTTTCCATTGATCAATTGGGTGTCATTTCAATAGGTACAGAGAGCGGTATTTATAGGTATGCTGCAAAGAAAAACTTTAGTAGCATTCAACCTGCTCCACACATTGTTGGTTTCCGTCAGTTGGCTGAGCGCAATTCGATTTATGAAACTTCTTTTTCGTATGATCAAAATGATTTAATCGTAGAGTATGTTGGCTTTTGGTATGCGGCACCAGATAATGTTTGCTTTCAATATAAGTTAGATGGCTATGATAAAGATTGGATTACCACGCGCGACAGATCAACTACTTATTCAAGCCTTCCTCCCGGCACGTTTACTTTTCATTTGCGCGCTTCATCTGCAGATGACTGTAATGGAGTTGAGGAAGCAACTTATAAAATTGAAATCTCTCCGCCTTTTTGGAGAACAATCTGGTTTTATGTGCTGGCCACAGTGGCAGTTATTTTCATTGGGCTTTCAGCCGTTCGATATCGGGAGCGCAGTTTGGTAAAAGAGAAAAGTGAGTTGGAGCAGCGTGTACATGAGCGCACACTAGAATTGCAAATAAAAACGGAAGAGATTCAAGCACAGAATGAAGAGATACAATCTCAATCGGAAGAGATAAGCGGCATTAATGAAAACCTGGAGAAGCTGGTTCAGAACAGAACACAAGAATTAGAAAAGAAAAACAAGGCATTGGAGGAATATGCGTTTATCAATGCTCATAACTTGCGCGCACCAGTGGCGAGTGTATTAGGTCTTATCAATTTGATTAAAAAAGTAGAGTTAGATGAAGATGGAAAATTGATTGTTCAGCACCTCGAAGAATCTGCCACTAAATTGGATAAGGTTGTTAATTCCATTACGCAAGCGATAGAGCGAGGAGATTAATACCCTACTGCCTTATCATCACCTCTCGTATAATCTGCCGCACCTTCCAGCTTGCCATCTTTCAAAACTAAAATAGCATCTACACGCCCAAAGCCGGTGCCTTTGATGTAGGAGAACTTATGCCCCATGCCCGCGAGCGTAATACTGTCTTTTTCATTGAGTGCACCTTTCTCTGGCAAGATGGCATCTGGTAGCCATTGGCTGTGCAAGCGTTTGGCGTTTACGGCTTCCTGCATACTCATGCCGTGTTCCACTACGTTGATAATCGTTTGAAAAACTGACGTAATAATTTTTGTGCCACCAGGTGAGCCTACCACCATAAAAAGTTTTCCATCTTTTTCCACAATAGTGGGTGCCATCGCGCTGAGCATTCGTTTGCCTGGTTCAATTTTATTGGCTTCGCCACCAACGGCACCATACATATTCGGCACGCCTGGCTTCATACTAAAGTCGTCCATCTCGTTGTTCATCAAAAAGCCAGCGCCATCCACCACCACAAATGAACCGAACCATCCATTGAGTGTAGTGGTCACTGCCACTGCATTTCCTTTGGGATCAACAACGGAGAAATGCGTGGTCTCTTCCGATTCATAACCAGCAATATCTCCTGCTTTCACTTCTGCACTGGGCGTTGCTTTTTCTGGGTTGAACGTGGTCATGCGATCAGTAATATATTGATCAGCGAGCATCTCTTTCACTGGCACTTTAAAGAAATCTGGATCACCCAAAAATTTGGCACGATCAGCAAAAACTCTACGTTCCGCTTCGGTCATCAGGTGGATAGCATTCACAGAATGAAAGCCCCACTCTTTCAATGGATGCGGCTCTACCGACTTCAATAATTGCAACAAACAGATACCTCCACTTGAGGATGGAGGCATGGAAATAATTTTATAGTCTTTGTAACTAGCAATAATCGGTTCGCGCCAAGCAGATTTATAATTTTTTAAATCTTCCAGCGTCACTAATCCTTTTCCACGCTTCATTTCGGCCACTAAATCACCGGCTGTCTTGCCTTCGTAAAATCCAGCACGGCCATTATCGCGAATGCGCTCAAGCGTATTGGCCATATCAAGCCACTTGATGGTATCTCCTGCAATCCAATTATCGCGAATAAGAAAAGCGGGCTTCACTGAATTGTATTTTTCTAAATTCTCTCTTGCTTGATTGAACCAACTTGCTTCGCGCTCGGTAAGCGTAACACCATTTCTCGCCAAGTCGATTGCAGGTTGCACCAACTCTTTCCAAGGAAGTGTTCCATATTTTTTATGTGCTTCAAATAATCCATCTACCGATCCGGGCACTCCCGATGCCAAGTGGCCTTTGATGCTCAGATCGGGAATCACTTCGCCATTTTTATCCAAGTACATATTTGTAGTTGCTGCGGCTGGTGCTTTCTCTCGAAAGTCCAACGTAGCTGAGGAGCCGTCTGCTAATCGTATCACCATAAATCCCCCTCCACCAATATTGCCAGCGGCAGGGAAAGCTACCGAAAGTGCAAACTGTGTAGCGATGGCCGCGTCCACAGCATTGCCACCTTTTTTCATGATGGCCGCACCTATGCCAGAGGCAAGCGGATGGGCAGAAACCACCATGGCAGAGTCTGCGATTACGCCTATTACTATATCTTTTTCTCTGTTGGTCGGCTGACAAGCAAAGACAACAGCGGCAAATAGAAGTAGAAAGTAACCCTTCATAGAATTTGTTTTTGGTTTCGGATGTTAAATGTATTACTTCGCCACCAATAATACCATGAACCTGAGGAAAGAAAAAGCCGCACGGCTAAAACTAAGCGTACTAGACCACACTGTTAAGCTCATTGGGACTAAGGCTTTTGCAGATTTGCACATAGATGAAATTTGCAAAAAGACCAAGATATCAAAAGTTACATTGTTCAAATATTTTCCGCAGAAGGAAGATATCCTTCTTTACTATTTCCGTGTCTGGTGTCTCCGCAGGGCGGTAGAACTGAGCGAAAAGCCCAAAGAAGGTACGGCAGCTATTTTATTTTTGTTCGATAAACTGAGCGAAGATTTTGAAAAGCATCCAGGCATTATACTAAGCTTGGTGGGCTACTTGGCCGATATGAACCGAGCACTCAAGCCATTCCCGCTAAAGGTTGAGGAGAAAAAATTACTCTTTACCGATGTGAAGGACATTCACTTGATAGAGATACAATCGGTGGACCAGATGATCGAAAAATTTGCACTGGAAGCGATCTTCAAAAAGGAAATTACTAAAACTACTTCCACTCGGGATATCACCAATGTTTTTATTTCAATCTTTTACGGCTCACTGGTAACAGCACAGATCAATCAAATGAGTCAGCCAAAAATGTTTTTTAGAAAAAACTTGGAGATGGTGATGAAGGGACTCGCTTAGGTGTTGGGGCTTGGGACTTGGGCATTAGCATCTAACAACTCAAATCTTAGCCAAAAATGACAAGATTTTAGATTTGTGATTCTTGATTATTGATTTTTGATTGATCTGCTTGCGCGTAACGGGCTGATTAAAGATGTAGGCCGAACAAAATCTCAAATCATTTCACTTCATCACCACCGCCTTCGTCCGCTTCCTCTCTAAAAATCGGATGTGTCTATTCCCGATTGGGATGTCAACGCGATAGCGATTGCTCTTCTTCGCCCACACATGATGGTAGCGCGGCTTCACTACTTTCTTGCTGCTGCTAGAACTGCTACAAGATTGTAAGACGAAAAATACAGCAAGCAGAATAAAGAGTTTCTTCATTTGTTTTATAAAAAATTAATTGGCGGCCTGCCGAGTCGGCAACGGGCTATCCGCTACAAGTCCGCCCATCACACAATCCAAACACTCGGAGTTTATCCCGAGCGAAGTCTCGGGAGGCTTTCCGCTGCTATCCCTGGCCGATTGCGTCCCATAAAAGATTACTGACTATTCAACGCCAATATCTTTATAAACTCGAAATTAAACTTTTTATTTTACTATCTTCACTTTCCCAAATCATTTTGCCCATGAAAACATTTGAGACGCTCACGGATGCGCTGGAAGATTTAAAGAAAAGAGGTTATGCCAACGACTTCAATTTGCAGCCCGATGCCATTGAGTGTGGTGAGCTTGATCTCAAGCTGCGCCCCGAAGATTTTCATGTTGATGAGATCTATCGCTTTGAGGGGATGAATGATCCTGATGATAGCACCATTCTATTTGCCGTCAATTCAACAGCGGGAGTGAAAGGTGTAATCGTGGATGCGTACGGTGCGTATGCCGATTCTCTTACAGAAAGTATGTTGCATCGGCTGAGGATTGATTCACAAACGCAGCATTAGAGTAAGGTCATTTGACTCTCTACAAATTTTGGTATTGTTAGATTAAGCCCCATCTGTTTATTCATTTTAGGGATTAGATAGCGGCACAACTCTGGGCTGTGCAACTCTTCATGCTGGTGCATAAAAAACCAAATCCGTTCAATGCCTTGCTTTTGCCATCTTACCATCCTGTTGACCCAATCATCAATGCGAGCATAGTCGGTAGGGTGGAGGCCATTGCCCACAAAGCGAATGAATACTTCTGATGTTGTCAAGCGCATGTGAATACAATCGCGCCTGCCGCTTGAATCCGTGATGATCGCACCTGTGTGGTGCCTCTCCATCATGGTGAATGCTTTATCGAATGCAGCTTCATCAGCAAAAATATCTTTGTGCCGATATTCAGCAAAGAGTTGGATATCAATGGGCAATGATTCAATGAATGCTTCTATAACATCCAAATGCTTTGGTCCCATCTGTGGATGCGGCATTAAAAAAACAGGCCCAAGGTTTTCTTGAAATTCATAGATGGCTTCTAAAAACGTATCCACTAATTCTTTTGTGTCTTTCAATCTTTTGATGTGCGTAATCTGGTCAACAAACTTTGGGCAGAATTTGAAACCTTTCCCGACTTTGCTTTTCCAGCTTTTGATTTGAGCCTTCGTTGGCATTCTATAAAAAGTGGCATTCAGTTCGATGCAATTGAAATGCTTTGCATAATGCTCTAAAAAATCTGCGGCCTTTGTTTTAGGTGGATAGATTTTTCCTACCCAATCAGGGCGACCCCATTTGGCGCAGCCAACAAAAACCTCAGTTGTCTTAGATTTTGATTTCTCTAAAACTTTGGCTGTAGCAGGATGATCTACTGGTAATGTAAAATCAATTGAGTTTAAATCTTCCGTGGCTTCTACTTTCCCGAATTGCATTGCTAAATATTTACAATGAAAGTCGTGGTTTTATTTATGTAAATCAATAGATGCGTAATTTATGAGTTATTAGGACTTAGCCTAAAATGTCACTCATCTGTCTCCGCCTTTACATATCTTTACCATAAGTTTGTAATCGAAACAACTTCACAGGACTTTTCGATCGACAATGGTAAAACCTGGGAATGGAATTGGGAGATGAGGTTATCAAAAATTACTGAATAATGGCGCTTTAGCTGTGACTACTTACTAACAATAGCATTTGAGTCGCGTGAGTTCTTTAATTCTTAACATATAGTTAACAATTGAATTACTTAATTTTATGCTCATGGATATTGGAAGTAAAGTATTATTCTTTTTTAGTGCTTTGGGAGCATTTAACGGACTCATCCTGAGTATTTACTTTTTCTTTTTTACATCAAAAAGGAATTTGCCTAATTATTTTTTGGGTGCTATGTTACTGGTGTTAAGCATCAGGATAGGAAAGTCGGTTGCTTATTTCTTTGATTATGACTTACCCAAAATATACCTGCAGCTTGGCTTGACCGCCTGTTTTTTTATCGGCCCTTTTTTATACTTCTTCATAAAATCCGAAATCTTTCAGATACGAAAAATGCCAAAATCATGGATAGGGCAACTTGTATTCTGGCTTTTTACAATTCTATTGGTAGGTGTTGTTTATCCTTATCAACGCTTCCCTTCAATATGGGGCAAATACATTATACCTCTTATTTATCTGCAATGGGGTCTTTATATCGCCTTTTCGGTTGTTTTATTAATACCGATGCAAAAAAAATTGGTTAGGAGAGAAAAGTTAAAACCTTTCGAAATTTGGGTACTAACTATTTGTGGCGCGGTATTAATACTTTTCACATCGTATGTGTGGGCTATTTTAAACATTACCAAGGGCAGCTATATCAACGGGGCTGTATATTTTTCATTGATCATTTACCTAGTGGTATTTGTTTTGCTTTACCGCAAAAAAACAAACGACCTGTCTTCCTTTTCTGCTCAAAAATATAGCGATAAAAAACTGAACGATGACGAGGCACAAGCGATAATTGATAACCTAAAAAAGGTGATGACGGAGAAAGAGGTTTTCAAAAATCCAAACCTGAAAGTAAATGATCTCGCCAAAGAAGTAAAAGTTTCAGCACACCAGCTATCTCAGCTTTTAAATGACAATATTGAGAAGAATTTTACGCTTTTTGTTAACGAATACCGCATTAACGAAGCCTGCAAGATATTAGTTGCAAACAAAAATTTAGCGATAGATGCCGTTGGCGATGAAGTAGGATTTAATGCTAAATCTACTTTTTTCGCAGCCTTTAAAAAAGTAAAAGGTATGACTCCGAGTGTCTATCAGCAGTTAAATACTCCAGATTTATAAAACCGTACTACCGAATTCGGTTTTTTGCACCCTCCTTGTAAAAGTATAGTCCATTTTTGATGCTCGAAATCAATAGTTTCATTTCGGTTACGAAAAATACTTTTAATATGAAAAATTCAATCCTGCTTATTTGTTTAGCTGTCATCTCATTAACGGCATTTTCTCAAAACACCCCTACCGAACGGCAATTGATCGAACAAACAATACAACTGTACTTTGATGGCTGGGCCACAGGTGATACCACCAAAGTGGGCAAGGCCATGCATGCTTCCTGTCATTTAAAGAATTACAACAATGGAAAATTTATTGAATTTTCCAGAAGCCAATATCTCGGTTTATTTAAACCGCACGAAAGGCCAGCAAACCTAAGTACCCGCATAGTTACCATAGATATTACCAACAACATGGGAAGTGCAAAAGTAGAAATCAGCACGGCAAGGGATTTATTTACGGATTATTTTAACCTGATGAAAACCAATGAAGGATGGTTTATTGCCGATAAGGTTTCAACCCGTACACCACACAAAGTTTTTGATGTAAACGCCATCCAGCTTCAAAAGGAAATAATTTTAGAAGGACTAAAGCGGCCCTGGAGCCTAGCATTTATTTCAGAAGATGAAGTGTTGATTTCGGAGAAAGAAGGGGATCTAGTAAGGATTGATTTACTGAAAAAAGAAAAAAGAAAAATATTAGGCTATCCAACAGACCTAGAGGACAGCCTCGGTGGGTTTGGAGATAATACAGGCAAATTTGAAGTTTTGATTGATCCGGATTTTAAAACCAACAAATTCATTTATCTGTCTTATGCTGCCAAGTCAGTCAAAGGAAGAACAACCAAAATTATCAGGGCAGTGCTTGAGAATGAATCGTTACAGCAGACCAAGGTGCTCTTTGTGGCAGAACCTTACACCTATGAACGGCATCACTATGGAGGGGGGATGGTTTTTGGAAATGATGGCAAACTGTATTTTACAATTGGTGAACGTTTATTTTCCGAAAAAGGTGAACCTGCAATACCGATAGCTCAAAATAGGGAAGATAAAAGAGGGAAGATATATCGGATAAACCCAGATGGAAGCATCCCAAAAGATAACCCAGATTTTGGAGACAAAGCACCTAAAGGTTTATATGCTATAGGTATTAGGGCAGCACAAGGCTTAACAGTTCAGCCCAACACCAATAAAATATGGCTCAGTGAACATGGTACACATCAAGGCGATGAGATTAATGTGCTGACGGCTGGAGCTAATTACGGTTGGCCAATTAAGACTACAGGCAAATACCGTTTTGCAGAATATGCACCGAACCCTATACAAGGTACTACTTACACAGAACCTGCTTGGTCATGGTTACAAACTGCAGCGCCCACGGGTTTGCACTTTTATTCAGGTAATGAGTTTGCAGCATGGGGTAAGAACCTGCTTGTTGGTGGATTATCAAAGGGTAGTTTATGGAGGATGGTCATCGAAGGTGAAACCATAAAAAGTGCCGAGGAACTGTTTACAGATGACAGGGTTAGAATACGGAAGGTCATTCAAAGCCCCATGGGTAAGTTGTATATTTTAACGGATGATTTGAATGGTAAGTTGATAAGAATAAAAAATGGAGCTTATTAAAAATACTGGTACATGGATTTTTTGTGAAAATATTTTACGGCATGGCGAGGCGCCACCGGGCTATCCGCTACAAGTCCGTCCGCGCTCAAAGTCAACACACTTCGGGCTTTTCGCTACTATCTTGCCCAGGCTACGGTTTCCAACCAAACTATTCTTATACAATTCATGTAACAGTTTAATTTGTAACCAATGCGATTGATTATATTGCCAGACAACCTAAAACCCAGACTGATGAAGACACTACTGATCACTTCTTTGCTCTTACTATCTCTTGTTGCCAGTGCGCAACTATCACAAACCAAAATCGACAAACTAAAAACAGAAGTAGCAGCCGAAGTAGAAAAGAATGCAGTGCTTGGCCAACAGATCAACGACATGTTGTTCAGCTTCTCTGAACTTGGCTTTCAAGAAGTACAGACGTTCAACTACTTGACCAATCTTTTAGAACAAAACGGATTTAAAATAGAGAAAGGAATTGCAGGTGTACCTACTGCGTGGATCGCCACTTGGGGAAATGGCAAGCCATTGATCGCACTTGGCTCAGATGTAGATTGTATTCCCAAGGCTTCGCAAAAGCCTGGTGTGGCGTATCACGATCCGATTGTAGAAGGCGCACCTGGCCATGGCGAAGGGCATAACTCTGGTCAGGCATTGAATATAATCTCGGCATTGGCGTTGAAAAAAATAATGGAACGCGAAAAAATTTCTGGAACGCTCATGTTGTGGCCGGGCATTGCCGAAGAATTAGTCGCAACGAAGGCGTACTACATTCGTGCTGGTTATTTTAAGGATGTGGATGCATGCATTTTCACTCACGTAGGAGATAACCTAAAGGTTGGGTATGGCGATAATGGTTACAATGGTGTGATATCTGTAAAATTCAATTTTGAAGGACAGGCTGCGCATGCGGCCGGTGCCCCTTGGCGGGGAAGAAGTGCCTTGGATGCTGTTGAATTGATGAACATAGGTTGGAATTTTAGAAGGGAGCATTTAGAGTTATCACATCGTTCTCACTATGTGATTTCCGATGGAGGTGATCAACCAAATGTAGTTCCATCCAAAGCATCTGTCTGGTATTACTTCCGCGAAAGAACCTATCCGGCTATCAAGGCATTGTTTGATAAGGGCATTAAAACAGCAGAAGGTGCAGCGTTAATGACCGATACAAAATTCACCTATGAGATATTAGGTTCTGCTTGGCCCGCTCATTTCAATAAGCCCTTGGCTGAGGTCATGTATCAAAACATCAAGAAGGTAGGCTTGCCAATATGGTCTCCAGAAGATCAGTTATTGGCAAAGGCAACACAGCTTGAAATGAAATCTCCAAAAACCGAAGGGTTAGCAGTTAAACTAGATAGTATGGGGTTGCCAAGTTCGGTGGGCATGGTGAATGTAATGGGCAGGCAAATGATGACTATGGGCGGAGGCTCTGATGACATTGCGGATATATCGTGGTCATTACCTACCATCAACCTAAATTATCCGTCTAACATTCCAAACTTGCCCGGCCACCATTGGTCCAACGCTATTACCATGGCCACACCCATTGCTCATAAAGGAATTGTTGCGGGTGCAAAAGCAGAAGCCATGACGCTGGTTGATCTATTGACTAAGCCTGATTTATTAAAAAAGGCTTGGAATTACTATAAAGAAGACCAGACCAAGGATATCAAGTACACTCCGCTGATGGGCGAGAAGGACAATCCCGCCATCACCCTCAACACGAAGATTATGCAAGAGTTTGCACCTAAGTTGAAGCCATTTTATTATGATCCCTCAAAATACAAAACATATTTAGAGCAGTTGAATATTAAGTATCCAACACTAAGACCAGATCAAGTTGAGGCGGTGGGTAAGTTGAAGAAGTAACTTTAGAGTTGTTCTTTAGGGAAGCCGTAAAATTTAATGAGAGGGGTTGGCTTTCTTATCGGATATTTCTTCCTCTCGAAATTGCTTATAGATAGCCCAAGCAAAAAAAGCGAATGCAGCTACAACTTCAGTTGCAAAAATAATCGACATGATCAACACACCATTCATATTATTGAATTTAAGAGAGCAATATTTTTACGATACAACAAAGATAATAGAAATATTTGTATAAAGAATATGATAATTCCCATCATGCCAAAGACAAAAATCTTTCCGAAGGAAATAGAGTTTTGATAAAACAATGTTACTAAGCCTGAAATGGTAGCCAATGTTGAAAAGCCTAATAGTTTAATCATTTCAGTATTAAACTTGATTCGTTCCTCTATCTGCTTTGAACTCATATCAAATATGAAAATACTGCTCCTAGCCGTATTTTCCAAATTCTATGATGGGCTTAATGTTTCAAACTGCAAATTACCTAATTTCGCGCATCAAAAATTGGATATCATGTTTACTGGAATTATAGAATCAGTAGGAACACTTGCGAGAACAGTCAAAGAAGAAACTAACAAACATTTCCTTTTTGAAAGCGACATCAGCAAAGAGTTTAAGATCGACCAAAGCGTTTCGCATAATGGCGTTTGCTTAACTATAACTAAGATAATTGACAACCAACATTGGGTTACGGCCATTGACGAGACGTTGCAAAAGTCTAACTTGAATAAATTAAACGTTGGGGATAAGGTAAATCTAGAACGTTGCATGTTGGCCAATGGACGATTTGATGGACACATCGTGCAAGGTCATGTTGATCAAATTGGAATTTGTAAATCAGTAAAGGAAGTAGGAGGGAGCTGGCTTTTTGATTTTGAGTATGGTACTTCGCTGGGCAACTTAACAGTTGAAAAGGGATCCATTTCTGTAAACGGTATTAGCCTCACATGCTTCAACTCAACCCAAAATGGATTCACTGTGGCGATTATTCCATATACTTATGAACACACCAATTTCCATACACTAACGGTAGGAGATACAGTAAACCTCGAATTTGACGTAATTGGCAAGTATGTTAAACGAATATTAAATGGGTGATTCGTTCCCTTACTTAATTTGTAATTACTAATTTCGAGCCTTCACCTTAAACCCTATTTTTATGTTAGATCAATTAATGAAACTTGTAGAGCAGCACGCGGGCGATGCGATTGTAAAAAACCCTGCCATCCCCAATGAGCATAACAATGCAGCTATCAAGGATGTGGCTAGTCAAATTTTCAGTGGACTGCAGAGCCAAGCAAAAGGAGGCAATTTGCAAAATATCGTTTCGATGTTTCAAGGCGGTGGCGGTAGCAACATGACTTCCAATCCTATTGTATCTGGTTTGATCGCTTCGGTGGCCAGCAGTGTAGCTTCTAAATTTGGAGTATCGCAGCAAGTGGCGCAGAGCATGGCCACTAGTTTATTGCCAACTGTAATGAACTCGCTGGTGAAGAAAACCAACGACCCTAAAGATAGCAGCTTTGATTTGGGCAGCATTTTAAAAACAACCTCTGGAAATAGTGGCTTAGATGTGGGTAGTTTGATCGGCCAAGTAGCTGGAGGTTCTAAGGGTGGGCTAGGCGGATTGCTAGGCGGCTTGTTCGGTAAGAAATAATTTGTTTTGATTTTTTTTTAAGAGCCTCTTCACGAATAGTGAAGGGGCTTTTTTTATCCTCCCACAAATTAGAAATAAAAATACCTAATACCGTGGCATTGTAATGATGAAGTCTTTCAAGTTTGGATGGTGGATAGAGAGGGATGGAAAAACGAACTCTTATTACACACAGAATTATTTGAACGTATGTATGACAAACTTCCCAAAGAATTTATTTTCTTGCGCGAGTTGCTGCTATCAAGTTTGTGGAGATCACCAGAGAAATGGAGCTTGGAGCCGGAGGAGATTTGATTGGTTGATTTAGAACTTTGACTTTAGCTCAAGGTTAAAATATTGCCTTAGTTTTATTGAACCGTATTCTTGTGAATAAGCTGTTATGTTATTCTTTATTTTTGGTGTCAAAAAAACTTATCAAAACCATGCCCTTTACTTGTGAGCTTGGGATTCTAGGTTGTTGTTTTTTACATCGCTACAATAAGTTTCATTACATCCGATAAATTTAGCGCAAATCTTAATTTGTCCTCTTTGATAGTAGACTACTGAGTTAATTTTTTAAATTAGCCGACTATTTAACTAATCAATTAATGTCATGAGATATTTTATAATCCTGCAGTTTTATTTTTTCATAATTTTTAAATCAATATCTCAGGATATAGTAACAGTAGCAGGTAGTTATCCTAAATTAGGCGATAACGGACTAGCCATTAACGCAAGTTTGAAGAGTCCCAATGGAGTTTGTCTTGATGCTTCTGGAAATGTATTTCTTGCAGATATAATTAATAACTCGGTAAGGAAGATCGATTTATCTGGAGTAATCACTACTATAGCTGGTATTGGCACAGCAGGTTATAGCGGTGATAACGGGCCAGCAATATTGGCTGAATTGAATTTCCCGAGTTCAATGTTTATCGATGGCGTTGGCAATTTGTACATAGCAGACCAAAAAAATCATAGTATTAGAAAGATAGATACTGGAGGAATCATAACCACTATAGCTGGCGGTAGTTTTGGATTTGATGGCGATGGGGGACTGGCAACTAGTGCAAAACTAAGCAACCCCACTGGAGTAGCAGTTGATAATAATGATATTTTTATTGTTGACTCTGGAAATGCAAGAATTCGCAGAGTTTCAAAGATAACGGGTATCATTTCAACTATTTGTGGCACTTCATTATCCGGATATAATGGTGATGACATATTAGCTGTCAATGCTCAGCTGAATATGCCTTACGGAATAGCTATTGACGCATTAAGTAATATCTTTATTGCAGATCAATTAAATAATCGAATACGTAAGATAAATTCTAGTACAGGAATAATAACTACAGTGGCCGGTAGTGGTTTAGTGGGTTTTGCAGGTGACAATGCTAGTGCTATTCTTGCTAGATTGAACTCACCATCTGACGTGACAGTTGATGCAACTGGTAATCTCTACATTTCTGATCGGGTTAATAATAGGGTTAGGAGAGTTGATGCAACTACAGGCAAAATTACTTCAATTGCCGGTAAACGTTTTAATACAGGCTATTCTGGGGACAATGTATTAGCTACAGATGCTATTCTTTCGAATCCAATTGATATTGCATTAAGTGCAGAAGGCTTGATATTGGTGGATCAAGGTAATAATAGAGTAAGGAAAATCGATTTTTTTTCTGGGATAATATCAACAATTGCAGGTAATGGGTATTATAATGGTGATAATATTCTATCAACGGAATCTTTGATAAATACCCCATATTCAATTTCCTTAGATACTAAAGGGAATATTTATATTGCTGAAACAGAAAATCACAGGATTCGTAAAGTAGATTCTTCTACAGGAATAATAACTACAATTGCTGGTAATGGCACATCGGGGTTTAGCGGGGATAATGAATTAGCCGTAAACGCACAATTGGAGAAGCCTACTTATGTAAAGGTAGATGCGGAAGGTAATGTTTATATTTCTGATAGCCGTAATTTTAGTGTAAGGAGGGTTGACGCAGTAACTGGCATCATTTCTACAATTGCAGGAGACGGAACTGCTGGTTTTGCTGGTGACAATGGCCCTGCTACTAGTGCGAAATTAAGATCTATCCGGGCACTAGAAATAGACATTTCAGGTAATCTATTAATAGCGGATGCTGGTAATAATAGAATTCGAAAGGTGAACAAACAGGGTGTTATATCAACTCTTATTGGCAATGGGAATGCTGGATTCGGTGGTGATGGAGGGCTTGCGGTTGACTCACAACTTAATTTTCCAACGGGTATTTGTACCGATATGTTCGGTAATATTTTTATTGCAGATTTTAGTAATAGTAGAGTAAGAAAAGTAGACTTACTTGGGGTAATAAGCACAATTTCTGGAGATGGAACATTTGGGTTCAATGGTGATAACTTATCTGGAGTTAGTGCTCAATTGAATTCCCCACATGATGTCTTTGTTGATAATTTAGGCAATATTTTTTTATCGGATTCCTTTAATAATCGAATTAGAAAGATTGATATTAATACTGGAATCATAACAACGGTTGCTGGCGATGGCACTAAGGGATTTAGTGGAGATAATGGCCTTGCTACGAAGGCGCAGCTAAATAGTCCCTATGGCATAGCCCTTAATATTTCTGGTGATTTACTTATTTCTGATACTTTTAATAATAGGATTCGTAAACTACCCAATAAGAAAGACCAAGTTGTTACCGGGGATTTAGCAAAGCCATATATCGAGAGTATGCTTGTATATCCAATCCCCTCAAAAAACGAGATAACAATTCAACTATTTGGCTTTGAAGAATCATATTTCACAAAAATTACGATCTATGATGTAATGGGTAGAGAGATCGAAAATAGTTACAAGTTTATAAAAGAAAATATCGTGGTGCCAATCTCAAACTTTGCCAGCGGGAAGTATGTGATAAGGGCAGAACAAGGAAAAAAAATATTGAGTGCTTATTTTTTCAAGGATTAATATGAAAATTAATTAGGATTTTACTTCTTACTGGAGTCTCGGAACTCCGCGTATTAGAAACCCAAATAAACACTCACACGCTCTAAATAATTTTATAAAGCCTTTATCAACCATCAATTTTTTCTGAATAACAAAGAACTATCCCCATAACTCAAAAATCGGTACTCATTTGCGAGGGCTTGGCTGTAAATCTTTTTCCAATCATCGCCAACGAATGCAGCAACGAGTAGCATAAGCGTAGAGCCTGGTTGATGAAAATTGGTGATGAGTGCATCGACTGCGCGAAAACGATAGCCCGGCATAATGTAAATGGAAGTTTCTCCGAGTAGGAAATCAGCACCATCGCGATTCATTTTCTGTAATACATTTTCAAAAGCTTCTTTTCTATTCAAGTTTTGATTCTTGTTTTGGTAAGGTTCGTTCTGATCAATTGTAAATTCTTCTTCTGGACTAGCATGAAGTTTCACCCCATACCAATAAAGACTTTCTAGTGTGCGCAATGAAGTTGTGCCTACTGCAATTATGTTTCGGGCTCCGTTTAGTAAATTTTCTAAATTGGTTTTAGAAATTACGACTTGTTCGGAGTGCATAATGTGTTCGGTCGCATCTTCCACTTTTACAGGTTGGAAAGTGCCAGCACTTACGTGAAGCGTGACAAAATCGGTAGCTATGTTTTTTGTTTTTAGTTTGGCGAATACGCGATCTGTAAAATGCAAGCCTGCGGTGGGGGCGGCCACTGCACCTTCTTTTTTAGAATAAATGGTTTGGTATCGTTCTCGATCACTCGCCTCCACTTCTCTTTTCAAATAAGGTGGAAGGGGAGTGGCTCCTGCTTTTGAAACGATTTCAGCAAAGGTGAAATGCTCGGGTGTCCAATTGAATTGCACGATTGATTTCTCGCGGTCGATGTAGGTGGCTGTAAAGGTAATGTAGTATATTTTTTTTACTAACGATTTACCTTCCGTCCATCGTTTGGCATTGCCCACCACTACGTGCCATTGGGCAGCCCCATGCGCCTCCATGGCAATAGCCACTATGGGCGATGGCGAAACGGGATTCAATAAAAAGATTTCTATTTCTGCACCTGTATCTTTTTGAAAAAGCAACCGTGCTGGGATTACTTTGGTGTCGTTGAAAAACAGAGTGGAATTTTCAGGGAGGAATTGATCGAGTTGATAAAAACGAGAATGAGTAATTTCGTTATCGCGATAGAACAATAGTTTGGATTGATCTCGTTCGGCCAATGGATAAAGAGCAATTCTCTCTTGTGGAAGATTGTATTTATATTCGTTGATGTTCAGTTTGTTCATGAAGGTGCAAAGTTAATGGATGCGCATGAGGTGGCAAGATGAATTATGTAGGTGCGCTCGGCCAGGGATGGTAACGGAAAGCCCGAAGCGGGATGGCTTGTGCGATGGCCGGACTTGTAGTGGACAGCCCGGTGCCACTGCGCCTCGCGTGGCGGGCTGCCCTCCTTTGCTTAAGCTACGGTGAGCAGGCCGCCAATGATTTTTAGGAGAAGCTATTTCTTGGTTCGTTATAATAAGTTAGGAAATCTACTACCTAATGTAATAACTTTGTGGGTACAACCACACACTTATGGACATCTCGGTAATACCAATCGGAAACTCCAAAGGAATACGTTTGAACAAGGCTTTAATCGAAAAGTATAACATTAAAGACACAGTAGAATTGATCCTAGAAAAGGGGTACATTATTTTAAAGCCCAAGCCAACTGCACGCAAAGGTTGGGAGAAGTCATTCAAAAAAATGAGTGAGAGAGGTGATGACAAACTCCTTATGGCAGATGTTTTTGAAGATGAGAATTTTGATCAATGGAGCTAAAACAGTATCAAATTGTTTTAGTCAACCTTGACCCCACCTTGGGCAGCGAAATGAACAAGACGCGTCCGTGCGCAATCATTTCTCCAAATGAAATGAATAAACATATACAGACCATTGTAGTAGCGCCAATGACGAGCATTGCAAAGCAATACCCCACGCGCGTAGAAGTAAAGCACAATAAGACGAAGGGATGGGTTGTTCTTGACCAAATCAGGACTATTGATAAAAGGAGGGTAGTGAAGATTTTAGATTCTTTAACTGAGAAAGAAATTTACGATGTGAAGGCGGTTATTCAAGAGACTTATGTGGATTGAGTAAGAACAGCAAAATAGTAACATGCCCCTTCGCATAAGCATTCACAAACATAGCTTTCAGTTTAGTTTTGAGGCGCGCACCTCTCGCGGGCTGATGAAGGAGCGCGTTTCTTGGTTCGTAAAACTTTGGGACGACAAGAACGCTGATGTGTTTGGCTTGGGCGAATGTGCGCCACTGCCGGGATTGAGCAAGGAGACTGGCGAAGAAGTGGAGATTGCGTTGGCTGAATTGGAGAAGGTGATCAATGGACAGAAGATGGAACTTCCATCAAACGGATTTGCAACACTTGGTGAGTTGGAATCTTTTATTTTTGGATTGGAGGGTAACCTCATTTCTTCTGTGCGTTTTGCTTTTGAAACTGCCTTGCTCGATTTAGCCAATGGCGGTAAGCGAATAATTTTTAAAACGAAATTCTTGGAGGGCAATCCTATTCCAATCAACGGATTGATTTGGATGGGTGGATTGGATCATACACTTCAACAGATAGACATTAAAATCAAGGATGGATTTCGGTGCATTAAAATGAAAGTGGGCGGGCATGATTTTGAAAAGGAGTGTGACATACTTCAATACGTCCGCAGAAAATATTATAGAGAAAATGTGGCGGTGCGATTGGATGCTAATGGGGCGTTCAAACCCGAAGATGCGTTATACAAATTAAGGCAGTTGGAAAAATTTAATGTGCACTCTATTGAACAACCGATCAAACCTGGCTTGCCCGAGATGGCGGAACTTTGTAGGCAATCTCCCATCCACATTGCGCTGGACGAAGAGTTGATTGGTGTGCAATCTGCGGAAGCGAAAAAAGATTTGCTCACTAGGATCAAGCCAATGTTCATCATTTTAAAACCCTCGCTGCATGGCGGGCTACGCTCGTGCGAGGAGTGGATCCAATTAGCGGAGAGCAGTGGCATAGGTTGGTGGATAACTTCTGCATTGGAGTCATCCATTGGACTGAATGCCACAGCGCAATTCACCTCGCTTTACTCTATTCAAATGCCTCAGGGACTGGGAACAGGCATGATCTATACTAATAATATTGGGTCGCCCTTGATGGTGGAAAAAGGGATGCTTACTTATAATCATCAGACTGACTGGGATTTAACCCCTATTTTTCCTTATGTAGTAGCTGATTCTGAATAAATAAACTAAAATAATTAGTTTAATGCTTGCTTTTTAAAAGAGCAACTCATTATTTTACTAAAAATATTAGTTATGGAAGCGGCAAAGCTGAAATTGAAAAGCAAAAAATTGGTGTCGGGAAAATTTCAAGTCAATTTTTCTACGGAAGGCCATCAACCTAATTTCTATGGCTACTTATTGGCTGAGCCGTTCACGCCCGTGCAGGAAGTGATAGACAAGATCAATCGGCATGTAGATTCGATGAACAATCGACCACGCTATTTTCAGCGCAATCTTTTTTCGCTGGGGAACAGGGAAGTGAATTCAGGGAAGATTTTAATTTTTCAAAAGTGAAAAAATGAAGGCCACTGATTCATAGATTAAAATATACTCTGCAATAGAAATCTTAAATCATAATTCTTAAATCTGAAATTGACTTATGGTAAATTTAAACGAGAACATGCGCAGCCTGCGCAAGCGACTTAAGCTAACGCAAGATCAATTTGCTGCCAAGCTTGATATTAAGAGATCGTTGCTTGGTGCGTATGAAGAAGGCAGGGCAGAGCCGAAGTTGGAATTGCTGCAAAAGATTGCAGAAGTCTTTCACGTTTCTGTCGATGACCTGATAGGAAAAGATCTTACCGTGGCAGGTAGCGAAGTTGGTACTCCGCCTATTTCATTCCAAGGAAAGAGCAGAGAGATGCTGGTGGTTACTGCTGATTTGCAAGGCAGGGACAACATTGAGTTAGTGCCAATAAAAGCAGCGGCAGGTTATCTAAATGGATATGCCGATGCGGAATATGTAAAGGAGTTGCCCAAGTTTCAATTGCCGATTTTAAAGCAAGGAACTTACCGCGCATTTGAGATCAATGGTGACTCGATGCTTCCGCTATTGCCGGGTACTATTGTGATAGGCGAGCATGTGGAGGATATTAAAAGTATTAAGAGCGGGAAGACGTACGTTTTAGTTTCGCAACGAGAGGGAGTGGTTTATAAACGAGTGTTTAATTACTTAGATGAAAGCGGAAAGCTCTTTTTGGTTTCTGATAATAGACATTATTCACCTTATCAATTAGATGGCCATGAAGTGATGGAAGCGTGGGCTGCGAAAGCATACATCAGCGTGCAGTTCCCCGATGTAGAAAGCAAAAGTGATGTTTCGGTGGAGGAGTTGGCAGGGGTGGTGTTGGACTTGCAGAAGGAGATTTTTGAACTGAAGACTAAAACGAAGAGTAAATAGCTACTATAAAGACAATTAACTTAGCGGTTGCCAAAATCTGTTTTCCAGTGGCTCGTGTGCATGCGGGCCACGGAGGCAGTGAGGGTTTTAATCGATTTGGGATTTAGGATTTTAAATTTGAATGAAGTTATTATTAATTAATGAGGGTTTATTATCTAGGTAGGCAAGATTTTCAGTTTGTATATTTGTATTGAATCGATTTTAAATAGTAAAATATGGGACTGATTTATGCCGAAATAGAGCTTATCAACGCAGGAGATGTTGAGATGGCTAGAAGAAACTTGATGGACGTAGATGACGTAAAGCGAATTCGAGTAAATGCTTTAGTCGATACAGGTTCATACATGCTTGCCATTAATGAATCCATTCAAGGGCAACTTTTATTACCCGTGCTAGAAACACGCAAAGCCCAACTCACAGATGGTTCCATAAAGGAATGTGATGTGGTAGGCCCCATTGAATTGAAATTCAAGAATAGGCGAACACTCACCCACGCCATGGTGTTGCCAGGTGATTCTGAGGTATTGTTGGGCGCGATTCCATTAGAGGATATGGATGTTTTGATTGACCCGCTTCGTCAGCAACTTATTGTAAACCCTGATCATCCTTATTTTGCGCAGATGAAGATGAAGTAAGAGTAGCTATCCTTGCTATTGTTTCTGCTCGATTGATTTTTCCGTTTTCTGTTCGCACAAATTTCTGAGCAGCTTTGATAGAACGAGGGATTTCAAATTTTGACAACTCTTTCTTGAGTTTGGTTTCTAGCAGTTGCTGTTGATCAAGAGTAAGGCTTCCTTCTACAATCAAGGTAACGGATTGGCCGAGTCGTTCATCAGGCAGCCCTGCAATAAAGAATTCATTCTTAAAGTTTAGTTGAAGAAATGCATTCGCAATTTTCTTTTCCGTTGATTCGGGAAAAATCTTAACACCTCCTGAATTGATGACATGATCGAATCTCCCTAACCAGATAAACGCTTTCAAATTTTTCAATTCTACCACATCGTTGGTAATGATTTCATCTGGCAGGTAAGGTGCTTTAATGCAAAGACAAGCACGTTCATCTTGGCGAATAGTGATGCCGGGCAATATTTCGAAATAATCCGATTTAGCTTTTCCATTTAATTTCTTTAGCGCAACGTGTGAGATGGTCTCCGTCATTCCATAGGTTTCGTAAAACTGACAAGAGAAGTTTTGCAATTGGTTTTTAGTGGGCTCATCTAAAGGAGCGCCACCAATGATGACGGTTTCTAGTTGATTGAAAAAATCTTTTTGGGGGGAGTCGAGAATTGCTTTTACTTGATAGGGGACAAGGGCTGTGAAATGTATTTTATCTCTACTTTCTAGTTTCGCAAATGGATTGGCGCTAGGCTCAACGGCAATGATATTCATACCTACTTCCAAGCTTCGCACGAGCATCATCATGCCTGCAATATAATTCGCGTCTAAGCATACGAGGGAAGTTTGCCCCGCTTTAAGGTTGATAGCTTGAGCAGTGGCCATAGCACTTGCGATCATGCTGCTTCTTTCCAACTTAATTGTTTTGGGTTTTCCCGTTGAACCAGAGGTTTGGATTTCAAAGGAAGTTTTACCGTCTGTCCATTGCTTGCAGAAAGTGATTACTTTTTCATTGAATGTGGAGGGATTAGTAATCTCCGGAAGATTGGAGAACTCGTATGTCTCTTTGCCGATCTTGATTTTGGATAAGTTCATTCCTTTTATTTTAAATAAGTTGAGAACGAACTAAATTTATTTCCCCGTTAACATTAACCTTTGTGTTAACGCTTTCCAATTTTTTTAGCACTGATTTTAAAAACGTTTGGTGTGAAGCAGTGGTAGGATAAGAAGGTCTATGAGCCAAAGCAGTTTTTATTTCTCTCCATGTTTCTAAAAAATCTTTTGTGCCTTGGTCAAAATATTTTTCAGAGAATTTATTCCAAATATATTCTTCCGCTTCTTGGGTAGGGTGGATGCGATCTGTTTTGTAGAATCGATAATCGCGGAGGTCGTCCATCATGATTTCATAAGCGGGGAAATAATCGACACCGAATTTTGCAACTAGTTGATGGCATGCTAGGCGCAAGGTGGATTTGCTTACCGAATTTAATTCTATGGTGTCTTTTAAGTGCCTTACTGGACTGACCGTGAGAATGATTTTTAAATTGGGATTGAACGATTTTAGCTTTCGATAGATATGAAAGAATGAGTCTGTAATGACTTCCACCGTTAAAAGATGTTTGCTGAAATGCGATGCTGGCATCTTGTGGCAATTGGCCACTACCATATCTAACTCGTTTTGTATGTAAACAAAGGCACTGCCATAAGTTATTATTAGGTAGTTGCTTGTTTTTAAAAATTGATTAAAGATTTGAAGTGAATCTTTGATTTTTTTCTTTAGTGTTGGTTTATCCAATGCTGAAAAGCTCGAGTGAAACTGATAATGATAATGAACATCTTGATTGACGATATATTCGTTATTGGCTGGCATCATCACGTCAACAGCGGACTTTAGCAAATGGTGGATAGAGATGGGATTGTAAAGCGTACCGAATGGGTTGGCCATTGCGTTGAATTTATTTTCAACAAGACGATTGCCGATGGTCTCGGCAAAACAAGAGCCGATGGTGAAAATGGAATCGCTCAACCCAAATGGTTGTAAGGATGGCGGCAGTATCAGATCGGTCTTCCACTTCATAACGAGGGCAGAAATATTGAAGAAGTGATGCACTTCGGCAAGGGATAGTAGTGGAAAGCCTCCCGAGACTGCGCTCGGGATAAACTCCGTGCGCTGGCAATCGAGGGAGCTTGGAACGGATAGCCCGGTGGCCTTGCGCCTCGCTTGGACAGGCCGCCAAAAAATGCTTTTATAAAACTGTTAGGTTCTCGTTCCATATCCAACAAAAGTATCTATTTTTAAGCTCCCAAAAATTAGATTCCAAACTATGCTTTCGCAAAAGGAAATTGAAAAAATACCTACGCAGGTATTCAAGTCGTCTGAGCAGGCCTCTGTATTTGTAGCCAACGAAATAGCCAGCCTCATTAAATCTAAACAAACTGACGGCAAGCCGTGTATTTTAGGTTTGGCCACGGGCTCGACACCTACGCGGATGTATGCGGAGCTGATTGCGCTTCACAAGAAGGGATTGAGTTTCAAGAACGTGCATACGTTCAACTTGGATGAGTATTATCCGATGCCACCGAATTCGTTGCAGAGTTATGTGAGGTTTATGAACGAGCATTTGTTTGATGAACTCGATATTCCCAAAGAGAACATTCATATACCTGATGGCACACTTGCAAAAGATAAAGTAGGTGAGTTTTGCAAAGCCTACGATGCTAAAATCGCATCGATGGGTGGAATTGATTTGCAGGTGTTGGGTGTGGGTCGCACAGGGCATATTGGTTTTAACGAACCTGGTTCATCAGAGCGATCGGCCACACGATTAGTGACGTTAGATCAAGTAACGCGCATTGATGCCGCGAGTGATTTTTTTGGTGAAGAGAATGTGCCGACCAAAGCCATCACGATGGGCGTTGGCACGATCATGCAATCGAAGCGCGTGATTATGATGGCATGGGGCGAGGGCAAAGGTATGATTGTTAAGAAGGCTGTTGAAGGGCCTATTACAGACCAAATCCCTTCTACATTTTTGCAGAAGCACCCGAACACGTTGGTGATTTTAGATGAAGCGGCAGCGTCTCAACTAACTGCTGTCAACACACCTTGGTTGGTGGATAGCTGCGAGTGGGATGAAAAATTAATTCGCAAGGCGGTGGTGTGGTTGTGCCAGCAACTGAAGAAACCAATTTTGAAATTGACCAACCATGATTACATGGAGCATGGCATGGGCGATATTATCACTGAGTTTGGCTCGGCCTATCAAGTGAACATAAAAGTTTTCAATCATCTTCAGCATACGATCACAGGTTGGCCGGGTGGAAAGCCCAATGCGGACGATACCAATCGCCCTGAGCGCGCAAAACCTTTTCCGAAAAAAGTAATTATTTTCAGTCCGCACCCCGATGACGATGTGATTTCGATGGGAGGGACATTCATTCGATTAGCAGATCAAGGTCATCAAGTGCATGTGGCGTATCAAACATCAGGCAACATTGCTGTGTTTGATGATGACGCGATTCGCTTCGCAGATTTTGTGCGAGATTTCAATTTGTCGTTTGGATTGAGCAAGGCGGATGGAGAAAATTTTTACAATAAAATTGTAAAAGACATCACGGGCAAAAAACCGGGCGATGTGGACAGTGCAGAAGTGATGAAGATCAAAGGGATGATCCGTAGGGGAGAGGCGAAGGCAGGCTGCCGCTACACAGGCATCCCCGATTCGCAAGCGCACTTTTTGGATATGCCTTTTTATGAAACGGGTGCGGTGAAGAAGAAACCATTGAGCGAAAAAGATATTCAGATCATTGTTGACTTGATTGAAGATATAAAACCACAACAAATTTACGCGGCAGGAGATTTGTCTGACCCGCATGGAACGCATCGCGTTTGTTTATCAGCCATCTTTCAAGCGGTGGAGCGGTTGAAGAACAAAGACTACATGAAAGATTGTTACCTCTGGCTCTACCGCGGGGCGTGGCAAGAGTGGGATATCGATCAAATTGAAATGGCAGTGCCGCTCAGTCCTGATGAATTGATGCGCAAGCGTAGGGCGGTGTTCAAGCATCAATCACAAAAAGACAGTGCCGTATTTCCAGGCAACGACAAACGCGAGTTTTGGGTACGTGCCGAAGATCGCAATCATGCTACAGCACAAGGCTACAATGAGTTGGGCTTGGCGGAGTATGAGGCGATGGAGGCATTTGTGAGACATCTTTTTTAGATTTTAGATTTATGATTTGAGATTTGAGATTTTGACAATAGAATGACCCTACGAGTTTTCGCACTCTCACATTTTGTCAATTGCACATTGCCAACTGTCAACTTTAGTTATATAAATAATGAGTTCACCAACAAAGCACCTCGTCTCTTGGAATGTCAACGGCATACGGGCTATCATCAAGAAAGAATTTATTGCCAATGTGAGGGCAATGCAGCCCGATATGCTTTGCTTGCAAGAGACCAAGGCGGCAAAAGAAGAAACACTTTCTGCATTGGAGCTTTTGCCTGAATATAAATCATTTGCCAATTCATCGAAAGCACGAAAGGGATATTCTGGCACGGCCATTCTCACAAAGGAAGAACCGATTGCAGTGTCGTATGATATGGGCATTGAAGAGTTTGATCAGGAAGGTCGCGTGATCACCGCTGAGTACAGTAACTTTTTTTTGGTAACAGTTTACACGCCCAACTCTGGTTCTGAATTGGCTCGGTTGGGTTATCGACAAACGTGGGACGATGCTTTTCGTGAATATCTTCTGTGGTTGCACAAACGAAAATCGGTGATTGTGTGCGGTGATTTTAATGTGGCACATCAACCAATAGATTTATCGCGCCCAAAAGAGAATTACAATAAATCGGCTGGCTACACGCAGCAAGAGATTAATGGGTTCACTAAACTTTTAGGTGCGGGCTTTACAGATACCTTCCGCCATTTCTACCCCGAAACTCAAAAGTTTTCATATTGGAATCAAATCTTTAAAGGCAGAGAGAAGAACGTGGGCTGGAGGATCGATCATTTTTTGGTGACACCCAAAGTTTTACCAAACGTAAAAGACGCGGTGATCTACAATGAGTATTATGGATCGGATCATTGCCCAGTTGCGGTGAGGGTAGAGGTGTGATCTTTAATTATTTATTTTGATGACCGAACTCCTAAAAATATTTAATATCTCGGCTACCAACATTAAAAGCCTTGATGGAGATATTAACTATAGCAATTTAAAATATTCGTTAGAAGCAGCGGATGGCACAAAGTACATTCTAAAAGTTTTCCCCGACAAAGATGAATTGGTTCTCGCTAAGGAAGAATCAAGAATACTGAACGAAATAGGGCAGGAGCTTTCTTTTAAAATACCTCAAACAATTTCCACCTCTAAGTCTTCACTTTTTTTTCAGCATGAGAAAGGAGAGGCCAAACTCCTTGATTACATAGAGGGAGATTTTATCGCTAGTGTTCTTCATACGAAAGAACTACTATTCTCTTTAGGTGAAAAGATTGGTGAGTTGCATAAAGCTTTTCAAAAAGTACAAAGCCCCATTATGGCATCGCGGAAGCTATTTTGGGATTTGCAACATGCACCCATGAGTTATAGCAAGATCAATCTCATTGCAGAGCCGGGGCGAAGAAAAATTATTTCCTATTATTTTGATCGCTTTCAATATTGTGTGTTACCTGTTCAACATACGCTTCGTCACTCTTTTATTCATGGAGATTTGAATGATTACAACATTTTGGTCAAAGACGGAAAAGTAGAAGGCTTTCTTGATTTTGGTGATTGCACTTATTCCCCGATGGTAAATGATTTGGCCATTGCCATGACGTATATGATGTTGGGCAAAGAAAATCTCTTTGAGAATATTCTTCCTCTACTTCAAGGATATTGCAGCGTTGTCAGATTAAGTCGCGAAGAAGTAGAACTGCTGCCAGATTTGATCACCACTCGCTTATGTATTTCGCTTTGCAATTCGGCTGAGAAAAAACATTTAGGCCAAGACAATGAGTATGTATTGGTCAGCGAAAAACCCGCTTGGGACTTAATCGAAAAATGGATAACAGTAAATCCAATCAAGATCAAAAATACCTTTTTGCAAGCAACCGGGTTTGAAACAGAAGATGCAGAGAGCAAGACAAATGGCATATTGAAGTTGCGAAGAAGAATTGCGGGCAAATCACTTGGACTAAGTTATAGCTCGCCTATCCACATGACATCTGCGGCATTTCAATATATGTTTGATGGGCATGGCAATACTTATTTGGATGCCTACAATAACATACCTCATGTGGGGCATTCTCATCCAAGAGTTTCTGAAGCGATTACTAAACAGATCAGAATTTTAAATACGAACAGCCGCTATCTCCAAGAGTTGTTTGTGGATTACTCCTCTTCATTGCTACAACATTTTCCTTCGAAACTCTCTAAAGTTTTTCTGGTGAACAGTGGGAGTGAAGCGGCTGATCTTGCCGTTCGCATGGCTCGAACTTGTACAAAAAGAAATTCAGTGGCAGTGCTAGAACATGGTTATCATGGCAATACATCATTGGGCATTGAAATCAGTTCGTACAAATTTGATGGAAAAGGAGGCAAAGGAGTATCACCGAATATTTTAAAACTTCCGCTCCCTAATTTATACAATAGGAAGTATAAATCAGGAAAAGAATATGCAGCCGAGGCTATTGCAATTATGCAACAAGCTATTGAAAACGGCAACAAGCCCTGTGCCTTTATAGCAGAACCAATCTCAGGCTGCGGTGGGCAAGTGCCGCTGGCTCCGCAGTATTTGAAGGAACTAAAATTATTCTTAGATGCGAATAATATACTCACAATTACCGATGAAGTTCAAACGGGTTTTGGACGATTAGGAGATTGGTTTTGGGGATTTGAGATGCATGAGGTAGTTCCTGATATCGTTATACTTGGCAAACCCATGGGCAACGGCCACCCGATTGCCGCAGTAATTACCACAGAAGCTATTGCAGATAGCTTCGCGAATGGTATGGAGTTTTTCAGTTCCTTTGGAGGAAACCCAGTATCCTGCGCAGCGGCTAAAGCTGTATTAGAAATAATAAAGGAAGAAGAGCTGCAAGAAAATGCAATACAAGTTGGCGGCTATTTCAAGAAGAAGTTGAAAGAGTTGCAATCACATCATCAAGTCATTGGTGATATTCGTGGCGAGGGGTTATTTTTAGGGATTGAATTTATTGATGCCGATGGAAAGCCAGATTCTAGTAAGGCATCTCATGTTAAAAATGAATTGAAAGATCAGTTCATACTTACGGGAACGGATGGGCCACATGATAACGTAATTAAGATAAAGCCTCCATTGTGTTTTGATAGAGGCAACGTAGATTTTTTTGTTAATAAATTAGATACGGTTATGATCGTGAATCAATTTCAATAATATAAGGGTATCTCTAAAAACCTAAATAGAAAGTCAGACTGAGCTAGTCGAAGTCGTTTAAGCATGCGAAAAACCACAAGTTGGTTTCGACAGGCTCAACCTGACAAGGTTTTTAGAGATGTCCATAAGTTAATCTCTAAAAACTCTAATCGTAATGTCAGAATGACCTTGTTGAAGTCGTTTTACAAAGTATGAAAATCACAAACAGGTTTCGACAGGCTCAACCTCACAAGGTTTTTAGAGATGTCCTTAAGACAAATTGTAGAACACACTATCTCTCCTTAAATTGAGAACACTGAATCGGAAAGGATAATTTCCTTTTCAGCATTCCAATTTTAATTAATACGTAGGCATACTCGTATCAATCTCCTTCGCCCACGCCAAGATTCCTCCTTTTAAATTGTAAAGATTAGTGAAGCCATTATTTTTCTCTAACCACTGCACCATGTTGCCACTGCGCGCACCGCTTCTACAATGAATGATCACTTGCTTGTCTTTGGAAATCTTGTCCACATTATGAGGGATTTCTGCTTGAGGGATCAGCTCGCCATCCAAATTACAAATCTCATACTCGTGCGGCTCGCGCACATCGATCAATTGAAAATCAATGCCCTTGTCTTTGAGCGCTTTTAGTTCTTGTACGGTTACTTCTTTCATGGTAAAGTATTTTAATGTGTTTTCTATTCTCGTTTTTCAAAGTTAAGAATTTTCCGAGAGTGTAAATGGTTAAACCCAACTTCTAATCTCTAATGCCCAATGAGTGCATCCCCAAATTTTCGCGACAATTACCTCACCCCGGCCCCCTCCAGAGGAGAGGGTGACTCTCCGATATAACTTTGCGCTTTGGTATCTACTTCATGTTCTATGCCGAGATATTAATAATCATTGTGTTGAACGTTCTCGATAGTTACCCTCTCCTTTGGAGAGGGCTAGGCCTGCCAAGCCAAAGGCATGGGTGAGGTGGATAAGTTGAACTGCGAAAGTTTGGGATGCACCCTGCCTAAGTCCCAAGCCCCAATGCCTAACCCAACCCCCTCAACCTCTCCTCCAGCGATTTTATCTTCGCCTCTGCATCCGCTTTCTTTTTGCGTTCCAAGGCAATTACTTCAGGCTTCGCGCTGGCGATAAACTTTTCGTTCAATAGTTTTTTGTCGAGCACAACGATAAACCCCTTTTGATATTCAATCTCCTTTAAGATAGCCTCACACTCTTTCTCGGCATCGATCTTTCCTTCCATTGGAATATAAAACTCCAACGTGCCTACTAAAAAATTAGTAGCATTTGTAATTTTATCATTGGTGAAACTGAGTTCGCTTAGGTTAGATAACTTTTTGATTACCGATGAAAACGAATCAATCTGTACCTTACTTTCTGCGTTGCCAATCAGCTTCAATGCTTCTTTGGGAGAAATGCCTTTCGAGTTGCGCGTGTTGCGCACTTGCGTGATTACTTCAAAAGCCAGCGAAGCATCTTTAATAATCGAATCATCAAAACCAGCTGCCTTCGGCCACGCCTCAATGATGATGCACTCTTTTTCTTTTCGCTCTTTCAACTCATGCCAAAGCTCTTCGGTAATGAACGGCATGAAAGGATGAAGAATTTTCAAAAGGCTTTCAAAATAAGAAATCGTTTTGTGATAAGTTGTTTCGTCAATTGGCTTACCAAACTCTGGCTTAACAATTTCTAAATACCACGCACAGAAATCATCCCACACTAATTTATAAGTGGTATGCAGCGCATCCGATATTCTGAATTTAGAAAAATGATCTTCTAATTCTACCAGAGACTGGTTCATCTTCGCCTCAAACCACTCGATAGCAATTTTGTTTTCCGCAGGCTGATTGCCTTTCACCACTTCCCAGCCTTTTACCAAACGAAACGCATTCCAAATCTTATTAGAAAAATTTCTTCCCTGCTCACAAAGCTTTTCGTCAAACAACAAATCATTTCCGGCTGGCGAACTGAAAAGCATACCCGTCCGCACCCCATCCGCTCCATGATTTTTTATCAACTCCAATGGATCAGGCGAATTGCCCAAGCTCTTCGACATTTTCCTTCCTTGCTTGTCACGCACTATTCCCGTGAGGTACACATTTTTAAAAGGCATCTCCCCACGGTATTCATAGCCCATCAATATCATCCGCGCTACCCAAAAGAAAAGAATCTCTGGTGCAGTGATCAAATCATTGGTAGGATAATAATAATTCAAGTCAGCATTTCCCTTATTCTTCACATCGCCAAAAATAGTAGGATCAAAAACCGAGATTGGCCAGAGGCAACTCGAGAACCATGTGTCGAGTACGTCTTCATCTTGCTTTAAATCTTCAATTGAGATGTGAGATTTGAGATTTGAGATTTGAGAATATGCCTCGTCACGTGTCTTCGCCACCACATAACTTCCATCTGGCGCGTACCACGCAGGTATGCGCTGCCCCCACCACAACTGCCGCGAGATGCACCAGTCGCGCACGTTCTCCATCCAGTGCTTGTACGTGTTTTTAAATTTTGCGGGAATCAGTTGAATGTTGTCGTTCATCACATTCTCTAGCGCAGGCTTCGTGATGTCCTTCATCTTCACAAACCACTGCAACGACAAGCGCGGTTCAATCACCGCATCCGTCCGCTCCGAGTGGCCTACATTGCTTTTGTAGTCTTCTACCTTAGATAAAAATCCTTTTTCCTCTAGCTCTTTGGCAATCTTCTTGCGCGCAACAAAGCGGTCTTCACCAATATAAATTTTCGCCAATGCGTTCAGCGTTCCATCTTCATTCAAAATATCTATGACTTCCAATTGGTGCTTCAATCCCAACTCATAGTCATTCAAATCATGCGCAGGTGTCACCTTCAAGCAACCCGTACCAAAATCCATAGCTACATAATCATCTTCAATAATCGGTATCGCTCGGTTGATCAACGGAATCAACACCTTTTTACCTTTCAGGTGTTTGTAGCGTTCATCGTTCGGGTTAATGCACACCGCACTATCGGCCATAATGGTTTCTGGCCGCGTGGTGGCAATCGTCACAAACTCGCCACTTCCTTCAATCGCGTACTTAATAAAGTATAACTTCGAGTTCACATCTTTGTAATTCACTTCATCGTCCGACAAAGCCGTCTTGCCCACGGGGTCCCAGTTCACCATCCGCTTGCCGCGATAGATGTAGCCTTTTTTATGCAGGTCAATAAACACATCAGTCACCGCCTCCGTCATTGGGGGATCCATCGTAAACTTCGCCCGCTCCCAATCGCACGATGCCCCCAGTTTCTTCAACTGCTCTAAAATAATCCCACCATATTTTTCTTTCCACTCCCACGCGTACTTCAAAAATTCCTCGCGACCAATGTCCGATTTTTTAATCCCCCGCTCTTTCAACATTGCCACCACGCGCGCCTCCGTGGCAATCGATGCGTGGTCAGTGCCCGGCACCCAGCACGCTTCTTTCCCTTCCATGCGCGCCTTGCGGATGAGCACATCTTGAATAGTGTTGTTGAGCATGTGCCCCATGTGCAGCACGCCCGTCACGTTGGGCGGAGGGATCACAATCGTGTACGGCTCTTTATTGGGGTTGGGTTCAGAATGAAAAAAACCTTTCTCCATCCAGTACCGATACCATTTATCTTCTACTTCTGCGGGGCTGTATTTGGTTGCAAGTTCCATTGACGATTAAAATAAGAGAGCAAAAATAAGAAATAAGAGTGGACGAGCGATGAGTATTTTTATGCCAAGCATCGTCTCCCGCCTCGGGGACGATGTGTTTAAGATAAGTGCGCGAAGGTGCGGCTTGCCCACCGTAGTTTCAACGTAGGTGCGGCATGTCCGTGCGAGGCGCAGCGGCCACCGGGCTGTACGCTACAAGTCCTCGCTCGTTCCTCGCTGTGGGCTTTCCGCTTCCATCCCTTGCCGATGCCAGTACGTAGGTCATCTTTACAAAATGAAGTTGGAGCATCAAACAATTGCGCAAAGCCAGCTATTTTGGAATGATTGGCGCAAGTTTGTGTATTGGAGTTGCGTATATTTGAGAGTTACCTGTAATGCTAATAGACGACATACATAGAAAAGAATGGCTAAAAAAATAAGAGTTCCAATTCCTGACGATATAGCTGCTGAAATACTTTTTTTATCAGACAGAACTTGTTGTGTTTGTAATATAAGAGGCAAACAAGTTCAAATTCATCATATAGATGAAGACCCTTCAAATAATAATTTGGACAATCTTTCTGTGCTTTGTTTTGAGTGTCATGACCAGACAATGATAAAAGGCGGATTTGGAAGAAAACTTGAAGCAAACCAAATTATCAAATATCGGAATGACTGGCATGAAAGAGTTAAAAACAGAAAGGCAAAAGCGGACGAAATAGCTTCAATACAAACCGTAACCGGTTCGACAGAAACGGTAATCGTAAATGTAATAAATGAGGAGGATTATTTAAACTACAAAACTTATGACGACCCTAATCTTCTAAAAGACTATTTAGATAAAATTCTTATCGTTCACAAAGCACAATTGACAATTGCACAAACCAAATGGGACACAGGTGTAACAATGACTATGAACCAAGGAAGTTATGACATGGTTGATTTCTACGAAGAAGTATTAATCGAACTTTCAACATTTTATCCTAAAGGGCATTTCAATAATTTGACACCTAAAAAATATTTTAGTGAATTAATTTCAAGTCGGTTTCTATGGTATAGACTTGTTTTAGAGCCGCATGGTGTGGGGACTGGCGGAACAATCATTTCGACAATGACTGAAGGCAGTGTAATGAATAACCTAAAACATATGATTGTTGACATGGTTAATTCTTTATTGTTTCCATATGAAATAGACGGGCAAATAGACTTAGACAAATGGCGAGACGAATGGCTGAAACAATAAGCACTACAGGTAACAGCACATTTGCAATAGGCGGGGTTTCGTGCTCCGCAGACACATTTGTGGCTAATCAAAGTTTGGTTCTCCGCAACATTTGTGCTGAAAATCCTGCCCATCGCAAATTTGCAAAACGTTATGCGTCAGGCTAAAAGACGACACAACACAATAAACACAACGACAGAAAAAAAAATAAAAATGGCATTTGAACCAGACAAAATAACTAAACAACATATACTTGATGCAGTCAAGAAAATAGACAGTGAGACTATTTCACTTGAACCTTCGACAAAGTTTGATGTAATTGTTAGTGGTAAAGCCTATCCACCAAAGGAAGTAATGCGTTATGCTCATGAATTAATGAATGGCGAGCATATTTGGGAGCGAAGTGGCGGTGAGCCAACTAACAAATATTTTACAGAATTAGGTTTTGAAATAAAAAGTAAATCAAGCACAAATATGAATGAAGTGAGTATCACAGGCAATATTTGGAAATTAGGATGCAATTGGGGAAGCGGTAAACCTAGCTTCTACAACTACATTAAAGAAGAGAGCATTATTATTGGCGTTGAGGACAAAAAATACAGCATTGGCGACTTGATTGTTGTTACAGAAGGACATCAAGTAAAGGCAATCGCAAGAATTAATGAGAATCCAAAACCTGTTACAAGTAACATAAATCTTAAACCTTCCTTTGACAATCTCGCAATTGAGTATGACACTTGGGTCAACTATGCAAATTCCGAATGGTATGAACTTGAAGAAGATGACACATTTTCATATCAATTACAGCAAGGAATCTGCAAAGTTCAAAATAGAGACATTCGTAATAAGGTTATTGACTTATGGAATAGTAGAAATGCTAATTATTGGATATTTCAAGGCAATCCAAGTGTATTTGATTTCGAAACTGCAATTAAAAATAATTTGTTAGAAGATTGGACTGTTTCAGCTCATAAAGACAAGATAAAAAAAGGTGACAAAGTAATTTTATGGATTTCAGGTAAAAATTCAGGTTGTTACTCTCTAGCAGAAGTAACAAGTGAAGCACAAAACATTACTCAATCAAAAGATTCACACCTATGGAAAACAGAAGACAAAAACCCTCTTAAAGCAGGAATCAAAATCACACATAATATAATTGAAACTCCTTTGCTTTGGAGCAAAATAAAGGGAACAAAAGGACTAGAAAATTTGAAAGTTGGTAATCAAGGAACAAATTTCACAGCAACAAAAACTGAGTTCAAAACTATTTTGAGTTTAATAAATAATACAACTGCATCAAATAATAAAGCTGACATGCAAGCAAAAAACATTATCCTTTATGGACCTCCAGGAACAGGAAAGACATACAATAGCATTGATAAGGCTGTTGAGATAGCTTCACCTGAAAGATTTAATTTCAATAATCACAAGGTCAATAAAGGAGTGTTTGACGAATTAAGAAGAAATGGACAAATTGAGTTCGTTACTTTCCACCAAAATTATTCCTATGAAGATTTTGTAGTTGGGATTTCTCCCGATGTTACATCTGGCACTTTGCGTTTTGACAAACGTGAAGGAATTTTCAAACAGTTGGCTGAAAGAGCAAAACAAAATTGGTTAACAGCAACCAACAAGAAAGAAATCACCATTGATTTTAACTTCGTTTTCAATTCCTTCTTTGCAAAATTGATTGAGGAAGAAGTAAAGGAAGTTGAAATACCAATGAAAAGCAAAGGATACAAGTTCAAAGTAACATCAATTGACATTGATGAGGGAAGAATAAAGTTTACAAAACAAAGCGGAGGAACAGGACACGACTTGCTTGTAAAAAATCTCAAAGCAATTTATGAGGGAAGTTTGGATTATGGTGTTGAAGGTTTGGGTGTTTATTACAATCCATTGGTAGAACATCTAAAAGAATTTGCCGAAACGCTTGAACCCCAAAATTCAACAGAAGAGGAATTGAAAAGGTTTGTTTTGATAATTGATGAAATAAATCGTGCTAATATTTCTAAGGTTTTTGGCGAATTAATTACACTTCTTGAGGACGATAAAAGATTAGGAGAAGAAAACGAATTGAAAATTACTTTGCCAAATGGAGAAAAAGAATTTGGCGTACCGCCAAATCTTTACATCATAGGCACAATGAATACAGCAGACAAGTCGATTGCTTTAATTGATATTGCTTTGCGTAGGCGTTTTGAGTTCATTGGCTATTATCCAGAATATGAGATGTTGAATGAAGAAGAATCTTTGCTTCTTAAAAAAGTTAATGAAGCAGTTTTCAAAGAAAAAAAATCAGCTGACTATCTAATTGGGCATGCTTACTTCATGAAAGGACAAACGATTCAAATTGTTTTGCAAAACAAAGTTGTTCCATTGTTGATGGAATATTTTTCAGGTAAAACAGATATTGTTTCTAAAATATTTGCAGACACTAATTGGAATGTAACTTACAATACCACAAATTTTATTTGGGATATTTCACCGAGATAAAATGGCTCTACTCTTTGAATACGGAAAATGGCAGAGCATAAATAACAAAAATGCTTTACACCAAATGCTGATAGACATTTGGAGGCAACGCATGTTTGTTGAAACGGATTCCGAACTTACAGAAGTTCAAACAGGCAATCATTATCAACCATTCCTACAGTTTGACGACAATCAAATAAGAGCAAACAATTTTGTTGGCTTCATTCAAAACGGAGATGAAGTAATTGAGATTTATCCGAAAGTATTTCGGCAACATTTACCGAACCCATCAGAGAATGAAAAGATGTTGATGCTTCGCCACATCTTTTATTGGTTTAGCTATTGTCGAAAATGGAACTTCCCTTTTAATCAAGCATCACTTGACACAATTGACGTGGACGAATTTCCGGAACTGATTATAAACTTAATAGCAAATCAGTTTTTAGAAACAGTTTCAAAGCAACCTTTAACAATGTATCAAGAAGTAGAGGAATCGTTGATTACTCCAAGAGGTTCAATAAATTTCAAACGCTATGTAAACAGTAGTTTATCACACGGTAATTTTCAAAATATCGAATGTGATTATGAACCATTCCTGTTTGACAATAAAGTAAATAGAATAATTAAATATTGTTCTAGGCTATTGATGAAGCAAACAAAGTTTTCAGAAAATTTGCGAAAGCTCCAAGATGTTGTTTTCATCTTAGACGAAGTTGAGGATTTATATTGCACCATACACTATGTTGAAAATATCACTCTCAATACTTTCTTTTCAGATTATTCCAATCTACTTGACAGTTGTAAACTTATCCTTAGCCAACAACTCTATTCAAGTAATAATTACGACCTTTCTCAATGGTGTTTACTTTTCCCAATGGAATATATTTTTGAAGACTTTCTTGCAGGGTTCTTAGAAAATAAATTTTCAAAAGACTGGAAAATTGAATATCAAAAATCAGACGAATACTTGTCAAATATACCTAGAGTGTTCAACATGCAACATGACATATTTCTTACCGCAAGACATGGTTCAAAAAGAAAAGTTATCATTGACACCAAATACAAATTACGCCTAGACAATTTCAAAACAGACCCCAAAAAAGGTGTAGCACAATCAGACCTTTATCAAATGGTTAGTTATGCTTTTAAGAGAGGTTGCACAGATATAATATTAGTTTACCCAAACATTTCAGACGACCTAAATACATCAGACAACTTTAAAATTATTTCAGGTTTTGGTGGAGCAGACGAAATAACAATAACAGCGATGGAGATACCTTTTTCATCATTGACAAATTTCAATAGATTAGACTCAATGTTGTTTGAAACTTTAGAAACAGAATTAAACAAATTGCTTCAATGACAATGTGGTATTCAGACAGAAAATTAACGACAGACAAAGAAGCCCGAACGCATAACAGCACATTGGCAATAGGCGGGGTTTCATGCTCCGAAGACAATTTACTGGTAGCCGAAAGTTCAGTACTCCGAACCAACTTTTGTGCTGAAAAGCCCGCCCATCGCCAATCTGCAAAACGTTAGTGGCAACCTTAAATGACAGTCTATGGGAATATTTGGAGATAAGAAAACTGAAGTCGAAAATAAAGTAATGACACAAAAAGAGGTTGACACCATTCAGACAATTGAGCGACCAAGAATCTGTTGCATAGACCTAGCAGAAGAAACAATTACTGCTAGTGAGAATAATTATTACAATGACAAAATTAAAATATGGAAATCGAAAAATTTAATCCAAAAGAATACCGAGAAGATTTATTAGCAGGCTTTAGCATTCATGAAAATTTGTTTGAAGGTGCCGTTGAATCATTAATCAGTTCTTTTAAAAAAAGTGTAGAGGAGCTAGAGACAGAATTTAATAAAATAGTCAGAATAATGTCACCAGAAGAGAATTTTGATGAGGATGGAAATAGGATGCTGAGATTTCGGATGCTAACTAGACTTCACAATCAGCAATCATGGCAAAAGGAACAATGTCTTGCTTTAAATGAAATGAGGATAATTTATCTATTTAAGAGTCTGGAAATATCATTAAAATCTTTAATCAATACTGCTTACCCAACAACGAACATCAGAGACTTCTATAGATGGGAAAGCATCATAAATTTCTTTAAACAAAAAAATATAGACGTTTTAAAAATAAACGGTTATAAAGAAGCAAATGAACTTAGAAGTTTAAATAATAATTTAAAGCATTCCCTCAACCTTGACGTTGATGTAAGGCGTATTCCGGAATTTAAACACGCGGAATTCATAGATAATCCATTGATAGAATTGTTTTTGGAAAGAATTGTTACCAAATTGAAATTTTTCCAAATCAATTTAATCGAAGAAGTAAGAAAAGATCTTTATGACTTTGACGAAGAACGTTTAACAAATATGGCGAAGGACTGCTTCAAGAGGTTACGTAAAGACCAGGCAGACGTCTTTATAATCAAAATTAGAGAGCAGTACGAATAATAAACTACGCCTTGGTTCGTGTACCCACGAACCATTTTTTTTTCAAACAACCTTTCTTGTTAAAACCTCTTGTTCGATCCCCTAACTGGTGCAAGCGTCTCGCTTGTACCATCAATTTAGCCCTTTCCCTGGTGCGTGTCCCCACAAATCATTTTTTTCAAGCCAACCTTCTTGTTTAAATTTCTCAGCCATTGCCGGTGTTCTTCACCGGCAACTTCTCCACGCTCAATCCCCTTGGTTGTTGTTGGTCGCCTTGCCAGCAAGTTTAGCGTTTGATAAGAGTTAATTCATGCATTTGATTTGAAGAATGTTGGTCAGGCGACCAAACATTAACAAACGACAAATTTATTTACGCAGAAATTAACTGTATAATCACCTAGATTTCTGTCCTCGGCAAATAAAGATAAATAATTCAAACAATAGCCCACTCTTTTAACACGCTCAATATTACACAGACGCTTAACGGAAGTATTCTGTGGATTATGTAACTCTTTTTCAGAATTATGTAACGCTAATAAAATTAGGCGCATCACCTTGCATGTTAATAATTCATTGGGAAGGCTAAAGTAACCGATTTATTTATCTAACATTTATCAAATGAAAAAGCTAATACTATTCTTAGCATTCCCAATTGTACTTCAATTTTCTTGTGTCGTGCAATCACCTAAGTACGCATCAATTGATCAAGTAATATCTTTAAAAGTTGGAATGTCAAAAGCGCAAGTGGAGAAAATTCTTGGAATAAAACCCTATGATTTGAAAATGTATAACGACACCAGTAATGTATTTATTTATGTCTATCGAGTAACCGATAGGAGAACAATTTCCTTTTTTACTAAACCAGTAAATGGAAAAGAGACAAAAGGCAGATACTTGCAATTGGATGTTACGTATTCAATGGATGATAAAGTATTACTCATTGAGACGTGCAGATTTTGTGCCAACAATTTAGTAACCACAAGTAAAATAGATTTCGAAAAAGTGTTTTTGTTTTTCACCATAACACTACCTGTAATCCTGATTTATTTGGGATTGAAATAATATGTACTTCTTCGTTGGTGCGCGTTTGCACCGCGTACCGCTCCACGGCAATTTGTAACTTGCAATTACTGTAAATAAATTTACTACCCCCGCCTTGGTTCGTGTCCCCACGAACCATTTTTTTTCAAACCAACCTTCTTGTTTAAATCTCTTGTTCGATTACTGCTTATATTGACATATTAATTTGATTTGTAATTTTGATTCGTGAGGACACGAACCAAGCTGAAGATTTGTAATTTTGGTTCGTGAGGATACGAACATGAAGCGTAAGTTTCGATGGGGGAGTTGCGTATATTTACAAGTTAGTGGCAAGCATAGCTACACCCAACGCAGACAATAACAGGCCAACAAATTCAAAGTGAATGAGCGAATTTTTAAAGCAACATATCAAAAAAATAACACCAATTTCAGACGCAGAGTTTGACTATATTTTTTCGCATTTCACAATAAAAAAATTCAAAAAACATCAATTTGTAATTCAAGAAGGCGAAAATGTGCCAAACGATTTTTTTATTTTGGACGGTTGCTTAAAATCATACTTTACGGATAAAAATGGCAAAGAACATATTTTGGCTTTTGGAATGCAAGACTGGTGGATCACTGACTATGAGGCGTACTACAATCAATCAAAAGCAACTATAAATATTGACTGTATTGAAGACAGCGAATTACTTTGCTTATCATTTGAGGACAGAGAAAAACTTTGTGCGGAAATTCATAAAATTGAGCACTTTTTTAGAAAGAAAACCAATAAGCGCAATGTTGCTTTACAACAACGAATACTTTCTTTATTAAGCAATAACGCCAAAGAAAAATACGACCAATTACTACAATTATATCCACAGCTTTTCCAAAAAGTTCCCAAACAACTTATAGCTTCTTATTTAGGTGTTACAAGGGAAACGCTTAGCAGACTTAACTCTCCTTCAAAGTAATGTGAGGTACATCACATAAAAATCGTGATGTATGTCCTTTCCCATCCTTTGCATTCAGTAGATTTTTGTGCCATAATTTTTAAACAAAAAAATAGAATGGCAAAATTCAAAATTCAACAAAAAAGCAGCACTGTAAACTGGACTGGTAAAAAAGTTTTAGGGTTACATACAGGAAGCATCAATATCGCTAAGGGCTTTATTGAAATTACAGACAACACAATTGTAGGTGGCGAAATTGAAATAGATATGACCTCAATTGTAATTACCGACATTGAAGACAAAAAAACTCACGATGATTTTTCAGCACATTTAAAAAACGATGATTTTTTCTCGGTTGATAAATTCAAAACATCAAAACTTATCATTACAGGTTCAAACAAAATTGAAGGCAACAAATCCAAAATCGAAGGGACACTTACAATAAAAGACATCGCACATCCCATCAGTTTTATAACTTCTATTGAAATATTTACAGACACTTTGCATTCACTTGGCGAAGTGATAATTGATAGAACCTTGTATAATATTCGCTATGGCTCTGGAAAATTTATTGACAACCTGGGAGATAAACTTATCTATGATGATTTCGTATTGCAATTTAAACTTATAGGTCAAGCTTAAAGCTAAGAAATATGAAAAGGCGAAGTGCCGTAAAAGCAATTGTTTTGGCAGGTGTTTCAAGCACTTCGCTTTCATTTCTTGCCAGTCAACCAACATTTAATAGTAAAAAGACAATGTGGAGTAAAACAAAATTTACTAAATTATTAGGAATAGATTATCCAATAGTTCAAGGTCCATTTGGTGGCGGACTATCATCTGTTAAACTTACAAGTACGGTTTCAAACGCAGGTGGTTTGGGTTCGTTTGGCGGTCAACCATTTTCTTCAAAAGAAATTATTGAAACCTGTATTGCAATAAGAAAATTTACCAATAAACCTTTCAATATAAACTTATGGGTGAACGACAGAGATGCCCGTTTGGCAACATTTGGCGATGAAGATTATAAAAAACTAACGGAATTATTTAAACCATATTTCAATGAATTAAATTTGCCACTTCCTGAAAGACCAACTAATCTTGGAGCAAAATTTGAAGAGCAGATTGAAGCAATTTATGAAGTAAAGCCAGCCATATTTAGTTTTGTTTATGGCATACCTTCGTCAAGCATTTTAGAAAATTGCAAAAGGCTTGACATAAAAACAGTAGGTGCTGCAACAACAGTGGATGAAGCAATCGCTTTGGAAAAGGCAGGGGTTGATGCAATTGTTGCAACTGGTTTTGACGCAGGCGGACATAGGGTTTCATTTTTAAGGTCGGCAGAAGATTCTTTGACAGGAACCTTTTCGCTTATTCCACAAGTTGCTGATAGTGTAAAAATTCCCATAATAGCGGCTGGTGGTATTGCAGATGCAAGAGGAATAAAAGCTGCATTGGCATTAGGTGCTGATGCTGTACAAATGGGTACTGCTTTTTTGGCAACGTCACAGTCATATGCTTCACAAGACCATAAAGACAAATTATTTACAGCGGATGCGAAATACACAACACTTACGAAAGTCTTTACTGGTCGACTATCAAGAGGAATTAGAAACAGGCTTACAGAAGAATTAAAAAATTACGAAAATTTATTTGCACCATATCCATTGCAAGGTAAGTTTATGGGTTCATTAAAAGCATATCCAGCAACCGCTGATTCAAACCCAGATTTTAAATCTTACTGGGCAGGGCAGTCAGCTTCATTATTAAAACATCGGGACGCTAAAATTTTAATTGAAACATTGGTAAAAGAAATGAATAAATTGTAACCAGTAGAACGAGAAAAACGTTAGCAACTAGTATGGGTTTTGCAATATTTGGGCGGACGGAATAACAATGAGCAGATGTAATACTATATGGCATTTTGTTCGGGCAAACGAGTTTCAATTTGGCTTTTTGTTGTTAGCTTCAACATCAGTTTTTCAATTGGGCTTCGATTCTGGGCGGACGTTTTTCAAATTCACCAACATCGCAAAGCCTTGGTCGTAGTTGGCAATTAAACGCAACACTCTAACAATTTAAAAGAAACGAAAAAATGAATACTATTTATAAGACCCTTTTAGCTTTTTTAATATTTACTTCAACAATCAACATAACGCATGGACAAACTCAGTCTTCAATAAATTATGGAGATAACAAGGAAGCAGGAAACTTTAAAAAAATCAATGGTATAAATCTTTACTATGAAATTTATGGAACAGGTAAGCCATTACTTTTTCTACACGGCAGCGGAGGTTCAATAAGAGGTGCAAGGGCAAAGATTGAATACTTTAAAACGTATTTTAAGGTTATTGCAATTGACAGCAGAGGACACGGAAAATCAATTGACACAACAACAAAACAATTGACTTACGTACAAATGGCCAATGACATTAAAGTTCTATTAGACTCTTTAAATATAGACGGGGCATTTGTTCAGGGGCAAAGTGATGGAGGTATTCTAGGGCTGTTACTTGCTATAAATTTCCCAAGCAAAATAGCTAAGCTTGCTACTTATGGTGCAAATATGTTCCCGGGAAAGAGAGCAATCTTTGATGAAATTGATAATTTGGTATTGGACACATTAAAAACCACAAAGAACTTTAATACAAAAAGACTTTATTCATTATTAGCCTATCAACCTGATATCACTGAGAAGGACTTACAAAAAATTAAATGCTCCGTTTTAATTATGTCAGGCGACAGAGATGTTATCAGACTTGAACATTCAATTAAAATATTTAATAACATACCGAACTCTAATTTCTTTGTAATGCCGGGAGCAACTCATTTTGGATCCTCTGAAAAACCTGAATTGTTTAATTTGGTATTATTAGACTTTTTAAATCGCCCCTTTTCAAAAGTATCTACAGTTGATTTATTTACTGGCAAACATTAACTGCCACCATCGCCCATCGCCTTGGTTCGTGTCCCCACGAACCATTTTTTTTCAGACCAATCCATCTGTTAAAATTTCTTGTTCGATTACTGCTTATACTGACATATTAATTTGATTTGTAATTTTGGCTCGTGAGGACACGAACCAAGGCTGGAGGATTAAGTTTTACTAGGTGGCAATCATCCAGTGGGTCCAATAATAATTTCCTCATGGCGAAAATATTCTCTAATTTTGAATCCTATGAAAAGTATCAAACTAATTTTAGTATTGGGAGCAATTGGAATTTTTTTTGTTTCATTTACCCAGCTTTCTCAGTCCACAAAAGAAGTTCCTTATCCGGAAGGTTACCGCGAATGGAAGCACATCAAGACTGCCATCATCGGCCCTAAAAGCCCGGCCTTTGAACGCTTTGGTGGTATCCATCATATTTACGCCAATGCCAAAGCCGTAGAGGGATATAAAACCAATCACTTCTCTGATGGTTCTATGTTAGTTTTTGATGTGCTGGAAGCCATTGAAAAGGATTCAGACGTGGCTGAAGGGAAGAGAAGGATTTTGGATGTGATGGTAAAAGACAGTGTGGCGTACGCTGACACTGGGGGTTGGGGTTTTGAAGAATTTAAGGAGAATAGTAAAACCGAACGCACAGTTAAAAACCTAGCCAAGCAGCAATGCTTTAATTGTCATGCTTTAAAGAAAAGTAACGATTTTGTTTTTAGTAAAGAGCGGAATTGAGAGACATACAGTGCTTGTAGTAAAGCCCCTCACCGTGGTTCGTGTCTGCACGAATCATTTTTTTCAAACCTACTTGTAAAATTTTTTGTTTGATTACCGTTTATATTCACATAGTAATTTGATTGGTAATTTTGGTTCGTGTCCCCACGAATCATTTTTTCTTTCAAAACCTTCACTGGTACAAGCGTCTCGCTTATACCAACAGAAACGTAATTTTACTGAAAGCAGTTTGCTAGCTATTTGAGCACCATTTGTATATAGCAATAGCGCGCTTATATAAGAAATTTACCATGTAAATAATGGGCCTCATCGTGTTGGTCAAAAAATCCAAATCGGTGTTTAGAAGCGTATATTATTAGTCTATTGTAAAATCTACTATCTATGAACGTGCTGGCAAATCTGGAATCGGGAAAGTCTGAGAGTATTGAATGGAAACAATTGTGGAGTCTGGCGGCCCTTTACGCATCCATCGTTTTAGGGTGGATCGCTTATCACAACTATCAACCAAAACTTTTAACACAGTTTAATTTTACGCAGTTTAATCTTTTGCTATTAGTAGCCCAAGGGATTATCTTATCTGCCACACCACCCATTGCTGGCAAACTGGGCGACCGTTTCCGTTTTAAGCAAGGGCATAGATTGCCTATAATTTCAGCAGGCATCAGTTTCGCTGCCATGATTTTTATGTCGGTGGCATTTACTCTTTTTGCCAATCCCAATGAAGTGTTCAAATGGATATTGCCTATATTAATTATTTTTTGGTTGATTGCCATGAGCATATTCACCAGCCCAGCACTCTCTACACTTGAGTTGTTCACTCCCGTAGAAAAATTACCGCGCGCAATGGCTATCCTTACCATTGTGGCCAACTTGGTTTATTCTCTTGAACCAATCATCATTGATCTCATTGATTACTTGGGTGCGCCTATCACTTTTATGGTGGGCGGTATTGCCGTTCTTGGGTCTGGCTATGCACTACGGAAAAATTCGTTGAGTCTTTTTAATAAGGGGAGGGATGAGAAACCAAAAACCGACTTCAAGATTGACACTCAAAAATCTGAATATGGTTTCATTTTAATTTGCGGCATTAGTTTGGGTTTTGTCACCACTATTCTTTTCAACTATTTCCCAACGATACTAGGGGCTAAGTTAGCGGGTTTGACAAATGGCTTTGATGGTAAATGGGTACTCGTTGCCATGCTTGTTCTATCTGCTATTATTTCCTTGCCCATTAGTAATGGCGTGAATAAGTTCGGCACTTTAAAAGCATTTTGGGTGAGCTCTGCTGTTTCTTTACTATCGATGGGTTTGTTGTTCTCATTGGAGAACAGCGTGGCATTGCTGGTAGCTATTGTTTTATTTACCATAGCTTTTACGGTACAATCGGTAAGCTCCCTTCCGTTGGCGATCAGTAGGGCCAACTATTATGAGAAGGTCTATTGTGTGGGAATCTTCTTCAGTGGTGTTGCCATTCCGGATGGAATTGTTGAGGTGATACGGGCTTTGTAGCAAACCCTAAGTGCTTTCCCTTTGTTGGTATTCTTTACCAACTAATACGATGATCTACTTCAGCAGATGAAAGAAAGTAGCAAATGCCAAATGAGAAAAGAGAAGGTATGGGAAAATATTTGGGTTGCATGTTGGTGAACATAGAAATCATGGGCGAGGCGCCAGTTAGAAGGATATACGTTCTGGCAGTTACTCAACAAATTCCACATTCTTATATTCTAAAAAATCACTTCTTTTAGCCTCTCAAAAAGCTACTTTGTAAGCACTATTTTTCCTACCTTGCGCGTATATTAAAATCCTATTCTAACCGTGGCAGAAGAAAGCAGTGACCTTCCCGTAAGGCAGAACATTATCCCGATCAATATTGAAGACGAAATGCGTGGCGCCTACATCGATTATTCGATGTCCGTCATCATTTCACGTGCCTTGCCCGATGTGCGCGATGGCTTGAAGCCCGTTCACCGCAGAGTGCTCTATGGCATGTTGGAGTTGGGTGTCAATTACAATAAACCGTTTAAGAAATCAGCGCGTATTGTCGGTGATGTAATGGGTAAGTACCACCCACACGGTGACTCTTCTATCTACGATACTATGGTGCGGATGGCGCAGGCTTGGTCCATGCGTTACATGCTGGTAGATGGCCAAGGAAATTTTGGTTCAGTGGATGGAGACCCTCCAGCCGCGATGCGTTATACAGAAGCGAGGCTACGAAGGATTGCCGAAGAGTTGTTGGCCGACATCAATAAAGACACAGTTGATTTTCAACCCACTTATGATGACCAAAACACAGAGCCTACTGTGTTGCCAGGCAAGGTTCCTAATCTTTTGATAAACGGTTCATCGGGCATTGCCGTGGGTATGGCCACCAACATGGCTCCCCATAATTTAACCGAGGTTATTGATGGCATTATTGCTTATATTGATAATAGAGAGATCACCATTCCTGAATTGATGAAGTTCATTACCGCCCCAGATTTTCCTACAGGCGGTATCATTTACGGCTACCAAGGTATTCAAGAAGCATTCCTTACGGGAAGGGGCAAGATCGTCATTCGCGCGAAGGCGGAAATTGTAACGAACCCCAATGGCAAAGATCAAATTGTTGCTACCGAAATTCCATACCAAGTAAATAAAGCGAACATGATTGAGCGCACGGCCGCGCTCATCAACGAAAAGAAAATAGAAGGCATTAGCGACATGCGCGATGAATCTGACCGCGATGGTTTTCGTGTGGTGTATGATTTGAAAAAGGATGCCATCCCTAATATTGTCTTGAACAATCTTTTCAAGTACACACAACTCCAATCTTCTTTTGGTGTGAACAATGTGGCACTTGTAAAGGGTAGGCCACAAACACTCAACCTTAAAGACTTAATTGTTTCTTTTGTGGAGCATCGCCATGAAGTGGTGGTTCGCAGAACGAAGTTTGAATTGGATGAGGCAGAAAAACGCGCTCATATCTTAGAAGGGTATTTGATCGCCCTCGATCATTTGGATGAGGTGATCACCCTGATCAGAAATTCTAAAGACCCAGAAGTAGCTAAGACTGGTTTGATAGAACGTTTCGGTTTATCAGAAATACAAGCTAAAGCAATTTTGGAAATGCGCTTGCAACGCCTTACGGGCCTTGAACGCGAGAAAATCCAGAATGAGTATGAAGAGGTAAAAGCATTGATCGCTCGACTGAATGAAATCTTGGGTAGTGAGCCTATTCGTATGGGCATCATCAAAGATGAATTGGCCGAGATAAGAGAGCGGTATGGAGATGCGCGCAGAACGTTGGTTGTTCATAGCGAAGAAGATATTACGTTTGAAGACATGATTGCCAACGAAGAAATGGTGATCACTATTTCCAATCAAGGATACATCAAGAGAACACCGTTAACTGAATACCGCTCGCAAGGTAGAGGAGGGGTTGGCTCGAAAGCAGTCTCCACTAAAGATGATGACTTCACCGAACATTTATTTGTAGCGCAAGCGCATAATTATTTGTTGATCTTCACAGCATTGGGTCAAGTGTATTGGAAGAAGGTGTATGAAATTCCGGAAGGAACAAAAACTTCTAAAGGCCGTGCAATTCAAAACTTGTTGAACATCCAGGCAGGGGATAGTGTGAGCGAGGTATTGAACGTGAAGAGCATTGAAGACCAAGAGTACATCAACAATACATTTGTTATTCTTTGCACAGAGAAGGGTACGATCAAGAAAACTTCCTTAGAAGCTTACTCTCGTCCACGTGCCAATGGAATTACAGCTATTACCATTCATGATGGTGACAGACTGTTAAATGCCGCATTGACGAATGGAAAAAACCACATCATCATTGCCAAAAGCGAAGGCAAAGCAGTTCACTTCAATGAATCTGATGTGCGCCCGATGGGCAGAACTGCGGCAGGTGTGCGTGGCGTTACCTTGGAATCCGATCAAGATAAAGTAGTGGGCATGGTTTGCATCTCGCGCGAAGACGCCAATTTGTTGGTTGTTTCAGAGAAAGGCTACGGCAAGAGATCAGATATTACCGACTACCGTATTACCCGCAGAGGTGGCAAAGGTGTGAAGACGATCAATGTCACCGAAAAAACTGGCAAGCTTGTTGCAATCAAGGAGGTAGTGGACAACGATGACCTCATGATTATCAATAAATCAGGTATTAGCATACGTATAAAAGTAGAAGAACTTCGCGTGATGGGCCGTGCTACACAGGGTGTAAGGCTTATTAAACTAAACGAAGACGATGCTATTTCTTCTGTGGAGAAAATACCGATGATTGAAATTGAAGGAGGAGAGATTCTTCCGTCAGCAGAAGGAGATATACTTCCTCCTGCAGAAGGCGAAAGCACCGAGCCACCTCCCGAAAATCCAGAGTCATAAATTATTCTGAATTTTAATTTTAAAATAAACCCAAACTTGAACTATAAACTAAATCAAAAATGAAAAAAACAGCGATCGCGCTCCTATTATTGTTTCCTATGGCTGTGCTAGCGCAGAAGGAAATAAAGCCAAGTGTAAGCAAGGCAGAAAAGGCATTGAAAGAAGGTAAATTCGATGAGGCTAAGGCCATCATTGACGTAACTACGGCCAGCCAGGAATTTATGGTTGATAAAAAAGGCAAGCCATCTAAAAACGCTGCCAAAGCTTGGTATTTGAAAGGCTTAATCTATGCAGGTATTGATACTACTAAGGTTGCCAAATTCAAATCATTGGAAGCGGAGCCATATAAAGTGGCGATAGATGCATTTGCTAAAAGTAAAGAATTAGCTAAAGATGAACTTACTTTCTTTAGTGATGATTTGGGCTTACCGATGTTGAATTCACAACTGGAATCAAAATTAGCGCAAGCTTACCTCACAACAAGTTTGGATGCTTATCAGAAAGATAAAGATTACAAGAAAGCATTTCAGTACATGGAGAGAGTAGTTCACTTCATCCCTAATGATACTTCTATGTTGATGAATGCAGGTGTTTACTTTGCGCCTTCTGCTGAGGAATACGATAAAGCCCTTGAGTACATTGATAAATACCATGCAAAAGGTGGCAAGAATCAAGATGCCTATATCCAAAAGTTCAGTATCTACCGCGATAAGAAAAAGGACAACGACAAAGCATTGGCCGTTGCCAAAGAAATGATTGCTAAGTTTCCCAACAATACGGAGTTTCCTAAGTATGAGTTGGACATGTATATCAAGATGAACCGTTTGCCAGAGGCAAAAGCCATCATGGAAAAGAATGCCAATGCGAACCCTACGGATGTGGAATCAAGGTATTATTTAGGCGTGATCAGCAATGAAATGAAAAACCCTACTGAAGCTAAGAAGTGGTTCAATGAAGCTATCAAAGTAGATCCCAAGCATTATGATTCTTATGCATCCCTTGCTGACATGAGCTACAAAGAAGTTCGCGCCATTCGCGAAGAGCGTAATGAAATTTCCGGAACTAAGGATGCCGATGTGAAAAAACGTTTGGAGCTGTTCCAGAAAATAGAGACGAAGTTGAAGGAGTCTGTGCCTTACTGGGAAAAGTGTGAATCATTAAAGCCCGATGAAGAAACAGTACTTTATGGATTGCTTTCTGTATACGGTGATTTAGCCAACTACGATGAGGTAACCTATAATCCAAAGTTGGATTCACTTAAAAAGAAAATGAAGCGATTGAAGTTGGAGGTGGATTAACCCCTATTAAAGTAATTTGCAAAAGCCCTTGAATTTTCAAGGGCTTTTTTGTGACTGATTAAATATGATTTTTTTTATAGTGGGTGCATTTCAAAATTACACGCCTATGCCTCACCTCATCTTAAAGTGTGCTGTGGGGTAGTTCACCTCGCCCCCTCTCCGCGGGAGAGGGGAACGAAAATCTGCCTGTCTAGCACACTTTAAGATGGGTGAGGCCGCAAGACCAATTGTTACTGTGTAATTTTGAAATGCACCCTTTACAATTAAAGATTATTAGAATAATTTATACCTTCATTCTCCAAACATCCCTTATATGACAAAATTCATCTTTGCATTTGTTGCCTTCGCTAGTTTTTCATTAGCATTAGTAGCCCAGCCAAAAAATTTATTCAACGGTAAAGACCTCACGGGATGGCATGTAGATGTGCCCGCCAGAGATAGTGTAAAAGATCTGCCAAGCTCATTCATTGTGCGCGATGGCAAACTGGTGAGCATGGGTAAACCAGAAGGGCATCTGATCACCGATGCATCCTATCAGAATTACAAATTGGAGATAGAATATCGTTTTGTTGGCACACCTGGCAATTGTGGTGTTTTGGTTCATGTATCTACACCTCGCGCACTTTACAAAATGTTTCCGAAGTCGATGGAGGTGCAAATGATGCATGAGAATGCGGGAGACTTTTGGTGCATTGTAGAAGACATCACCGTGCCCGACATGGAGAAGAGACGTGGCCCTAAAAGTGAATGGGGTATTACAGAGGGAAAGCAGCGTAGGATTATTAATTTAACAGATGGCTCAGAGAAGCCGCTTGGTGAGTGGAATGCAATGACGATTGAATGTGTAAAGAACACAGTTAGTGTTTGGATTAACGGAACGCTGGTGAATGAAGGAAAAAATTGCACCGCTTCAAAAGGGCAAATTGCATTGCAAGCAGAAGGAGCAGAGGTGGAGTTTAGGAAAGTTTTGTTGACACCGAGAAAAGGTAAGAGGTGATTGGGGAGAGGATACCAGTTGCAAGTTACTTGTTTTCGGTATCGAATTGAGATTTGAGATTTTTGAATTGTGATTTTTGATTGTTTAGCCTACGCCCCCCAGCTTCCCACTAGCAAATAAATCTAAAATCTTTCCAAAAAGTGCTAAGATTTGAGTTGCCAATCCCTAATGCCCAATCCCTAAATATACCCCATCAATTTATACGCCACCATCCCCGTCCACTCCTTCACTAAGATATGCCAATTGCCCATGGCTTCTTCTTTGGGTATGAATAGCGCATCGGGCGTGAACTTTCTTTTATGTGAAATGAAATCGGTACTGAAGTTATCCATAGCCCAGCCTTGTTTGGCAAAACAAGCTTGCGACCTTCGCATGTGAAAGGCCGAGGTAATCAGAACACATTCTTCCGGTTTGATCTGATCACGGAATAATTTATTCACTTCCATGGCCGATTCGTGAGTGTTCCTTGATTTGTTTTCGATTAAAATATCTGACGGAGGCACGCCCATTATTACCAGAAGATCAAATAACACATCGGCTTCCTGTTTCTTCACTTCGTTGAGTTTGCCATTGCCACCAGACACCACTATTTTTTTTATAATACCTAGTCGATACAGTTGAAGTGTTTGTGTGACACGGTCTCCGCCTCTGCCTAAATAAATGCGATCGTCAGGTTCCATTTCAGATCGGGCAACGCCCGTGAGTAGAATTCCATATTCATATTTTTTTTCAAGAGAAGCAATGGGTGTAGCGGGAATCTCCCACCAACGTGCCACTTCATTATTGATAAAATCATTGGTGAAAAAGAAAAGCATTCCAATGCCAATCTTAAGACATCGACTTTTCCACTTACTTGATTTCTTAAGGAAGATGAAGAGCAGCAACAAAACACAAATGATCACCAATGGCATGGTGACATAGCTGAGTGTTTTGGAGAGGAAGAAGAACATGTTTGAAAATAAGTTGACAGTTTGACAAAAATGCAGTTGACAATGTTGGCTCTATGGCGTTTAGGGTGGGCAAGATTTTAATCGCCAATTTTATGCTTAGGCTTTACCCTTAGTAGAAAAATCGTTTTTATGAAACCACTCTCAACCTTATTACCTTATTTTCGCGCGATTAAAATGGGGTAATAAGGTTAGAGTTCACAGTTACAAATAATCTCTACTAAGGTTAAAGCCTTTCACAAATAGTGCCTACCGAATGGGATTTTCACTTTCTACCCACCCTATCCGTCATAGAGCCACAATGTTTAGTTCTATATCTTTGTCAACTGTCAATTCCCTATTTCTCAATTTGTGTTTACATTCTCTTCGGCAACGGATTAGAAATATTGCCCAGGGCATCAATCACCTTGCGGAGTATTTCCCAATACAATGCTAAAGCCAATACCAATGTCATCGACCAGATCACACCGATGTTGAAATAGAGGGTATCAATGTTTCTATTTAGAAAATGCTTGGCTGGCATGTAGAACTGCGCATCAAAATCTACAATGTGATCAGGATCTGGGTCTTTGTAGATCGGGTAAATCTTCTGGATCAACTTGCCATTTTTTTCAATGATGCGATTTGTTTCCATCGTATTTCTGACCAATTCAGTAATGGCCTCATTCTGGTATGATTTCCTGAAGTTTTCAAAAGACTTTTCTTTCTCTGAGGTATTTGTCAACTGAGAGGTTTTATTGTCTTTTTGCTGATCAGCCTTATTGTATCTGTTGATATAGAATTTCTTTAAGGTTTCTAAGAACTCAATTGAATTTTTATAAATAGTTGAGTCGAATTTGTCAGGAGCTAACCCGTCCAAATTTTTAAAACGAACACCTGCTGTTTCTTGTTCACGTTCAATCGCTTTGTGCAATAGGTTCAGTTCTTCATCTACTTCACTGCGAATGGCGGGATCTGTATTCAAATGCTGTTGATTTACAAAATCCAATCTAGTCTCTAGCTCAGGGATGAGATAGATTTTTTTATAATCAGACTCGGCCATCACTTTGTCATACATATAAAATTGCTTCTCAAACTCATTGTCTTTGTATTGACTCACCATGGCAGCTTCAAATGCCCAGCGAGAAGCCATTAGATCGCCCACTAGCGGCACAGTGGATGTATTGCCGATTACAGGATTCAACTTATCAAACTTCACCACCACGCCACTTAAAATCAATTGAGGTATCAATAGAATTGGAATGAGAATGTAAATGGTAACGGCTGAATTGAATGCCGATGAAATATTGAGCCCCAATAAATTGGCAAAGCATGACACCGTAAACAAAATACCCCAATGAATAAAGAACATGCCATGCACACCTAAAATAGAATTGGCCACCAATACAAACAGGGTTGTTTGAATAGCAGAGATCATAAACAAAATGGAAATTTTGGAAATGATATAACTACTGCGACTGAGGTGAAGGAATTTTTCGCGCTTCAAGATTTTTCTATCGCGGATGATTTCTTCGGCACTCACAGTAAGTCCCATAAAAAGTGCCACAATCACGCTCATAAATAAATGAGCAGGCATATTCAAATTTTTGCTGAATACATACCCTTCCTTAAATGGATCATCAATGTTGTAATACCTCACAATGAAAGCTAAGATGAAAGCGAGCAGAGGTGCTTCCAATAAATTAATGAAAAGATATTGCTTGTTACTAAGCTTAGAAAGTACATCCCGTAAGGAGAAGAGATGCGTTTGCTTTAGCCACTTGGGTATTTGTAAAGTGGAGTGGGGGGTATCGTTGGATGGAAGTACGGATGTTACTTTTATCTTCTTCAAAAAAGCTTCATTCCATTGCTCTGGCGAAAACTTTCGCTCATTGGTGAAATCACCAAACTCATTGATCACTTTGGTTTCAATGATGTTGAAGATTTGCTCGGGGTTTACATTTCCGCAGGAGTGGCACTCGCCTTCATCACTATTGATGAGATTGATATTTTTCTTAAAGTGAACGATGGCATCAACGGGGTTACCATAATAAATTTGAAAACCTCCTGTATCTAAGATCACCAACTTATCAAACATTTTAAAAATATCAGAAGAAGGCTGATGGATAACGGCAAACACCAACTTGCCTTTGAGTGAAAGTTCTTTTAGCAGGTCTATGATGTTTTCAGAATCGCGGGAAGATAAACCCGATGTAGGTTCATCTGCAAAAAGAACGGCAGGCTCGCGCAGGAGCTCTAAGCCAATGTTCAATCTTTTTCGTTGACCACCGCTAATGGTTTTTTGCAAGGGCGAACCAACTTTTAAATCTTTGGTTTGAGTGAGGCCGAGGTCATCTAACGTTCTAATGACCAGTGCATCAATTTCTTTTTCATTGAGATGGCTAAAACACAGCTTGGCAGCGAAATAAAGATTTTGATAAACAGTAAGGTCTTCAACGAGCAAATCATCTTGCGGCACAAAGCCAACTACTCCTTTGATCTTCTCAGGGTTTTTGTGAATGTCGATTCCATTGATCAATACTTTTCCTGCGGATGGTTTTTCGGTTCCGTTAAGCACATGAAGGAGTGTAGATTTTCCTGCGCCACTTGCGCCCATTAAGGCTACCAAGTTGCCTGATTCCTCGTTCACCACCACATCGCGCAAGCCTAATTTTCCATTCTTGAATTTGAACGAAATTTTTTCGGCTTGGAAACTTGTGCGTGTGCCGTCTGATTGTTTTTTGAAAATGTTTACAATCTCGCCATAGTAAACAGGATCGGCCGCCCCCCAGCGCAAAATGCTTCCCGTGGCCAACACGTTGATGTTGCCTGGTTTCTGTGGCACACCGTTCAGGTATACATCTGATTTTCCTATGTATCTAAAGAAGAAAATATCGGTATTGCGCATGTACAGCACGGCAATGAACCCGTCTAGCTCTTCGCGAATGATAGTCTTCGTTTTCCCTGAAAGTATTTTGCTTGAATGGACTACTAAGATGTTTTCGTCCTCGTATTCCTCTGACTTTTTGATAACGATGAATCGCTTTATAAGATCAATGTCTGAAGGAGACACATTGAATGCTTGACCAATCGATTTGGCCAACTGTTCTTCCGAAGGTGTGATGGAACCATCGGCCATGATCAAGCTGATCAGCTCAAGCATAATCACTGTTTTCTGTTTCTGTGCTACCTCTTGGTTGATGGAAGCGCAAAGTTTTATGATGGCTTCTTGCTCGCTGTGCTTGGTTAGTTTTTCAGAGGTCTCTTGCGCATATTCATCAAATAGATGCAAGTGGCCTTCCATCGATTTTTGACTGAGGTGATCGGAAAGAAAGATTTGAATGTAATCGCGCTCTTGCTTGGTTACAGAATCTTCTTTTGCCACCATGGCAAACAATCGAATGATGGCTTTGAGAACGGGTTCGCTCATGGCTTATTTAGTTGAGGTTACTTCGCTTTTAAATGTCTTACTTGAGCTAGGTAGCACTCGGTAAATGTACTAAAGAAGAAATTGCATTTAAAACAAAAGAGGGATTGGTTTGCACCAATCCCTCTTCATGTAAGTTTGATAAAATTATTCAATGATTTCTTTACGCATCTTTTCCACAATCTTAGTAATTTCTATAAGATTTTTATCGGTAAGAACAAGGTCTGAGCGGTTGTTTTTGATTTGCTCGTCAATGTTAAGGGAGCGATAGCTTGCTTTTAGGGCAGTTAAATCTGCTTGGATGGTAGTAATAGGCTCTGATTGCTCAACGGTACCTAGCATCTTAGAAAGCTCATCTACTGATTTTTCTTGCTGCAAAATCACCCTCATGATAGGAGTAAGGATCAAATTTCTTTGATCGTCTTTCAATAAATTTTTAGGGTAGCTTTTTACGAGCCCTGTAGAGATGGAGAGGCCTTCTACAAAGCTTCCAGTGATCATTAAAGCGGCCAACTTGTTGCGGCTATCGTCTTTCAAATATTTGTCAGTCTTTTGAACTGCATCGTTCATTAAACTTGCAAGGGAATCTTTGTTAGAGATGTTGGACTCGAATTTCTTAAGAACTTCTATATCAAAAGACCCAATAACACCGAGATTATCAGCTAATTTTTTAGCAGAGTTCAAGTAGTCGATCGCTTCTTGGGTTTTGTCGTACGAGCTTAAGTAGCCAATGTCCGCTACATACGCGCCCAAGTTCAAGGCAGCCTTGTCGTTACGGGTAAGGTATTGGTCAACTTTCTTGCGATCGTTCAATAGCCCTTGGTTAAACTCGGCACCGGTTGCCTGCAAAAGGTATGGAATCTCAGAAGGAGAAGGAATGTTGTAGACCACATCTTTGATTTGGTCTTTTAACGATTCTTCTGCTTGCTTAAATTCGTCAGAATTTTGGGTATTTTCTTTGGTAGAAGAGCCGCAAGAGCCTAATAAAAAGGCAGTTGCAACGGCAACGAGATAGGTGGTAAAACGAGTAAATTTCATGTGTAGATAATTTTTGGTTTTAGGTCATGAAAGCTATTAACACGGTTTTTATCTATTAAGACATTCCCCAGTACTAACAATTTCACGGGTTTTCACTTTAATCTCCAATTTTAACACATTTTTTGTTAACCACTAAATTGGTTTGGGTTTTATTTTTATTTTAATGGCCTCAAATGCAAAATTGTTTAACCGATTCCTTCGCCTTAATGTGTTTCCTTAAAATTCCAGCCATACCAGTTGATTTCTATCACCAAGCCATTGTTTAATTTGGTATTAGGGAAGGCGAGGAGCGATCCCAAAAAAATCTGCAACTTGCCGCTTACGTTATAGCCACCACCAATCACCGTCTGCGACTTTTTATGGTCGCCTGAAATAAAATCACCCATGAGTAGCCACTTGTCGTTCAGCCTATATTCGTACCCGAGCATAAGCCCAAAATGATTTGTGGGAGGCCCGCCCACAAAAACATTATTGGTGTGATAGGGGCCAATAGCAATGTATCCCTTTTTAGATGGTTGCCACCTGGCAAGGGTGTAATTCATCATGGCAATTCTTTTGTTTGATAGTTCGTTGCTCAAGTTAGGTCCTATTTGTGTGCCCACATTCAAAAAAAGCCTGCCTTCTTTAAGGATGAATTGCTTCTGGAGCGTGGCCATCAATAATGGATAGAGCGGTTTTCGATTACTATTGTCATTAAAAGAAATGATTTGCCGCTGGCCCAAGCTCAGAGGCAGATCCACAAAATTCACACCCACGTCCCAGCCTTTGCCAATACCATAAACAATATGTGATTTGGATTCTAGTTCATTCGCTGAATAAAAGTTCAACTGGTGCTGATAAAAAAATTTACCCTTTGGTGTGATATCCGCAGAAGGTATGTTGAAGAGATTTTGTTGGGCTTTTATTTTACTGTTGACTACCAATGCTAAAATCAAAATACTAAAATATTTGCTCATGGATGATTAGAAAAAATGGATTGAGGTCATGGTTGTAGACTCTTCGTTATGAATCTTTTGTCTTGGCAGGAAAGATCCTTGAACTGATCATGGCAATCATCAATGTAAAAGCAATGAGGATAAGCGAGATTTCAATCGGTATTTTAAATAGATCTGCAATGCACATTTTAATGCCGACAAATACCAATATGGCAGATAGGCCGTACTTGAGAAAGTGAAAGTGTTTTTCAATTCCGGCCAAAGCAAAGTAAAGCGAGCGTAGGCCCAGTATGGCAAAAACATTGGAGGTGTAAACAATAAAGGAATCGTCTGAAATAGCGAGAATGGCTGGAATAGAATCTACAGCAAAAATGAGATCTGTAGTCTCAATGAGAATTACAACCAGGAGTAAAGGTGTCGCCCAGTTCTTGCCATCCTTTTTTACAAAAAACTTATCGCCATCAAAGGATTGGGTAACGGGGAAAATCTTTCTGGCTAATTTGATCACGGGGTTTTTCTCTGGGTCTATTTTCAAATCACCAGCCGTAAGCATTCGTATGCCAGTAAAAATCAAAAAGCCTCCAAAAATGTAAATGAGCCAATGAAAGCGGTGAATCAATTCTACACCTGTTAAAATAAAAATAACGCGCATTACTAATGCACCTAAGATTCCCCAAAACAAAACCTTGTGCTGATACGCTGAAGGCACTTTGAAATAGGAGAAGATAAGAATGATAACAAAAATATTATCCACACTCAGTGACTTTTCAATTAGATAGCCTGTAAAGAATTCCAACGCCTTACTTTTGTCGAAATAGTGATAGACAAATAAGTTAAAGAGCATTGCCAAAATGATCCAGGCACACGTCCAGCTCAGTGCTTCACGTACACTTACCTCGTGCGACTTTCTGTGGAATATGCCTAAGTCAATAGCCAGCATAGCTAATACAAAAAGGTTGAATATCAACCAAAGAATAGCAGTTTCACTCATGGTTTTTTCTTTATGATAAAATTCTCTTAATTAGTTCTAATCATTTAGCAGGTATTCAAGGATAATCAGTAGCAGCTTAATTTGCTACTAGTTTCGCAATGCTATTTGTAAAAGGCAGGCCAGATAAAACATTTAGGCGAAGGCTCGTTGATATAAAATCGTCTACCTCATAAAACTGAGAGGCCAACTCAGTAGAAATGGCCTTACTGATTTTTTTATAATATTTTTTACGCACTCTCAATTCCTTTCGCTCATACTCTTCTGATTGCTTAATGAAATCATCCATTATTTCGTGGTCAAGTTTTTGATAGTTATCAGCATATTTTATAAAAAGTGATATCAGCAGATCATCAAGGATGCGTTTTTCTTTATTAAACTCTACATAGATGGGATGAAAAACAGAAGCCTGTGTAGTGGAGAGGTGCAATGCTTGAATAAAAATGTTTTCCCGCTCTCGTTGCAAATGCCCTTTTGCTTTTTCCAATTCAACGGTGCTGCTTTGCTGCGCAAGCGTTGACATTGTTGTCAATAAGATAAAATAAAAAAGTAAGGTTTGTCTGATCAAATTAGTACTCATTAAGTAATTTATTTTTAAAGTAAAAAAACGCCCTATTTTAATCTACGCTCAAAACACATTCTAACCTCTAACCTGGGTGTACGATAGTTTTGCAAACCAAACACAGAGGATATTATAAATACTAATCAAGGGCATTGGTTGCGTGCCAATCAGGGTTTATCTCGATTGAGTTTACCTGCGGCACGCTTTGATTCCTCGCTTATCTATCCCACGGGTTAAAACCCGTGGCTGGAGTTTGGCTATAAGACCCAACAGAATAAAAAAAATGCCGAAGTATCAGATATTTCGGTTTTTTTGCGTTATTT
>JAYWHU010000005.1:0-6179 GCA_043777495.1 Cyclobacteriaceae bacterium | reverse complement strand
GCTTGGAGTTTACCCCGCGCTTCGCGGGGCTTCTATCGCTGGCCGATGCGAGTATGTTTTTTTTGCGCTTGACAATTGGTCTTGCATTCCAAACAGTTTCGTAAAACGATCCTTAGATTTGTGAAAGTTTGCCTAATGGAGTTTCGTATATTTACGAGTTGTAGGTAATTGGATTCTTGGATAAAGACTCCTTAAAGATATAAGCAGCTATATAATATTGCTAGAAGTAAGGAATTGAAAAACCCGGTAATGAAAATAATTACACGACTATGTATTGACAAATAATATTGTCCTAATAACTTATAGACAAAAAACCTGTTATTAAAGTAAACTCTATTAACTATGAAACTTCTTCTCCTTTCACTTTTTATTTTTATGAATACATCAACGATTTACGATTTCAAAATCAATTCACTCGATGGAAAGCAAATTGACTTGGCGCAGTACAAAGGCAAAACACTGCTGGTTGTAAACACTGCTTCAGAGTGTGGCTACACTCCGCAGTATGCAGACTTACAAAAGCTGCATGAACTTTACGGGAGCAAAATCACTGTGCTTGGCTTCCCTGCTAATAATTTTGGTGGGCAAGAGCCTGGTTCAAATGCACAGATCGCTACTTTTTGCCAAAAAAATTATGGAGTAACTTTTCAGATGTTTGAAAAAATTTCCGTGAAGGGCAGCGATCAACATCCCCTGTACCAATACCTCAAAGAAAAATCGGGTAAAGAGCCAAACTGGAATTTCTGTAAATACCTAGTGAAGCCAGATGGTACCGTTAAGTTCTTTAGCTCTGCAGTCAACCCAATGGACGATCAGATTATTAATGAGTCGAAATGATTTTATGCCTCAAGCTTTACCCCACAAGCTGCAAACAGAGTGTGCCAACGCGAAGTATGCTTGAAGCCTGAAGCCTGCGGCTGGTGGCCATAGGGAGAAAGAGGAATGAGAATAATAGGAGTAATTTTAATCAGCGCAATAATCATGGGACTAGCATCATTTCTCTCCAGTAAATTGTCGAAGACAAAACCCGAAAACGTTTCAGGGTCTATCTATGATTTTAAAATGAAATCGCTAGAAGGAAAGGAAATTGATTTTGCTCAGTACAAAGGAAAAAACTTATTGATCGTGAATACGGCCTCGAAGTGCGGCTACACCTATCAATATGAAGACTTAGAAAAACTCCACGAGTTGTATGGCGATAAAGTAACGGTGTTGGGCTTCCCTGCGAATAATTTTTTATGGCAAGAGCCTGGCACTAGCGATGAAATAGCTACCTTCTGCCAAAGGAATTATGGCGTGAAGTTTCAAATGTTTGATAAGATCTCTGTGAAGGGAAACGATAAATCTCCTCTCTACAAATGGCTTGAGGCCAAATCAGGCAACTCGCCTTCTTGGAATTTTTGCAAATATGTTATTGATAAATCGGGGAAGGTAGTTGGCTTCTTTCCGCCCAAAGTGAAGCCGATGGATCAAGAGATTGTATCCTTAGTTGAGAATTGACTATACGCAGTTGGCAAATCAAGCTATCCTTTTTTTTCTATAAACTGCTTTCGGCTCTGCTACTTTAAGTGACACCGTGTTTTTGCGATACACTTTTGGAGATGCATAAGGCTGAACGAGTATATTTAAAGGAAGGGACAAGCGATGAGCCAATGTACGAATCATCGATAGAGAAAGGCTTCGTTGTTTGTTAAGCACTTTGGATGCCGTGCCTCTGTCGCCAAAGACATCCAACAAATCGTTTATTTTTAAGCCTAGGTCTTCCATCCTTGCTTTGATTGCATCAATAGGCTGAGGATACTTGATGGAAAATTCTTTTTCTTCGCATTGATCGATCAAATAACCAAGCAACATAAGCTCACGTCCTTCATCTGATTTTACATCTGGAGGATTTTGAGAGAGTTCTTCTAATCGAGCGTAAGCAGCATCATATTCTTTTTTGCTTTGAAGTAGTGTCCACATATTTTTAACGGTTAATTATTTTCGCGTCAATCTTATCATACTCTGCATGAGTGCCAATCCATTTGATTTGCACTTGCTTAAAAACAAATAGCACCCGCGCAATCACTCGGTACCTGTTGTCTTTTATATCAAAGACTACCCTATTATCCCCAAGTGGAAAAGCTTCAGGATAACCTTGTTGCAGATCGTGATACGATTTCCAATCAGCTTTTTTGCAGGCAGCAAACCAAGTATTCAATGGAATCTTTGCGTCTGCATGTCGACTACAAAAATCTGTTATGGCTTGTCGTCTGATCACATTCACGCTACAAAGATATGCACATGATGGCAAATTGCCAACATTTTAATATTTTTATTTTGCCTACTTCTCGCGGCTAATTTTCCAAATACGAGATCAGATTTGGCTCTATGACGTTTAGAGTGGGTAACTTGCGAAAGGCTAACTTGGTAACAAGAGTGGGGTCAAGACATGAACCTTAGTAGAAATTATTTGCAACTGTGAACCCCAACCTTATTATTGAGAGCTAAAATAAGGTAATAAGGTTGGAGAGAATTTATAGGCACATTTTTCTACTAAGGTTAATGCCTACGCTTAGAATAGACACGTAAATCTTACCCACCCCAAACGTCATAGAGCCGAAGATTTTGTCAACTGTCAATTACCTATTTGTCAACTTTTTTTAATTCTCCACTTTCACCCCGCCCAACCTCCGGTTTCACCGACTTTTTCCTTTCGCTCGCCTTTTTCCATTGTTTCTAGTGCGGTTTGCCCCGTTACATTTGGCAAACAATAACACAATTATGGAAACGAAAAACGGAAAACAACTTGGCAACAGTTTTTGGCTTGGTATTATCGTAGTAGCGATTGGTGGTTTGCTATTACTTGATCGGTTAGATTTTGACTTGGTGCCTTACTGGTTGATCTCGTGGAAAACATTGTTGATCGCGATTGGCGTGGCAGTGGGCATACGCAAAAACTTTCAGGGCATTGGCTGGATCGTTTTGATTGGCTTGGGCTCCTTCTTTTTTATTGCGGATATTCCAGGCATTGAATACGAAGTTCGTAGATATGTATTTCCTGTAATGGTAATTGTAATTGGTTTGCTTATTGTATTTCGTGCAGCTTTTTCCAAATCCATTAAAAATATTTGGACTGGTGCTGATGAAAAAAAAATTGATTTCTTAAGCGACTCCTCTTCTACTGGCGAAGACAAAATTGATATCACTTCTATTTTTGGAGGCAGTAAGCGGAGAGTTTTTTCTAAGAATTTTCGTGGTGGGCAAGTGACATCCATCTTCGGAGGAAGCGAGATAGATTTATCACAGGCAGATATTGAGGGTACAGTGGTATTGGATGTAGTTTCAGTTTTTGGCGGATGTAAATTGATTGTACCATCTAATTGGGAATTGAAATCCGACATCACGGCTATACTCGGTGGCGTAGACGACAAACGCAAAGATCCTACTTCTCAATCTTCTGGTAAAAAATTAGTACTCACAGGGGTTTGTATGTTTGGTGGCGTGGATATTAAAAGCTATTGAAAACAAGTTGACAGTTGGCAAAAAAGCAGTTGACAATACTTTGAGATTCTTGAAACGGATACTTTGCCAATTGCCCATTTGTCAACTGTCAATTAATTTAACTTAGAAAAAATGAAATGGTACTTAGCCAAATTTGTCTATCAGGTGGTAAGTGGCAATGGAAGTCATGCTCCTCAGTTTGATGAACAGCTTCGGTTGATTCGTGCAGATGAGTTTGAGTGGGCAAGAGAAAAAGCGAATATTCTGGGAAGATTGGGGGAGTGTTCTTTTGTGAACGACAAACAAGAATCTGTGAAATGGAAATTTGTGAATGTAGTGGACGTTTGCCCAATCATTTCTATGGAAGATGGCATGAAGATTTATTCTTCTACCGAAGAGCCGAAAGATGTAAGCGACTATTTGGAAGTTGTTCAGTCAAAGGCAAAGAGATTGATGAAATGCGTGTGAATGACTTATATTGTCGCTGTAAAACAGACAAATAGTTCTCTTCAATGAATTTGCCATCTAGAATAGTTAAGCGTTTGCCCATCCTTGCTTTCTCGATAACCTGGTGGGCAATCTACTATTGGGTGTTGGTTTCTTGGTTTGGAATTGAAAGTCGAATGGCTGCTTGGGATTCACTGATCTCAGCAAATTGGACGATGGCTTCCATGATTTTAATGGAAACCATACTCAATCGGTACACACCTAAGATTGGCAAATATCAATTTGTGATAGGGCTAAGTTTGGTGGTCTCTTTCTTGTGCCAATGGATTGCCAATAATTTTTACCAGACGATCGGGAAAGAAAATAGTGACTACTTGCAATTTAATGACAAAGCAATCCCAGTTCGTTTGGCCATTGTTTTTTTAAGCACCGTTGGTTATGGAATTGCTTATTTATTTTACAAGCAAGCTAAAGAATTGCAAGAGGCCGTTGCCAACCAAGCTTCCACAGAGTCAATGGTGCGCGAAGCGGAACTGCAAAAATTACAACTTCAATTGCAACCGCATTTTCTTTTCAATAGTTTGAACTCGATCAACGCCTTGATTTTGGTAAATCCAGCCAAGGCGCGCGATATGGTACAACAGCTCTCCGATTTTCTTCGCTCCACACTCAAACGGGCAGATGAACATTGGATCACGTTAGATCAAGAGCTCGCTTATTTACAATTGTATTTATCCATTGAGAAAGTACGGTTCGGCCATCGATTGGATGTGCAATTGGATTGCGATGAGCAAATAAAACTTTGGTTGATTCCACCATTGCTCATTCAGCCTTTAGTAGAAAATGCCATTAAGTTTGGATTATACGGAACAACTGAAAACGTAGTGATCAGCATGAAAACACTGCGAGTGAATGATTCATTGCAGATAGAAATCGTTAATCCATTTGACGCAGATATGCAACCAGCCGAAGGAAGTGGTTTTGGATTGAACGGATTGAAGAGAAGACTTTATTTGCTCTACACACGAAATGATTTGTTGAAGACGACTATTGAAAATAATAAATTTATAGTACAACTTACTTTGCCAGAAATAGTAGACAAAAGTTGATAGTTGACAAATCAGCAGTTGGAAAGTTCAAGTATTTGAAAACCCATAGATGAAAGTAGGAAAAGGCAATAGGCAATAAGAAAAAGTGAACACATTACAACCTTAACTTATGACCAAAGTAGTAATCATTGATGATGAACCATTAAGCCGAGAAATCATTAAAGCATACTTAAAATCATTTTCTGAAATAGAGGTGATGCAAGAATGTGGAGATGGCTTTGAAGGCGTGAAAGCCATTCAACAACACCAACCTGAATTGATATTCTTGGATATTCAAATGCCCAAGATCACCGGCTTTGAAATGTTGGAATTGATCGATCAAAAACCCGCAGTCATTTTTATTACTGCTTACGATTCATTCGCCATCAAAGCATTTGAAGCCAATGCGGTTGATTATTTATTGAAGCCTGTGGCCGAAGATCGTTTTCGCACCGCCATATTAAAATGGAAAAGTAAAGTGACACCTACAAGCCCAGAGCCAGTGGAACGAGTGTTAAGCACGATGTCTGCGGGCGGCTCACAACAAGGCAGAGTAGTGGTGAAAACGGGCAGCAAAGTAAAAATCATTCCTGTTCATGAGATTCAATACTTAGAAGCAGATGATGACTTTGTAAAAATCCATACGCAAGAGGGTTCTTTTTTGAAAAATAAAACCATGAATTTTTATGAGCAGTCATTAGACCCAGCGCAATTTGTACGCGTACACCGCTCATATATTTTACATATTAACCAAATCACCAAGATTGAGCCATATCAAAAAGAAACGCACCTAGCTATCTTGCGGAATGGAAAACAGATACCAGTAAGCAAAACGGGATATGTAAAGTTGAAAGTGATTTTGGGGATCTAATGGAAAGTATAAAGACTCGATTACTCGCATTGTGCCATAATTATGTGGATCAGCGCATAACCAATTCTAAACAAGCAATGGATGATGCACAAGCAGCGGCCAATGAAGAAGGCAAAAGCAGTGCAGGCGACAAGTATGAGACAGGTCGTGCGATGGCGCAAATAGAACGCGACAAAGCTGCCCAACAACTGTGTAAGCTCCCCCTTTTTTCGGGCCACTCAAAAGTATAAAACAGCGGAGCTTACGCTGTTTTTTTTGATTGAGTTTTTTTAGGCATCCTGCTCTTGGAA
>JAYWHU010000004.1:0-23020 GCA_043777495.1 Cyclobacteriaceae bacterium | reverse complement strand
AAGCTTGCGCAAGAGCAGGATGAGTTAAAAAAAGAATTAGAAAAATTTGAGAAGTCGGTGGACGAGCTAGAAAAAATGGGTGAGGAGATGAAAGAGCCAAAAGACACACCGAGTGACCAAGAAATGAAAGATCTGGAAGAATCTCAGGAGAAGAGCAAGGAAGAATTGAAGCAAGGCAAGCCGAAGAAAGCCGCAGAGCAACAAAAGAAATCTATCAGCCAAATGAAGCAGATGCAACAAAAGCTGGAAGGAATGCAGAACTCTATGGAAATGGAGATGGACATGGCCAACCTAGAAAGCCTGCGCCAAATCCTTCACGGGCTCATCAAATTATCCTACGATCAAGAAACACTGATGAAAGATTTCAATCAAGTGCAGCAGACCGATCCCAAGTACATCCAGCTTTCGCAGAATCAATTAAAAGTAAAAGATGATGCTAAAGTATTGGAAGACAGTTTGTTAGCTCTTGCCAAGAAAGATCCGTTCATGGGTTCTATTGTTACCAAAGAAGTAGGCGAACTCAACGATCATCTCGATAAAGCAGCCGTGAATGTGAAAGAGCGCAGAAAAGGAAACGCCAGCTCTGAGATGCAGTTCTCTATGACCAGCATCAACAACCTCGCGCTCATGCTCAATGATCATTATGATATGATGATGGACATGATGGCCAACGCCATGCCATCGCCTGGCAAGGGTAAGAAAAAAGGAAAGCAGCAACCGAGCCTTGGCAAATTGCAGCAGCAACTAAATCAGCAGATGCAGGAAATAAAAAATGGCGGCAAGTCTGGTCGCCAGCTATCTGAAGAGTTTGCAAAGATGGCCGCAGAACAAGAGCGCATACGCAGAGCACTGCAAGAGATGCAAGAGAAAATGAAAAAGGAGGGAGGCAAAATTTCTGGCGGAGATTTACCAGGCAAAATGGAACAAACCGAAATGGATTTGGTTAACAAACAGATCACGGAGCAAACCATCCGCAGGCAAAACGAAATCATTACAAGGTTGCTGGAAGCGGAGAAATCCATGCGCGAGCAGAACCAAGATGAAGAGCGCAAGGGAGAAACGGCAAAGGACTACACACAAGAAATGCCCCGTGCTTTTGAAGAGTATTTAAGATTAAAAGAAAAAGAAGTAGAATTGTTGAAAACCGTGCCTCCCAAGTTATTTCCTTATTACAAAAAGGAGGTGAACGAATATTTTAAACGAATAGGGACAAAAGAATAAACCGCATTTGCCGTGGGCATGAAGAAAATCAATATTGAAATCCCCTCACTATCCGAGAACATTCGGATGATTGAAAGCTTCATTGACAATGCCCGAGAGAAATACCACCTCGATGACGACATCTATGGCAACATCATGATTGCCGTCACCGAGGCCGTAAACAACGCCATCAAGCACGGCAACCAAAACAATTCTGGCAAAAACGTTTCCCTCTCCCTCGCATTAGAAGAAGGCGTGATAAAATTCAGAGTAGAAGACGAAGGCAATGGCTTCGACTACGAACATCTGCCAGACCCCACCGCCCCAGAGAATCTGGAAAAACCAGGCGGCCGCGGCATCTTCCTAATGAAACACTTGGCCGATGAAGTGGCTTTTAATGAAAAGGGCAAAGTGGTGGAACTTAGTTTTTATATGAATTGAATTGGGGGGCATGCCCCGCGAGGCGCAGGGGCACTGGGCTATCCGTTCCAAGTCCGCCACGCGCTTTTCATGGTTAGCTTACCATAAATAAACTTGATGTATTTCAAATCACACTTACCTAACGGCAGGCTTTCCACTTCTATCCCTTGCCCGCTTACGCACGAGTAATCCCAGCACCCACAAATGCGCGACTCATGAGCCAAATCCGTTTCTTTTCAGAAAGCATCCAATTCAAGGTCAAGCACCCAATAAAAATCTCATCATGGATCAAACTTGTCGTCAAAAAAGAAAAGCGCACCATCAAAGAAATCAACTACATCTTCTGTTCAGACGAATACCTCCTCCAACTCAACCAAGGCTTCCTCAACCATAAAACCCTCACCGACATCATCACCTTTGATAACTCCGAAGGCAAGAAGGCTTTAGAAGGCGAAATCTATATCAGCATAGAAAGAGTTAAAGAGAATGCCCTAAAGTTCAATACCAACTTTGAAGACGAACTCCACAGGGTAATGATCCACGGAGTTCTCCACCTCATTGGCTACAAAGACAAAAAACCTTCCGAAAAAGCCCTTATGCGCAAAAAAGAAGAAGCTTGCCTATCTTTGCGGAGCTTAAAGTCAAAAGGCTAAAAGTAGAAAGGTTAAAGCTGAGAGTTCCACGTGGAACGTTTTGGCAAGGCTAAAATAAGAAAGCAAAAGGAGGGCGTAGTTCCACGTGGAACGTTTTGAAACGAAGCCTCTTTAACCTTTCCTCTTTTTGTTTTAAGCTCAAAGTCTGAGAAAGGAATATATGTTTCAAGAATACGATGTAATAGTAGTGGGGGCTGGGCATGCTGGCTGTGAGGCTGCAGCCGCAGCGGCCAACATGGGGTCAAAAGTTCTTTTGGTCACCATGAACATGAATACTATTGCCCAGATGTCGTGCAACCCAGCCATGGGCGGTGTGGCCAAAGGACAAATCGTAAGGGAGATAGATGCGCTCGGGGGATACTCTGGAATAGTGTCAGATAAATCTATGCTCCAATTCAGAATGCTCAACCTTTCCAAAGGGCCAGCCATGTGGAGTCCAAGATCTCAAAATGATAGGATGAGGTTTGCGGAAGAATGGCGTTTGGCTCTTGAGTCAATGCGAAACGTAGACTTCTGGCAAGAAATGGTTTCGGGATTATTGATTAAAGATAAAAGGGTAGTAGGCGTGAGAACGGCTCTTGGTATAGAAGTAAAAGCCAAAGCCGTTGTTCTAACCAATGGCACATTCCTAAACGGAAAAATACACATAGGTGAAAAGAACTTTGGTGGGGGTAGAACGGCAGAGAAAGCCGCAACTGGAATCACTGAGCAGTTGATTGAATTGGGTTTTGAATCGGGCAGGATGAAGACTGGAACACCCCCACGCATTGATGGGCGTTCGCTCAACTATTCCTTAATGGAAGAACAAAAGGGCGATGAGAACCCAAGTAAATTCTCCTATTCAGATACAAAACCTCTTGATAAACAATTGAGTTGCTGGATCACCTATACCAACGAAGCCGTACACAAAGAACTTGAAAAAGGATTTGACCGATCTCCTATGTTCCAAGGGCGAATCAAAGGGCTTGGCCCAAGGTACTGCCCATCCATTGAAGACAAGATCAATCGCTTCGCAGAAAGAGATCGTCATCAAATATTTGTAGAGCCAGAAGGATGGAAGACGGTGGAGATTTATGTCAATGGATTTTCTACCTCTTTACCTGAAGACATCCAATATTCTGCCATTACCAAAATATCTGGTTTTGAGAAAGCCAAAATGTTCAGGCCAGGCTACGCTATTGAATACGATTACTTTCCGCCCACTCAATTGAAAATGAGTTTGGAGACTCAACTAATTGATAATCTGTATTTTGCAGGTCAAATCAACGGAACTACGGGCTATGAAGAAGCGGCTTGTCAAGGACTGATGGCAGGAATAAACGCGCACAACAAAGTGCATGAGAAAGAGCCTTTCGTGCTAAAAAGATCAGAGGCATACATTGGCGTATTGATAGATGATCTTGTGAACAAAGGCACACAAGAGCCCTATCGCATGTTTACCTCACGAGCTGAGTATAGAATTCTTCTGCGCCAAGACAATGCTGATCTCCGCTTGACAGAAGCTGGACACAAACTTGGTTTGGCAACAGACGAGCGTTTAGAAAAACTGCTCGATAAGAAAAATGAAATGAGCAGTCTTACCAAAGAATTAAAACTGCTCCGTGTTGAGCCGAGTGTTGTGAACGATGAGCTGATTGAATTGAATACAGCCACCATCACCGAAAAAGTGCCAGTAGAAAATCTGTTGAAACGTCCACACATCGGCATGGCCGAGTTGAAAAAAATAGATCCTGAGGTAAATAGAACATTGAGCAAATACAGTGAAGATGTTTTGCAACAAGTAGAGATTTTAACCAAGTATGAAAGCTACATTGAGCGTGAGCAAAAGATGGCAGAGAAAATCGAAAGTCTAGAAGATTATATCATTAAACCCGATTTTGATTATGATCGTGTAAAAGCACTATCCTCTGAGGCTCGCGAGAAATTGAAAAAGTTCAAACCAGAAACGATCGGGCAACTCTCACGCATCAGCGGAGTTTCGCCTGCGGACGTTTCGGTACTAACGGTTTACATGGGAAAATAAAACAATTTACCTTAGAAGATTTGAACCACATAGGCACATAAAACACATAGAAGTACACGCATAGCTACTATGTGAAAACCTATGTAACTATGTGTCTATGTGGTTCAAAATTGTTACTACCAGATAAGATGAGTTTAGAATCTGTTTCCATTTGCCCAATCTGTAGCTCCTCTTTCTTTACCAAATTGTTGTCTGCCAAAGATCACACCACAACAGGTGAGCAATTTGAAATTGTCAAATGCTCTCAATGTAGTTTCGCCCTTACTAATCCAAGGCCAGATATAAACTCCATTGGAAAATATTACCAATCAGAAAAATACATTTCGCACACAGGCAGCAGTAAAAGTCTGTTTGATAAAATCTATATTTTTGCCAGAGCGATAACCCTAGGTTGGAAATTAAAACTCATCAACAAACACAAACCCATCGGCAGCATATTAGACTATGGCTGCGGCACAGGTGAATTTCTTCATCATCTTAAAAAACACGGCTGGGCAATCAACGGAGTTGAACCCTCCAATGAGGCAAGGAGTAAAGCAACCGATCTTCTACAAAAACCTATCTCCTCATCAATTGAAAAATTAGAAGAAAGTCAATTTGATGTGATAACTCTCTGGCACGTACTAGAACATATTCACGACATCAATGAAAAACTTTTTTTCGTAAAATCCCTATTGAAGCAAGATGGCATTATTTTTATTGCAGTACCCAACCATGAAGCACCTGATGCACAAAAGTACGGAGCTTACTGGGCGGGCTATGATGTGCCTCGGCATCTCTGGCACTTTTCAAAAGACTCAATGAAAAAATTGTTTGATAAAACTGGGCTCGAACTGATTGATATTCATCCTATGAAATTAGATGCTTACTATGTCTCTTTACTTAGCGAAGGATATAAATATCCAAATCAAAGTAAAATAGTAAACGCATTCAAAGCCATCGTTAATGGATTAAGTTCAAACCTTGCCGCTGCGAAAGATCAAAATCATTCCAGCTTAATTTACATCGCTAAGAAAAGATGAGGAATTACATCACCGCAATATTCATCCTTTTCGTCTTTAGCATGTGTGCGAACCAAACATCGCCAGGTGGTGGGCCACAAGATAAAAAAGCTCCAGAACTCCTTTCATCCAAACCCAAAAACAATCAACTCAACTTTAAAGGAGAAACATTCGAACTAGAATTTGATGAATACATAAAACTCAAAGATCCCGCAGAGGAAATCATGATCACGCCAGCCGTTGGTAAAGAAACAAAATTCATTGCCAAGAAAAATAAAGTGATCATTGTGCCAAAAAACAAGCTACTTGAAAATACAACCTACAGCGTTTCATTTAGGGACGGGGTGCAAGATATTAGTGAAAGTAATCCTGCATTTAATTTACGCCTTGCATTCAGTACCGGTCCAGAAATAGATTCGTTAAAAGTTTACGGCTCTGTTTCAGAAATGTTCAAGGAAGAAATACCAGAAAAAATTACAGTAGCGCTCTATCAAAGCGATACCTTCAACATTTTCAATCACCAATCCATCTACTTTACCAGAACCGACAAGAAGGGAAAGTTTAGTATTACAAATCTAAAAGCGGGAGACTACTACATCTATGCCTTTGACGATAAAAGCAAAAACTTAAAAGTAGAAAGCAAATCAGAACGATTTGGGTTCCTTGCTAAAAAGATTGAATTGTACGGAAAGTATGATAGTATAAAGATTCCTCTGGTGCGAGTAGATGCAAGAGAAATCAAAGTGACGAACATACGGCACACCGAAAAAATATCCAGGATTAAATTCAATAAACGGATAGATAGCCTAACAGTAAAATACGATCACGCAAATAAATTCATTTACAACTTTGGCGACACCAAAGAAGAACTGATTTTCTACAAAGACAATCTAGGGAAAGATTCTGTCAAAGTAAACATACATGCCACTGATAGCGTTGGGCATGCTCTCGATACAATTACCTACATTAAATCTGTTGAAGTCAAAGTAATAAAAGAGACATTCAAAATGTCCTCTTTCGAACTTAACTATGAAAAGGAAAGAGAAAAATTAACCGCAACCTCTAACTTTAATAAACCGATTGCTGCCTTCACTTTGGACAGTATGTACGTGCAAATAGACTCTACTACTTTTCAACCCATCACTAAAAAAGAAATTACTATAGATACACTAAACCATAAACTAAAAATTGAGACCACTGTAAAACGGAAAGCACCAGAGATTATTCCTAATCCTGAAGAACCCAAGAAAAAGCAAAAAGTAGAAAAATCACTCCTTGTCTTTGGAAAGGGAGCATTCGTCTCACTTGAAAATGATTCGTCAAAGGCATCCAGCAATGAGATAAAAATACACGAAGGAGATGAAACCGGTTCTCTATCCATTGAAGTTAAAACAAAAGAGAAGACCTACATCATTCAACTTCTCACAACAAGTGGCCAAGTAGTAAAGAGTTTAAGACAACCAGCAAAATACGTTTTTAAGAACTTAGCACCGGGTGAATACAAAATCAGGACTCTAATTGATAGAAACAACAATGGAACTTGGGACGTAGGGAGTTTTGAAAAAAGGGTTGAACCAGAATCAATCATACTTTACAAAGCTTTTGATGGTAAAACGAGCACTCCAGTCAGGGCAAATTGGGAAGTTGGGCCTTTGGTGATAAAGTTCTGAACAACACAAAAGGATGTGGATAGGTGTGTACAACTGTGGATGAAAAGGCAGAAAGGTAGTACAAGTAAAAATAATGTGGATTAAACCACTCAACACAACAAGTTACCAACGCACATATTCTTGTTGATGAAAGTATCCACAATCCACAATTATTCGTTAATTTGATAAACGATTGTTTTAAACGGTGTCTTTTACCAGAAAACCATTCATATTCTATCAACAAGCGAGAACGGTTTTGATCTTATCAACAAATGAACACTACTAACTACAACCTTCTATTTTTTAAAAAAATATTTTATAATACATTAATAGTCTTGCTATGTTCACAACTTTCGTTGGCTCAAAATATGCAAGACATTCAAATTGCGAATGAGTATTTATTAAAGGGGGATAAAGCAAAGGCGCTAAGTTCTTTTCAGGCCCTGGCAAAAGATCCACAAAACATTTCGGCCATCCATCTTAACTATCTCAACTTGATGTTGGATATGGCCAACTATAAGCAAGCGGAAGATTATGTTGAAAAGTTAATCAGGCGTGATGATCGACTAAGCTATCGTTTGGACCTGGGTATCGTCTACATGCGCTCAGGCGATGTCGCCAAAGCGGACAAATATTTGAAATCGTTCATCAAAGTAAATTCCGAAGATCCGTACAAAGCAAAATCCATTTCCGATTACTTGGCCTCGCGCAATTTGTTGGATTACAGCACGTACGCACTGCAGCAAACAAGAGCAGCCACCAAAAACGGCCAACTGTTTTCATTGGAACTCGCTAACCTATACCGTATACAAGGCAAGCGCGATGAAATGGTGAAGGAATATCTGGATTATGTAACGCAAACTCCAGCAAACTCCGCCTACATAAAAAATTTAATGCAGGTTTTGCTCACCAAGCCCGAGGAATTGGAAAGTCTTGAGCGATTGTTAACAGATCGTGTGCAAAAAAATCAAGACTCAGAAGTTTTTAGCGATTTATTGATCTGGACAAATTTGCAACAAAAAAACTTTTATGGCGCATTCATCCAGTCACGTGCTTACGATAAACGCTTTCGCAAAGAGCAATCGAAAACATTGGAGATTGGACAAATAGCACTTAACAACCAAGACTATAATAATGCTGATCGCTCATTTAGCTACGTGATGAAAGAATTTGCCAGCACCCAAAATTATTTGCCAGCACAATTGGGCTTGATAAAATCGCGCGAAGCAAAAGTGAAAAAACGATATCCAGTCAATAAAGATTCGGTGCGTTATCTCATTCGAGAGTACGATCAATTTAGATTAAAATATCCCGATCACCCCAGCTCGTACGAAGCCAAGCTAAGCGAAGCTTTATTGCACGGATATTATTTGAGCGAGTTGGACTCTGCCGTAGTAGTGATCAATGATCTGATTGCCGACCGAAAAACGCCACCCCAACTACGCAACCAAGCAAAGATGGAGCTAGGCGATATTTATTTATTGAAAGAGGAACCTTGGGAAGCTACGCTGCTTTATTCGCAAGTAGAAAAATCTCAGCGCGAAACACCACTTGGCTATGATGCCAAATTGCGCAACGCCAAACTCTCATATTACAAAGGCGATTTTAAATTGGCACAAGAGCACTTGGATATTTTAAAGCAAGCCACCACACGTGAGATCGCCAACGATGCCATGGACTTGAGCATGAGAATAAAAGAGAATACGGCTTTTGATAGTACAGGAGGATCGCTAAAAGAATATGCCGCCATCGAAATGTTACTTATTCAAAATAAAACGAAAGAAGCTTTTCAGCGATTAGAAAAATTTCAACAAACCGATTTAACGACCAACTCAACGATTAGAGATGACATGTATTGGCTTGAGGCTAACTTGAGAATGAAGCAAGGACAATTCAATGAATCGATATTGTTATTGGAAAAAATTCTAAAAGAATACGGGGAAGATATCTTAGCCGATGACGCTTATTATTTGGAAGGAGACATCTACGAGAACCAACTCAAGAACAAGGAAAAAGCGATGGAAATCTATCGTGAGTTTCTGAATAAATTCCCAGGAAGTGTGTATGCGGCCGAAGCGCGAAAGAGGTTTAGGAATTTGAGGGGAGATTTTGTGGAGGAGAAGCCAATCGTCAATTAATTGAGGCCGTTTTTACTCATTGCTGCAAATCCATTACCTTAGTGACAATGAAATACGCATTATCCATCTCCTTTTTAATTTTACTCTCTTGCAATGGTAGGCTCACCGATGAGCAGAAAAGAAAAATCCGCGAAGAGCGCGAAGAAAGTCAGATCAAAAAAATCTCAGATGCTGATATTACAGAAGCGGCTTTTGCATACGGCCGCACTATTACCAATATCATAGAAAAACGAGACAAAACATTGAGCAATAAAATTTTATTGGACTCATTGGAGAATGCCTTTGGTATAGAAATCCTTTCGATGCAAACAGATGACTCTACGTTGCGAGCTGTGGAAAAAAAAGTAATTGAAGCCTATACCTCTGGGGGCAATGCCGTTTCGCTCAGTGACAATGTGCAAAAGATGGGTAAAGATTCTATTTTATATACTAAGCCATTGATGCGTGAGTTGCCCGATGGCTCGGTATCATTTACAAAAGCGCTCGGGCTGCGCATCCCTAATCGGCAAATCATCCGCAGCATTAAATAAACAGATGTACGCAAAATAACCCGTGTTGTCAGTTTGAGCTTGTCGAAAACTGACTATGTGAACTTTAAATGGACTTCGATAAACTCAGTCTGACATTCGCTTAATTATTTTGCATAACATCAGTTAAATAACAATGCATCACTGGAAAATATGGATTGACACGGGCGGCACATTTACCGACTGCATTGCCATTGACCCCAACGAAAATTTCAAGCGGTTAAAGGTTCTTAGTTCCAGCATACTGCGAGGCCAGATCATTAAGCAAATAAGCCCCGATTCATTTGAAGTACAAATCCATTGGCCTATTGAAAAAGATATTTTCAATGGGTTTGAGTTGAGCGTGATTGGCAGAGAGAAAATCAAAAGAAAAATCAGAGCCATTGATCTTGTTAACTCGATCATTTATGTTCACAAAGCGATTCATGAAAAAATAAATAATCGCACTATTGAAATTTCTTCTAATGAAGAAGTACCTGTACTAGCCGCGCGATTGCTCACGGAAACATCGTTGAGTCAGAATTTTCCAAAAATAGAAATGCGACTAGGCTCAACACGCGGCACGAACGCATTGCTTGAACGAAAGGGAGCGCGAACCGCTTTCATCACCACCCAAGGATTCAAAGATTTATTATTAATTGGCACACAACAGCGTAAAGATTTATTTGCCTTGAATGTGCAAAATGAAGAACCGCTTTATGAATTCGTCATTGAAGTGAACGAAAGGATTGAAAGTGATGGAAGTATATTGAAACCCCTATCTGAAAATGAATTAACCTCCATTGTTAATAAATTAAAAAGACAGAAGGTCGATTCGGTCGCCATTGCCTTTCTTAACTGCTACAAAAATCCAATACATGAAGTTTTGTTGGAAAAAATCCTATTGAAATCTGGGTTCACTTTCATTTCAACTTCTCATCGTTTATCCAACCAAATCAAAATCGTACCTCGTGCCGAAACTACGGTGGTCAATGCGTATCTCTCACCCATCATCAAAAACTATTTGAACAATATTCAAAAGGGTTTGAAGAGTGACTTAAAAATCATGACCAGTGCTGGAGGCTTGTCTGAAGCAACTAATTTTTATCCGAAAGATAGTTTGCTTAGCGGCCCTGCAGGCGGTGTGGTGGGCGCAGCTACCACAGCAAAACTTTCTGGCGTTGACAAGCTTATCACATTTGATATGGGCGGCACCAGCACCGATGTCTCGCTTTATGATCAGCGTTATGATTATCGTTATGAATCCAAAGTAGGCGAAACAAAAATACTCTCACCATCGCTGGCTATCGAAACCATTGCTGCGGGTGGTGGCTCTATTTGTGATTATGATGGTTATCGATTAATTGTAGGGCCACATAGTGCAGGAGCATCACCAGGCCCTGCTTGCTATGGAGCTGGTGGTCCGTTAACCATCACCGATGTAAATCTATTACTCGGTAGACTCGATCCAGAATTTTTCGCCTTGCCCATCCATGTCGCGAAAGCGGAAGAAGCACTGGAGAGATTGTTGGTAAAAATAAAAAAATCAACAAAGGGAAAACCAAAGGCTGAACATATCCTTGAATCGCTGGCGCAAATTGCCAACGAGAAAATGGCGGAGGCTATTAAAAAAGTTTCTGTGCAAAACGGCAACAACCCAGCCGACTATACACTTTTGAGTTTTGGAGGTGCAGGTGGTCAGCACGCTTGCGCCTTGGCAGAAATGTTAGGGATGAAAAGAATCCTGATCCCTTATGATGCTGGATTATTAAGTGCCTATGGAATTGGCCATGCAAAAGTGGAACGGTTTGAAGAAAAATTAATCCTTCAACCATTGAGCAAAATTGAAAAGCCGCTTTCGCAGATAGCAGAACAATTGTTTCAAGAAGGTTCTAAAAAATTGCAGAACGAGGGTTACGCTGCTTCCGAAATCAAAAAAGAAAAGCAATTACTGTTCCTTCGATTTAAAGGCCAAGAGAGTACGCTTGAACTAGAATATAGTTCCGTATCGAATATTCAAAATCTATTTCGCAAAAAATACGAATCAATTTTTGGGCATTGGATTGACAACCGACAGATAGAAGTAGAATCATTGAAGGTAATGCTTTCCATCTCACAGGCATTGCAACCTAAAGCCGCATCTTGCAAAGAAATTTATAAACCAGTAGCAGAAAAAATCTCGACATATTATTCGCAAGGAATTTACCATAAAATAAAAATCTTCTGTTGGGAAAAGCTAGAGCCAGGCGCGATCATTAGCGGCCCATCGATGATTGTGAGTCAAAATTCAACTACAGTAGTTGATGATAGTTGGAATTTTCTATTGGACGAAAATAATAACGCCATTCTCTCAATAAATAAAGAATCAAAAAAGAAAAATGCTTACACCAATGAAGCCCTGCTCGAACTTTTCAGCAATCGCTTCACTGCTGTGGCGCAAGAGATGGGCGCGATGCTGCAACGCACTTCTTTCTCTGTCAATGTAAAAGAGCGATTGGATTTTTCGTGTGCCATGTTGGATGCCGATGGATACTTGGTGGTGAATGCGCCACACATTCCCGTTCACTTGGGCAGCATGGGTGTATGCGTGCGCGAAGTGAAAAAAGTAATTGAAATGAAAGAGGGTGACGTGATCATTACCAACCATCCTGCCTTTGGTGGCTCGCACTTGCCCGATGTTACATTGATCAAACCAATTTTCTATAAGAAAAAAATAGTGGGCTACGTGGCCAACCGCGCACATCATGCCGAGATTGGCGGAAAGAAACCTGGCTCGATGCCAGCGGATGCAACCAACTTAGAAGAAGAAGGCGTGATCATTGACCCTACTTATTTGGTAAAAAGTAATAGGCCTCAATGGAAAAATATCTCTACGCTCTTCACCTCTTCCAAATATCCCACTCGATTGCTCGAAGAAAATTTAGCAGACTTGAATGGAGCATTGGCTTCCATTCTTGCTGGAGAAAAAGGTTTGCAAGAACTTTGTGAAAAGTACGGAACAACAGAGGTTTCAAAATACATGAAGCTTTTGAAAAAATATGCGTCTGATTTGTTGAAAGAAAAATTGAAGACATCCATTAAAAAATCATTTCAAGCAGAAGAAAGACTAGATGACGGATCGAAGCTGAAAGTAAAATTGAAGATTCAGAATTCAAAACTAATTGTTGATTTCTTTGGCACTAGCAAAATCCATCCTAGAAATCTAAATGCCACTAAGGCAATCGTCCAAAGTGTGGTACTTTATGTTTTGCGATTGTGGGTGAACAAACCTATTGCCATGAACGAAGGATTAATGGAGCGGGTGAAATTGATTTTGCCCCATGGCTTGCTCGATCCGTTTAGCCATTCGCTTTTATTGAAAACGTCATTGCTTCCTGCTGTGGTAGGCGGAAACACAGAAGTAAGCCAACGCCTCACAGATACATTATTAAAAGCCCTAGAGTTGGCAGCTTGCAGCCAAGGCACGATGAACAATTTTCTTTTTGGCAATGAGCAATTTGGCTACTATGAAACCATTGGAGGTGGCACAGGCGCGGGCAATGGTTTTGCAGGGGCAGATGCTGTCCACTCGCACATGACCAACACGCGCATCACCGACCCAGAAATTTTGGAACTGCGCTACCCCGTACGCTTAGAAAAATTTGAAATCAGAAAAAATTCTGGAGGCAAAGGAAAATGGAAAGGTGGTGATGGAATTGTGCGCGAAATAGCGTTCAAGGAAAACATGGAAGTCAATATTTTATCTCAGCACAGAAAAGAAAAACCTTATGGCCTCAAGGGTGGAGGGGATGGAAAAACAGGAGAACAGATTTTAGTAAATGCTGTAGGAAAAAAGAGAAAGCTGAAAGGGATGGATAGTGCTTCAGTAAAAAAAGGCGATAAGATTATTATTAGAACACCGGGCGGGGGTGCATGGGGGAAATAAAAACGCCCCACAAATGTGAGGCGTTTTTAGTGGAAGAAGAAAGTAATTTCTTAATTCTTCTTCACTGCTGGCACTGTTGTGTTGGTTGCTGCAGGCGCAGGAGTAACTCCCAATTTCTTTAATACTAGGTTAGAGATATTGTAAGTCTCATCACTGTATAAAAGGATGTCGCCACCGCCAACGGTCTGCGGGTTGATGATGAACGTGTAAGCATTTTCTTTTGCTACGTCTTCAATGGTCTTGCCTACTTTTTTGTAAACAGGCTCCATCAAGTCAGCTTGCTTCTTTTGCAATGAAGACTGCGCATCTTGTTGAAATTTTTGAAACCCCTCTTGTAATTGTTGCAACTCGCGTTCTTTATCTGCTTTGATAGCATCGGGCGTAGTGGCTGGCATACCTTGATACGCTTTGTACTTAGCCTCAAAATCTTGTTGTTTCGCTTTCAACTGGTTTTGAAGTTGCTCGCTATGGATTTTTAGGTCGCTATCAATTTGTTTAAACTCGGGGAGTTGGCTGAAAATATATTCCCAGTCGGCATAGCCAATTTTTTGGGTTTGAGCCTGGGCGGTGAAAAGGGTGCCGCATAAAAGGACAAGGAAAAGTGTTCTCATTTTAAATTTAGTTACTGGTTTATAATTTACTTTACTTTATCGTTAGGGTCTCCCAACCCGAGTTCTTCTAATACAAAATCGGTATAATCATGTCGTGGGTCTGTGTAGATCATTACCAGCTCGGCCGATTTATCAAAGACAATCGCCAACCGGTTTGTTTTCGCCACTTTCCCCACTGCATCAAACAACTTGTCCTGCAAAGGTTTAATCAATTCTTGTTTTTTCAAAAAAAAGAGGCCACCAAATCCAAAAACTTTTTTTTGATATTCCTTTAGCTCTGTTTCCTTCTTTTTAATATCATCTAGCCGCTCTTGCTTCATCTCTTCGGTCAAAAGCACCTGTTCTGCTTGGTAGGTGCGATATAGCGCATCTACCTTGGTTTGCATCTCTTCAATCTCTTTCTGCCAAGCAGCCGAAAGTTGATCAATCTCGCCCTGTGCCTTGCCGTATTCGGGCATCTTGCTCAAGACAAAGCCAGAGTCAAAATAACCGAACTTCTGTGCAGCGACAAAATTCAGGCCGAAAATGAAAAAGCAAAGGCTGAATACCAAAAACCGCATTTATTACCTGATTTGCTGACCAATAGTAAAGTGAAATTGTGAACCGCTTACATCTGTGGATGTGCCAAGCTTATCAAACCCATAAGCCCAGTTCAACCCGATCAAGCCGAAAGCAGGCATAAATATACGCGCTCCAAACCCAGCAGATTTATACAATTTAAACGGATCGAAAAGCTGATAATTGTCCCAGTTGTTGCCGGCCTCACCAAAAACAAAGCCATACACCGTAGCCGATTGGCTTGTTACCACAGGATACCTTAGCTCCATGCCGAACTTGTTGTATACAATACCGCCTTCTATGCCATTTACAGATTGAGAGCCTCTAAGGTTGTACAATGGAGGTGTAACTTGATTGTCTGGATAGCCACGAAGGCCGATGATATCTTGGCCTAGCACGAATGAATTAAAGCCGCCAGTTAAACCCGCACCTCCTACTAAGAAGCGTTCAAATGGACCTGGAGTAATTTTATTATTATAAGTTCCAATAAAACCCATGTGTGCTTTGGTCTCTAACACTAAACTTCTACCCGTTGGCTTGCTGCTTCCTACAATCTTCACATAGAATTTTGCATCAAACATCCACTTGTGTAGCTCTATCCAATTGTATCGTTGGCTTACATCTTTGTAATAACTCGCATCGCGGAAAATAGAGTAAGGAGGAGTAAGGTCTAAGCTAAGCGAAATGGAGGATCCCGATGTGGGGAACATAGGATTGTCAATACTATTTCTAGCTAGTGTGGTATTTAATTTAATGCTCTGGGTTGTGCCGACATTTGGTAGAATATTGGAGCCACCAAAGTAATTGCTGTAGTTGTATACCAAATAAGAAAGAGAATGGGTGAGCGAGAAATAATTATCTGGCCATTCTAACCTTCTACCAAAACCAACCGTAATACCTGTTTGCTTCAACGCTGCATTGTCATTGAAATCAACACTAAAGCCACCTGTGGCCCTTACGGGAAGGCGAGAAATAGAAGTATTTAAGCTCACAGTCAATGCGTTTGGCCTCCTTCCGCCCAACCAAGGTTCTGTGAATGAAATGCTATAACTCTGAAAAGACTTTCCGTTTGCTTGTGCTTGCAAGGATAAGCGTTGCCCATCGCCCACAGGCAGTGGTCTCCATTTTTTTAAATGGGGTACATTGCGCAGCGAAAAATTGTTGAAGGTCAAACCAACAGTTCCCACAAAACCATAAAAGCCACCCCAGCCACCAGAGAGCTGTACTTGATCATTGGATTGTTCTTCTACTTTCCAGCCAATGTTAACCGTGCCGTTTGCAGGATTGGGTTTGATGTCTTGTTCAATTTTTTGAGGATTGAAAAAGCCCATTTGCGAAAGTTGTTGTTGTGTGCGAATAATATCTGCGCGCCTGAATTTTTGCCCAGGAATGGTAGTCAATTCTCTGCGGATAACGTGATCACTTGTTCGTTCATTTCCCGTAATAGTAACCTCATCAATAGTTGCTTGGTCTCCTTCAAAAATCCTCATCTCCACATCAATAGAGTCGCCTACTACTGCCACCTCTACTGGAGTAACACGGAAAAACAAATAACCATCATCCATGTACAAGCCACTGATGTCTGCTCCCTTCGGATTGAAAGAAGTTTTCCGGTCAATCATCTCTTGATTGTAGACATCTCCTTTTTTGATGTCGAGTACCTTGTTAAGTGTGGCAGCGGTGTACAGGTAATTGCCTGTCCAGATAATATTTCTGAAATAATATTTCCTCCCTTCGTTGATTTTTATTTTGATATCGATTTTCGAGCTGTTGTAATTGACAATCGTGTCTGAAACCAATTCTACATCGCGATAGCCTTGGGTGTTGTAGTAGGTGAGCAATTTCTTTTTGTCTTCTTCGTATTCATTGCGAATGAATTTAGAACCATTGAAGAAGTTTAGCTTTACGTTTTGATTGATGAATTCCTTCACTTGTCTCCAACTGGTTTTTTGCACGGAGTCTCCGAAAAATTCTTTCACTGTTTTAGGTCTTGCCTGAACCAATCCACTAATGATAGCGCGATGTATGGTTACGCGCGCTTGCTCTTTGGTCTTTTTCATCTTCTTCTTTAATACCGAAGAAGAGATTTGATCGTTCCCTTCAAATTTGAGTTGATGAATTTTTACTTTCGACTTTAAGTTTACGTTTATTCTTAAACGAACGCCTCCCCTATTGAGTGTATCTCTATCTTGGGTGATCTTCACCACGGTATTCAAAAAACCTTTCTTTACAAAATGTTTTTTTACGGCCATCTCGGCATTGCGAATGGTAGCATCGTTTACAATTTTACCTCGGATCAAAGTAAGATCGTCCTTCAAGCTGCTTTGTTTTCCATTGCTGATCCCTTCAAAATAAAAATCAGTTAACCTAGGCCGCTCAGATAAACGAATAGCCAAATAAACTTTTCCTTCTTCAATTCTATCGACCGAGATAGTTGCATCGCCCACCAAACCATGTTTCCACAGTTTGCGTATAGCACTTGAAATAGCATCGCCAGGTATCTTTATTTTATCTCCGACTTTCAGGCCGGTTAGGGAGACCATTGCATTCTTATCAAGAACATTCAGCCCAGTAACTTCAATACCAGCAATGGTGTACTCAGAAGGGTTGCGATAATTTAATTCTCCTGAGGCAGCTTGCTCGGGTTGCGTAGTGGCCGCATTTTTATTTCTTCTGAACTGGGCAGACAAAGAAATGCTTACGGATAGAAATAATAAAACTAATAGGAGACGGTTCATTTCAGGTTAGGCAATTGAGGTCAGCACTTTTCCAAATCTTCTTTCACGTTTTTGATATTCGCAGATGGCTTCATAGAGGTCTTCTTTTCTAAAGTCGGGCCACAACTTTGGCGTAATGTATAATTCTGTATAGGCAATTTGCCATAGCAAAAAATTACTTATCCTCATTTCTCCACTCGTTCTAATTAATAGCTCTGGATCGGGCACATCCTTTGTTTGAAGATATTGACCGAAGAGCGCTTCGTCTATTTCTGCGGGAGCAATTAACCCCTCTTTCACCTTTTCACTGATTTTTGTAATAGCTTTCAAAATTTCCCATCTACCGCTGTAGTTAAGGGCAATTAGCAAATTCAACCCAGTATTTTTTTTAGTTGCTTCAATCGCCTCTTTCAAATTTTCCTTGCAATCTTTGGGCAATTGTTCAGTATCTCCAATTGTTCCTAGCCTTACATTGTTTTTGTGCAGTGAGCTTATTTCTTTTTGAAGCGTATTCACCAACAGCTCCATCAACGCATCCACTTCTTCTTTCGGGCGGCCCCAGTTTTCAGTACTGAAGGCGTAAAGGGTCAAAAATTTTACACCCAACTCTCCCGACCCCTCAATCACTTGCCTGACAGCCTCTATGGCATTTCTATGACCAAATATGCGAGCCGCCCCTTTGCTTTTAGCCCATCGTCCGTTACCATCCATGATAACAGCTATGTGCCGAGGCAGATTATGAGTGTCTATATTTTCTTTTAAAGAGGCCACAAGGGTGCAAAAGTAGCCTTTTTTTCAAACTTTAATTCACTTTTTACCAAGGGAATAGCCCCTGACTGTTAATGATGATGGAGAACAGAAAATAGTTTTGAGTGAGCTGTACTATCGGTAAGGATTTGACGCACAAGGGATGTCATAAAACGTATAAGTAAGGCTTATTCCTGTGAAAAAATAATTGTCGTAATCATTGGGGTTGCCATATTGAAAACTCTTAAAAGAGGGGTTTCCTCCAGAAATGTTATCTAAATAATCAAAAAAGGTTTTGCGAATGCCGATTTCAAAAGAAATATAATACTTAGGATTCAATACATACTTCATGCCTCCACCAAAAGGGATGCTCATTTGCACATTGCTATACTCGGCTGTTTTATTTGGTGTGCCCGAAATGCCAAAGAGCCCTACACCCGCAAATAAATAGGGAGTGAATCGAAGTTTTCTTTTGTCATCTCGCCAATCTAAAAAATGATATTCAAAAACACCAGATAGTTCTAACAGAAACAAATCGAAAGAAGCAGCTCGCTTGGCAGCAAAAGCATCAAGCGGATTGTCTTTATCACTCGCGGCAATTTGACCACCCGTAAGTGCAGTGCGAAAGCTAATAACCCGACTGATGTTTGATCGATAAAAAATAGTTGCCGCGGGCTTCGCAGTAGTTAGATCATACGTGCGGACAATATCTCCTGTGTAATTGAATATGCCTAACCCTCCACCAATTTCAGAGCGTTGAGAGATTTGTGCACTCGTAGAGAAGGCCGAAACAATTGCGGCAAAAAAAACTATCCTCGCGATATATTCGCGAACCATTATCTGAATTTGGCTTTATGGAATGTCTTGCCGAGAATGTATGTGAGCTTAATGGAAGTTACCATGTAGATATCGTTTTGGCTTTTGTTGCCTCTGATGTTCTCTGGGTTCTCCCTTCCATAACCTGGAAGAGTTGAGTATGTCTTATTGTCTCCAGCGCTAAGATACGTTTCAGCCACTACCCCAGGTCTTAAATCCGTTGGCTTTAATTCGCCAGATCTGTAAGAAAAAGATCGAGCCAGGTCACTTTTAAGCACCCCCAAGTCAACATAATTTGCGCTTACATCATCTAGATAGTCTGTAAATGTATATCTGAAACCAATATCTCCCCACAAATCCATAACTTCGTTTATTCTAAAACGAGCGCCAATGCCAAAAGGTATTGCAACTTGTAATAAACTATATGGTTTAATTCCAAAATTCGCATCAGTAGATTTGAGTTCAGCATATTGCCCCTCTGTTCCCAATGGCTGCAGATCTACCCAGTCACTTGAGGAGGTCAGTTGTGCTTGAGGATTGTGATAAAAAGCAGCAATTCCTAAATAGGCATAAGGAGTCCACTTTACCCTACTGATGTAAGACGACTGGTTTTCAAACAAATCAAAATAGGCCACGGCAGAAAGCTCGTGAATATGATTTCGGAAAGATAGATTTCGTTGGTATCGAAAACTACCATTTTCGAGATCTCCTTTATTTGCAGATTCGGTATCAGAGCCTTTAAGAGTACCATACATGTATTGTAGTTGCAATGTGTATCGTGGCCCAAAGCGATGAAAAAATGAGAGACCAAATCCAGGATTTGTAAATGAGATGTCGGTGCTGAATCTTGAAGGAAGCGGTGCAAGATCACCAAAATAATTAAGGGCATTAATTGAAACGCCTATGCCTGAATACACATTGTTCCTGCCAAAGCCATGCTTTTTGCCCCGAAAGCTCGCTATGCGGTGGTTATTTTTTTTGATGGATTTTCTATTGAACTGCGCATAGGAATCAGAGGCCGATCCCAACAATAGCATTACACCAACAACTGCAAAACATAACTTTCTCATAGTGAGTACGATTAGGCCAAATGCAAAGCTAAAAAATTAAGCGAATAGTTAATATGCGAACCTTTTAATTTAGTTTCTAACTGATGTTACGCAAAATAACTAAACGAATGTCAGACTGAGTTTATCGAAGTCCATTTAAAGTTCAGATAGCCAGTTTTCGACAAGCTCAAACTGACAACACGGGTTATTTGCATAACATCAGTTTCTAATATCCAGACCCCAATTCAACTTTTGCCTCAATGTGTTAAAGTAATTTTGGCTGCTAAGTTGGATAAGCTTAACACGGAATTTTTCTTTCTTGATCTTCAGCTTCACGGACTCATCTACCGTCTCAAACCGTGAATCAAGCGAAATCAAATGCTTTTTGCTGCGGCCTTCTATGTGAAAAGTGATCTCTGAATCATCTGCCAACACGATGGGGCGTGTGCCTAAGTTATGCGGGCTAACGGCCGTTATGACAAAACTCTCGGACTTAGGATGAACCAATGGCCCACCACAACTTAACGAATAACCAGTAGAACCTGTGGGTGTAGAAACAATCACACCATCCGACCAATATGAATTCAACAACTCTCCATCAACATGCACATGCACGGTAATCATGGAAGAAGTGTCTTTCTTCATGATCGTAAAATCATTCAATGCGAAATTGAGGTTGCCAAAAAGTTTGGGTGTGGAAATCAACTTCAATACAGAGCGACTATCAATGGTGTAATTGCCTTTGAAAAGTGCATCCAACGATTCTTCCACATCATCTCGACTGATGGTGGCTAAAAAACCAAGGCGGCCTGTATTGATTCCTAGAATAGGTATTTCAGTTTTGCCAATGTAGGTGACCGACTCCAGCAAGGTGCCATCACCACCGATAGATAAAAAGAAATCAAGCGAATGAAGATTATCGCCTTCTTCAAATGTCTTTAATTTAAAATCTGCAATGCGTGGAGATCGGAATTGCTTTAAGAATTTTGACGATACCCAAATTTCAGCCTGATTTTTTTTCAAATAGTCCAATAGCTTCTCTATGAATCGAGAAGATTTGTTTTGAAAATCTTTTCCGTGGATGCCGATGCGGGTCATTGGCGTGAAGTTAAATATCTAGGTAACGAAGGAGCATATCAATCTTGTCTCGTTCGCCATCTTCTTGCTTGGCTTCTTGGTAGCGGCCAATCACGCGATAGTTGAACCGCTCTAGTGTGGCCACAATGCGCTTCAAATCAACTTGGTTTATCTTTAGCGTCAGTTTGATCTTGCCTTTGTCCATCGGGTCGTCTGTCATGGTGCTGCTAATGACTTTCGCATTGTTCTCCTCTACATAGCGACTGATTTCTGCCAATGAATAATCGATCAAGTCCATCGACAAAACCAAAATGCTGCCTTGCATTTGTACTGAGGCTGTCTGTGCGAAGGAAGTCATCATGTCTTGCACGGTGATCACCCCTGCATATTGCTGAACTTCACTTAGCACAGCTACGATTTGAAGTTTGTTGTCGCCCGCTACTTTTAAAATATCATAAAAATGAGATTCCATTTGCACAAAGCAGCCACGCGCTGCCAAGTCAAATTCACCCAGGTTTTTTTCTATATCGTTGGATTCTAAAATGATTTCTTCAGAAATAAAACCGAGCAGTTCGCCCTCATGCACCACGGGCAAATGATTGCAACGAAACTCCTCCATCCACACAATGGCCTTGTGCGCATCGTCCGTGACTTTGAGCGGGGGGATCATGTGGTTGATGAGTTCTTCTGCTATCATTTTTATGGGATTTATGATTCTTGATTTAGGATTTAGGATTTATGACTCTTGTCGATAGTAAAGCACCACAAAAATCTAAAATCATAAATCTCAATTCCAAAATCATTTTACTAAGAAGTCTTGCACCATTTCATTAAACTTGTCTGGATGTTCCATCATTGGCGCATGACAACATTTATCTATAAACTTCAATTCAGAATTAGGAATCAAGCGATTGAATTCATGGCCAACCATGGGTGGTGTAATGGTATCGTTTAATCCCCAAACCAACAAAGTGGGAACCGCAATCTTTGGCAATTCGGGTGCTAAATTATTTCGTTGTGCCGACTTGGCAATGGCCACGATGCGCATACATTTGGGTATGCTCTTAGTGGTTTCAAAAACTTCGTCCACTAATTCCTTAGAAGCAACGTTGGGATCATAAAAAGTGTAGGCCACACGCTCGCGAATGTAATCGTAACTGCCTCTGCGCGGGTAAGATCCACCCATGGTGTTTTCAAAAAGACCTGAGCTTCCCGTGAGGACCAACTTAGTTACTTTGGTTGGATTTTTTAATGTGTATAAAATAGCCACATGGCCACCTAGTGAGTTGCCCATGATCATCATCTTGCCGAGCTTCTTCATCTCTACAAAACGCTCGGTAAATTCGCGCAAGCCCTCTAGCCCTGCTTCTTTGATGGGCATTTCATAAATAGGCAGCATGGGGATGATGACCCTGAAATGTTTGGAGTAATGGTTTACCACTGCCTCCCAATTGCTGAGCGCACCAAAGAGGCCGTGCAATAGCATCAGTACTTGGCCTTGGCCTTCATCTACATACTTGAAATCACTCTCTTCTCTAACCAGCAGCGGCATACAGTACTTTTATTTTGGTTAAGTAAGTAAAAAAATCCCGAACCTTAGAGCTGACTGAAAATTTCTTTGAAAAAAGGGACGAAACTGCCCAAAAAGCCCGACAAGTGGTGGGCAAACTTAGCCGTAATTGGATAAAGCTGTGATCCTGCGTTCCAGCTTTCAGGAAATTTGATTTTAAGCGACTCTGCCAACCAGATGATAACGCTCGAGCAAAAAGCATATTTGATCATGCCAAGCAACGCGCCTGCCAGCGAATCAACCTTGCCAAGAAATGTAGTGTCAATCGAGTTCTTGATTCTTCGGCCCAAAAAAATCACCACCACCATTACCAAAATAAAAATAATAGCGAATGAGATGTAAGGCAGAAAAGTTTTATCT
>JAYWHU010000003.1:0-6246 GCA_043777495.1 Cyclobacteriaceae bacterium | reverse complement strand
GTTAATTTAATTTTTAGATGGTAACAATATTAAGAATATATTACCGCAAAATGATCAATGCTTAGAATAAAATTTGTCACTTTTACTGCAAACGTTGGCATTTTGGTTGTTTTAGTATAGTCCTATCTTTGAGCGATTATTTATTCTATGAAAAAATTATTTTTTGCAATTAGTATTCTGATTTCGATTAGTGTACGAAGTTTTTCTCAAACCGATTTCGCCATCACTTCCAAAGGAGATACACTGCGTGGCAGAGTAAAATTATTGACCTATGATATTCTCGATAGAGTGCAGGTAACAGTCGATAAAAAGAAAAAAGTTTATACCGCGCTGGAAGTCAAATCCATATTTACGGATGGGGTCACTTACCACACGGTGAAGTACGACAAGGGTTATCGCTACATGAAATTGATAAAGTCTGGGTTCTTAAGCCTGTACGGTTTTCGGTTGCCCAACCAATCTTCTTACGATGGACAATATTTATTAAAGAAAGATGGAACAGGTATGGAAATTCCCAACCTCACTTTTAAAAAGAGTATGGCCAACTTCTTGAGTGGTTGCGATGAGGTAGAGAGCCGCATAAAAAGTGGTGACCTTGGTAGGAAAGATATTGACCAGATCATTGATAGATACAATAGCTGCTTGCAGTTTAAAACTGAAAAGAAAATTGAAATTGCGCCAGAGCCAACACCCATTGAAAGTGAAAAGATGGTGGCGGTCAATTCATTAATTTCAAAAGTGGAAACTGCTGCGGAGTTCACCAATAAAACAGACGTGCTTGATTTACTAAAAGACCTGAGATCGAAAGTAGGTCGCAATGAAATCCTTCCTAATTATCTTACTAAGGACATCAAAAATTATTTGGGTGCTCAACCTGCGTTTGCAGAAGATTTGGAAAAACTTTTTGTGCTACTTAAGAAATGATGTTACGCAAAATAACCCATGTTGTCAGTTTGAGCTTGTCGAAAACTGACTGGCATTCGTTTAGTTATTTGGTGCAACGTTACTTAAGAAATGACGGAAAGAATTTACTTATCGGTTCAGGAATCGTTTTGCGACTCAGCCAGAAAGCAACCAAAGAACAGACTGTCACTATTACTGCATAAAGAAATAATTGACCACCATCGCCTTGCACTTTTATACCAAGTAAAGTCAAGTGCATCATAATGGCCCCGCCCATCAGTCCAAGCGCAAGTATTGCTCCAGCCCATACGGTAGCGGGTATCAAGATCAAAGCAGAAGCAATCAGCTCCAATACACCAACTCCAATTCTGCCAAATGGCTCCATGCCCACTTGCGTGAATATGTAAACGGATTCTTCTGCTCCACTAAATTTAAAATACAAAGTTTGTAACATAATGAGGGCAGCTACAATTCGCGCAGCCCAAAAAAGTAGGAGTGTGGATTTTTTCATAGGGCAATTAACGATTAGTGCCTGTAGAGGTTTGTCAAGTTAACGACATTGGGTTTATATTTCAAATTTTTAAGTAAATTGATCTTTTCAATTCTTCATTTATGAGCGACTTAAGTGTTCACCCGGATATTTCTGAGGCTGCTACCATTTCGAGCGAGTTCTACCTCGATCCTCATTTATTCAAAGAATCCAAAGAAAAAATCTTTGCCCGATCATGGCATTTAATTGGGGATGCCGATCAAGTAAAAGACAATGGTTGGGTTACGCCCGTTCATTTGCTCGAAGATTTTTTGAATGAGCCGCTGGTGCTTTCTAGGGATAAAGAAGGAACTCTCCACTGTCTATCTAATGTGTGTACCCACCGTGGCAATTTGATTGTGGAAAAACCATGCAAGGTGAATGACTTTCGCTGTAAATACCACGGAAGAAGATTTGACCTGAACGGAAAATTTCTTTCTATGCCAGAGTTTAAAGAAGTAAAAAATTTTCCATCAACCGCAGATGACTTGGTGAATTTACCTATTTACCAATGGGGAAAGCTTTTATTCGCCTCGCTCGGCAAGCAATTTCCTGCGGATGTATTTTTTAAAGAGATGAGCGAGCGAGTAGGATGGATGCCGCTCAACCAATTTGTTTACCACCCAGAGCTTTCTAAAGATTATTTTATTGAGGCACATTGGGCATTGTATTGCGAAAATTATTTGGAGGGCTTTCATATCCCTTTCGTTCATGCTGGCTTAAATTCGGTGATCGACTATGGAAATTATTCGGTGGAGCTTTTTAAATACTCCAGTTTGCAATTGGGCATCGGAAAAAAGGGAGAAGCAAATTTTGGTCTTCCCCCTACCTCACCCGATTACGGCAAAGACATTGCGGCTTATTATTTTTGGGTGTTCCCAAACATGATGTTCAATTTTTATCCGTGGGGTTTATCAGTGAATGTGATTCACCCCATCTCCACAAAGAAGACTAAAGTTTCTTTCTTGACTTTTGTGTGGGATGAGAGCAAACTGCGCCAAGGGGCTGGAGCCGATTTACATAAAGTAGAACTGGAAGATGAAGAGATTGTGCAGAACGTGCAGAGAGGTATTCGTTCTCGTTTTTATAAGCACGGTAGGTATTCAGTGACCCGCGAAATGGGTACACATCATTTTCATCGATTGATAGCGGAATTTATGAAGTGATTTTAACTGACTCGATTGATGATCTTCAATTTTTTTTGACTCTATGACTTAGAGTAGGTAAAAAATTTAATCATGGATTTTGTTGAAAGGCTTTTAACCTTAGTAGAGAAAATAATTGGGCAAGACGCAAACCTTAGTAGAAATCATTTTCAGCTTTGAAACTCAACCTTATTACCTTATTAAATTGCGAAATAAAAACAAAATGAGGTAATAAGGTTGGAGCGAGATCATGGAATAGCTTTTAGGCATTATGATTTATTTATTGTTTGAAGGCTTAAACATCTCTAAGATCGAAGGATTTGTTATCATTAGTATTATTAAGACAATAATGAATACGATCATTAAAATTAATTGAGCTGTTATGTAAACCCCAATGCCTTTAAAAAATGCTTTTACTTTTGATTGATAGGTAAAGAAATCTGCGTAGGCGTATCCAAAATAAGCTAAAGATATAAATATGGATATGCCACCATTCATAAAAGTGCCAGATATGCTAAAAAGAATTACGCTAAAGATACTTAACCAATAAATATGCCCTTGTACATAAAACGGTAATATGGCATGTTCAAAATAATTCAAATTACTTTTTCTAAAGAAAAGAAACCTAGATGCAAAGGCTTGCATTGGTATATATAGGAAGGAGACTAGTTTTAAATTATCTGACATAAACTGCATCATGGTTTCCATAAATTTTTCCTGGCCACTTCCAGCTTTTGGGGGTGGGGTAAAGCTAGCGGTCTTACCCGCAGATTTCATAAATTCAACAATCGGAATGTCTAGCAAGCTTCCAACTAGATAAAGGAGTGTTATCATCAAAAAGAAATAACCAACTGGCCCGTAGTACTTTATTCGATTTCCGTTGATGAATAACTGAGAAGCCTTTCCTGGCCGAATCGTCAAATCCCTTAGCGTGCTGACAAACATCCCATCAAATCCATAAATCCTTGCCCAGAAATCATTCCATCCTTCCCGGAAGGTAATTCGTTTTACACCAGTGCGCTGGCCGCAATCAGGACAAAATTTGCTGCTAGAATCTGCGCCACAGTTAATGCATTTAGTCGCTTCCATTTTTTACTTTAAAGGAGTTAGGAATTATTTATTGTTCGAAGGCCTAATCATTTCCAAATACGTTGGGTTCAAAATAACAAAGATTGTTACAAAGGCAATAAGTGCGGTGATGTACATAATAAAACCAAGGATAAAAACCAGTGTACCCCTTATAAAGGCTTTATATGGTTTCTGATAATTAAATAATTGAATTGCTCCAATTCCAAAGAGCACCAATGTTAAAGGATTCTCTAATGACATTAGAAATGCGCTGCCAGTGAACTTGAAAATAAATAGTGAAACAATGCTTACCCAATACACGTGGCCCTGAATATAAAAAGGCATAACGGAATGCTCCAAATAATTCAATCCACTTTTACCAAAAAGCCATTTTGATAGCAATGCAAAAAAAGGAATCACCATAAATGAAAATGTCTTCATATTGTCATTTATAAGATTTGACCATATTTTCATAAACTTCTCAGCCTCTGAATTTTCTTTCACGGTAGGAATCGACATTGATTGAGTTAAAGACTTTGTGTATTCGAAAAGTGGGATATCCAAAACTGACATTACCAATAAAAAAAGCGTTACCATCAAAAAGAAATACCCCACTGGCCCATAATATCTCGCTCTATTACCTTCAATAAAAAGCTCGGCTACTTTTCCGGGTCTTAAGGTAAGATCTCGAAGTGTTCTCGGGAACATACCATCAAACCCATAGATACGCGCCCAGAAATCATTCCATCCTTCACGGAAGGTAATGCGCTTTACATTTGTGCGCTGCCCGCAGTGTGAACAAAAATTATTTTCAACTGTTTCACCACAATTGATGCATTTGATTACCTCCATGAATTGTAAAGTGGTTCTGTAGCAAAACTAATAATTTCTTGTAATCGTACAATCTGATCATACGGTCATGCTATCACTCACAATGAATAAAGAATGAGCGAATGAAGATGACCTAGTCATTGGTACTTCGGTAATTGGCGGAGCACTCCGAGCAATGAATACGAACGGAAAGCCTCCCCAAATTCCGTTCGGCATAAACTTCTTGAGTAATGAGTGAGGACTTCTAGTGGATCGCTCCGCTTTGTGGATGCTCTCGTTTGCATAAGCGGAGGCACAGCGTAGCCATGCCAAAAAATATTAAAACTTATCAGGTATCTGCACAATGCGCACCACAATCTCGTGTGGGTCGCCATCTTTATCAAGCAGATTGAATTTCACCATCGGGTTATCGCGTTTTAGGTTGCTCTCCACATGAACGATCTCATTGTTTTGCAGGTGCTTTTCTATTTCTTTTTGTAATAGAAACAGCGCGTTGGCCATGTCTACTTCAAGCGGGCTGGGATTGTAAGAGTCTGTTTTCATTTAATCGTATTGGGCTTACCAGCGTATAAGTGCAGAGGCCCATGTGAAGCCACTGCCAAATGCGGCCAAGCAAATTACGTCATTTTCTTTCATCTTTCCTTCTGCCCATGCCTCGCTCATGGCAATCGGTATAGATGCAGCAGTGGTATTGCCATAGCGCATGATGTTATTGTACACTTTGCTATCGCTAAGCCCTAGCTTCTCTTGAATGTACTGACTGATCCTCAGATTGGCCTGATGGGGAACCAGTAGGCTGATGTCTTCTTTCGCGAGATTATTTTTGGTCAGCGCCTCGTTGATCACCTCCATGAACCGGACTACTGCATGCTTGAATACCAAATTTCCGTTCATCACTACCTTAAATCCTGTAGTATCTAAAATCTGATCTGCTTGCCGCTCGGCATGTGGCCTGCTGCTGCCTGGGTCTTTTACATAAAGCTCTTCGGCAAAGCGACCATCTGCATGAAGGTGCGTTGATAAAATCCCAGGTTTATCCGATCGTTGTAATACAACCGCGCCTGCACCATCACCAAAAATCACTGCGGTGTTTCTTCCGCGAGTAGTTATATCGAGTGCCGTGCTTTGAATCTCTGCGCCCACAACGAGTATTGTTTTGTACATGCCTGTTTTTATAAACTGATCGGCCACCGATAGCGCATAGATAAAACCCGAACACGCATTTTTTATTTCCATCGCCCCGATTCCCTCAAGCCCCAACTCGCGCTGCATGATCACGCCTGAGCCTGGAAAGTAATAGTCGCTAGTGATGGACGCAAAAACAATTAGCTCCACATCTTTTTCTACCAAGTTCGCGCGCTGCAATGCCATGCGTGCGGCCTTTGCCGCCATGTTGCCCACAGTATCTTTGGCGGGATCGATCCACCTGCGTTCTTTAATGCCCGTGCGCTCAATGATCCACTCATCATTGGTGTCCATTAAAGTGGAGAGATATTGATTGGTGATCACCGTGTCTGGCACATGATGGCCAAGACCAACAATTTTGGAAGAGTGCATGCAGTATTTTTAAAATGATGGCGAAGTTAAGGAATTGTTTACCAATGAGTAGGATTTTCAAATGGTGTCCATGCAAATGTAAAAGCCTAAAGGGAGTCTACGATTTTTTAAAGACCAGTTGATTATTCATGCGGCCTGTCCACGCGTGGCGCAGTGGCCACCGGGCTGTCCGTTGCAAGTCCGCCCCCGCTCAATCCCATCGCACTCCGGGCT
>JAYWHU010000002.1:0-23088 GCA_043777495.1 Cyclobacteriaceae bacterium | reverse complement strand
GCCCGGAGTGCGATGGGATTGAGCGGGGGCGGACTTGCAACGGACAGCCCGGTGGCCACTGCGCCACGCGTGGACAGGCCGCATGAATAATCAACTGGATTTTTTTGATTTGTAGAGGGGGACAGTGCTGCATGGCTCACCGTACATGATGCTGGTGACGAGGGGGCGAAGGCGGTTGGTGGTTTCTACGTATACTGCAACAGGGACTTCTACTTTGCTACAGCCTTTGATGACTACTTTGGCGTCTTTGAATTTTTGCCAATCGATTTTGTTGAGTGCGTTGATGAAAAGCTGAATTTCTAACTCGGGAAGTGTGCCAAAAAAAACAAAGCTCGCATGGGGTTGTAGCGAAATGGACAACAGCATGTATGCCCACGTGGGTACTATGGCATCGGCTGTACAGGTGATGGCTACAAATTTGTTTTTGTACTGTGACCAATCGTGGGTTTTAACGGATTCACGGAAGTCTTTTTCTTTAAGTATTTGTTCTTGAAACAGCCAGTCTTTGATATCGAAAAGAATGCGCTCGCCTGACGAATAGAATTCTTCTAAATCGAGGGTGATGAGTTGGCTATTGGTGACGCGGTTAATGGCCTCACCCCCGTCCCCTCTCACCTCATCCGGCCTTTGGCCACCTTCTCCAAAAGGAGAAGGGAAGCTGCCTGAAGTTTTAGTTTGGAGAGGGGTGACTGTATCTGCTAGGTTCATTTTTTCATTCTCCATAATACTGCTTCTATCTAAATGGGAAGATGTATAATCGGTTTCCTTTTCATTATCTCCACTTCACTACCTCCACGCAACAGAATTAAACTGGATTTGGTTTTCTGATCAGGAAATCTTTTAAATAAAAAGGTTCGAAGGTGGCGACATCTTCAAACAAGGTTGCTTTGTATTTTTTAAAGCCTAGCTCGCCCAATTTAACAGCCGATGGAACAATGCCCGAAATGAAGTGGGCGTTTGGGTGCTTGATTGCTTCTTTGCATTTGTCTGCACCGTTGCCAAAAAAATAAATTGGCTGTTGATCTAGCTGATCTTTGAAACTGCTTTCGTCAATTATTTTGGCGTGAGTGGGTTCTAGTGTTGAAAGGTTTGAATCTAGTAACATACAGTAGACTTCCATTCTGCGGGCATCGAGCATGGGACAAAAGACCTCACCCCCTAGCCCCCTCTCAGAAGGAGAGGCCTCAGCCAGCCTCATCCCCGACCCTTCTCCGAGGGAGAAGGGAGAGGGCTCTACCTTAGAGGAGGAGTATTGATAAGCTAGAAGTTCTAATGTATTTATTGATAGCAATGGAACATTAAGTGCGTAGCAGATGCCTTTGGCGGTGGCAACGCCTATGCGTAGGCCTGTGTATGAACCCGGGCCTGAGGACACCACTACTGCTTGAATTTGATTTGGTTTTCTTTCTGCCGATTCAAGTGCTTGATGGATCATGACTGCCAATTGTGAAGAGGCAGATTGAGGAATTTCGTTTTCGATGGATTGAATTAAATACCCCTCTTCATGGAGAGCCACTGAACAGATTAACGTGGATGTTTCAATGCTTAGGAGCAAAGACATTTAGTTAGGAGACAATATTTTTTTATAAGCAGAAAGATCGGTCAATATTTTTTTCGCTTGGAGGATTTCAGGATCGCGCGCTAGTGAAACTTCTACTTGACCTGCGATGAGTTGATAATGAAACCCAATCTCTTCTTCTAAAATGGAAGATATTTCTGGGCGTAGCCTGGTTAAATCTGTGGTGCGGTATTGGCTAATTTTATTTTGCAATTCAGTTAGTGACACTTTTAAATCGTCATAGTACTTCTCGTTTTTGGCAGATGTAATCAATTCATTCGCTTTTTTTTCCAACTCTGTGGAGTAAGAGAATTGCTGGGACTTGGTCCAATCTGTAAATTTTTTGTACTCAACTTCTGACAGTTTGAAATTTTTTAAAGTCGCTGGGGGTGTTGGGTTTTCTCCACAATATTTGCTGGAGTACTCAAACACATAACCTGCGTTTACCAACTCTACCAAGGCTGAGCTGTACTCCTCATTTTTAACGGGCAGATCTGGGTCTAGCCCTGCACCATCGTACACTTTGCGGCCGCTGGTTGTTTTAAATTCACGCTTCACAGAATCTGCAAATTTTTCAACGCTGCCATCACTTTTGCGGTGGGTATAATCCAACGCTTGAATGCATCTGCCACTTGGAATATAATATTTTGCTGTGGTCACTTTCAATTGCGCGTTATAGGCAAGTTGGCGGGTTGTTTGTACCAAGCCTTTACCAAAAGTTTTTTGCCCAACTAGAACTGCGCGATCATAGTCTTGTAAGGAACCGGCTACTATTTCTGCAGCCGATGCGCTGCCGCCACTTGTTAATATTGCCAATGGTATCTCGGTATCAATAGGGTTGTTGAGCGTAGTGTAGGTTTTGTTCCAATCTAGCACTTTGCCTTTGGTAGAAACCACTTCTTTCCCTTTGGGAATAAAAGCATTTACAATATTGACCGCCTCGTAAAGCGAGCCACCCGGATTGTTGCGCAGATCAAGCACTAATTTTTTTGCGCCCATACGTTTCAAATTTTCAACCGCCTCAATCAGTTCTTTGCCTGCGCCAGGAGTAAATTCATCTAGCCGTATGTAACCTATTTCGGTATCTATCAATCCTTGATAAACAATGTTAGTGATCTTGATTTTTTCGCGCATCAATTTCACTTTGATGTTTTCTTTTTGTCCATAGCGTTTTACAGCTACTTCTACTTCCGTTTTGGGGTTGCCTTTTAGTAAGGCACTGACCTCTGAAGTGGGTTTGCCTTGCACATCTTTGCCATCTACTTCCATAAATTCATCACCAACCTTAAGCCCTGCACGATAAGCGGGGAATCCGAAGTAGGGATTGGTAATAACTGTTTTTTTATTTACGATGCCGATCAACGCACCAACGCCTGCATATTGCCCCGTGGTTAGTATGCTGAATGCTTCTTTGCTTTCCTCTGGGATGTAATCTGTATAGGGGTCTAATTGCTCCAGCATTCCAACAATGCCTGTCTCTACCAATTTTTTTGGATCGACATCATCTACATAATAGGTGTTTACTTCTTTAAACAGCGTAGCGAAAATGTCCAAGCTCTTCGCAATGTCAAAATATTTTTCTGCTGGCGATGAAAACGCAAACAGCGTAACCAACCCAATAGATAAAAAGATGCTGGCAACTTTAATTTTTCTCTTCATTGGTCTTACCTATTCTGGTGAGTGTGAGAGGAAGTTTTTCGTGAATCAAGGCCGAAGGCAAAATCTCCTTGGCAGTGTAAATATACGCAATCAGCCATTTCTGGTTCGATACAAGTTCATGCTTATGGAGGCGATAGGCTTCGCGAACCCTTCTTTTGATGAGATTTCGATCAACGGCACGCTTAAAAGTCCTTGCGGGAACGGAAATTAACACCTGATTGGGGCACTCGGGCTTAGGATGCGGGAGGGTAATTACCTTAAAAGGGTGCAAATAAAAAGATGAACCCTTTGCGAAGAGTTCCTTTATCCATTTTTCACTCGAAAGCTTTTCGTCCTTTTTAAAGGTGGGCATCGGGATTTAATATCAAGATTTTTGGATCTGCCAGATTTATGATTTTCCTCAACAATACTGAATCAAGGAATCCTACAGCCATCGAAACTAAAACCATGAAAGGGCTAAAGCCCTGTTGCCCACTGAGATGCTTTTATGCACCACGGCCTGAAGGCCGCGGCAACTTTATTTGGTCTTAGAAGAGCCTTCGTCAGAAACGGTAAGTCTCTTACGACCATTTTTTCTACGGTTTGCCAATACTCTGCGACCATTGGCAGATGACATACGCTCACGAAAACCGTGCTTGTTCACTCTTTTCTTCTTGGAAGGCTGATAGGTACGTTTCATAACTGTTTTCTAAAAGGGCTGCAAATATGGGTAAGAATACTTGATTATCCAAGAAATTATTGCTCGTGAAATTTCAAGTCGAGTAAGCAATGTTCACCCTCAAAATCGCACTTGAAGGTGAACATCTGTACTTAAAGCCCATTAATCTGCCTGTCCTTTGGATACTTTATGTCAAATTTATACAACAGTTTTCTCGTTTCGTTAGGCTTCAACTCTAGCTCCCACACTAGCTTGCCAGTGTTCTTGTTGAACTTTGCTCCGCCCATCTCTTGCACAGAAACTTCTATCTGCGAATTTTGAGAGACAGGGATTTGATCTTCCACCATGATCTTGATATTCTCTGCCTTTGTGTTGCGCACAGAAATTTCATACGTATAATTTTCTTTCTTTGTCGATCCAATAAAGTTGCGAGAAGTCAAGTCTTTCAATTTTTCACGCTTCACCACAATCCGCTTATCACGCCCCAGTGAAACAGAAAGTGTGTCTTTGATGTTGTTGGGGTCTATAAATGATTTGCCCACAAATGTTCCTTCAAAGAAAATGTTTGCTTCGCCTGGCAACAAACTGAATTCTTCCCAGCCTGTGGCTCTCGCCAACAAGAAAGCATCGTTATCTAATTTAGGAGCAACCGAATAGGTATAATCTGATTTCATTTCATAATTGCGAATGTCAACCACAGTAGGCTTCGATGCTGACATCACTGAGTATGGAAGTGAAATATCAAACTCGGTGTTCAACGTGGTCTGAATAGTGGATACATAATCAGCAACAGATTCTGCCGCAGGGGCTGGCATAGCATCCATACTCATTTTAGCCTCTTCCTTATCATACATCTTTGCCGAACGAATTACTACCCCAGATGCTTTGCCTTGAAGTGAATAAGCAATCGGCTGATAGAAATCCAAGAACCATGAACTAAGCTCTGGCTTCAACCCACTTTGAGTAGGGTTGGCCGTAGACAGTTTCAGTTTTACGTTCTTCCATTCTTCTCCTGTGCTTTGAAATACGTTGGCTTTGTAGCTCAACTGCACAGGGCTTTTGGTGTTGACCGCTCGCAGATCATAAATAGGATACCAACCTGCGTTGGCCACTACATAATTCACGTCTAAGTCAACAGCCGTTGCCACTTCCGCAGAAACGCTCACCACAATTTCGCTCGTGTTGCGTGCGTACATTTCGTTTTGTGTGTTGATCTGATTGTTCAACTTCACCATACGTTCATTTATTTTTTTGATCTTATCATCTTGCCTCATGCGCGAAGAAACAATATCGCCCAAGCGACTCCGATAAAAATCTGCCATCGCTTTCAATTCTGCTACTGTCAAGTTTTGAGTTGTACCACCGATTTTCTGGTTACTCAAAAGCATTTGCTCCTCTTTGTTCAAGATTTCTTTTTGGCTTTGCTCCAGCATCAGTTGCTTTTGCAAACTCTCTACAGAGTCTTTCAGCATCTTCAATCCTTTGGGCATATTGAACTCATTCAAATAATTTTGCTGGTGACTGATGCCGAGTATCACAAAACTTCCCTTGCCCGATACTTGAATACTTTGTGGATCGAGTTGTGAAGTAAGACTGGTGATCACCAAGTTGGTCTTGCCCGCCTCCAACCGAGTTTTCACTTCACGCGTCACCTGCGCTTTGTTCAAAAATACAGTTACGTTGGTGATCTTCGAGTCCATCGGCTTTTCGTTTTGCCCCGCGGCCACTAATGCACTTACCGAGAGTGCGGTGGCCAAAAGTTGATTCTTCATGTTTAGTTTCATTCGTTAATAATTTTTTGTTATGGTCTTTTGGAATGGCCAATCCTGTTTCCTTGCATTAATTCAATTCATCAAGTGGCCATTTCATTTTGTTTGGGGGTAAGATGCGTGTGAGTTCAAATTTCCATAATTCAAGTGAGAATTTTATTAAAATGTTAAATTCGCTTTTATTACCGAAGTACTGAAAGATGGCTAATCTAAGAGCAAATGGACCACTGATGATACTGATCAAACTGATTTAACCGGATTAGCTATCAGTACAAATCTGTTTATCCGTACTATCCGTGTCCTATTGGGATATGAAAAATCCATCTGCTAAACTATCGCACTCCCTCCAACCAATGTCGAATTCACCATTTCCGGAAAAAATATTTTTGTACTTTAGCAAAATAAAAATCGCATGGTCGAAAAATCAAAAATTTATCATACAAAGCATAAAAATCAAAAAGATGTTATTGATACGTTAACTCCCAATCAACTTGCTGAATTGGACCAAGCACTGAAAGAAGCTGATCATGATGAAACCATTTCTTGGGATGACTTCAAGAAAGAATTAACAGAATGGAAAAAACGTGCTTCCCATAAAGCGACCACAAAATAGCCTCATCAAAATCTCAAATCTAAAATCTTAATTCTAAAATAAAGTGACCGAGCCCCTCTTCCCTCACCAAACCCTTTGGCAATTCGCCTTTGACATATTCAAAAAAATAAACTGCCCCGAAGACGAAGCTCGTTTGGCATCTGATGTTTTGTTGAGTGCAGATCTCCGCGGCATTGATTCTCACGGCTTGGCGCGATTATCTGGTTATGTACGACTGTGGGAAGCCAAGCGCATCAACAGTCAACCGAAAACAAAAATTGTTCATTCACGAGCAAGCACTGCCGTGCTGGATGGAGATGGTGGGCTAGGTCTAGTAGTAGCACCCAAGGCAATGGAGATCGCCATTGAAAAAGCAAACAACGTAGGCACTGGTTGGGTAGCCGTAAAAAATTCAAATCACTTTGGTATCGCAGGCTATCACTCCATGATGGCATTGAAGCACGATATGATTGGCATCTCTATGACGAACGCAAGCCCTTTGGTCGCTCCTACTTTTTCAGTAGAGCGATTGCTGGGCACCAATCCCATTTGCGTGGCCATTCCTGCTGGCGCGCAACCACCTTTCGTGGCAGATTTTGCAACGACCACGGCCGCCAATGGAAAATTAGAAATCCTCCAACGCAAAAATCAAGAAGCTCCACTTGGATGGATTCAAAAAAAAGATGGAAGTCCTTCTACCAACCCCAATGAATTAAAAGAAGGCGGTGCATTGATTCCGCTGGGTAGCGATCGTGAACATGGTAGCCACAAAGGATTTAGTTTGGGTGCGTGGGTGGATATTTTCTCAGCCGTGTTGAGCGGTGCTAATTATGGGCCTTGGGTTCCTCCGTTCGTTAGTTTTCTTTCTCCCCCTGCGGACCCAGTGGGTGAAGGCATCGGTCATTTCTTTGGCGCGATGCGTGTAGATGCCTTTCGCCCTACTGAAGAATTTAAACTGCACATGGACAAATGGATCACCCGCTTTCGCGAAGCAAAAACAATTGAAGGACAACCGAAAATTATTATCCCAGGTGATCCTGAAAGAGAAAGTGAAATTGTTAGGAGGAAAAATGGAATCCCAATCAACGAAAAAGTAGTGGCTGACTTGCGTGATTTGGCTACGAAACTAGGAGTGAAATTCTTTGCTTAAAAAGAGAAGAACACACGCAATACCCACGGTGAGGGGAACGGGCTCTGATTTTGCTTATAAAGCACGTCATATAAGCCTACTACATTTACAGCCCCTCGCCCACCTAACGGCTGCGAGTAGCCCAATCCTAATAATAGCCTGTCAACAAAATAACGCTTATCGTTTCCAACGTAATTTGTTGAGATCAGATTGTATTCTCCGTATGCAAAAAGTTGGTCAAAATTATAGCGTGCAAATGGGCTTATGCCGTACTGATTGATGCTTATGCTCGGCTTAATATCGGTATAGCTGATCAATTGGTAACTAATACCTGTGCCTACCGAAAATTTTGGCGTAACCATATAGCCAACAATAGGGTTTATCGACACTGAAAAGTAGCCAGTACCTCCACCAAGTCCAAACCCACCACCGAAATAAAGTCTATCTTTAAATTTAGGTTTATCTCCCTCTTCAATATCTCGTTGAGCCAAACTTAAAAGTGGCAACGCAACCATCAAGCAAACAACTAACTTTTTCATAACAGATAGGTTTTAATCTTCCTCTTGAATGATAAAAATATCTTCCTTTTCTTTCTTCATCAAATACTTTTCGCGGGCAAATTTCTCCAACAACTCTTTGTCTGTCATTAATTCCTCGCGATCTTTCTCCACATCGGTAATTTTTGCTTGGTAGTATTCTTTCTCGTTGTTGAGATTACGGAGCTTTGAACCTAGCTTAAATCGCGAAATCAAATCATTGGAGTCCAAAAAAAGCATCCACACAAGGAAGCAAAGACCCGTAACAATGTAGAAATTTTTAAAGGCCGGGGGCAATTTTTTGAGCATAGTTTAAAAAATGGTTGTACGAAGGTAGGAAAAATTTGGAAATACATCCATCAAATGAAAAAACCGAAGATTACTCCTCGGCTTTTTATCAGGTTGAGCTTGTCGAAATCTATGTCAAGTTGAGCCTGTCGAAACCTATGTCAAGTTGAGCTTGTCGAAACTTAAAACTTCTTCCCAGGAAAATACGCCACCTCGCCCAACTCCTCTTCAATGCGGATGAGTTGATTGTATTTCGCCATCCTGTCTGAGCGTGAAGCCGAACCCGTTTTGATCTGGCCACAGTTCAACGCCACAGCTAAGTCGGCAATCGTGTTGTCTTCTGTTTCGCCAGAGCGATGGCTCATGATGCTCTTGTATGAATTACGTTTGGCTAAGTTCACTGCATCGATGGTTTCTGTCAACGTACCGATTTGATTTACTTTGATCAAGATCGCATTGCCCACGCCTTTGTCGATACCTTCTTGCAATCGTTTTACATTCGTCACAAACAAATCGTCTCCTACCAATTGCACTTTCTTGCCTACGTTATCTGTTAATGCTTTCCAGCCAGCCCAATCGTCTTCGGCCAAGCCATCTTCAATAGAAATGATCGGATACTTCTTTGTCCAGTTGGTCCAATACTCGGCCATCTCCAACGGTTTCAATTTCTTACCAGATGATTTTTTGAATGTATATAATTTCGTCTTGCTATCGTAAAATTCTGACGCAGCAGGATCCAATGCGATCATCACATCAGAACCCGGCTTGAAGCCTGTCTTCTCAATTGCTTTCAATACAATTTCAATCGCCTCTTCATTCGATTTGATATTAGGAGCAAACCCACCTTCATCACCTACGTTGGTAGAAAGGCCTTGGTCATGCAATACTTTTTTTAATGTGTGAAAAATCTCTGCACCCATGCGCAATGCTTCTGAGAAAGTTTTTGCACCTACTGGCATCACCATAAATTCTTGAAAGTCGATAGAGTTATCAGCATGGCTACCACCATTTAAAATATTCATCATCGGCACTGGCAATGTGTTCGCATTCACACCACCGATGTATCTGTACAATGATTGCCCCGCTTCCATCGCTGCTGCTTTTGCCACCGCCAATGAAACGCCAAGGATTGCATTCGCGCCCAACTTGCCTTTGTTGGGTGTGCCATCCAATTCAATCATGATTTTGTCAATCAATGTTTGATCCATCACGGGGAAGCCAACCACCTCCGCAGCAATTTTTGTATTTACATTATTCACTGCCTTCAATACACCTTTGCCCATGTATTTCTTTTTGTCGCCATCGCGAAGTTCTACCGCTTCATGCGAACCCGTTGACGCACCCGAAGGCACAGCCGCGCGACCAAACGCACCCGACTCGGTGAACACATCTACTTCTACTGTTGGATTGCCACGGCTATCAAGTATTTGACGGGCGTGGATGCTTTCGATTAAACTCATAATTTGATTTAAGATTTAAGATGTTAGATTTAAGATTTTGGGTTTCAGCGTTGATCGATAATGTTAAGTTTAATAATTGAGATGTTAGGATTTAGGGTTCTGTTGATTCAAAGTTTTGAGCGAGGCTGTGAAAATTGCTGTCAATTCATTTGATTCCTTAATTAACAGATTTAACTCTTTGTCATCCTCTTTTAACAACTCAACGTCTGCAATAAAGGTTAACCAAAAATGACTCTCATCCCCTTCTTCTAAAACTGTTTTTATTTTATTAACGAAATCCGCATTTGATTTCCCTCTATTTGCGGCTCTATAATTGGCGGCTACAGAAGAGGATGATTTTAACAATTGATACGTCACAACTTTCGCAGCTTCTGACTTTGGCAACCGATCCATTAATTTAAAAACCTTAATGGCAAATTGCTTCGTTCTCGCCATTAACTCATGTTTGTCCATAATTTTGATGTTAGAATTAAGATGTTAGAATTAGATTAGGTCATTAGTAACTCGTACGTTTCAAGTACTCTGCACCCAAATCTAACATCTTACATCTCACATCTTAAATTTTAATCATCGTTAAAAACTCATCAAACAAATACCTCGAATCATGCGGCCCTGGCGAAGCCTCCGGATGATATTGAACCGAAAAAGCTTTTTTGTTCTTCAACCGAATGCCCATAATCGTTTTATCATTCAAGTGAATGTGCGTTACCTCCACATTCGGGTTTTTGTCAAGATCTTTATCGCTTACCGCAAATCCATGATTTTGAGAGGTCATTTCACCTAATCCCGAAATCAAATTTTTTACTGGGTGATTTAATCCGCGATGGCCATGGTGCATTTTAAAAGTAGTGAGGCCAGCGGCCAAAGCCAGCAGTTGATGCCCGAGGCAAATACCAAACACAGGCTTATCGGCATCCAAAATTTCTTTTACAGTTTTAATGGCATAATCCATCACTGATGGATCACCAGGGCCGTTGCTAATGAAATAACCGTGTGGCTTCCACGCTTCCATTTCTTTGTAGGTTGTTTTAGCAGGAAACACCTGCACGTAGCAGCCTCTTTCCGCTAAACACTTCACAATATTGTTTTTGATGCCCACATCCAGTGCCGCTATTTTAATGGGCGCATTTGCATCACCGGCAAAATACGGCTTCTTCGTACTCACTACCGAAGACAACTCCAGCCCATCCATGGATGGCACTTTCTTCAATTCCTCTTTTAGTTGTTCGGGTGTAAGCTCAGAGGAGATGATCGCGTTCATCGCACCCTTGCTACGGATGTGCCGCACCAACTTGCGCGTGTCAATATCTGCAATGCCCACCACGCCATGTTTCTCTAGGTAAGTCTGCAAGCTATCCTTGGCCGTCTTGCGACTGAACTCCTCAGAGAATTCATTGATCACAATGCCTTGTATTTTAGGCGAGCTAGATTCGTTGTCCTCCGCCACCGTGCCATAGTTGCCTATGTGTGCCGAGGTGTTCACCACGATTTGGCCGTGGTAAGATGGATCCGTATAAATTTCCTGGTAGCCCGTCATGCCGGTGTTGAAACAAATCTCACCACCGCTGGTTCCTTTTTTACCAATGGCCTTCCCTTCCACGAGTAGGCCATCTGCTAAGAGTAAGTATGCTTTTCCGTTCAAGGGAGTAGAGTTAAATTTGGCAAAAATAGGTATGTTATTGAAAGGATTCCTATCCTCAAGACTAATTCTTTACACATCCGTTGGAATTCAACCAACAACCACAGCTACATACCTTAACAAGCTAGTGCGTAGTGCACCACTTCAACCTAAGGACATACCGAAGGATGGTGGGGCTTGCGCGGGGGCTATTTTCTCTCCGCTAATTTTTGGGGATCGCGTTTATGGTGATAGACCGCATAGACCGCTATCGCATCGCCTTCGATCTCAAACACGATCTTGTACGGGAAGCGATGCATGACAGCTATTCGCTGGCCATGGTGCGATGGATAGTGCTGAGGGTCATGAGTGATCCTGTCGTAATACCCTTCCAATTCATCCAAAAATTCTGTGCCCAGTCCCGTCCGTTTTTCTTCGTACCAATCAAAGGCCTCTGTCATATCGCGTATGGCCTCGGCCTTTATCAAAAGCCTGTACTTCATGCCTGTTTTTCTATTTGGGCTCTGGCCTCTGACCAACTATAGGATTTTGACTCCCCACTTTTGTGGCGGGCTATCCGCCTGTCCAGGTCTTCTTGCTGCGCCTTGGTCAACAGTTCGTCATTGTCCGCCCTCATCATCCCATAGATCAAGTTCAAGACCCTCTCGTCTGCATAGTTGATGAACTCATGCAACTCTTCCCTAATTTGTGCTGCTCCCATATTGTATTTTGTTTGATCACTCAAAGTTAACATTTTCAAAACTAATTCATTTAAACACGTTTTAGGAAGATGGCATTCTGTCATCGAAGGTATCATCTCTCTTTTCTAGCGAGTCCCAAAAGTAAATCTTCAAACAAGCCTCCAACATTTCTTTGCTTCTAGAAAAACAGATCGTTTTCCTCGCCAGTCTTTTTAAATGTGTCCTTATACTCAGGTTCTTCCGCTCAATGTGGTTGATATTGTACTGGTTGGTGCTATGAAGGGCTTTAGGTATCAGATTTTTGTAGAGGCTCAATCTATCCGTGTGTACTTTCTTTGGCTCGGATAAATGCACGGTGTCCAACACCCGCTTCAATGTCTTTGAGTTGCGCTTGCCAACTTTAAAGTCTATTACTTCTTTGGTGTCTCTCCTCAGCGCATACACCACCCAGTACAATCTCTTTTTATTACCGATGTACGTGCGCATCTCATCCACTTCATATTCTTTGCCTTGCATAATGGGGAACAACCTAACGGTGGACTTTGCAATTCTTTTGATTTTACTAATAACCGTTGTACACGATATTTTTAATATGCGCCCAATACTGCGTATGCCACAACCCTCGCGCACGAGGGTGGCCACTTGACCATTAATGAACCATTGGCATCCAGCATAAACATAGTTTTGCTGAAAACACTTTTTGCAAGCCTTGCAAGCATACCGCTGCGTACCGTTTTTGCTCTTTCCATTCTTTACCGTTGCTCTTTTGCATCTCGAACATTCCATGCCATCCTATTTTCTGTTACACTAAAGCGAACATCAGCACATTACAACTCCCACATTGCCCTAAAATAGAAAAGGATGGGCCAAAACCCATCCCTTTCTTTTCAATTTCTTGCTTCAGCCTTTCTTATGACTACTGGCTATCAATCAGTTATAGCTCTATCAACTTTTCTGTAACACTACCATAAGTTGACCACCATTTTTGCCAAGTCCATACTGGTTGATTAAGGTTTGTTCCCAAATTCTTGCTCCCGTTTTTGATAGACCAGTTGCTCCATCTATTACACGGTAATCTAAAAGTGATTTTGCTGTTCTTGTTTTCCTATAACAATTGATTTTCAACTGTTTAACACCGTCATCAACTTTTCTGTAACACTACCACTACCCCTTCATCACCTGGTAAAAATGCATTTCTATCAAGAAGAAAAACTTGCCCAGACGTTTTCATTTTATTCACAAAGTTGAACAGAGGTCGGTATCCATTTGTAAAAGGAGTTTTACGAACTTTTTCTCCTTTATACAATTTTAGGTTTGCTTTAATAGTAATCATAATATCTATTTTATTAATGGACTAAAGTTTAGTGGCATTCCACCGCAACGTCAGTCTTAAACTATGATATCAGTTATTACTCCTTCGGACAAAACCTTTGAGGCCTCTTGAATTGTTATCTTATTTCCAATCCTTATCTCGCTTTTAATATAATTGGAGTCAATAAATGAAACTTCTACTTGAAAGTAATCTCTTTCATGAGACTTCATAACTCTGATTACTCTTCCACTCAAACACTTCTCGTTAATACAAAAAAGAAATGTTCTAGCTAATGAAGCTTCGCTATCTTTCCAAAAAAATCTACATGAGATACTCATTACTGTTCTTCTCTTAATATTTCCAGTACTTCGCCATCTCCTAAAATTTCTGCCCCTTCATCAAAAGTGAACTTCTTGCCTTTGCCAAAATCTTTTCCTAAATATTCTTTACTTAAGAAACCTATCTCAACTACCCCTTCATCACCTGGTAAAAATGCATTTCTATCAAGGAGAAAAACTTGTCCAGACGTTTTCATTTTATTCACAAAGTTGAACAGAGGTCGGTATCCATTTGTAAAAGGAGTTTTACGAACTCTTTCTCCTGTATACAATTTTAGGTTTGCTTTTATAGTAATCATAATAACTATTTTATTAGTGGGCTAAAGTTTAGTGGCGTTGCTCGCAAAAAGGAAAGTTGGTTTGCTGGAATTGCTATCGCATTCATTCCGTCAGCCCCGAATCTAAATGCACCGCTCATTACATTACTAGGAACTTGAACTTTGATAAGAGTATTTGGAAGACCATCAAACATGAAATTGTTTTTACCAAACTTCGCTGCTTCTTTAAGAGTGGGAGCAAACAATTTTCCTGTTTCATAAGCACCTGCTTTATTTCGTAATCCAAACTTCGCTATATCATCAAGTTCTGCTTTGGATACAGCTCGATATATTGTAGTGCTATTTTTTGCGGCAGCAGTTAACCCAAACTTAGCCACCGATGTAACCAGTGCCTTCACCAGAAACACATCCGAGATAGCCAATGCGGAGTACATCATCCCCCTGCTCACATCACCATTGTCAAACCAGTACGCAGCCTGCTTGCCAGAACCCCAAATGGGAACATACGTATCCAATCCATCGGGCGCACCATTCATTGGATTGAAAGAAGACAGGTATTCATTGGGGTCAAGCTGTTCTTCCGTATAAGGTACAAAGAAACTACCCTGTTGATCTATCTGTATAAACTGATAGCCTCCATTGATGTTTGCACCATAAAGCGTTCTCTCATCTGTGCTGCCCATGGCATTGATGAAAGCGGTAATCAGGCCAGGATCTGTTATTGTAGTAGTTTCCCTTGATAAAAAATAAGCATCCGCCTGTGCAAAAGCCCCTGCCGATAAGCTTCCTGAACCTGGCCGCCATCCCGAACTAAAAAAACCGCCACGGCCATAGCTACTGCCACTCTTGCCCGCCCCGTCTTGTATGCCCAAGCTGCCGCCACCAGCAGCTCTTGCATTATAGTGGTATAGTTCGCCCCTGTAATCCGGGTCTGCCCCGCTAGGGTCACTAAAAGTTACAGGGTCGTTAAAGCTAAAATTGTAGGGCGTTAAGCTTGCATATTTACTCGCCATCGGGTCCACCCCGTTCATCCTGCCCAGCACGGGGTCATAGTTCCTATAATCAAGGTCGTAGAGCTGTGAGGTGGTGTTCAGCTCCGTGCCCCCGTTGCCCAAAAAGTTATTGCCCAGCGCGTTCTCCCGCGTCCACGAGTTGGCCGTGGGCACCCCAAACGGGTAGTACTCGTTGTACTGCAAAATGTTGCTGGGCGTGTGGGTCATGGTCACGTCATCAAAATATACATCCACCAAGGTAGCGTTTTCGTTGCTCACGTACATATACACGTATCCTTCTTCTTTCACGGTGTACTCTTGCATCATATACTCGTGCGGCACCACAGGGGTGGCGCCCACTTGCTCGGCTGCCGTGCCCAGGCCATCCCAACTGGCATCTAGCAGCTTGTGGTTTTTATCAAAGATTATAATATTCACAAACGCTTTGGGGCCGCCAGGATTGCTGCCACCAGTGCCCGCGGCCACCAGGCCGCCCCAATTGTTCAATGCCGAAGAGACGGTGCCCACTTCGCCCCCTACCGGGGCCGGCACGCCAAAGGCGGCAAACAGCGCGCTGGCAAAGCCAGCAATATTGCTGCCTGTACTGGTGGGGTTGGTGTATTTGGCAAACGCTTCTATTTTCACCTTGTCGCCAGCGTATACTTTGTAGCTCTTGGCTATGCCCACTTGGGCATTGTGGCCGCCTGTTAGTTTTTGAGAATACTGATACGTGGCGCCCGCATCGGTGTGGTCCATCAGGTCAAAGCCTACGCGGTTGGTGTAGTTATCGAAGTTGGCATCGGTGGGGGCTTCCATGGTGGTGCCCGTGGCCACGGGGGCTGGCGTGGCAGAGGTGAACAATACCCGTGTGTTGCCCTGGTGGTCGGCTATGGCGTATTGGTACTCATAATTATTGCCGTTTTTTACCACGCGGCCTTCGGGGCTGCTAAAGAAGCTGAGTGCTGGTGTGGCGCCTTCATACACAAAGCCGCCCACGTAGTGGGTGTTGGTGAGCAAGGTAGTGCCCTGCCAGGTTTTCGTGGTCAGCTTGGTGCCTGCCGCATCATAGGTGTATTCTATTTTTTTGCCGCTGGTAAAAGTGATCTGCTCTGGCTTGCCCAGTAGGTTGTAGTCAATGCCGCTGATGCCTTTGTTGTCATCGCGGGTCAAGCTCCCATCGGTGTTATAGAGGTATTCGGTAGGGGTGTTCGCTCCGTTTTTAAAGTCGCCCACACCAATCATGGTATCTTCTACTTTTACCAGCTGGTTGGTATTGGCGGTGTAGGTATAGGTAAGGTTATCGATGGTTTGGGGTGTGGCGGTAATGGTGGTGCCTGTGTTGCCACGCAGGTTCTGGTTGCGGGCCAGGGTAAGTATATTTCCGTTGACATCGTATGTCATGGTTTCATTTAGGGTGTTGGCTTCCCCAGTCCAACTGGCCTTACCTACAGCAAAGGCCGCAGTGGTGAGGCGGTCGCTATAGTCGTATGTGTATTTATAGGCCCGCTGATCGCTGACCCCTTGCGCGTGGCCAGGGCCTTTCCATTTTATGGCGGCAATATTGCCGTTGTAGGCGGGCGTGTTTCCAAAACCCGTTGTTCCTTCGTTATTATTGTAAAACAATTCCATGCCAAAGTAATCGGTCACCTGCTCAATGCCATCTATCATAGCAAAATCCATCAACTGCGCATTATTGATCTCTACTAGCCAGCCGCGTATGTTGTAGCGGTAGTCAACACTCTGTATGAAAGAGGCCGTAGTGCTATTTACTTGTGCTTTGTAGTCGGCTTCGCTTATGCCCGTGCGGGCAGATAGTACATTGCCCTGCAATACCTCAAACCCTGGCGTGAGGGTTACGCTGGTTTTGGCAATCAGCTCAGGTTCACTTGCATTGTAGACACTGTGTGTAATGGCATCGCTATACACGGTGCCAGGCTTTCCAGCTTGGCCGTCCACATCGCCTCGGCAGTTAGAGCAATACAGGTTTTTTTCTATCAACTTTCCTAAGGCATTGTATCTGTAATTGGCCAGCACCTGGGGTGCGTTATTATTTATTTGATGAATGATGGAGTGCGTACGCCATTGGTTATCATATACAATGGTTTGAGTAACATTGACAACACTTGGCCCATTGTGGGTTTGTTTTGTTTTGCTTACGTGAACGAGGTCAGCATACAAAATACTGCTGATGTCCGGGGTCGCTGTATTGAGGTGGTTAAAGCTCTGTGTTTGAATGGTTCTGTCATAGCTGTCATAAAACACCGCTGATCTAAGCCAAGTAGTAGTGCCTAAGAGTAGTTTTGTTGAGCCCGTAGGCAGCAAACGTGTAGCAGTTAATGCCGCAGCAGGCAACCCAGTAAGGTGGCTGTTGCTGTAGGTAAAATCATCTACCCCATTGTTGTCAAAATCATAATTGTCATAATAGTTGGCTGCCAACAAGGTTAGCCCCACCGTGGGGAATGCCGTGTTAGAGTAGCCCAAGTAAGTGGCATTGTTTACCTCTGTTTCATACCAAGGCTGGTTGGCGTAGTCAATGGCATTGAGCTGAGCCTGCAAGGTGGCGCGGCTCTCTGTACTGGCATAGGTGCCATTATACACGGGGCGGTCATTAAGATCGTATTTGATAAAGGCCCAAAGATTTTGCGCCTTCAGGTACCCATTCTGGCTAAGTGCCAGCCTATCTAGCTTGTCATACACATTATATTCAATGGCAGCCCCCGGTATTTTTTTCTCCACCACACGGCCTCGTGTGTCATAGGTGTATTTATAGATTAGCTCCGCTACGGTTGGGTTATTGGCATCTAAAGTAGTACCTGCACCTAATGTTGCTACGGCCTTGGGCGGCAGTTGATATACAAGACGGCCAAAGTCATCATAAATAAAATAGGTCTCCAGCCAATTATTGCCAGCGGCTACCTGCACTTGCTTGAGCACGGTAAGCCCGCGCTTGTCGGTATAGGTATGCATGAGATGGTCATTCTCATCGGTGGTAATGGCAACCACTACGGTGCGGTCTGGGTAGTTTCCAGTGGTGATGCCATCGGCCTTCCAAAGTCTTACAGGATAAGAAGTTGATTTGGAAAGATCTAACCGATTGCGCACGGTATGAGAAGTGCCCGGCTGCCAGTCTTCACCGGGTGCCCCCTGCTCTATCACGCGGGCATCGGGCGTGTTGCGAAACAGTGATCTTGCATACGGCTTTTCATCATACACTTGCGCAGCGATGCCTTGATAAAACAGGGATTGCTCACTGGTACTGTAGCTACCAGCCGCGCTGGAACCGCGCACGGCATTTTTTCTAAAGCGCCCTTGGGCCACGGTGGTGGCATAAGGTAAAAAGGTGGAATCTGCCAGCCCATTTTTCCCTGCTGGCGTGGGCACCACAAGGTCTGTATTAAGCGGAGAGGCCGCCACTGCCACGGTTTGTATAGGGCGTCCCAAGCCATCTTGATAGGAAATGACCTGGCTAAGCTGATTGGCCGATAAGGTATAAGGTGATGTAGCCGTGGTTATGCCCGCAGAGAAAAAACGGGTAACACTTGCCATGGCAACACTATCAGCTTCACCATTTGGTTTTAAAACTGTAATAACCCCAGAGGTGGCAGTGGGGCCGCCAGCCACACTTCTTACGGTGACCGCGTAGACACCAGCATTGGTCGGCTGAAAGATAGCCTGCGTTTCGCCAGGTATGGGAACACCATCTTTACTCCATTGATAGCTGTAATAGGCTACACGGGTGCTAAGTGTAATCATGCCTTGTCCATAGTTCAAGAAGAGGGTGGATGCAGCCGGGTATGCGCCATTGACATATAAAAAAGGCATGGGATAAACAGATACATCTACGAATGCGGTAGCACCCGTACATCCTGCAATGGAAGGCGAAAAGCTATATCTTACTGTGCCAGCGCTGAGCTCATCCACAACGGTCAACCATCGTATAATGGGAGACCCCGAACCTGCCACGGCATTACTGACGTTGCTAACAGAATTAACGGCATACGTAAAAGTGGTATTTGCTACGGTGCTGTTCAATGGAATACTGACAGCGGAATTAGAGAAAATACTTTGGCCAGCGGCACTGGCGATGGGTACCGGATTTACATTTACCAAAACAGAGGCACTGCTGCCCGTGCAACCATTAGCGGCTGGGGTAATTGTATAATTGGCAGTGCCCGCGGTGTTGCCCGTTACACTAGTAAGGGGCTGAGAAATAGAGGTAGTCCCTACATTGACAGCAGCACTACCCCCTGTCACGTTGGATTGAACCACATTCCACGAATAGGTTGTACCGGGCAAATTGTTTGGGTTAGTAAAGGAGATAGCCGTAGTACCCCCTGAGCAAAGATACTGGACACTGTTGTTGGTAGATATGGTAGGCACCGGTTTAACTGTCGCTGTAACTACATGGGCAGATCCCGAGCAACCATTGGCGGTGGGAGTTATGGTGTAAGTAGCCGTGCCAAGGGCCGCGGCTGTGAGTGTTTGATTAATAGTGTAGAGAAAGGGACTCGAAGATGTGGCCACACCGCTGCCTGCAGAAGCACCAGTGACGCCAGAAGAGGAAACAGTCCATGCGTTGGAAGTACCTGCAACGTTATTGGTTAACAGTATGCCCGTAAGCCCACCTGAGCATATAGATTTATTGGCTGCCGCTACAGTTGGAATAATTTTCACAGTAACAGGAGTACCAGATACCCCTGAGCTCCACGTGCAACTATTCTTGGCGCGGATATAATACGAACCTGAGGTAGATGCTGTGAAAGTAGCAGACGAATTATTAGTGTCTATGCCCGAGGGAGACGTTTGCCAATACCAAGTGGTTCCAGTGGGTGGTGTTCCAGATCTGGTAATCGTTTTATTGCCGCATGCATTGGTTGATATTGTAAAAGAAACGGTGGGTGTTACAGGGCCTGTGCAAGTACCTACAGATACGGTACGGCTGGCGAGTACCGTTCCGCTACCATCCAAAAATCGTATTGTTCCAGTGCCTACGGTATGCCAATTGATGGTAGCCCTGTAATTGATACCGCTCCTCGAAGAAGCAGAGACGGTTCCATTGATAACTTCCCAAGAATAGTTGGTATAGACTACATCATCTGAATAGGTATATACAGCAGATGAACCTACACTGATGGGGCTAGTACCCGCAATCTGCGCCCATGTGAGTGAAGAAATGCAGCAGAAAATGATGGCTAAGGAAATTCTCATGGTTCAAGCTTGTAAAAATCAGAAATAGTGTATTCATTCTTTATTTCCCCCGAAGCACTAGTGAGGGAAAGTGTGAGGATGATTTTTTTTCCATCACGTTGGATAGCGATTTTACCTGAAGCACCACCCCCCGAAACAAGAAAAGTAAAGGAGCCATTTCTTTTCAGTTCAGTCCATTCACCTTGTGCTTCAGTGATTGTAAAAAGAGTAGTATTAGCCCCTTGCTTTTGAACCCACTCCACTTGTTTGGTCTTGGGTTTGGTAACAAATCGGCATGGAATATTTTCTTTGTCGGCAGATAGCATATCGGTAAATCCCGTAGCATTCCAAACAATGGCATCTTGTGTACTATTTTGTGCGTATAATTCTGTGGATGATAAACCACAGATAAAACACACGGGATTGACCGATAGTGAAAACACGAGCGCTCTTATACAGATGCCAAAAGTAAATGGATTCATATTTATTACTTTCATTTGAAACTAAATAGGGTCTTGGAAGCGATGAGAAATGGAGGTACCGAGTAATAGCGTAAATCTTGTTTCATCGTTTCACTACAAAAGGCAATATATTTCAACTTCATCGGCATGGCGAATCATCTTCAAAGGTGATATTTATCGTTTGAGTCGATGAATCTGACAAGGATCCGCTTTGGCAAAATACATCTGTTTGAAAGCATTTAACCAAAACCGTCACCTTCATGATATAAGCCCTTGCTTCTGCAAACGCTAAGGTTCTTGAATTAGTAGTACAAAGCGGGTCACCGGAAACAGGGCATACCCAACTATTGCCATTATCAAAGGATACCAGCCAGCTATAAATTACGCTATCCGAGCAACCTGTAATAGTAAGGTTCGATACAGAAAATAACTTTGCATTGCTATCACAGAGTTTTGTTACCGTATTAGGTGTTGTAAGATCGAAGCTAATGGAAGGCGATGTTGGCCGCACGCATTTATCGTTAGTAACTATCTGATAATTTTGAGTGACCGTATTGGTAACCTTCAATTCTATGACATGCCTACCTGTGGTGCCAAAACTAGTCGTCAAACTACTAGCTGTACCCTTTATCACGCCATCCACTTTCCATTGATAAGTCACGGAAGATATACAAGGATTAAGACTAGCTACTGCTGTGAAGTTCTCATTTACATAAATCGTATTTGAACCTATAAAAAAGTTAGCCTGAATATCTTCCTGAGGTTTTCCCTTAAGCTTATACTCATTCAACTCCACCAAGTTGCGCTGGCGGTCAAACTCATTTACTTTACGGCCTAGGCCATCGTAAACAATTTTGGTGGAGTTGCCCCTGTCGTCCGTTTGTGACGTAACCCCCTTTAATGGCAATAGGGTTTGTGTTGAAACCACGGCTGGCAGCGGGCGCAAAATAATATCATCTAACGAAACGACTGCATCTGCCGTGACCTCTAGGCGCAAGGTGGCCGGTGTTGTTGATGAGACATTTAATATTCCCTCCAGATAAATCCATTGGCTAGGTGTTGCATAGGGTAGGTTAAGCGTGGCTACCACGGCATTGTTGGTGGCATCAAATAACTTAAAGGTAATGGTTGCATTTGTTGCTGCCTTCACCCAGCAGGAAGCCCGATAGGGCACGGCCGCATTTTTGATGGTATTGTTAAACAACTTTTGGCCTACTGGAAGAATAACAGCACGCTCTCCTGTGCGGCCAGCCTCATAAGCAGGTGTGGTCGTGTTGCCCAGACTACGATCGGTAACAAATTCAAATCCATCATAAACAGTTTCATTGGCTGCTGCATTATTAAAAACTGCTACCGGTGGTGCCGCATAATTGAAAGCATTGTGATAAGCCATTTTATTCTGCTTGTCATCTGATACAGAAATAGGCCTACCTGTGGCATCATACTCATCAAAGGACTGGCTCAGTCGATAGTTCGCATTGTCATAAGCAAATCCTTGTGTAGCTCCCGCAACGACAGACGCTGGAGTGAAAGATGGAACCTGGAGAAGGCTAAAAACCTTGTTGGGTAGAATTTTTCCAAGGCCAAAATCTTTATAAAGAATTAATGATGAGCCTGTCGTAACTTCTGGGGCAGTTCCTTGCTTAAAGCTGGAGTACTGCTCCACCACTTCCCCATGTCGGTTAGCCGCTAGTAGAAGTTTTATGGCATTGGCCATCACATCATTGGTAGTAGGGCTTGTGATTGTCTCAAAATCCTTTACATATGTTGTTTTTTGTCTTAGCACTGAGCCATCGCCTAACACGGTGCGTACCGAGTCCATCAAAAAGTTCCCAGTGGATACATTCGAATTATAATGATAGTATTTGATGGTCTTTAGCGTATCCGCAGAATTCGATTCATTGACTTCGTTCATCGTTTCTTTCGTCAGCATGGTGGCTGTGCCCGTTATTACTTGGTATTTTGAAAAATGAAAACAATCACAGTCATTTAATTTTTCGAATCGAAGCCCAGAAATAATTTGCTTGGCAGGCTCTATTCGCGAGTACTGTAGTCTTCTTTCCCGCACGAGGCTTCCAGTCTGCGCATATTCAGATTGGCGAACCAATAAGCCTCTCTCAAAATCATAATTTGGGTTGGGCGCAAAGGGAAATGTATAATAACCATTCTTTACGTTTGTTAATGCCAACCGGTTGGCTGGGTTACGTGCTATCTTACTTTTTGAAGCCGCCCAATCAGTAGAATAGGAAGTTGCTGGATAGACGGCTGAAAGCGTATATTCATATACGGTAGCTCCCTGGCCAGCCACACGCTCCTTCACACGTGCATATAATACGGCACTTGAATGACCCAAGTTGTACGGTGTGCGGATGAGTTGGGCACCCGTTGCAAAACCAAAAACCGGTGGGTATGTGAGAACACCACTTGATGTAGTATCTGTTTCTGACTTAACGTAAGTAGTCGTCCCTTAAAAACTCGGTTTTGGTAAAAAACCAAAAAAAATGGCTTGGCTGTTTTTACAGATCCTGAAAATGTCTTGAAAAATATGAGAC
>JAYWHU010000001.1:0-80196 GCA_043777495.1 Cyclobacteriaceae bacterium | reverse complement strand
CTGAGGGGGTCGCTTTTCCAAAATTTCAAAACAATGTGAAACCACTACCAAAATGAAGTTATTTTTCTGTTCTATATTTTAGTCGGACAACAGTGATTTTTTTTATTTGCTTTAGCCGAATGGCAAGGGCAACAAGATAATAAGCGAAACTTTTCATTTGTTAATTTTTTTTATCTAAAACCTCCAAGGTCTGATGGATGCACAAACAAGACCTTGGAGGGCTAGAGAACTGATTAGTGATTTCGTTTTGATTTAGCCCATAACTGCATTTGTTCTTGGACTTTCTCTTTCAATTAGTCGTATAATCAAACTAGCAACCACTACATTGGGCACCCAACACAACCACGCTACTATTTTATAGGCAGAAATAAAATCGCCAAAGTACATGATCAAAAATAGTTGATAGGTGCGCAAGGTTACACCAGCAAAGCAACAGGCGTAACTATAAATCATCATTCGCTGATGTTGCGCTATTTTTTTATCCATAATAGTTAGATAGCCCATCAAGGTGGAGCAGAACCAAATAATACCCAATGAAACAAAACCCGCGGCTGGCACAAGGCCTCCCGTAGAAAAAAAACCGATGTAAGTACCGCCCATTGCACCGAGCAAAGAAGCGATGATATAGAGTTTACCAACCGCCCTATGGAGTCTTAAATTTCCGTTTCTAATCCTTGAACTGAATTGAACCCACCCGACCAATAATGCAAGGGCCGCAAAAATAATATGGGTATAGAAGCCCACGCGATAGAAAATATTGGACAATAGTGCCTCTGACTTCGTTCCCTCTATTCCGAATTGTAAACCCATCACTAAATAGATAATAGCGTATAGGCTGATGAGGATGGATAGGAAAGCCATGCAAAACCAAAGTGTTTTTTTCATTTTCAAGAAAGTTTCAGCAAAAAAGAGCTCGAAAAATTTCAAAATCGCTCCAGCTTATAGGATGGCACTAAAGAATTCCAGCCTTAGAATAGATTATTGTTCCAAATGGATGTGAGTTTGCTTCAGGTACTCAGAAGGTGAAAGCCCCGTAGCATTTTTAAAGTTCCTGTTAAAAGAAGTCTTTGAATTAAATCCACACTCGTGCGCAAGTGCGAGCAACGTAAATCGTTGACTTTCTGGTAGGGCAACCATTCGCTTAAACTCTTCTATCCGTTTGTGATTGATGTAATCGTAAAAATTTTTTCCTTCACACGTATTGATTACTTGAGATAGATTGTTGGGGTGAACATCTAGCGCTTGAGCTAGCCCTGCAAGCGTAATCTCTGGATTGGTAAACAGTCTATCTTCATCAATAGCTTTTACAATTCTTTTTTGGATTTCGTGCGCAGCTTCCTCACTCAAACTAGAACGTAGATATTTTACTTTTTGAGGGGCATCAAGAAGAGCAGTCGCGTTGTTAGAAAGTTGTGTTATAATGGGTTCTGCTGTTGTGCTAGCTACATTCATCTGTGTATTTATTTCAGGGTATTGCTGTGTAAAGATCCCTACTTGCTTGATGCCGAAGTAGCCAAGAAAAAATACAAATACAACCGCTGAGCCAAAAATCAATTGGTCATTGCCAAAAAAAACAAATACCCACGTAAAACCAATGGCATAAATCAAGTAGCGAAGCCAAGCCAAGTTTATCTTATCTACTGTTGAAAATTGTTCTTGTAATGTTTTTTTATACTTCTGTAAAAGCCAAAGTGATAGTACAACATAGACCACACCCGAAACCATAATAAGTGTAATCAATACCAATAACGAAGTTTCTGCTCCCCGACCATCGTTTTTGAATATCAAAATCTTTTGCTCTATGGGTAGCAACAGAAAAGGCAAGAACAAAAGATAGATAAAGAAAAAGGGAATGGCATGAAGCGCGCTGTATCTACTAGCCCATAGCTGATTGGTGATGGTAGCTGTATATAAAAATAAAAAGGGACCGTGCACTAAAGGAAATGGGAAATGTAAGCCCAACAGGTAGTAATAGGGAAATGAATAGGTCTTACTCGTTATATATAAGTAAAAAAAGAACAAGTGCAACCCAATAAAAATCAACCAGACGACTAGAATTCGGTCTGCCTCCGTCTTGCCCTTTTTAGTGATTAGCAGTGCGACAAGGAAGAATGTGATTACAATACCAATGAGATAGAACATATAAGTCTGGCCATTGCGAAAACGAAAGGCAACGGCAAAGGTTGTTGACTTTTACAATAAAACGCTTTAGCGCATTGCTACTTATCTCTAATTTTTACAAGCTTACTTACAAAATGTGAACCGTTTGCGTACGCAGGATGAGCAATATTCTCAGATGAAAAAACACTTAATCCACTCAACACAAGCGTATCACCGATGAAAGAGCATTTAAACTTCGCAATTCCGTTAGTAAACATTAGACTCATTGCAAATTTGGCTTTCGTAGTTAATATTGAATCTTTAAGTTCAAAAGTACCTGTGTTAATAATTGATTGATTAAATCGACTCACCTTTACACTATCAGGCAGCTGCCAACTGCGAATAGTAGAAGTATGGCTTGTCCAGCAAAAGCTATAATAGTTATCAGTAAATATTGCCATACTCTCTTTTGGGAAAACAGATGTATATGTGCCATTCTGCTTTACAGTTTGAACCTCCATTATTTTCCATGCACCAGCAATAGAGAGTTTCTCTTTAGAAGTGAAACTCATTACTATTGTAGTAAAAATTATTGCTAAACAAATACTCGTTAAGATTATCGCTTTCTTTTTCATCTGCTAACGCTTGCTTTTAATTCAGATAGAATGGGTTAGACTTATCAGACTGGTGGCCAGAGTTTCTTAATTACAATTTCGCGCTACACTTTTTCAATAGTTTACTTTATAGCGTACACTTCATAACTAACTCCACCTGCGTCAAATCTCCCAACACCTACCGCAACAAGATAATTTAACCATTCATATTTTTTTGAACTTGTTTCAAAGATTGGAGTTATCCTCCAGTAAGTTGTGCCGCCTGGATTGTTGCGGACAATTCCAGTATAGGTGTTTGAAATCAATTGGCCATCGTCTGTTTCAAGAACGAGTTTAACATCTAGCTTAGTGGTAACAGAATCTAAACGTAAAACCCAATCACCTCCTATTGGTCGCACTTTTCCCTTTAGTTTTGGCCCCTCAAAAGTTCCGCCTTTAACTGCATAAATAACTCTTTTACCTAGTGGAGTCTTGCCAAGTTCTATTCCAGGTTCTAGTGACAGGTCAATTTTATAAAGAAATTCATAGTCTAACTTTTGAGCCTTCGTATCGCTGGTAATCAGCAATGCTATCACCAATACAATTCCCGAAATGATTTTAGTTTGTTTCATCCTCGTTTTGTTTCTAAGTGGTTTTTAAAACTTGTTTTAGTCTTTCCTATAAAAGATGTTAGTGGTAGTTCTTCTTTTTAAGTTCTTTTGCCATCATTAAAGAATGCTTTAATGAATTTTTATTTTTCCAATCGCTGTGTGCTATGATAATATACTTTGGGTTTCTGCATTTTTTCTGAACATTCTTTAAAGTAGATAAATATTCCGTTACATTTCCATCGCCTAAGTAACCCAAATCCTCAGCTTCGGCACCTTTTATTAAGCATCCACCAAATAGGATTTTTTCTCTTTTAAACCAGATTACAATATTGTCTTCGGTATGTCCTTGTCCGTGGTAATACGTTTCAAAAGAATATTGTCCAACATTAAAGACGGTATCCTTTGCCATTAAAAATTCAGCCCTCTTTTTATTATTCTTTTTACTTAATTCATCCGTAAGTAAAGTAGTATAGGTTTTAATTCCCTGTTGCCTGTAATATTCAAGTCCAGCAGTTTTGTCGCTATGCCAATGCGTTGCAAAGCACATGGCAACACTTTTGTTATGCTTTCGCTTTATGCTGTCAAGCAATGGTTGAAATTGTGTTGTGTCCCAAGGTGTGTCAAACATAACAACACCATTATTAGTTACAAGGTACATCCCGTTGGCGGGCACTTGACTTTCTTGGTAAGTATTGTAAGTTGTATAAATATAAAAGTCTCCTGTTAGATGTGAGATTTCAAGTTTTGCTTTTTCTATTTGCCCAAAGATATTTGTTAGAGAAATAATAAAAGCTATCGTCATTATAATTGTTCGCATACTGTTTCTTTTCTTTTAATTATTTGATTCCTATTTGTGAAACTACCGCTAACGTTATACATCGATTCAGGTACTCGTTTCAAACCAACAGCACCACACAACTGTCCTTTTGATAAAGTGCGTCTGGCTTGTAATGTGGATATGGAAGTGCAACTGAGTATCAATGCACCATTGATAAGTAAAAGCAAAGTGATTTCATAACTTGTTTCCAAAAAGTACGTAGTGCAATCCAAATTTTTTTGGGCGAATTCTGTGTAGGTGTTTGAAATTAATTGGCCATCGTCTGTTTCAAGAAGTAGTCTAACATCTAGTTTAGTAGGAACAGAGTCTAAACACTATTATCTTTTCAACTTTACTTTTACCGTTTCTCCAGTACTTTTTACAGTTACAAACTTATAAAAGTTAGCATTTCCTTGTTGAGTATAACCAAACATATCTGTATAAACTTCTGTTCCTTGATAAGAACCATTTGCATAAACATCTGCTTTGCCTACTACTTCGCTTTTGGAAAAGAAATCTTCGTAGCCAAATGATGTGAAGAGCAGATATTCGCCATACATTAAATTAGCAAACTCAAAACTCCCTTTATCATCAAAAACTTCGGCAACTTTTATTTGACTTGCTGCTTCTTTTGGTAACGGAATTGGTTTTGCACCCTTTATTTTTGCCTGCTTTTTGTTGAGTTCAAACCATTCTTTATAATATTCTGTATGCGGTAGCAGTAGCACTTTTGTACCTTTTGGGGCAAATTGTTTTTTATTTACATTTAAAACATCAATTCTTATTAATTTATCATCTTTGCCTGAACGGTCATCTCTTGCAAATGCTTCACCCATAATTACAGAATTGCCATCGTTCATCATCTTTCTTATGGCTTCTTTATCAAATGGTGTTTTGAAGAGATTGATATCGGTTTCCTTATCTAAAAACCCCAATACTTTATCTTTAAATGCGTGTTCTATCTTTCGAATTCTTCGGTTGTTTTTATCGATATAATAAAACACGTATTTTTTTGCATCTTTATGTACCACAGTTAGTTTCCAGCACATATGTTGCCCCGTTAAAGGTGAGGTAAATTGGTCTGTTTTGGTATCCAAAACAATGGCTTCATCGGTGGTCACTTTGTTTGTGGTGTGGTCAATATCAAGAATGGGTAATACATAATTTTCGCCACCCAATTTCAATGGCAAAGCGGATAAAATATAGGGATACACATTGTAATCAAAATATTGGTCAGAAAGTTTTGTGTCATAATTGGTTTTCTCGCCCGTTTTTACATTGGTAAACACACCATTGCTAACAGAGAATTCATTAGAAGCCCCATCCTCTACACTACTTGATTTTCGACTTATGGATTTGAAATTGTTTGCATCGGCTACAACAACATTTTTTTCTTCGTAATATTTGGCTTTATGATATGTATTAAGGTAAAACTTTCCTTCTTTTATCTGAACTTCTACATCATAGATTCCTAATTCCGTGGCCTGGGTCACGTCTGAATGATAGTAAGTCATATTAAAATTTCCTTGATGGATTAAACTGGGGTTGATTAATTTGTCGCCAGGAAGAATTATTGTCTGTGCCACCGCAAATGAATAGAACCATATAAAAATTGAAAGTGTTACTATTTTTTTCATATTTAATATTTTTTCATTTTTTATTGAGCTGATTTTGGCGAGAAAATGGTTTTAAAATTATCAACAACGTTTTGGGGGTTTGCGATGGCGGAGATAGTCTAACTTTTGATTGCTCACAGTGTTGGCAATCAATAGTGTTGCCCACAACAATTCAATGAACGAAAAAAACCGAAAGATTGACAATTTAAATGACAAAAAATTGCATAACGTCTATGAGTAACTGAAGTCGCGCAGAAAATTAAATTTTTTAGGCGCTTGACATCTCAAAGGTGTCTTGACGCCATGTTCTTGCATAAGTCCAGTTAGAATTTGAATGCCAATCCAATTCTCACATTGGTTGAGCCTATTGCGCCAAGTTCTGCAAAACCCCCAATGTTATTACTAAAATAATATCTGCCGCCCACAAAAATCCCTAGGTAAATACCGCTCCCATAAGAATCACCAAGAGAAGCGCTCGAAAAATTATCCTTCCAAGAAAAAGAACGATAGCCTAATACAGCTCCTCCATACAAATCCACCTTTTCATTATTAAGGTTTAAGAGTTCATGGGTGCATTTCAAAATTACATAGTAACAATTGGTCTTGCGGCCTCACCCCATCTTAAAGTGTGCTAAACACGCAGATTTTCGTTCCCCTCTCCCGCGGAGAGGGGCCGAGGTGAACTACCTCACAGCACACTTTAAAGATGGGGTGAGGCATAGCGTGTAATTTTGAAATGCACCCTAGTTCATTAAAGTAGCTAGAAATAGCGACAAGACTAATTTGTATTTTACTGCCTCACCATATTTGATCCAATCATATTTATCTTACCTAATAGAGTTATTGTTTGACCATTGTCAATTGCACTAACATTATCGGCAGTGCTATTTACCCCAAAGGATAAAGAATTTCCAATAATACCCAGTTGCCCTGATATAGTCTTTGTGCTTGGCTTTGTTTGCTGCTTTAATGAAAAACTATAAATTCCGCTTTGCGGAGCTTCTGAGATAAGGCTTCCAGTGTATTCGCGATCAAACCCAGGGTTACCGATTATTTTAACAGTTATATCCGAGCCCTTTCTGCTTACAGAAACCTTAGCATTATTTATATAACCTAAATCGGTCTGAGGGTCATCCGAAACTTGTATCGAGCCCAAAAATGTGCCTAGATCAGAGGCAGTAGGTTGTGGGGTATCACTACTGCCACCACAAGAAGACAAAACGATAGTTAACGAAAGCAACAATAGAACAGAGAGAAGAAGATTCTTTTTCATTTTTAGTTAGTAAGGTTTGAAAATTATTTTAATCCATTGACAAGCTATCCCTCCGCGTAGTTTGGGGTGCAAGTATTTTTTTAAATGGATTCGATTAAAAGCCTAGCTACAGTTAGATACACAAAACTATATGCAGAGGCTTGGTTGGACAATGCCAACAAATCAGTAATTTTTTCTACTGGTTTTCTGGTATTTTTATTTGATGAGAATAACTACATTCGATTGAAGCTGTTTAGCCAACTGGTAGTTTATTTAATCATGTTCCAAATAAATTTACAACTGTTGGCATAGCTTTTCGCTTGCAGCACTGTATACGCCTTCATATTTTCCAAATCAGAAGTATTGTACAATTTATTATCGAAGAAGACCGTGGTGATGCTTTGCGTATTTTTAATATTTTCTAATGGATTTTTTTCTAACAAGATAAAAGAAGATTTTTTGCCCACTTCAATACTTCCATACTCTTGAGAAAGCCCATAATATTCAGCGGCATTGCGTGTTGCGGTTTTAAGAGCCTCAGCGTTTGTAAGACCAGCTTTAACCAATTCTTGTAATTCTTCATGCAGGCTGATTCCATAATAAACATTTCTATCCAAAGCATCTGTTCCAGCCAATATTTTCACTCCTTTTTTATGAGCCTTGCTGGTAATCTCTATTCCTCTTTCATAGTATTTTTTTAAAACAGGCAAATCTTCCTCTTTATCGTATCCTTTGGTGTGCAACCAGTTAAGAGCTTTCCATAAAGTCAATTGTACATTTTCTACATACTTGTTGTTTGGGTTATTGCTAAAACCACTTTCAAAAGCCAAATATTCTTTTCTGTTTGAAGTAACATGAGTAGGGGTATAATATACTCGCTGGGTTTTCATCAGTTGCAAAAATTGATTGGCAATGGTAGAGTCTTGATTTTCTAGCTCGTAGATTTTTCGCTCAATATCACTGCCTGTTAGCTTTTTGTTTTTTACAAAATGTGGTATCAACGCCCAAGCATGCTCTACGCTTTTAAAGCCATTATTGAAGACTGTGTCTAAATCAACATCTGCAGGCAAGTGTCCCAGCATATTGATGTTATGTTGTTTTGCTTGCTTTTGTAATTCGTAAAAGAAACGAGTTGGGTAATCCCCCTCCGTCAATTGCACTTTTATAAAAGGTTCTTTCCTCGATACTAATTGTTCAACCAGTATTTTTGCTTTCTCTGAAACATTATTTTCGTTCAAGTCATCAACTTCTTCAACATGGAAACTGGTTGCTTCCATTATTTTTGGCATCAATAAACTTTCGTTCTTTCCCATTTTTTCCCATAATGCTTTATCTCTAACGCTAGTATTTTCAATATCAGAAGCCCAAGAATCTCCATCTCCCATATCTCTTATGTTAGTAACTCCATTGGCTATCAGTAATGGAAAATGTAACTGAGGCGATAATGAAAGGGTATGTACATGCATGTCCCAAAGGGTGGGCATCATGTAATTTCCATTTGCATTAATCACTTCAATCGTACCGGATGAAATTGTTGGGTTCAGCGAATCGATAGCAACGATGATTCCATTATTTACAGTTATCTGCCGATTGTAATGAATCCTGTTGTTCTCTACGTCAACGATGTTACAGTTTTTAACTATGAAGTTGTTATATGATTTTGCATTGGCTTTGTAGTATTCTTTGGGTATTAAAACACCAATGAATAGAAGTAAGAATAACAATAGTATAAAAAGTAGGGATATCTTTATTGTCTTGAAAAGAATTTTTCTCATGCGATGTTATTTGTCCAAAGCTAATACTTTCCGTCAGTCTCACAGATTAATCCCATGTGATTGTACTTAGTTACTGATGTTACGCAAAATACCCCGTGTTGTCAGTTTGATCCCCGATTGCTATCGGGACGAAAACTGGCTATCTGAACTTTAAATGGACTTCGATAAACTCAGTCTGACACTTCGATCAACTCAGTCTGACATTCGTTTAGTTATTTTGCGTAACATCAGTTAGCTAATAGTTGTTTTTTTAATTCCATTCGGAAACATAATTGTCAGCAATGCAAAAATTAGGAGGAAATTAAACTCCATACCATTGCGGCCACCCCCAACTACAAACCATCCCTCTCTGCCATGAATCAGAATAATGCCCATTACCAATATGAAAATAGTTATAAGCGAAGTAAGCTTTACATATTTATCAGATAGCAAACTGATGACACACGCCAAGTGTGATAATTTAATTGCCCATGCAATAGGCACTCCCAAAGGGGCAAGACCAATACCCCATTCATTTAATCCTTGACCAAAACCATTTATTCCACCATTAAACATTCCGCCTACGCCATGAATAACAAGGATAACGGATACTGCCAAACGAAGCAGAAAAGTGTTGTTAGATATACTATTCATTTTTAGTTGGGGTTTATAAATTGTTTGTAAAATGCTAATTTTTTAGGTCGCAAGCAGAATTTTTAATAGTGCCTTCAAAAGATGGAAAGGTATATTTGACAAATGAAAGTCTAACAAAAGAACAGTGGGTATTGCAATATTATCCATTGGGCTTTGGCTGGCCAATGCCAATAAATCTGTAATTTTTTCTACTGGTTTTCTGGTATATCTTATGTTGTAAGTATCATTGTGTTAAATTTTCTTTACTTTGAAAACCATCAAAATGGGTAAAATGAAATTATTGTTTTCCTTTCTTTTTTTCTGTTCAACTGTTAGTGTTTGCTCGGCTCAGATAATGCGGTCGTTTGATGATGACCGGCTATATATTGAAAAATATGAGAAAGAAATTGAAGAATCTCGATCAGACAGTGTAAAAGCATACCTCTGCTTCAAGCTTTCAATTATGTATAAGCTTGCAAATGATAGCACCCAAGCCCGAAAGTATTTAAACAAAGGAGTTAAGTTAACCAAGGGAAATGCTTTTCTAAATGCTGCATTTTATTATTTTAATGCGCGTATGTTAAGTTTTGATAAAGCGCAAGCCATACAGCATAATCTTAAGAGAGGCGATTCGCTCTTACAACAATTTGAAAATAAGGAAGCCTATAGCATAAGAGGAAGCATTTGGTATTACTACAGTATCCTAATTCAAAACAATGACAATGAAAGAGGTGCCGTAGATATTGTTTTAAACAAAGCCTTACCCTGCGCCCAAAAATCTGAGAATTATTATCTGCTAGGCATCCTACACAATGCTATGGCCATAAGCCTTATGAATAATAATCAACTAAAGAAAGCGCAACCCTATTTACTAAAAGCGTCAAATTTCTTTGAAAAATCTGAAGATAACCCCCGCAGATTGTCATCATTGGTGAGCAGTTACATTGATGCGGCCGAAAATTATGTTGAACTAAGCACATACGACTCCGCAAAAATGCAACTTGACAAAGCACAATCCATTTTACAATCAAGACCTAACACGAATATCAACGTTAACTATTATTATGTACAAGGTCTTTATTTTAATCATCTAAAACAGTATTCACAAGCCTTAATAAGTTTTGACAAGGGGATCAACTTTCCGGATGTTCATCCAATCTTTTTAGCGCAGCTAAAATATGGTAAGTACAAAGCCCTCTCCAGAAGCGAAGATTATAGAAATGCCTTGCTCGTACTCAATGATTTATTAAAAAACCATTCTGTATTTATAGAAGATAAAAAGAATTATTACAAAGGATTATTACTTACTCATGCCAAGCTTGGCAATATTCACGAAGCTTATAAATGGTCTGAGCAATATATTACCTTGAGCGATAGCCTGTACGAAGCACGATATCAAAATGATATTGCAGAGCTAGATGCTAAGTACAACAAGGTTGAAAATGAAAAGAAAATAGCGGCTCTTCAAGCAGAAAAGGAAAAGGCAGAACTGACTTCAAAAAGTAACCGCTTACTGGCTACGCTACTAGGCACGATAAGTTTTTTCTTGCTGATAACAGCCACATTTGGCTGGATGTACTACCGCGACAACAAAAAACTATCTGAACAAAAAGAAGTAAACTACCAACAAAAATTAAAAGAGGCTGAACAACAACAGCAAATGCAATACGCCAAGGCGCTTCTGCAAGGCGAAGAAAAAGAGCGGAAGCGATTGGCGGAAGACTTGCACGATGGCCTGGGCGGTATGCTGGCAAGAGTAAAAATCAATTTATCAAAACTTGTAACCCATAATCAAGAACCTACTATGACACCTGACCTCAACAAGGTAATAGACCAACTCGATAATTCGGTAAACGAATTGCGTAGAATTGCCCGCAACATGATGCCCGAATCGCTCGTGAGCCTCGGCTTGGAAGCTGCCCTTACTGATATGTGCACCTCACTAACAAGTGATACTACACATGTCAACTTTCAAGCTTTTGATATTAGTCCCTCTATTGCTAAAGATATACAATCAACCATATACCGCATTGTGCAAGAATTGTTGACCAACGCCATTCGGCACGCGCAAGCTTCGCAGATAGTAGTGCAGTGCAGCCAAAACGGAAATACTTTTTTTATTACCGTAGAAGACAATGGCAAGGGCTTCGATGCAAAAGCAATACACTTGAAAAATGGGATTGGCCTTGCCAATGTAAAAAGCAGGGTAGATTATTTAGGTGGCAAAATGGATATTGCTTCGGCACTTGGCGATGGCACAACTATAAATATTGAATTGAATGTCGTCTCCTAAAAAAGAAATCACCATAGCCATTGTAGATGACCACCCCATCGTTATTGAAGGACTACAAAAAATATTGGCCAGCGATTTTAATGTCAACGAAGTAAAAGAGTTTACTTCTGGAAATGATTTCATCAGTTATCTAAAAGAAAACAAAGCCACCATTGACATTGTACTATTGGATATTACGCTACCCGATAAAAGTGGGATAGAAATATGCAAAGAGGTAAAAATGCTATCGCCCAGTACGCGCGTGCTCGCATTTAGTAATCACAATGAGCGAAGCATCATCATGCAGATGCTTCACAACGGAGCAAGTGGTTATTTGCTCAAAAACTCCTCCTCTGCAGAACTGAAAGCGTGCATCAACGAAGCGCTGGATGGCCAAATCACATTCAGCAAAGAAGTGAAAAAAATCATTGCTTTTCCTTCCGCAACTGAATTGAAAATGATACCACCTTTGACCAAGCGTGAAAAGGAAATTTTACGGATGATTGCCGATGGCAAAACCAGTATCGAAATTGCAGAGGAGCTTTTTGTAAGCCCCTTGACAATAGAAACACATCGCAGAAATCTAATGCAAAAGTTTGATGTGAAGAACGTAGCCGCTTTAATCAAAATAGCAACGCAGCAGCAGTTGATTTGAAAATCGATTATGACTATGCCTTATGATTTCTCGTTAACCTGACTGATAAATCTGTAATAAGGTGTCAGTACTTGTTCAGGAGCTTCAAGTTGTGGCCAGTGGCCAATATTTTCAGAGAGCAATATTACGTTCGGATTTGGAATTAACTCCTCATACCGTTTAGCCATGTGAATACCCGAGTTGGGGTCACCTGGGCCATTAATAAAGCACATGGGTATATTAGTTTGTTGCATGGCTTTTATCCACCGATCTTGATAGTGGACTTTATCAAAAATTAATCGACCAATCAAGTAAGCTATTGATTTGCCATTATTGTAATTAAGGGCGTCCCAAAAATCTTGAAGCAATTCCTCATTAGGCTTTGTGTCCGCACCAAATACTTCAGAAGTTGCTTTGTCAACACTTTTTTTCGACATAAGCCTGCTTAGCAATTTCCCAATAGGTTTAGGGGATTGTGACAATAATCGCTGAATTAATCTAGGTTTGTAAACATCCATAAACAAACCCCCATTTAAAAATGCAATCGACTTTATAGTAAATGGATTTCGCTTTTCTTGATTACGAGCAATGAATTCTTGTACTACACTATTGCCTAAATCATGCGCTAGGATGTGGACTTCCGAAATATTGAAATGCTGAAGGAGAGCAGTATACATTTCGACATGGTCTTCAAAACTGTAACTATACGTAGATGGCTTGTCAGAAAAACCCATTCCCAACATATCTGGCACAATTACATGAAACTTTGAAATCAAACCTGCCCATACATCTCTAAAATCAAAACTATTATATGGATAACCGTGAAAAATTAACAAACAAGAACCTTTACCCTCCGCCCGATAGAAAATAGAAAACTCTTTGTAGAGAAAATATTCTCCGCTTGCTTTCCATTTTAATAATTTATCGCTCACTTTTTTACAATTAATAATTCACTGTAACTTTCAAGCATTCATTAACTAATTTTATTTAGTTTTAAAGATACCCCTTTCCTTTTAATATCTCCATCCAAAGTTTATAACCATTTGCATTCAAATGAAGGCCATCTTCATAAGCGTATGCAGGGTTAAGTTTACCGTTGGTATCTTGAAATTTTGAATACAAATCCACGTAAATAAAACCATTTTTTAGGGCATCAATTTTTAACTGGCCATTAACTTGCCTAGCTCGGTCATTTTTACTGTAGGCATCGGGATATTCTTTTTTCACTGCATCATTGGTAGGTAAAATGCTATGAACAAAAATTTGAGTCTTTGGAGAAGCTCGCTTTATCCTTTTCGCCATTGCCACAATATTCTTTACGATAACCTCTTTGGGAATGTTTTTAGAAACATCATTGATGCCAAGGCAAATAAAAACTTTGGAAGGTTGCCTATCCGTTACATCTTGCAAACGAGCCAGCACACCAAACGTATTATCGCCCGCTATCCCACGATTAACAATGGAGGAATCTTTCAAGTGTTTTTTCCAATCGCCAAACTCAATATGACTGTCGCCTAAAAAAATGATTTTGCCTTTGGTGGTTGGTTCTTTTTTAAAGATGGCCAACCGCTGTTGGTGATAATCGAGCGCGTAGGGAATCGTGTCATACGTTTTTAGTTGTGCGAGGGCAGCGATGCTGATTAGCTTCACCACGAATACAAGTGCTAATTTTTTCATGTATAAAAGTTCAAGGTTTACAAAATTAATTGGCCAACGGTAAACAACTCGTATTAATCTTTCCTTTCGGATTGCTCATGAAATCAATCATTACCTGTGTGGCGCAATCGCCCGTTACCCCATGACCTTGCAAGTCTAACACAAATAACTTTGCATTGGGGAGCGTCTCTTTAAAAATAAATCCGTTTTTAGGAGGAGTAACGGGGTCAAACTTATTTACAAAAATCAATGTGGGGATAGTTGATGGTTTCAGTTTCTTCTCTGCAGTAGTCAATACTTTTGTGTGCCAATCGCTGGAGGCTTTATACAATGATGTAAAGAACCCAAGCTTTGCTGGCAAGTTTGGAAGGGTTGAATACAGACTATCGAAGTAGTTGTCTGTTTTCTTTGCATCGTATTCCTCATTTCTCCCAGTAGATATAAACAAAGAGAGATTCAAGCTATTTACAAACCCTTGCAAAAACTGCTGCGATGCGTTTAGGCTATTCGTATCTCTTTCTTTAAGAGCTTTGATAAAAGCGGGAACGCTTGTTTTGGAGTTGGGTGCATAAAGCTGATACCGTAACATAAACAAAGCATCTTGTGGATTAACAAAAAAGGATTTACCACCAATGTTTAATTCTATTGGAGCTTTTGCCAATGCCGTTACTCCATCAACATAATCTTTTCTAATGGTGGGATTTTTTTCTTTGCAATCTGGGTCATTCTCGCAATAGCGAAATATTTTTTCCAATCCATCGTTATAGTTTTTAATACGTAACGACAAAAAATCATCATCCAAAATAGCAGGCGCATCAGCAATGACGCAACTGATTCTTTTAGGAAATTTATCCATCACTGCTCGCGCAAGTCGCGTACCATACGATTCTCCATACAACACATACTTTTGGTAGCCCAAGTTTTTCATTAACGCATTTACATCGGCAGCACTTTGTGAAGTGATGTAGCATTCAAGACTAATCTGACTATCGATGCATTTCTTTTTATACAACGCGAGCGTATCTCGCATCAATTGATATTCTTCTTTTACGCTGAAATTACCAGCCAATATTCTAAAAATACCAAGATCAGGATTGGGGAGCGGACTAGAGAATCCAATCCCTCGTTGGTCGAATACGATCAAGTCGCTCGTTTCGCGCATGGGGTTATTTACCCACCTTTCAATAATATTTAAAGCCTGACCACCCGGGCCGCCATTCAACAATATTGCAGGAAACTCTTTTGTGTTCATGTTTCTCGCTTTTAAAATAGCGTAAGCAATCTTGATTTTCTTTCCGTTGGGCAGTTCATGGTTTTCGGGTACTACCACATATCCGCATTGGATATTTTTGTCTAATTCCTTTTTTAGGAAATCGCAACTATTTACTTGTGCCAACGCGGTGTTGAGACTTAGCAGTAATGTAAGGGCTAATAAAAATTTCATATTAAAATAGGTATTATGTCAACGGCAAAGCGGCAAACCATTTAGAAAAAACCATCCAAGGGGCAATATGTATTTCAAACAAAATGATGGAGTGCATACTAATGTACAGGCCAAGTGTCATCGGAAAAATCCACCTTCCTCTTTTTTGATTTCTTTCTAAAAAAATCAAAGAGATCAACACTGTAAAAACAATGGCAATGGTTAAAAAGTAGGCCATTGGGAAAGGGGTGATAGCGTAGCCGATCAAGCGAATAAGCGCTGGCTCAATAAATACCAAGCCACAGACAATCATGCCCCTAGCATGCAAATCTATGTTGTGACGATGGAAAATGGCAATGGAGTAAGCAGTAGCTAAAATAACAAGGTCTTTGAAAGGCCCAAACAACTGTATGTCTAAATTTTCTTCAGATACAGAATGGCGACTGTGTGCCACAAGGATAACCGAAACAAAAATCATTGGAATTAAAATGTAAGAAAACTTACCAACTAGCCGGTGCCATTTCAATTGCTTTCGCCTAATTAATATAGGTTGGGTGATGAGCGATGCTACCCAAAGAGTAATGACAGTAACATGGAAATGAAAGTAGAATTTGAAATCGGCCGTGTCATTGAAAAATTTAGAAAAGTAAGTTGGCCAAAAACCCAACAATGCCAATGCGGCTAGTACAATGAAGTAATAACTGGAAACTTCAAATCGCTGTTTGACCACATTAGCCATCTTAAACTAAAGATCAGATTTTTTTGCAAATCCATCAGGGAACATGATATAAACAAAAACAACAATCAACAAAAGATTGTACTCCACCCCGTTCCTTCCACCGCCCACTACAAACCAGCCTTCTTTAAAGTGTACCAAGATGATGCCCATAATCAATATGAAAATGGTTGTGATAGACGCAGGTTTAATGTACTTATTGAGCACTAACAAAACGGCACAAACGATATGCGAAATTTTGACCGCCCAAGCAATGGGCACGCCCAAAGGAGAAAAACCAATTTGGTTTAGGAACAAATTGCCAAAAGCATTTACTCCTCCATCAAACATGCCTGGTAGGGCGTGGGTTAAAAGAATAATAGCCAGCGCGGCACGGAGCATGAATGTGTTGTTCATCATCTTTATTAACTGGTTTAAAAGCGGTGTAAACAGATAAAATCAAAAATAACTGTTGTTGTCCAGACAGAATTGTAAAAATCCGACATCGCAAAGCCTACGATACCATTCGTATTTTTTGTTCCATCCCTTTCACGATGAAGTATGCGACAATTAAATTGGGCACCCAACTCATCCACGCTGCAATGTTATAGGCTCGTACAAAGTCACCCAATATCAAAGAGGACAATGGAAGCCAAAACCGAAGTGTTACTCCACCAAAGCAAGCAGCGTAACTATAAATCATCATCTTTTGATGGCCGAATAAATTGCCTTTCACAATGAGCAAGTACCCTCTCAGTGTGGTGTAAAACCAAATGCATCCAATAAGCACCATGCCCGTAATGGTGATGATTCCGCCTGTGGCATAAAACCCGATATAGATGGCCGTTAACGAGCTAATCATCACAGATGTCAAATAGATTTTTCCAATCACGCGGTGTGCTTTGATGCTCTTGCTCCGCAGTTTACTACTAAACTGTGTCCAACCAATCAACAGCGCAATTCCTCCTGTAAGAAGATGTATGTAAAAACACATTTTCCAAAGAGCGTTGCTTGTTAGCAAGTCGCTTTTCATCGGCAATAGCCCAAACGAGCTATCATGTAAAAGATATTGAACGGGATAGACTCCGATGTAGATGGCAAGAATAACGGCAATGACCCATAACACTTTTCTGACTGTTCTCATTTGCAATTACCCTTAACCTTTGTGCAAATGAAGCACTATGAAAGCGCTGAAACGCTCCATCCGATAAGGTAGAACCAAAAGAATAACTGATGTTGCGCAAGTAGTGTCAGCCTGAGCCCCTCGAAGGCTATTTACCTTAGAATAGTCAGTTTTCGAGAACCTCAAACTGACAGACCCTTAGTTTTGTGTAATGTAACATCAGAGAATAAAATTATAAATCAAAAATCGTGATGATAGACAGCCAGACTAGGCAACATGTAAAAACTGCTTGGATAAATAGATTTGATAAGAGAGACGCTCTCCAATATTTCTTTTTATAGGGCAGTTTATTGAAAGGCAATAGTGCCACCATTGCCCCAAGTATAAAAGCCAACAATGTAAAGCATATCGCGACTGTATAAAGTGCTACAATAAAATTTTCTTTTAGCCCACCCAATCCTTCTGTAAAAAAGGAGAACAGTAGAATATTTATTACGATGAGTAGCCCACCAATCTGTAGATATTTTAGTTTTTCGCTTTTTTCAGTTGATTCCATCACAGCACATTTTTTATTTAAAGATGCTAGCTATCAATACAACCGGGTAATACCATTTAGCTAGAGAGCTAAATCGTTTTGCTGGTTTAAAATCTATTTCATCATAATGAAACAGTGATTCATTCACTACGCCTGTATCAAAATAGCCTGCCACCAATTTATTGTAGCTATCTGCCTGCAACGAGCTTACATCTTGATGAGACATATTTTTCAAAATCACCTGACGCCCATTTGGCAAAAAGGGCAGAAGCTCTTTTGTGGCATTTTCAGGTGGCGTGGAAACATCCAGATTGCTGCCAATCATCAATGTTTCGGTTTGAGACATTCTCACTTTTTTGTATTCTTCTGGTATTGAACCGTTGTACCAAGATGAAGCACCGCCCATTAGCAACAATGCCATGTTATAACCTAATACAGTATTATCTGATTTTAGTTTTTCGCGGTAATTTATGCTAGTATCAAAATCGGCACACCCCTTTTGAAAAAGGTCTCCGTGTATGCTTCCGCTAGGAATCAGATAATCATAAGCCAACTGCAAAAGATAAAGGCCACTGTAATCATTTCGATTGGCCGCACTGAAATAAGCATCGAAGGTCATTATTGCCGAACCTTTTTGAAACATCAATGCAAAAGTGGTCGTCTTGATTTTATCTGGGTCTAATTTGAAGAATGACCAACGCTTTGGCATCTTTTCAAATGATTTTTTCATGGCTTCTTTGATAGAGCCTTTGTAGTCAGGTAAGTTTTGTGATTTATACAAGCTGTCATAGATATCAAGAATATGCTCCGTCTGTTGAGAACTCCAAACAAAGTGACCGGGTGGATTTACTCCGTTCATAACTGACCTCTTGAGAACTTCCGGATATTTATAGCTGTACAACAAAGCCACTCGTGTACCGTAGCTGCCACTGAAGAGATTGATTTTTTCATAGCCCAATGCCTTTCTTACATATTCCACATCTTCAATTACTTCCATGATGGTGTATTGACTGATGTCGATTCCCTCTTTCTTCAACTCAGCGAGATACTCTTTTGCTTTGACACCAAGATTATCCAACGATTCATTGCTTAGTAGTTTATGATTAACCCCTTTCATAGCTTTCGCTATCTTTTTCGATTTTAAAATAGTTGAACCATCTGCGCCTCTATAACCGACACATATAAAATCATGATTTTTCAAAAGCTCTGCATTCTTTGTTTTCCTGATATTGGAAGCACCCGGCCCACCTGTGAACCAAAAAACAGGCTCTGCTGGTTGCTTGCTTTTAGATTTTATGATGAAGACAGGAAGCTGTATTGTTTTTGCCGTAGGATTGCTCCAATTTTCTGGCACAACAATGTAGCCTTCATACGTGGTGAATTTTTGTTTATCGATTTCGTGGTCTTTGCCTCTTTTCAGATTCTTGATTTCAGATTGCTGAGAAAAAATTAGTGAAGTGGTAAATAGAAAGAGGGTGACAGCCAAAAGACAAATTCGAGTCATAAGTAATTTATTTTATTCTTTTCAAGAGAAACATAAAAAACAAACCTATTACCACCGTAACAGATAGGGTAATCAGGTCTTCGTATATCCTTGGTACATCCATGTTGATGTTGGAGACGATTCCTTCCATAATGGAATTGCCTGCCCCGTGAGCGATGGCCGCAGGAATAAAACTTCGGCTGTATAAAGTAAGCCATCCCATAAAAAAAGAATTAGCAATAAGTTGAATGGGGAAAATCACAAAGCTTCCCAACAACGGGGTTTCAGGAAAATTGTATCCATCCAGCAGCATCGGAAGATGCCACATTGACCAAAGGAAACCAAGAAGGGCTATTCCTTTTATCGTGCCCAATCGTTCAATCAATATTCCCTGCAAAAATCCGCGCCAAGCAAATTCTTCTCCTATAGCTACTGTTCCGTTAATCAATGAATAGATAACCCCGGTTATCAAAATGTTAGCTACAAAAAATAACCAAGATTGCGTTCCTATGCCTAGTAAGAAGGGGCCACCAGAAATTTGTATGTCAGTTGATGAAAAATGAAACCAACCAGATTGCCCATAGCCCATTTGCTGTATAATAAGCAATACTAAAAAAGCGGTGATTGTGGGAACAAGTACAGCGATGAAACTTATTCTAAAAATGCTCCAATTGGGTTTCCACAATAGCTTAATCCTGAGTTGTGGATGAACTATCAAATAGGCGATGGTTACTACTGAAGGAGTAAGCATGGTAATCACCAGCCAAGACCGCGCCTCGGGCGAGTTGGCGGATCCAGTAATGATGATGGCTGCGATTTGTACACACCAACTCAATAAAAAAAGAGAGGCACAATAAATTATCAGTTGTCGATTGGTTGGGTCGCTCTTTTCCTTCTGCAGCATAATTTTTAAAATTGCGCTCAAAAAAAGCCCAAATGGATATCGAAAACGCTCCACCCGATAGGATAGAACTAAAAAAAGCAATGATTAATGACGAAAGAAGCCCTTATTGAGTGGGTAACTTAATATGGAATTGCTTTAGGTAAAGCGAAGGGGAGAGACCTGTCACATTTTTGAAGTTTCTGTTAAAGGCCGTTTTAGAATTAAAGCCACATTCAAAGGCAAGTGCCAGCAGCGTATATTTTTTGCTTTCGGGCAAAGCCACTGCTTTTTTAAAATCCTCTACTCGTTTTAGGTTGACGTAATCATAAAAACTTTTTTGCTCTATCGTATTGATTACCTGCGACAGGATGTGGGGTAGCACATTTACTTTTTCGGCCAATTCATCCAATGTTAATTCTGGATTTAAGTACGGTTTTTCAATGTCCACAACAACGGTCAATCGTTGGTGGATTTCCTTGGCAACAATCTCGCTCAATCCAGACTTTTCATATTTTGATTTTTCAGCGGGGACTTCAACAAGTTGATGATTGGTTACAACCGCTACTTGATTGCCTGTTTCCGCCAATAAAGATTCTTCTCTTACTTGATTGAGCGGGTGCGGTTGAGTGAATATTCCTACTTGTTTGATACCGAAGTAGCCCAAGAAGATTACAAAGAGCACCACGAGGGAGAATATCAATGGGTCATTTCGAAGCCAGACGGCTATCCAAACTACCCCCATACTATAAATTAAATAACGCAGCCAGTTAAGATTGATTTTTTCCGCGTAAGAGAAACGATCCTTGATGGCTTTTGCATGCTTTCGCAAAAGCCATAGACAGAGGGCCACATAAATTACGCCCGAAGTCAATATCATAAATTGAACGATGGCAACTTGTATCTCATAGCCCATTCCTTGCTCATTGATAATGCGGATTTTTTCGGTGGCGGATAAAAAGTAAAACGGTGAGTAAAGAAATAAGGCAAGTGCGATAGGAAGAACGTGCAGAGCTAAAAATTTCCTGGAGGGAATTTGACGCGTGAGAAATGCCGTATAAAAATAAAGCAGTGGCCCATGGAGTAAAGGCATAGGTATTCCTAGTAAATAGAGATGCTGCTCATATCCCTCGGTTGATACAAGGTAAACCGCCACAAGGTGCAACCCAATATAGATAAGCCAGACAGAAAGAATATAGTCAGCTTGGTTTTTGCCTTTTTTGGTAATCAATAACAAGGCGAGAAAGAACGTGATGACAATACCTACTAAATAAAACATTTCGAAAAATCTATTTCTTTTTGAAACGTGAAAGTAGCGAAAATTATCGAGTTGACTAGCTCGTTAAATTAGGATTGTAAATAAATGAAGAGCTATCCGAACCCAAATTTTTATTTTTTATAAACTCGTAAGGCGTCATGCCAGAGAAGGCTTTGAAATCTTTGATGAAATGAGATTGGTCGGTGTAGCCGAGATCGTAACCGATGGAGGTAAGTTGTTTATAATTAGAATTAGTCAACAAGTGTAGTGATTTTTCAAACCGTGCGATGCGTTGAAGTTTTTTGGGAGATACGCCAACCGCAGTTTTGAATTTTCTTTCTAGCCGTCTTTCAGAGATTTTGTATTTGCTGGTAACTTTAAAAATGTTGGTGGTCTCGTGGATTTCGTTGCCTTGAATGATATGGTTAATTAATGGATCGGGCGTGGTGGAAGCATGGATTTTATTATAAAGATAGCCGCTTAAAATTTGAGTACGCTCAAGATGTGACTTAGCCCGCTCTAGTTTATTCTGTATATTAAAATTACAAATGAGGCTGATGTCGGGTATCTCATCTATCAATTCATGGGCATCAATTTTAAAAAAAGCGTTTAATGCGTGAGGGTAAAAGCTTACTCCAAAATGGGAGAAAGCTCCCCCCATTACTCCCTCTGTATTTTTGGTATCAATCCCACTGAGATAGCATACTGGCATTTTCTCTCCCTGCATATTGCAGATAGGATCAAAACCAGTTAAGTCCTGAAATATTAAACGAGGATATTTATCGGCAAAACTTTTAATGTGCAGTTTAGGTACAGTGGATTGCAAGGAATCAAAACTCCAAAAGTAGCGGACGTACTGTTGGAGAACAGCAGGAGGGCTATACTGTTTATAATCCATTTGGATTTACTCTAACTCAATTCCATCATATTGCGCAATTGACTAATTTTTTCCATCACTTCTTTTCCTTTCGGGCGAGATACGGGAATGGAAAAATCGGAGCCATTGATTTTTAATTTGTAGCCGTTGGTGTTTCCGCTAATGGCATTGATGGCATTTACATTCACGATGTAAGAGCGATGACAACGCAACATGAATGAATTGTCAAGCTGCGATTCAATGTTTTTCAAATTCACCCGCAATAGCTTTTTCTGCAATGCTCCTGCTTCTTTCCACATTACGGTAGAATAGTTATCATCGGCTTCAATAAATAATAAGTCGGGCAGGTTGAAGGTGAGGCTTTCACTCGTATCAGAATAAAGGGTGATGTTGTTTGCTGTCTTGATAGATTCTTTCGACTCTTTTTTTAATGTTTGAATCTTTTGCAGTTCTTGATTGGTCTTAATTGCTTCGCGTAAATTTTCTTGCAGCATCTGTGCTTTTAAAAATAAAGTAGTGAGCGCAATCGGAATGACACCCTTAATGGCCACTTGCACCACGGTATGTTTGGCCACCACCAACCAAGTCATATCCAGTGGACAGAAAAATTTCTTTTCTAAAATAGTGGCTATCAGCCAGATCAAACCCAAGTGCAAAACATTTAGCATCATGTATTTTTTGATAGACCAAGATGTGGGATCCATCCACGCAGGAAAAATCCGTGGAAGCAATAAAATATTGAACAGCAATACCGAGAAAGTAATCAGCCCATGAAGCCATTCCAATTGATTGGCAAATTCAAATTCTGATTCTGTTTTAAAAAGATAAAGGAAAGCAGTGACAAACGCACTGAGCGTTGTAACCAGCGCGAAATTCTTGCGGTCGTCATTCAAATAAAAAGGAAAGGGGGCATTAAGCCAATCAGAAAAACGCTCGGCAAGTGAACTGCCGAAGGAAGTGGTTTCGAGAGATTTGATCGCCTGCGTCTGCTCCATACACCACAAACTTAAAAACAACGGTTTAGGTTGCAAAAAATTAAGCGATTGAGTGGTGAAGGGGTTGGTTTTGGGGTGAAGTGCAGCACTAAACAATAAAAGGCTAACTGTTTGTTAGCTATTGACTAAGGCAAATCGGATTCACTCAAGAAGATCAAAACGGTCGGGATTAAAATATTAATCATGAGCAGGTCTCCACATCGGTCCAACTGCCAATAACAAAACAAGAATATTGATAACCGCATTCGATGGATTACCCGATGCAATCGAACCTGCGCTATCTAAGAAGAACCAACACAATAAACCCGTCAATACTGTTTTGCGAACGGCCTCTGGAGCTTTGTCATATACCCAAATAGACAAACACCAAATCATCACACCCCAGCCCAAGAGAAATCCTCCTGTCAACGCAGACAAAAAACGCGTGTCTGGGGAATTGTAGGTAGTGATGCCATCGACAGGCCAACTTAGTAAGTCAAGTGTTAGGCGGGCCGGTTCAGATGTTGCCAACATCGTTCCTAAAAAGAAAATGGGACCGAATGACCCGACCACAATGGCTGTAACTTTCAACCAAAACTTGTGGAAGCGTTGAGACATCATTTTACTTGAATGGTTCTCAATTGATTCTGTCATAATTTTTTGCGCGATTAGTTTACACTGCAAAAATGAGAACGAAAAATCAAAAACTTTAGACGCTACCGTACAATGAAAAAGAAATTCAACACGAAACCGCTTCGGCTTTTTTCATTTCGGCTACCATGTTGCCGAGTTCTGAGAAGTAATTCAAGAGCCAGTCGTAAGTTAAATTCTTTTCTGAAATCTGCAAATAGAAGTTGTCCATTACGAGCATAAATAGAAGTCCCGCGAGTTTTAGATTCTCTGCAAGACCCAACTCAGTTATCCAGAGATTCATCAACGCATCGCTAGCTTCGTGATTTGATTTTTCGAAGCAACTTTTAAAGGCTGGTATATCACGGTTTACACGCAACTGCCGATTGAAGAGCAAATCAACTTTGGAATCAATCAATACATTCAGCAAATCAGGTACGATGTGTTGGCAGGCACGCTCACGTATAGCAATGAGTGCGGCACGTTGTAGATGGTAATGCAACAGTTCGTCCGTAAAAATTTCTAAGTCAGAAAAATGATGGTAAAACGAAGACTTACTTTTTTTCACTTGGCGGGCAATCGCCTCAATCTTTAAGCCCTTGGGGCCGTCTTTCGAAAACAGTTCGTAGCCCGCTTCAATCCACGGAAGTTTAATTGCCTCACTCATGTTTCATTATCCTTGCACAGGCAAGTTATGGAAAACGAATTTAAAATCAGCTCCTCTGCTGCTCCATCATCCCACCCATCACTACTTTCATAATTTTCATTTGCCCCAGCGCATAAAAATTTTCAGTCTCCAACACGTTAGATATTTGTTACCTTAGAGTTGCAGAAATCCTCTCACCAAACCCCCTTTGCTATGAAAGGCACACTGATTCTCATCTCATTACTTTTAGTGCTCACAACTTGTGCTGACAAGAAGCCAACCTTCGAAGCACCGATCCTTAAGAACATTGGCGACTATCAAGTGAAGGTCACCACGCCATCCACCTACGCCCAACTCTTTTTTAATCAGGGTGTCATCATGGCCAACGGATTCAACCATGCGGAAGCGGAGCGATCGTTCCGCGAATCCATCCGGCAGGACTCCACCTTTGCTATGGGCTATTGGGGAATCGCCTATGTGCTGGGTCCCAACTACAATTCGGGTGGCCAAAACATGGGAGCCGTCAACGACATCAAGGAGGCGGTGAAAAAAGCAGTAATGTTTAGTCAAGACGCTTCCGCGTGGGAGCAAGCCGTCATCAAAGCAATTGAGGTTAAGTTTCCTGCTGATTCAATCACAACCAATAGTGAAGGATATTCTGCTTCTATGAAAGCAGCCTATACTCAATTTCCCGAAAATGATTTTGTGGCCACACTGTATGCGGAATCCATCATGAATTTACACGCGTGGAATTTTTTTGTGCGAAAAGGAGGCGCGCCTCAACCCTGGACACCCGAACTACTACAAGTGCTCGAACGCGCGATGATGATCAACCCTACCAATCCGCTGTCCAACCATCTTTATCTTCATGCCACTGAAGCGGGGCCTGATCTTGAAAAAGCACTGATCAGTGCCGAACGATTAAAAACGTTGGTGCCATCGGCTGGGCATTTGGTGCACATGCCCTCGCATATTTATATCAATACTGGAGGCTATCATGAAGGATCGATCGCCAATGAAAAAGCAGTGGTAGCAGACAGCATCTATATTGCTGAATGCAAATCGCAGGGCGTGTATCCGCAGTATTACTACCCCCACAATTACCATTTCTTGGCCGCCACAGCCACGTTTGAAGGCAGAGGTGCAAAAGCAATTGAAGCCGCTTACAAGACCCTAAGTATTTTGGACAAAAAATATTTTCGTGAGCCGGGCTACGAAACCGTTTTGCATTACACTACCATTCCCCTTCATGTGTTGGTAAAATTTGAACAATGGGAAAAAATAGTAGTGGCTCCTAAACCCGATGAAGACTTAGCTTACCCAAAGGCAATTTGGCACTACGCCAGGGGAATGGCTTTTGCGAACTTGAACAAACTAGATGAGGCGCAGACTGAATTAGACTCGCTGGATAGGTTGAGCGACTCCGAGGGAGTGAAGAAAATTATTATTTGGGCCATCAATCCGGCCGACCAAGTTTGTAAAATTGCATCTAAGGTTTTGAAGGCAGAGTTGTTGACCAAAAAAGGCGATTACAAAACAGCAACGGAACTTCTCAAGCAAGCCATTGTGCTTGAAGACAATCTGAATTACAACGAACCACCCGATTGGTTTTTCTCGGTACGACACCTGTTGGGTAACGTGCTGATGAATGCAGGTGACTATGCCGGGGCTGAAAAAATTTACACTGATGACTTGACCAATTGGCCAAAAAATGGTTTTGCGCTGACGGGGCTTTATGAAAGCCTTAAGGCACAACGCAAACTTAAAGAAGCGGATGATGTGAAAAAGCAATTGGAGGTGGCATGGAAGTATGCTGACTCAGATTTGAAATATTCACGCATGGACGAAAGCAAGCGAAAAAACCTTACATTGAAAGTTGATGCGAATTCTCCCAATGAAGTGATTTACCTCGCAAGTTCCATTTGCATAGCGAAGATGAAGCGAGATTAAGTTTAGACTTCTCTTCAAGGTATGGACTAAAGAAATTCTATCGAGAGAACACACCGATGGGTATTCTGTTTACTCACGATTTGGCTGGTTCAGAAGTTTGGTTAACCGGAAATCTTTCGCATCAACATTTCAAATGGACCATTTTTGAATTTACTTTTCCACCACACGCTAAATGCTACCGAAGCTAAAAAGTAGGTGATGGAGTAAAGGAAAATAAACAGTGGTGATGTGGATTCTTGTTCTGTGATGTTGCCTGTATAATTTTTGCCTGTTAAGATGGATAAGATAATCATGCCTACTGTAAGAGAAATAATATAATGCGATAACGTCATCTGTCCAGTGCTGGCCAACGCCTGCGCGATTTTTGATTCCCCAAATTTTTCTCCTATCCACATCATGATTACCAACATCGCACAACCGAAGCTGGCGGTGCTTAGCATAAACGGTAATGCAGGTGGAAGGTAATCTGCATTGATATAAAAAGCGAGCGAAGGATTAAATCCTGACTGCGCAGCAAAATACTGAAGCACTTCCATGGCGATGTACACCACCTCTGCCGCTACCAATACTTTTATCTTCACCGATTTTTCAAACCAATTCAACCGACCGAGCCACATACCAAAAAGAAAATAAGCGACCCATGGAAAGATGGGGTTCCATCCGTTGTAAAAAGTGTTGCGAAGAAATCCGGTGACCGTCCAGAAATCCGTGTATTGTAGCGTGGCAAAATTCCAACCATTTTCAAACGGGATAAGCAACAACAAAATGTGCCAGATAGAAATGGCGGCTATCGCGCCAATCACATACCACCTTTTCGGCACAAACAAAAGAAAAGCTGCGATGTGCATGTAGCCACCGTAGAAATGTAAAATATCGGCTGGCCACCAGAAGTAAAGCAGCAAACCAATGAAAAATAAAAACCAAGAACGTTTCATCACGATGGCTTTGATATTCTTCTTTTCAATTTCAGAATACTTGGCACGATTGCTCATCAAGGCGACACCCATACCAGCCACCATCACAAACAAGGTACTTGAGTTGCCATTGAATAAATTTAAAAATCCACTCAGTCCTTCATGATTGTTATGACTTCCGAAAACGGTATTGAAGTTAACGATGAACATGCCGAAGATGGCGTAGGCGCGGGCTAAATCAAAACCGATGATTCTGTTTTTTGAAGATTCCATGTTGCATTCTTTAATGAATGCAAACATGGTGGAATGCGTTGGCGTAAAATTTGACGTAGGTCAAATAAATAGGCGTCAAGACAATTTAAAAGTGTCAGACGTCTATCAATAGAGATTAAATTTTTGCCCTTATTCTACTTAGCGTCTCCAATGAAATTCCCAAATATGAAGCGAGATACGTAAGAGGAATCTGTTGAATGAAATGAGGCTGCTCTTTCAAAAGCAATTGATATCGTTGTGTGGCATCCAACGAATGGAATCGAAACAACCGCTCTTCCAGCCACATCGCGTAATATTCAGTGAGCATCAAATCAAGTTCGAGAAGGCTGGCGTGTTGCTTTTTTATTTTTTGAAAGGCTTGATAGTTGGTAACGCTTGCCGTCACGTTTTCTATTGCTTGGACAAACTCGTGACTCGGCTGCTGCAATGTGTAGCTCTGTAGCGACACGGCAATATCATTTTCAAAAAACAGTTCGGTAGTGATTTCTTTTCCATCCGACAAGTAAAATTTGCGCGCCACACCCCGTTGCATGAGAAAACTATTTTTACATACTTCGCCTTGCTGCAAAAGGTAGCTGCCTTTTTTATATTCTTTTACGGAAGTGACTTCCGCGAGGGCTGCCCTCGCCTTTTCATCTAAAGCATGGAGATGGGATTCTATTTTAGCGAGGTACTCTTTCATGATTGAATTTGCGCAGGTCAGTTATTTCAGAAATTGCCACCGCAATTTTTGAATCCCTGCCAAAGTACAAAAACTATTTTCCCCGAAAAGAAAAGGACGCACCCCAAATTGTCGCATTTAGATGCTACTTGCAAAAGGTAGCTCAGCTGGAGCTACTAGAATGTAAAGGTGATATTCTATAAAAAGGTAGTCCCTCTGGACAATGTTAGTAAGTTAAGGCACTATGAGTAGCATTTGAACCACATAGGACATAGAACAGATAGATTTCACATAGGGGTTATTGGTTTCTATGTGTGTATTTCTATGTCTCTATCTGCCTACGTGGTTCAAATCTTTTCTTAACTTAATGACATTGCCCTGTGAGACTCACTGCCCCAGCGGGGCATACTGTTTACAGAAAGAACAAGCTACAATGGATATAGCTCCGTAGGAGCTCCCTAAATTTCTGTCGCGACAATTTTTGGGATGCACCCAAATAAAACCGTCCCTCCGCAAAACAACCTTGATTGATCTGTCCCAAAATACCGTAAGACATATACAGACTCAAAAAAAGTCTTTCTCTAAACGATTAGTTACTCTCCTCCAAAAACATCTAAAAACTATATAGGGCATGTCTAAAAACTTAAATAGAATGTCAGACTGCCACAGGTTGGTTTCGACAGGCTCAAGCTGACAGAGTTTTTAGATATGCCTATATTTATATTGTATCATTTATCATCTTGCAATAAAATAGTAACTGTACTATCAATGATTCGGTGGTTGATCCTTTTCGTAGCTTTTAGTCCTACAGCGTTTTGTCAACAGCTCGTGGAGGGAACCATTGTTGATAAAGAAACAGGAAAGCCTGTGCCGTTCGCTTCGATTGGCGTGGTGGGTAGTTCCAAAGGCACTAGTTCCAATCTCAATGGCCAATTTTCTATTTCAATCACCGAGCCGATTTCGCTAAAGGTAACTTGCATTGGGTATGAATCGGTTCAGATCAATTCACTGTCAGAAATTACGCTGATCCAACTGAAGCCGATCATTACCCAGCTAAGCGAAATTGTTATTTTAGACAGGCCCATTAATGCTAGAAAGATTTTGCGAAAAGCTTTTGCGAACATTGACGAAAACTATAATGACCAACCTTTTTTGCAAAAATTCTTTTACAGACACTATTGCAAAGATGATAATGCCTATGGCCGATTGATAGAAGCATCCGTGGATGTGTGGAAGGATCGGGGTTACCGAACTGTACAAAAATCGGCTGGCGAAAAAGAGGAAATACGTGTGACCCAACTACGAAGAAGTTTGGACAAAACCGAAATGGCGCAAGGCCATGAACCGATATCAATAGGAAACATTTTACAGGCCGATGTGGTGGGGTACCAAACTGGTGCAAAAAGTGAACATCTCTCCTTTTATACAGATGTGAGTAACCTCAAAACTGATTTTGAAAAATATAATTTCACGTGTCAGGCCATCACCCACTACGATGGTCTTGAGGTATACCAAATAAATTATTCGCACAAAAGAGATTCTGTACTTACCACTGCAGGAAATTATCTGGAGTTAACGCAAGCCAGCGGTTCATTATTTATTACCACCGATACATACGCCTTTGTTAAAACCGAAGATGTAAAATCCTATCAAGGTAACACCGTGCGCACGGTGGCCTATTACCGAAAGTATTCAAATCGCTATTATCCTTATCATTTCATCCGCGAAGGCGAAAGCCATACATCAGAAAACAATTCTCACTCCTTTCACATTGAATTGATGTCGGTAGAGGTAAAAAATGATGCAAGAGAAAAATTTATTGGTCGCTTGCCCAACAAAGCTGATTTACTGAATATCCCATACGATTCTGTTTTTTGGGCGAGTAGTACCATTTTGAAGACCACACCGCTGGAAAATGACATCATTCACGATCTGGGCGGAGGCACGTCATTGAACAAACAATTTTACCTCTATCACCAGTACGAAATGAACGTGCGCGATGGTGGTAAAAACGGAGAAGAAAAATTCAATTGGTTAAGAGAAGACAGCAAGGGCAATCGCATTCTATATCTTGTTTTTTGGTCGGGGAGCATAAAACCTTATTTGGCAGAGCTAGAGTTGGCGAAGCGACTCAATAAACTGTATCGAAACAAAATCACGTTTGTGTTTCTTTCTTTGGATGATGATGAAAACTACTGGCAACAAACCGTGCAGAAATTTATCTTGTACTCTGATGGCATTATCAATTATAGAATCGGTAGCAACTCAAAAATAGCAAAGGCTTTTGGCCTAAAAGAAATACCTGCCTTTGTTTTAGTTGAAAGGGGTGGTGAAGTGTTTGATTTAAGTGCAAAGCATCCGAGCGATCCATTATTGGAAAAGGATTTTAAATTTCTGATTGAGAAGAGATAACTTATAAACTAATGTTACGCAAGTAGTGTCAGCCTGCGCCCCTCGAAGGCGATTACCTTTGGCGTAGTCAGTTTTCGAGTGCCTCAAACTGACAAATCCCTTAGTTTTGTGTAACATCCGTTGTAAACCTAATAATCTATGATTGTCTACGGCATCAAAAATTGCAATACAGTAAAATCAGCCATCGATTGGTTGAATAAAAACAAAATTGAATTTGACTTTCATGATTATAAAAAATCTGGAATCACCGCTACTAAATTAAGCGAGTGGTGCAAGCAAGTCGGTTGGGAAAGCCTTGTGAACAAGCGCGGTACTACTTGGCGTCAGTTAGATGAAATTGATCAAAAGAAAGTGACCAATGAAAAGTCTGCCATTGCATTGATGGTTGAAAAAACCAGTGTGATCAAGCGGCCACTGATTGAGAAGAATGGGAAAGTGGTTTTATTGGGGTTTGATGAGGATGCTTATAAGAAGAAGTTGGAATAAACTGATCGTACAGAATTATCCAGTATGATTCTTCAAATAAACTCCTAAGTTAAAAATACTTACTGGCAAATCTCTTCAACTCTGCGCTTAAAATGACCGAAAGAATCATTCCACTTGGCAGCCCGCGTAAAATCGGGGAGTGCTTTTACTATTCCGATGTTGTCAACCGATTCATTGTATCTGCCATTATATTTTTTCAAACGATCCTTAGGAGAAGTCTGTTCTTGCTTTGTCTTATTGTCGCTAAAGGTAGGGCTTTGATGACTAAAGTTTTGAAAGTAGTTTGTTACACCTCTTCCGTCTGCGATCATCCATGACTCAAGCATTTCATCAATGCAGCAGAAAATAACTTTTGTGAGATCAATGCCTTCTTCGGTAAGATTTCGTGTTAATTCCGTTTTATGATCTTCACATTTACCAGTTCCTCCCCATTTCGGCATTCTATCCCAGATGATGAATACGTAACTGCATCCATTGTCCAACATGACTTTAACATCCACTGCAGATTCATTAATCAGCGTTGATTTATTGCCCATGGAAGAAATGTTCTCAGGCAAAATATTAAACGCTGCGCAAAGCTCTTTTGCGATGTAAGTGTAAACCTGTTCATCAGAGCCTTTTGGCTGGCACTCGAAGACAAAACCAACTTTCATATTAGTTGCTGAATTTTCCTGTGATGTACAATCTACCGGGTGTGAATTTTTCAATCCAGACCTTTAACCGCTCTTCTGAAGCAGGAATATGGTATTTACAAAAATCAACTTGCTTTTCGGTTGTTACAATGCTTTCGATGGGAAGTAAATCCAATAGGTAAGGGGAGTGGGTAGTAATGACTACTTGCATACCACCAGTTGTAGTTTCGTTCCTTATTTCGTTTAGCAAAAGGCCAATGGTGCGTGGGTCTAATCCATTTTCGATCTCATCAACGAACAACACACTTGGTCTTTGGGGCGTATCGAACACCGAGAGCAAGGCTAATATTCTAAGCGTGCCCGATGATAAGAGCCATCCGGGAAGCGGTGTGCTTTTATCGTGAGTTTCCTGCAAGAGCAGTTCTACTTCTCTATTAAATGTTTCTTGAATGTTGGGTTGGATTTGCTTAATGTAAGGCAATACAAAAATCATTTTGCGAACCAAGCTGTCTAGGTATTCTTGACCCTGACTGCGAATCCATAAAATGTATTCAGCAATGTTTCTGCCTTCATAATCCAAGCGGATATTTTTCGTAAGCCGATTCTGAACGACTGGCTTGCCCATTTCATGGGCATTTAAGTACAAGAATTGCCAGTTGAAAATATACTGCTGAAATGCAGCTACATCTGGGTGTAAAGCAAATGGATTTCCATCTCGCAATGATAAAAGCAATGTATTGCTTTTATAAGTGTATACCTTCTGTTCATTCGCAGATTGATACAAGTGAGAAAACGAGTTTCCTTCATTATCAACGGCATCACCTATGAGCAGGGGTTCACCATTGCAATGGAGTTCTTCGTTTTCAACAATATAATTATCACCATTTAGGCTCAGATTTAGGGATAATGAGTAGTGATATATCTTTTCGTTCACTTTGCACTTAAGCCAAAACGTAATAGGCTTATGTTTTTGCTTAAAGCCAAACCCTGAAATAGTTGCCTCATCTTGCAATGCATGATAGTTGCGGATTTTATCTAAGCCACCCCAAATGGCAAACGCTTCTTGTATGTTGGTAGTGAGACATAGGTGCAACGTGCGTAATGCCTCCATCACACTACTTTTACCACTACCGTTGTTGCCTATAAAAGCAGTAAAAGGCTGCAACGGTAAGCTGAGGCATTGATCAATAGCCTTAAAATTGGTTAAGCTTATTCTCTCTATCATACTTCTGTTTTGAATTTATTATTGGCAACGTTCCAATATTCATTTTGTATCTGGTTACGATCTTTGATACTCAAATCTTTAAATGTATCTAGTACTTGTAGCATTTCGATTTCAGTTAAACCATAAAGATGAAATACTAAAGCGTCAATTTTACTTTCCAAATTACTTGTCGAAAGCTTTTCTCGTTTTAGATCAATAACCTTAGTGACAAGTTTGTCCAACTGAGTTGTATTCTTTGGAAAACTAATTGGATATTTTTCAATAAACTGAGTTTTGTAATCATAAAAACCTCCTGCTTTTGGGGAGGCAATTCTCTTATGATAATAATTCATAAGTCGTGAGTTAAGAATACCAAGTAAGCTCAAATAGTATTCTTTCCATTTGTCATTTAAAACGGTACTAAAAATTTTTGTATTGCCTAGGAATTTGTTTTCATCTAAATGAAATCTATTTTCTGGGGAGATTTCGCAGTTCACAATTTTTCTTTGGTTGAACTTACTGTAAATTCTTTCGCACCAGAGTTCGTACCAAAGTTTATTAGAATTATCGAAATAATCCCTGCCTTTCAGCTTGTCCCTCCGGTCAATCAAATAATTGTATGTGTTTGGGTATTTACTTTGTAAAGTTTTCTCATCAATTACCTCGGTAGTTCCTCTTTTATAGGGGTAAATTATATAAGTTCCACCCCAGTTGGCTTCATACTTTCTAATATCCTTGCCTTTGTAAATAGGAATCACGATTTCCTTCTCAAGTGAATGCTCTTTGATAGTCTCTTTGTCAACAAAAAACACCTCATCCTTTCCAGATTGAATTCCGACAAAAATATATTTCGTTATTTCCTTTAGAAGCGGGTATTCTTTGTTTTCAATCTTTGAGAATAAGTTGCTATCAAGTCTATCATTAAAAATCCAACTGTCTTTTATCAACTTGTCACTGCTGACTATTTGAACATTTTTGAAGGCATGTGCTTCATCGCTTTCAAACAATTCTCTCTTATCCTTTATCCGCTCAGTAGTTTTTAAAAATTTTTGATAAATAAATTCATACTTTTCATCGGCTTTTGTTCTCTTTATGAAATTAAAAATCCCCGTATAAGTAATTGCTGAATCAAAAATTTGATAATCAGCAAAATCAATTATTTCTCTAATCCTATAGTTCTCAACAATGAATTTTCTGAGAGGAATGCCATAGTCCTTCATCAAAAATGTGGTTGGATTAATGAAACAATGACTTCCTTTCTCCTTTAAAATTCTACTACTTAATTCAATGAACAATACATACAAATCATATTTTCTTGATGCAGTCAGGTAATCTACATACAGATGTTTGTCTGTTTGAGGGAGCTTTTTAAACTCGATATAAGGAGGATTTCCAATCACAATGTCAAACCCACCTTCATCAAAAACTTCTTTAAACCATAAGTGCCATAGGAAGTAGGGTTTATCGTTTCGAGTTTGGAGTTCGTGCAGGTGTTCAATAATATCGTTTAGCTTGTCTATCTCTTTTTCCTTTTCCTTTAACTCACGATTCAACTTTTCACTACTTTTCTCCTTTTTCAGTTTTACACCAGGTGTATCGGATGGTATAGAACGGCTGGCCTTCAAGGCACTTTGTATCTCTTCTATTTTTTGTTCAAGCTTTGGTTTCGTTAAATAAAATTTAGCGATCAACTTGCCTTCTACAATCCGGTTTATTTCGTCTTTAATAAATTGTTTGCTCTTATATTTCGTGTTGCTGGTTTCGTCATAGTTGTAATAATCATCTATGAGTTCATAGAGTTGTGTTTTCGAGGTTTGGTCAAACACCAGCAATGACTGTTTCTTCTTACTAAATTCAGCACCAATTTCGTACTGGTTTCGATTAGCAAAAATGATCGTTTCATCCTCCTTGTCCATATCCGTCAGGCTACTGAGGTCAACACCCTCAAAGCTTTCGAGCAAGCTGTTGCCTTGCATAATTTTATAGTCAAGGTTGGGTAGTGGTTGGGGTTCCGTTTCATCTACCACCAACGCCAGCCAAAAACGCAGCCGTGCAATTTCAACAGCACCGTTTTCTAGGTCCACTCCATAAATACAATTTTGAATGATTTGCTTTTTTACATCGGTGTGGTCGAGCGTTAAGTCCAGAGCAGTTTTGGCTTTATAAATCTCTTGCAGCATGCCCATGGGGAAAGCCCCTGAACCGATGGCCGGGTCACATATTTTTACGCTATCCAAAAGATTTTCAATCCGCTTGGCTTGCTGTACTACAAAGTTTTTCTTGTTGGTGCGGTCGCCTGTTTCACCTTTACGGATAAAGTTTTGTAACGCAATAGTAGCCGGGCTTTCATCTACGGTGCATTCTGGCAAATGTGTGCGTAAGTATTGTATCAAACTTTCCTGACACATGTAATAGACAATTTCCTTGGGTGTATAGAATGCGCCCTTCTCACGGTTTTCTTCCAAGAGGTTTTCAAAAATATGTCCCAGCATTTCAGGATCAATACCTACTTTACTATCGTAAGGGTCATTTTCGTCTATAGTGAAGTTGTATTGTTCAAAGAAGTCCAGCAGGTTAGCGAAGTAATCCTGTGGAAAATCAAAATCATGCTCGAAGGCAATGTCTTTATCAAACAGACCTCCATTGAGATAAGGAATCTTAATATCCTTGCCGAGAGTAGCAGGGGCGAGGTCGTTCTTACGTTTTCTATTAAGTGTTTCAAAGAAAAGGCTTTTTAATGCAGTGCTATGAAACTCGTCCTTTTGTTTACTGTTTTGAAATAAGTTTTGTAAAAAGCGAGGGTCGCCATCTATCCACTCAATGGTGCTAGCTGGCACACCCAGCCAGCCTTTTTTTTGCAGAAAGTGCAAAAAGACTATTCTACCCAGCAATTTTTTGGTGAAATCACGAATCGGTTTTTGTTTCTTGTCCTCGTCCGTTTGCTTTTTATCTGCCAGCAGTTTGTAGTACGATTTGTTCTCTGCCAAGTACTTCCAAAAACGCTCGTTAAATTCTTTGTAGGTTTTGAAAAAGTCTTTGTTCAATTTTTCCACGCTGAAGGCATCGTACAAATCATTGAGGTAGATGGGCTTGCCTTTCAGCTTATCAAAGCGATCGGCAGCGGTGCGAGAGCTTTCGCCTTTACCAAAAAGATACGTGTATCGTTTAGGCTCCGTTTCCTTTTTACCTTCTTCGGTGCGTATTTCGCTTACATAACTGAATCTCCATTTTTCGTCTTGAACAAAAACAATCAATGCACCATCTACATCATATTTATAAATCTGGCGCAAGAGGCTACGCACGCCAACACGATTGCGTTCTATCCAAACTTGAGGGAGAAGCTTTACTTCAAAAATCCCCACTTCTCTTTCGTCTGCCGTTACAAAACTACCTAACTCAACAGCGTATTCGGCCTTCGTCTTATCAACTTGTATTGGTTGCGGTTCTTGAAACAGTTTTTTAACACCAAAGAATTGCTTCAGCACATCAAGCCAAACTTCACGGTTGTAATCAGTCTCGAGAATAGTATTTTGTAATTGCTTCTTGTCCATTAGTCGATAAACGTTTCGCTCAGCACTATTTCTGGGTAAATATTAAAATCAATTGTTGTTTGGCTTTCACCATTTGTTTCTTCGGTATCTAACGCATCGTACTTTCTTGCAATGATTAGAATAATACTATCAACCTGTCCGTATGTGATCTGCTTCTTTTCTAATTGCTGTCTAATTTTCCGCACTTCATTTGGTAGGGGAGTGTGCGTACCCGCTTCTACCGATTTAATGAGGTTGTCACATGCCGCTTTTACTTCATCACTTTTTGTAATGGATTTCATATCGCGCAGAAATTTCCTGGCCTGGCTCGATATTGCATCAGCCTTATCAGTACTAGTTACTGTTTCGGTGACTGCACCTAAGAAGTCTTTTTCAAAAGCATCTAACGCAGCTTGTACTTGCTTGTAGTGAGTGTCTGGCAATGTAAAGGGAGTTTCTGTACTCTCTGCTTTAAATACTTCAGCTGCTTCTAAGAAAGTGAGCGTAGTAACTTTTGTGTTCTCCTCAATCCGGTAGAATTCCATTTTGTATGGAGATTTTAAGAACACAACTGAGTTGGCTTTTTCCTGGGGTTTTGCTGCCTGCTTTGCACTTCTAGAAGTTCGTGCCTTTAGCGGAAATGCTTTAATGCGTTTGAACTCCTTTGGATTTGAATCTTTGAACTCGCGAATAAAGCGTAAGAATTGCAAGCGCTTGTCTTCATCATCTTTCACACCTTCTTTGAAGAGTTCAAATTGTTCAATGAGTTCTTCATGCGTGTATATCTGTGCGTCCTCACCGAACGCGGTGTGAAAGCCTTGAAGTTTTACTAAAGCATTACTGTAAAGTTTAATTTCTTCATCGCCTTGTTGAGAAGGGTAGAAGTTATAGCTGTAAACAACTCCTGCAACGCTACCGATTCGGTTCACTCTACCTATTCGCTGCATAAGGCGCGTAGCATTCCATGGAGTGTCGTAATTCACAATAACATTAGCACGATGTAAATTTATACCTTCCGCCAGTACATCAGTCGTAATAATCAGATCGTATTCATTCTTTTGTTCACCTAGATAGTTCGCATCAAAGTTTTCCTGAATACTTTCAAAAAGCTTGCTTCTGTTCTCAGATGAAACGCAAAGTATTTTTTGTTTGAGCTCTTTTTCTAAATGTTCACTTAGGTACGTAGCAGTGTCCGCACTCTCCGTGAATATTACAAGTTTGCCAGTAGGGTTGATGGTTTTATTAAATAATTCTTCTTTTAAGGCAACAATAAAGGCATCCAGTTTTGGGTCTTGCTCTACTTTGTCCCAAGCCTTCACTAGTTCATTTAAAAGAACATGATCTTTCCGTAAGCCTTCAATAAAGGTTGGATCAAAGTCATCAGGCGAGAAAATATTGTTTTTGGGATTCTCAACGCTTAATGCAAGAATGATTTCCTCAATCTCATCGAACGTGAAGCCTTTATCCATAAGCTCATTCACGCTTTTGTCAGGGGCAATCAAAACCTTGCCTCGCTCAAACATTTCAATCATTCTACCCGTTGAGGTAGTTAGATTGGATAAGGAAATCTTAAAGGCTTTAAAGCTGCTCTCCAATCGCTTTATCATTAAAGTTTTCATAATACCTGCGAGGGATTTTGAAATCAATATGGCCTGATCATAATACTGCTCTCTCAAATCGTCTTTGAGATAGCGAATGGCTTGATAGCGATTATATTTTATTTTATCATCATCTGTAAGATAAAATACCGTGTGATAAAATAGTTTACTAAGCTTGGTATCGAGTTCGTAGAGCTTGGCCTTTGGTGCAGCAATCTCAGGAAACAAAATACCTTGCTCTTTTAAATCATCGAGGTACTTGGGATAGTTTCTTAAATCCCTTCGTGTCCTTCTAACCGTTATCTGCGAAATGACTTTCTCGCGAATGATGGAATAGAGTTCTCTTATTCTTTCAATGCTCGGCTTATCTTCTCTGATGATCTCTCTATACTCTCTGATAATCGGGCCAAAGAATGTTTGGAGATTTGTGACAGGTAAGGTACTACGTCTTGCATCTTGAAACATCAACAATTGATAGTATAAATCCTGAGGACGGTTATTCAAAGGAGTTGCTGAAATCAGCATTACCTTTTTCTTTGTGCCCGGAACTAAGCCTTCACCACTTCTTGGAGATTTACAAATCCGCTGCAACTGACTGAACATTTGAGAGGTGTGCGTTCTATATCTATGAGCTTCATCCACCAAGATCAAGTCATAATCTTCCTTAGCCCAATAGTTTAAGTCACCTTCAAGAATCTTATTAAGTCGTCCATTGGATATGAACTTGGTATGTCTGTCAATTCCAAATTGTCTGAAAGTAGTTTTCCAGTTTTTCTCTAAGGCAGGGGGGTAGACCACCAGAATTTTTGTATTCAATGATCCGTTGGCAATCATGAATCGTTTGGCAATCATGGCTGAAACCACTGTCTTTCCTAAACCAACGACATCAGCTAAGAAGAAACCATTGTGCTCCAAAAGCATTTGAAAGCCTTGGTTTACAGCATCAATTTGATAAGTAAGTTTTTTATAAGTCTTTGGTAAGTCGCCAACAGTATCAGGATCATAGTCGATGTTCTTACCGAAATACTCAATCAAAAACTTGATGTATAATTCAAAAGGAGAAAAGATCTGGCCAATATGAGTTTTCTGTTTGAACAACTGAATGTCAGCAGGCAGTATGCTTGTGCTTTCACTCCAAAGCTGTGCAAACTCTCCCTTCGCAAACTCAACATCGTCAAAGTTCTTAAGCGCAATATTCAATTCATAGTTAGGCGCTTTCTTTATTCCTAAACCTGCTTCAGTCAAATTTGAGGAACCCATAATTACCCAGCCATCAGAATGCTCCGTATGCTTTTCAGGAAGAAACAAATAGAACTTAGCATGAATGGCCTTTGACTTATGTGCGCGAACTTCAATTCGCCCTTCAATCATGTCATTAACGAACTGCAAAATTCCTTTCTCAACTTTTTCAGAATATTGAGCCTCTTTAATGTCTTCAACAAACCAATTTAAAAATTCAGCTTTTGTTCTTTCGTCATCGCCAAGAAAGAGTTGTCCCTTCCTCTGTGCCTCAGCAAACATTTCATCGACATTGATCCCAACAAGAATTTTTATCTCTTTGAGATTATTCAAATATGGTTGAAGTGCGAAATAGCCAGATGACCGAAAGTAGCCCACGGCAGCGTGGAATGCATACAGGTCTTTCATCTGTTCAAGGATTCCCTTGAACTTGTCGAAGAGTGTTTTATCGTTGGTGTTGGTAAAAAAATGTGAAGCCATTTACTTTTCTATTTCAGATGCGTCATTCTAACTGGCCAAATAGGCTTAAATATACTGGAATTGGGTGAAAAAAATGGGGTCTTTTTAAAAAGCCGATATTGATAAGTGGTCTTGCCGACTAAAAAATATTGAATGAAATAGCTACTGAACGTATGGCACACCCAAAAAAATAAAAAACCCAGAATCTCTTCCGGGCTTATGTCTTACAACATAAATTATAAATAGAATTTATTTGAGCCCTCACTAACAAACGAACTCCTTATATTTCTCTATCTTCGATGCTCACATAATTTCCCCGAGCTTGACCTTTTCTTTTTTCGATGTAGCGATATTGATTGGCGTGAGCCACGGCTTTCTGGTGGCGGGGTCTATATGGTTTCGGGCGCACCGCACCCTGAGCAAATTGTTGCTCGCGTTGTTGTTGCTGGTCTTCAACGGGCTTTGCCTAAAAATTCTGATTCACACCACGGGGCTTTGGCACACACAGGTGTTCCGGTATTTTCCGCTGGCCGTGGAGCTGGCCATTCAGCCGTTGATGTGGTTGTACATTCTTTCACTTACTCAAATCGATTTCACGCTTCGAAAAAAGCACCTCTTGTATTTTGTTCCCTGCGGTTTGTCACTCATTTACTCGGTTTTCATTTATATCCTCGCGTTGGGCGAAGTTGACTTTGCCAGCAAAGATGCATTGGCCAATCGCTTCTACTTTAATACAGTAAAAGAAATCGAAGATTATTTGTCGGTGGTGTCGGCTGTGGTGTATTGGTTGCTCGGCTTAAGGGCGGTGCTTCGGTTTCGCGTGTGGCTATTCAGCAGCACATCAAATACAGATTACCCCACGTATGTCTGGCTTAGAAACATCGCGCTACTGATGGGGTTGTTGATTGTACTATTGGCATTGAGTGTTGCACTAGATTATTTTTTCTCTATAGGCAATGTATTTGTGCATTGGCAAGTTTTTTTCATATACATGGCGGGGTTGATTTATTACCTCGGCTTTCGCGGATATCAATTGCCGGACCAGCTTTTTCCAGTGGTTAATGCCTTATCCGAAAAACCATTAACTCCGTGCCAAGCGATAGAATCTACAGAGCCTGTCCAAACTAAATTTGATTTCTCGGCCGAAAAATTAGCTGTCATGAAAGAAGCAATCGTACACGCATTAGAGTCAAAGCAGGCTCACCTAGATGCAGACTTGAACATTCAGAAATTGGCGAGCATCGTACAAGTAAGTCCAGCCGTGTTATCGGCCGTAGTCAACCAGGCGTTTGGCAAAAACTTTCGCAACCTAGTTAATGACTATCGGTTGGTTCACGTAAAGAAAAAACTCACCGACCCAGCCAATGCGCATCTGTCAATCAACGGCATTGCGTTTGAGTCAGGGTTCAACTCCGAGGCCAGCTTTTACCGAATTTTCAAATTAGCCGAAGGCATGTCTCCCAAAGAATACATGCTGCAGTCGTCTCCTCAGAAATAATTACTGTCAAAACGTGTTTTAAGAGTCCGCGACAGCGTGGATGCCATTGCTTTGTCAAAAAAACAAAAGCCATGAGCAAGAAAAAGAAGATAATCGCTGGTCTGTTGATGACGGTAGTTGTTGTAACCGTTATCGCCTGTTCAAACACTTACCTGGGCCGCTACATCCGTTGGAATCTTCCAGATGTATATGACCTCGCCAAGTTCCCGTCCGTTCCCATTCGCCATGAGGGAGAGCCTCGGCAATTTGTTGAATCGCTCAATCCCACGTTGACTGATATGATTGTGAAGCACGAGGGTGTAACAGTTCCGTTGAAAGACCTCTTAGCCCAATCTAAAACACGGGCTTTTATTGTATTGCGCAATGACACCATCATTGCAGAAAACTACCCGCTGGGTGATACCCGCGAAACCCTATTCAAATCGTACTCCATGACCAAGTCAGTGTTGTCTCTGCTAATTGGCATTGCCATAGCCGAGAAAAAGATAAATAGCGTTAACGACCCAGTCGGAAATTACATCAAAGATTTATCGCCAGCCATTGCGCGGTTAACCATTAAAGAATGCCTGCAACAAACAACGCGCATCCAGTACAATGAAAGTTATTGGCCATGGAGCGATGAACCGCGTTGGTACTACACCACCGATGCACGTGCGCTAACTAAGCAAGTGACCATTGATGAGAAGCGGCCCTCCAAATATGAAAATGTAGAGTACAATGTGTTGCTGTTGGGCATGGTGCTGGAAAATGCAACTGGCCTCGCCATCAGTCGCTACCTAGAAGAAAAAATCTGGATGCGTGCAGGCATGGAGCAGGACGCGAGTTTTTCCATTGACAGTGAGAAGAAGCGATTTGAAAAAGTGGGGGATGGGTTCAATGCGCGCGCTATGGATATGGTGCGATTGGGAAAAATTCTGCTCGATAGCGGAGTGTATCATGGGAGCCAACTCATTCCTTCTGAGTGGATTTCAGAATCAACATCTTTTGAAAAAAGTATTCCCTCCAATTGGAACAATACGAACTACAACTATTTGTGGTGGGTGCTAAAAAATGGCGACTACTATGCCAACGGACATTTTGGTCAATACATCTACGTGAGTCCTCGCACCAAAACAGTGATTATTCGCCTTGGTGAAGAAAGCGCAAGTATCTGCTGGTGGTGCGTGTGGCCGCAGGTGGCAGACAGGATTTGATCTATTGATTCATCATTTGTTCTGCACAACCTGGAATGAAAGGGCTCATATTCAAACCTGACTCATCTCAATTTCATTTGCTACATTACGCTAATGAATTCATTCTTGGTTTGTTTTATATCTGGAGCTAGTTTTTTGCTTAGTCTCTTACTTTTCTTTCATCCTTTCCAGCAGAATATAAGAGCCAATCGGTGGCTTGGTTTTTTTGCTTTTATAATCGGCTGTGCTTTCATCGGCACGTATTTAATTTTAACTGGCACGACTAGTTCAAATAATTTTCTATTTAAGTGTTTAAACAGTTTACAGTTTCTTTTAGCACCAAGCTTTTACATCAGCATTCTTTACTTTGTAAAGCCAACCAAAGTATTTACAAGGATTGATTGGCTTCACTTTTTGCCCTTTATAGTTTACGTTGCAGCAGAAACTATATGGAATCCTGGGAAAGAAAGTATTTCAACATTCTCTCTTTTTACTATCAACAAAGATGTATCCATTTTGGTACGGAATATATTGCCATTAATTGCACTACTTTATTTGATAAAATGTTACTTCATCTTAGAAAAACATAAAGCAAATCTGAAGTTAATATCTTCTACCATCAACCAAATTAGTCTGGATTGGCTGGTGCAGTTCTTATTCATCCTTTCAATAACAATAGTTATTTGGATTAACGATGCGCTGTTTGGATTACCCCTTTTAACAGAAGCAACTAATTTTGTTTACGCGATTTCTATTTTTTTCTTAGCCTATTTCTCCATCAAGCAAAAAGCAATTTTTGCTTTTAAAGAAAAAGACATGAAACAAATTTCGGATGTGCTTGAATATGAAGACTACAAAACCGATGTAAACTCATCTCCTGTTATGGTGAAATCGACAAATGATGCAGATGTTACAGAAGTGTCAGAGGCAAAGCCAAATCTAAAAAGACTCAATGCGGAGCAAGTGGCAGACTTATCGGCTCGACTATTTTCTTTGATGGAAAATGATAAATTTTTTCTTACCAATGATTTGAACTTGGCTGCTGTTGCTGAAAAATTAGGCGTCAGTATTCACGAAACATCGTTTTTGATTAATGAAACCACAAAGGATAACTTTTACAACTTCATAAATAAATACAGGGTAGACGAAGCCAAAAAACTATTGGCTTCCACAAAAATGGATGAATTGAATATTGTGGGCATCGCCTTCGCCTCAGGGTTCAGCTCCAAGACAACATTTAATACCACGTTTAAAAAAATGGTTGGCATTTCCCCCTCTCAATACAGCAAGCAGCACAAAAAATAGCTGAAAATGTGTTCGGCTGGATAAACCCGAACTTCAACAGGCTGGCCGACCTTTAGTTTCGGGCGTTATTAGTACCTAAACATTCAATCATGCTAAAACTAAGAAACCTTCTCAAGTACGCCTTCGTGGGATACATTTTGACAAATGCCTTTGTTGTTGATGCCTGCACAATTTTTATGGCCAATGATGGCAAAAACGTGTGGATAGGAAACAACGAAGATGAATTTCAAACTACAAAATACCGAATGTGGTTCTATCCTGCCAAAAAGAGTAGTTACGGCTACGCCATTTGGACAGATTTAAATCTAAAGATGGTTTCCTACTTAAATCCGCAAGGAGGTCTAAATGAACACGGACTTTTTATGGACTATACGGCAACTGACGGAATCTCTATTGTAAGAGATGACCAAAAGAAGGACAGAAAAAAGCAGGTAGTAACAGACATTTTGAAAAAATGCAAAACGGTTGAGGAAGCCTTAACCTACCTCAGCAAGTATAATTTGATAAAACTTAAGTATGCACAATTGTTCATTGGCGATGCAACCGGCAATTATGCTGTTGTTACCGGAGGGTATGTTGTTCGTAAAACTGACGATAGTTTTGCGTTAACAAACTATTGCGTTAACGATGGCCGCAAAGAAGCCTGTCACAGAAGAGATGTAGCCACTCACTACCTGAACTCATCAACAACTTTTCAGCTAAGTGACATTACAAGCATTCTGAAGAAATCGTCTGTCATGTTTCCTAATAATGCTATTACAAATTATTCAATGGCCGTTGATTTAAAAACCAGCACTATTTATTTATACTACAAACATGATTTTACAACAGTTTCTGTTTTGGTATTATCTGAAGAGCTAAAAAAAGGGAAGCAGCATAAAGAAATTCAAGATTATTTTCCTGAAAGCATTACCAATATTCTTGAAACAGCCTACCAAAAGAACGGCATCAACTCAACAATAGAGCAGTACAAAGCATTGCGAAAAACATCGCATGAAAAATACAACTTCAAAAATGACGATGCATTGAACCTTGCCATCAGTTGGATTGAAAAAGGGCAAACGAATGATGCCATCAAACTGCTGGAATGCTTAAAAGAATTTGACCTTAACAATACAACTATTTATTCATGGTTAGGGGTAGCCAACAGGAAGAATAATAACATGGAAGAAAGCAACAAGTATTTTTCAAAAGTTTTAGAGCAAAAACCAAACGATTATTTAGCAACACTTTGGGGGAGACAGGAAAATCAAAAAGTTACTTTTAAGTTAGCTGACTTTGAAGGCGCGGAACAAGTTTCTGTAATGGGAGATTTTACAGAATGGTCAAAACATCCAATCAAAATGAAAAAAGAAAATGGCTACTGGATGTGTGAAGTCAATCTGCCCAAAGGTGAAAACATTTATAAGTTCATCGTGAATGACCAATTTTTAGCAGATAGCAAAAACTACATGCACATTGGCGCAGGGCCTAGAATTTTTTCAAAGCTTTATGCTTGGTAAGAAAGAACAGCCGTTCTGGATTTTTCAGGCGATGAACGATTTAGCTCTCTTCCAATCTCTCAAAAGTAGAATCTAATATACCTCTTACTCCGTCCTCAACGCTTTTGTTGGATTAGCGTTGGCCACCCGGATCGAAAGCACACGGATGGTGAACCGGCACTATCAGAAATATTGCTAAAGAGCCCTTTGTCATACAAATGTCGCCTAAATGGCGGCCTGAAAATTTAGAGCTACTTTTGAGTGCCCATAGCTTTGCATGCAAAAAAAACTCAAAGAAATGACTCCTTCTTGGCTTCGTGATGGAAGGCTATCGAAAGGGCTTACCCAAAAGGAACTCTCTGAACGATCGCACATCAGCATGCGCTCTATTCAACGTATTGAAAACGGTGAGCTTGTTCCGCGCAGCCACACGTTAAAAACACTTGCAAAAATTCTCGAACTGTCGTTTGAAGACTTTATGAAGTCTGCACGCGAACAGGAGTTTACCATTCCGCAAGGCGAGGCACCTGCACTTACGAAACCACAACGGATGGTACTTTCTATTGGCATTTGTCTTGTTATTCTCATACTGGCTTGGGCTTATGTGGCACAAGCACCCAACTTTCCTGAAACCACCTTCGAGTTGTTGGTTTTCTTAAGCTTAGCACTTACGCTGATTACAGTCATTCTTTTTTTGTTGTGGCGTAAAAACGCCTGATTCCATATTTTAATTACACACTTTTTATGATTGGTATTTTAATTCAATTGGCTTTATCGTGGCTGTTAGTTTGGATTTTCGATAGAAGCAATCTATCTGTATTGGGATTAGCGCCCACAAAAAGGCGACTGCTACATTTTGCAATCTTCTTATTCACCGCTGCTGCTTTTAGCGCTTCCGGGTTTGGGCTTAAGATGTGGATTGCTGCGCAGCGTTGGCAACTAAATCCCGAATGGAGTTTACAACTCATCGCTGACGGAGTGTGGTTTAATATCAAATCGGTTTTGTACGAGGAGCTGATTTTTCGTGGAGCCTTGTTTTACATCCTCATCAAAAAACTTGGTGCGACCAAAGCCATTTGGATTTCGTCTATAGCCTTTGGCATGTACCATTGGTTTTCGCAAGGTTCGTTGGGAGAGCCTATGGCCATGCTGGTAACGTTTGTAGTTACCGGAGCAATGGGGCTGGTGCTGGCATATGGCTATCGTAAAACGCTATCGCTCTATGTGCCCATCGCCATTCACTTTGGCTGGAATGTGGTGCAGCAAGTTGTGTTTTCAAATGGGCCGATAGGCAAGCGACTGTTAATTGAAGTTTTACCTCAACCCGAAGTAACCGTTTCATACTTCAGTTTTTTCTTTATGCAGTTATTTCCGATTGTAGGGGTATTGGTGGCATGTGCCTGGGGGATAAGGTATTTAAGGTATTAAATATGAGATGACCACAAATTTTATGAGGCTTCTATTCGACCAGTTTGCGCTCTTATCTCTCATATAAGTCAAAAATTTTACCGCTAATAGCGCAAAGGAAATAACGTAAAGTTGCGCGGGGACATACCCATTCTTACTCCATCCTCAACGCCTTTGTTGGATTAGCATTAGCCGCCCGAAGTGAAAGCACGCTGATCGTAAGCCACGCAACAAGGAACACAGCAATACCGGCCATCAAAAATCGAAGGGGATTGATAACGGCTTGTAAAGTAAAGTTCTGTTCCCATTGACTAATTAGATACCAAGTGAGCGGTGTGGCGACCACCAGTGCAATCACAATCAGCCAGATAAATTCTCTTGTGATCAACATTACCACACTCGGCACCGTGGCGCCCAGCACTTTGCGGATGCCAATCTCTTTTGTCCTGCGCTCAACAACAAATGAGGTGAGTCCCAATAGACCGAGGCATCCGATAAACATAGCAAGGCCAGTAAATACGCCTGCTACTTTACCCAATTGTTGGTCGGCCTTGTACTGGCGGTCAAATTCTATGTCTAGAAAAGAATAGTCGAACGGAAGGTAAGGGATGAGTTCGTTCCATTTTTTCTGAACGCGATTGATGGTAGCGGGCAAATCTTTTCCTTCCACGCGAATGGACATACGGCCTACATTCCTCGTCATGGCAATCATGAGTGGTTCTACTTTTGTATGTAGCGAGCGATAGTGGAAATCTTTCATCACCCCAATGATTTTTCCTTCATTCCTACCTCCTCGTACCTTTTTGCCAATGGCCTGTTCGGGCGTCCAACTGAAGTCTTTCATGGCTGTCTCATTAATAAGATACGCAGTGGTGTCATCCGATTTTACATCGCGTTGAAAATCGCGACCTGCCAATAGCTTTATTTGGTAGGTGGTCAAAAAATCATAATCAGCATAAATAAAATTGATGTTGGTGGGCGACATCTTTCCATCGGTCATTTCAATTTCTGTATAATTATTGCCAGCCGATTGTCCTGGAGTGGATGTAGACCCAGCAACATTAGTCACGCCAGGCACTCGCTTCAATTCATTCTTTATTGCATCTAGGTAATTGACGATAGCCGTATCACCGTTGGTTGGCACTACCAGTATTCCTTCCTTATCAAAACCCAAATCTTGTTTACGTACTACGTCAAGTTGATCATACACCAACAATGTTCCCGCCACCAACATGATAGAGATAATGAACTGCGTACTCACGAGAACTTTTCTCAAAGCGTTGTGACCAAATATTCCCTTCACGGAAGGACGGAATATTTGTACTGGCTGAAATTTAGAGATGATGTATGCAGGATAAGCACCCGCCAGCAATCCTATAAAAATAACGAGCCCAATTATAGCACCTGCTACTATCCACACGTTCGGCAATATCGAGAAGCTTAATGGAGATTCAACAAGTGTTCGGAAAGGAGGAAGTGTTATCCACACCAAGATGACAGCAATCAGCGAAGCAATGAATGTAATAATGAGAGATTCGCCAAGAAACTGAGCGATCAACATTCTTCTCAATGCGCCCAATGTTTTGCGCAGCCCTACTTCTTTCAGTCTTCTCGAAGCGCGTGCCGTAGCCAGATTAATATAGTTGAAGCATGCGATCAAGAGTATAAACACGGCAACGATCGACAGGATGTATATGTTGTTCATACTTCCGCGAGTACCATTCTCCCACGCGCGAGGCGGTGCCATGTAAATGCTCGCGAGGGGCTGTAGTGGAAGGTCTTCATAGTACATTCCACTTTTCTCTACATTTCTTTGCAAAAAATCCTTCATCTTCGCGCGAACGTTGTCAACAGATGCATCCTCGCGCAGCAGTACGTAGGTGTGAAAGCCATTCCAGAACCACGCACGATCTTCGTTGTCTTTGTTATTGCGGCTCCACGTTGAAAAAGAAATAAGGTTAGAGAATCGAAAATGTGAATTCTCAGGAACATCTTCCATCACGCCCGTTACTTTGAAATTATCGTAATCCATTTTCAGCGTTTGCCCGAGTGGGTCTTCGTTTTCGAAATATTTTTTAGCCATCGACTCCGTCAGCACAATAGAAAACGGCTCGCGCAAAGCCGTCTTCTTGTCGCCCTTCAGCAGTTTAAAACTGAAAACATCAAACACGGTGCTGTCAGCGATATAGCATTCGCGCTCGTAGCTGGATACTTCATTTCGCTGCGCAAGCAGATTCCATTGCTGAAGCCGCACGTAGTTTTCCACTTCAGGAAAGTCTTTCAGGAATCGCGGACCCATTGGAGGCGAACTGGTCGACTGAAACAATTCTTCATTCTCCGTCCTCAGGTTTTCTACAATGCGAAAAATGCGGTCGGCCTTTTCATGATGCCGGTCGAACGAAAGCTCACTGTACACATAGAAGGCAATGAGACTGAAGGTGGCTAGACCAACTGCCAACCCGACAACATTAATAGTCGAGAACCCGGCACTTCGCACCAGCGAACGCACGGAGGTAATAAAATAGTTTTTGAACATAGGTGATGGATGATTTAATAATGATGAACGACCTATTTTCTTTACAATCCCCGGACGGAATAAACCAAGGACGCGAACAGAGAACTGAAGTTTTGCCTTGGTGATATTTCCTGTTGTGGCTACATCGCGTTCAAAAATTTCTCTCAGATCGCCTTCAATGTCTTCTGCGATTGCAGGATCACAGAACCATCGGAAGAACCGCAGGAGAAATTTGGGGGGCTGTATATGCGGACTCGAATTCATGATTTGGGGAACGCTATGCGTGGAATAGCTCTGAACATCTCCACACGCTGATCTTGCGTTTCGCGCAAGATTCGTGAGCCAAGGCTAGTAAGACTAAAATATCTTTTTCTTTTGCCTCCACGTACATTGGTCGCTTCTCCGAATTCGGAAGTGAGATAGCCTTTGCTTTCCAGTCGCCTTAAAACAGTTTGCAGCGCACCGATGCTCACCTTTCTGTTTTGCCGCGCTTCAATTTCATCAATGATAGCAACACCATAAGCCTCTTTATAAAGTATGCCCACCGTAAGCATTACGATTTCTTCAAATTCTCCTAGTTGATGACGATTCATGTAAGTTATATTTGACTTAAATGTAGTTATTATACTCCAAATATTGAAAATGGTTACAGAATAATCCGTTGAAAGGCGTCAAGACACCTCCAAGGTGTCAGACACCTGAACCCAGCTAGAGGCGTCAAGACACCTGGTGTCAGACACCTGAACCCGATCATAAAATTTTGGACTGAATGTCATCTGGAATTACTAAATAGGATTCTTCTATCAATCGTGCCCAATTGACTTCAACATACTTATTAGCAATTTCCTTTTTGCATAACTGAGTTGAGTCTCTTCCAAGATATTCTGATAATGACGACCACTTCCAATCTTCAAGTCTATTGACAAGCTTTGCCCTTAAAGCATTTTGGTGAATGTAGTGAAAAACGGTAGGCAGATATTCATCGACACATTTGAATTTTGTCTTCTGTTGAAAAAGATTGCCAGTCATTGATTCCTGTTTTTGAATACCCTTGGTATAAGAACTTAATAGCAGCCGAATGCCCTCCGTCAAAGCATTGATGGGTATAGGTAATTCCTTTACGATTTTTATAGAAGACGAATTAGCTCGGACAAGAAAATGAAAATGATTTGGCATTAAACACCATGCTACCAAATCGGCATTAGGAGCGATATACTTCTCAACCTTTTGCAGGAAGAAATCATAGTTGCGCTCGTGAAAAAAGATGTTTTGCTTATCGTTTCCACGATTGTAGATGTGATAGAAGCTGTCTTCTGTGAACTGCATAGCTCAAAGATAATGAAGGTTTCATAAAGAGGCAGGCGTCTGGCTATCTTGACGTCTAGGAGAGTAGCTTCGTGAGCGATGGTGGCAATTGTTTGGGCCTCCCGCTGTGTCGGATAAACTCCAAGGAAGGTGTGGCAAGTGCCAACAGCGCGACCGCAGCAATCAAATATTTTCAGGCGTCTGACATCTTGGAGGTGTCTTGACGCCTTTGTCGTGCCTTTTCCATCAAATGACGGGCAAATGACGGGTGAAAATGGTGTCTACTAATTCTACCATGCCCGTTAAACGCGTAACATTGTGCTTCTAAAAAATTGTTATGCAACAACCCGAATTGGGAAGGCGACTGACCGCTTTACGCAAAGAAAAAAACCTTACTCAAGAAGAGTTGGTGGAAAAAAGTCATGTGAGCGTACGCACCATTCAGCGCATCGAGGCGGGGGAGGTATTGCCCCGCATGATTACTGTAAAAATTTTATTAGAAGCACTTGGAGAGAGTTACGAGTCATTTTCAACCAACCAAACCCAAGTGATGGAAACAAAAAAAAGTATTTTACAAACCAGCAATCGAAAAACGCTATTAGTTGCAGTACTGGCAGGAGCTGTTTATCTGGTCTCTGAAATTATCCTCGGCACGATGGACATCGCTTGGTTCACGGGCAATCGCGACTGGGGATTCCGGATGAATGCCATCTACACGGGCTTCACCTTGGTGATGGTGATTTCGCTTGCGCTGTTTGCGCGTGGATTTATTGCTTTAAGTACGGTATTCGAAAACTCGTTGTTGAAGGTGGCTGCTTACTTACTCGTGGTGGTCATGGTAGGCAAGGGTGTCTTAGATGTGAGTTCGCTTTCAGTCGAAGACATGGAGAGCATTTGGATTCTATATGCTGTAGTTTCTGTAGTGATGGGTGCAGTGGCGATGGTATTCGGAGTTTCGCTCATACGGTTGCAAGACAGTATGGGTGAACTTTCACGTGTAGCGGGTATATTGGAAATTGTGATGGGCTGCTTACTCATCACGGTGGTCTTCTTTTTCACTTCCTATGTGGTCTTTATTCCAACTGTGGTCGTAGAGATACTGCTGCTGTACCGTGGGTATGAATATCTGTCCAAACCAATAGAGACTACTCCTACTGCTTAATAATTTTTTTTCAACCTCGCAGGCGTCAAGACACTTTGAAAGTGTCAGACGCCTAAAACAAGCTTCTTTTTTATGAAAATGAAAATTGCTGGGATTGTTGTGTTCTTTTTGATAGTCCTCTTTTTCTATGTGGGTTGGCGCACGCCTTCGCTATCTGACAATCACGGAAAAATGGATACACATTTATACCTGAGCGATAGTGTCAGCCAGCCGTTGATAGTAGCCTTTGGAGGAGGCTCTGGAGGGAATGACTGGGAGCGAAATTATTTGAAAGATAAACGCGACTCATTACTTGCACACGGTTTTGCTGTGTTGGCAGTTGGCTATTTCAAAACCGATAACTCGCCTGGTTCACTTGATCGCATTTCACTCAACGCTATTGCAGATACTATTCTCAGTATTGCCAGACGAAAGTCACAAATAGACACTGCCCGTATTATTTTGATGGGTGCATCCAAGGGAGGCGAATTAGTTCTGAATCTGGCCAGTCGGTATTCATGCTTCAAAGGAGTGATTGCTCTTTCAACTTCGAATATCAGTTTTCCGGCCATCACACTATCGGCCAATACATCTTCGTGGATGTACAATGATCAGGAAGTAAGCTATGTCCCGGCTCCGTTCAAAACCATTTGGCCGGCTTTGCAGGGTGATTTGCTTGGCGCCTTTTCAATCATGTTGGAAAACACCGAGGCTGTAGCGCAGGCCGAAATTGAAGTGGAGAAAATCAATGGCCCGATCCTGATTATTTCTGCTGGCCAGGATGAACAATGGCCAGCCACAAAAATGTCGCAGCAACTGGTGGAGCGATTGGCTCGAAAAAACTTTGAGCACCCGTATGAGCACATTGTGGTGAAGGGCACGCATATCGAACCCTTGAATCATTTTGACAAAGTCTATGCCTTTCTCGATGGCATGAGGCAGCGGAGCATCAAAAGAAATTAATTCCAATAGTTATTTCCTTTCAACACTTTATGAAAAAAATACTACTCTCTATTTTAGGTGCATGTCTGATGATGATTGCATGGGCCGTTATCGTTTTTTTAGGAACGATTGACGGTTGGTTCCATCAACCCATCGCAAAACAAAACACGTCCCAATCCTTCCGCGAAGCCGTTGATGCGGAAATAGATAAACAATTCGTAGGCAATTTTGCCATGGCCATAGTTAATGGCGGACCCATTGAATTCGAAAAATTTTATTCAGCAGGTAAACCGGTGGACAGAAATACTGTTTTTCAGGTTTCATCCATGAGCAAATGGATTTCTGCTTTTGGAATCATGAAGATGGTAGAAGATGGCAAGCTCGATTTAGATGCTCCAGTGAGCAAATATTTAACTAGGTGGCAATTACCCCCCAGTGAATTCAATAACGAAGAAGTGACCGTCCGAAGGTTGCTAAGTCATACGGCTGGGCTTACAGACGGGCTTGGTTACTCGGGTTTTAAAACAGGCACACCTACACAATCCCTAGAAGAATCCCTGACCAAAGCAGCCGATGCTGATGAAGGCATCAATGGCGAGGTACGTGTAGGTAGTAAGCCAGGCGAGTTTAAATACTCAGGCGGTGGCTATACGCTCCTGCAGCTACTGGTAGAAGAAGTGAGCGGACAATCCTTTGCCTCTTACATGAAGGAAAACATATTTGTTCCTCTTAACATGACGCACTCTTCGTATGTGTGGGAAGATTCATCTGACTTTTCATTGGCGGAATTTTATAATAGTGACGGAAGTAAAGTCGATCATTATCACTATACATCTCTTGCCGCTACATCATTGTACACGTCTCTCGCGGATTTGGAATTATTCTTCCAGGCATTTTTGAAAGGAAAAAATAACGAGCCCATTGGCAGAAATGTACTTAAGCCAGAAACACTTGTCGCCATGCGAGAACCTCACGGTCAATCGATGGGGGTTGACATTTGGGGATTGGGAACAGTACTATTCGCAAAAACAGGCGGAAATGATTTCATCATTGGTCACGATGGAAAGAGCACACCACCCATTAATACAGCCGTTCGTTTGAACCCGGAGACAGGTGATGGGATTATCATAATTGAAACCGGACATCCTATCATTGCAACAAAACTCGCCAGTGAGTGGGTGTTTTGGAAAACCGAAAAAGTGGATACGTTTCTTTTTCCAATGTTGATTGATGGAATGACACGCGCTATTGGACTTGGTTGGATTGTGATTTTAGTTAGCACAATTGTCTTAACTGCTTTTAAAAGGGGTACATTTTCAAAAAAATGATTTCTGCACAATGAAAATTTCTGGGATTGCTGCATTGTTCTTAGTCGTCATCTTTTTCTCTGTGGGTTGGCACATGCCTTCCTTACCGGAAAATCATGGAAAAATGGATACGCATTTATACTTGAGCGATGGCATTCGAATAAAGAATGAAACAAGGTAGGTAGCAAAATGTTTCTTACTTCCTCCCAAGCACCCAGCCGATTGCACCTCCCGTTGCACCCATCATTACGGTCATCACAATCGGGTCAACCAGTGTGGCAGTTAGATTAGAAATATTGGTGGTGCCGTACATGTTCAGGCCGAAACCAAGTGACATAATAAAACCAATGATAGCGCCTGCTTTTAAACCACTCCCAAATGTGGTGATGTTGGCCCAGTTGCCGAAGATGTACACCAGCAGGTAAACCTGCACCACGTTACCAACAATCAGTGCCCACCATTGCATGTCTTCATCGGTGCGCATAACACCAGTGGCCGAGCCCGTGTTGGCGCCCATAAAATCGGAGAGCAGAATACCGTACAATAAAAAACCGAGCATGAAGTACACAATGAACCCAGCCAGGGTTGCCATTATTCTTTTCTTTGCGTCCATAAATTTGAGGTTTTGATTTAGGATGAGAGAAAGATAGCAAAAAAAGTTTGGGTGTGCGAGCGATTTTTTTTGGCACCAAGGGACAGGTCTGAAAAAATGCTTGGTCGAAGGAAATTCTCTTCAAATCGTTTGGTAGTATATTCGCAAAATGAATGCGGAATCTATTATACAAGCCTCTATTGATTTTATCGATTCTCATCTGTCGGCTTTATCGGATGATTGTAAAAAGGACTTTGCACAAAGACTACGGCCTGAGGCGCACAACGCTAATACCATCCTCGTAAAAGAAGGAGAATTTTCCGATAAGCTGTTCTTTATCTATAAAGGTAGTGTTAGAGCCTACTATTTAAAGGATGGTAAGAACGTCACCGATTGGTTTGGTTTTGAAAATGATTTTATCTGCGCCATCAACAGTTACTTTCTTAATATACCCAGTCCCCATTATATTGAAACCATAGAACCAGCCACACTATTAGTAATCGACCGCGAGGATGTAAATTATTTGTGCGACACCTATCACGATTTCGACCGGTTTGGCCGACTGGCCGTTACTCAAACCATGTTGCAATTGCAACAACGCGTTGTTTCACTCCAGTTTGAATCAGCTCAACAGAGGTATGAAACTTTAACAAAATTGCGGCCCGATATCACGCAACGTGTTCCTCTCGGCCACATCGCTTCGTACTTGGGCATGACACTTGAAACGTTAAGTCGCGCCCGTCAGCCAAAAAAAACGAATTTGATTTAAATCAAATGACGTTGCTAAATTTTGCCTCATCTTTCGAAAAAAGTAACTTATGAATGTGGCTTTACTGGCAGCCAATGCGTTGGTGCTACTTACGTTTATCGCGCACACCTTTTGGGGCGACAAGGAATACAAAGTGCTCGAGCCCACCAATACTGATATTGACCATCGAGAAAAATGGACGATGGGGCGTGGTGCTTTTCATATCGTATCCGCTGATTTTCTGTTGGCCTTTATTGGGCTAACGCTTATTAACTTTACTGAACATGTAAAAGAGAAGTCACTTATCCTGACTTTATTGGCACTTTACTTTTTTTCCTACGGATTGGCTTTCTTAATTGCATTAATCATTTCCAAAAAGTTTAAGAATAGCTTCCTTAGACTAGGACAGTGGCTGCTTCTGTTTACCATTGCCGGATTAATCTATTGGGGAATCGAATGAGTAGATTAACGATTCGTAAAATTCATTTTGCAAGTGGTTTGGTGCTTACCGTTTTCATTGGTCTTCATTTGGCTAACCATGTAGCGAGTATAGCCGGTGCGGAGAGGCATATTGAGTGGATGAATGCATTACGGCATTTCTATCGTATACCGATCATTGAATTTTTACTTTTAGCGGCTGTGCTTGTGCAGATGTATTCTGGCATAAGACTTTTTGTGCTGAAAAGGAAACTCACAAAAATTGGATTTGAAAAACTACACATCTTCTCTGGTTTGTATATAGCTGTATTTCTGATCATTCACGTAAGTGCCGTTCTTGTGGGAAGGTTTATCCTTAGTCTTGACACAAATTTTTACTTTGGTGCCGCGGGCCTAAATTCTTTTCCTGTAAACCTGTTTTTTATTCCCTACTATGGCCTTGCTATTTTTTCGTTTTTCGGTCACGTGGCTGCTATACATAATACCAAAATGAAAAATTCCATATTGGGATTAACAGTGAATGGGCAATCCAAAGCTATTCTGATTTTGGGGGCATTGGTTATGCTACTCATTCTTTATGGAATGACCAACGGATTTGTGGGAGCCACAATACCCAAAGAATATAGACTTTTCTGAAATTCACCCGATGAAAGTCATTAACATCCACCAGCGAATCATTCATCAACCCAAATCTGCTGTAGTGGAATTATTCAATACGTTAGCTTCTAAAAATGATTTGATGTTAGTCACCAACAAATGGCCAGCTATGAAGTTAGATAATGGGCTAACGGTGGGTTCCAAAGGAGGGCACGGGCCGATTCGTTACACAGTGGAAGCGTACTCATCTGGAGAGTTTATTCAATTTCGATTTTCGAAGCCTCGTGGCTTTCATGGTTTTCATCGTTTTGATATTGTCGCATTGGATACTCACACAACTGAAATCAGACACATCCTTGACATGCATACTTCTGGGTTCGCTTTGCTAACCTGGCCGTTGGTCATCCGGTGGCTACACGATGCGCTGATCGAAGATGCTTTTGACAAAACGGAAAATCACTTTTTATCGCAAAAGAAAACCACGCCTTGGAGTGCGTGGGTAAAATTTCTTCGATGGCTTTTGAAGTAGATGATGCCCATTACTACTTTACAAGGCTACTGTTTATTACGATTTCTCGTATTTTCGATTCAAAATAGTAATGAAGCTTGCTATCAACATCGTAGTGATTTTGTAAAACAATAACATCTATATCTTTTGCGGGAATATAAAATTTGAATAAAATAAAGCCTATTCCTTTGCCGCTGTGTCCTAAATATTTAACAGGACTTTTATCGCTTATTCTAAGTCCATAGCCATAGCCAACTTTATCTTTCCCAAAAGAGTCGTGTTGGGCAGTGATTTCGTAATGGGTCATTAACTTATACGTTTCCGGTTTTAGTATTTTTCCATGATGAAGTTTTTTATCCCAAGTATTTAAATCAATTGCATTAGAAATCATGCCACCTGCTGGAATAAAGTTTGCCCAGGTTTCAGGTGTGTGGTTGAGACTTTTGAAATCAAACAATTTGACTGAATCCTTCGAAACCCAATACCCATTAACAAGCCCGGCATTTGGTTTATTTATTTCGTAACAATAGCTATTGGTCATTTCCAATTCTTTGAAAAGACTATTGGCTACTTCTATAAATGTTTTGCCTGTAACTTTTTCAATGATTGGTCTCAATAGGCCATAGCCTAGGTTGCTGTAATAATAATCTGTTCCGGGTCTGAAAGACAATGACTTGGTAATGTCAACAATTCCTGCAGTGTTGTTAAGCAGATGGTGAACCGTGACAGTATCGGCCCACGTCTGTTTGAAATCAGGCAAGTATTTCCTAATGGGAACAGAAAGGTCTATTGTACCTTTTTCAACCTCCCTTAAAACTATGGCTGCAGTAATTTGCTTGCTCAGGGATTGAATTCTGAAATTGTCTTTTAATGTAAAAGGCGTTTTTGTTTCAAAATTTGAATAGCCATAAGTCTTTAGATACTTTGTTTCACCCTTTTTTGTGATCCAGATAATGCCATTAAAACTTCTAGGGCTTGTGGTTTGTATCAGACTATCAATTTTGACTTGATAGTCTTTCTTTTGTTGCCCATAGCTATTACTACTTATCAAAAATGGTAAAACAGCAAAAGACAAAACCTGAAAAAATTGTATCACAATGCTTTTGTTTAGTGGGGGTCTATGTCAATTTAAGTACTATTTGCCTTTTGATTTCAACTCCTCAAAAGCTCTCATCAGCACTGCGTCTGTTTTTGCCTCTATGTCTTTTCTGGTGTTTCTCATTTCTACCGTTGGTGCTACTCCTCTATCCTCCAAAATGATTTTATTGGTATCATAGTAAAGCTGATTAGACAGAGATGTTTCCATTTTGTTAGGCAACTCGAATGAATACGTATCCGAGAACATTCCTTTGGTAGCCGTGCCTATAATGGTTACGTTTGGAAACTTGCTAAGTGACAGGGTAAAGTCTTCTGCTGCACTAGCGGTGCGATCGCTCGTCAAAATTACTATCGGCTTTATAAAGCGAATACTGCTGAACGGTTTCACCCAATATTCTTTCAACGGAGAAAATTTTGCATTGACGCGAATGCTTTTATAATTCACCAGGGCTGAATCGCTAATAAATCTTCCTGCTAGTTCATAACCGCTGTGTCCTCCACCATTATCTCGCAAATCGATGATCAGACTTTTACATGTACTGTATTCGCTGAGTGCTTCATCGACAAGCTTTGCTAGTTCTTTCTGGTCTGCTAGTTCATCTTTGTCAGACCCCATCACGCCTTTCAGTTGATTAAAAAATCGCGTAAAGCGAATGTAGCCGATTTCATTATTGCGAGATACATACATGGGTGGCACCGCTTTGGTGAAGCTGCCATCTACTAACGCTCCTTTTGGCTGAGGCGCTCCAAAGCCCTGCTGTTGCAACAGCGCATTTACATTCATCCAAAATTCTTTCTCAACGTCTTGAAATTCTGTTCGGAAAGAGTTGTTCTTGCTTTCTCCCTTGTACAGGCGTTTGTTTTTTTGAAAAATATTGATGTGCCCATCTTTCAGGGGGTCGAGCATCTGCCTAAATACAGCTATCAACTCTTGGTCGGAGGTCTTTGCATTGATCTGCTTACGATAGGTGGTATAGGTTTGCTGCCAGTCAACTCCCTTTACTTCAAAGAGTGCATAGTTCTCATCAAACTCTTTCCAAAAATTTTCAAAAAGCTGTTCCGGTTTGCTTTGTGCTGATTGAGAATAAACAGCCGAGCCAAACGAAATCAAAAAAGTTGATAACAAAAGTAATCTCATAGCGTGTTGATAGGCCTCGAGTTGAGCTATAACCTTGCCGATGGAATTCAAACAAAATTTTTGATGTTGACTGTCCACTTCTGAATTTATTTGTCCGTTATCGTGCGCAATAGTTGAAAGTCAGTTGTCTAACTAACATATTATTTTAATCTCACTTTGAATTTGCAACAATAATATCCGCTAAGCCTTCCGCTGTTTTGACAATATCTGGGAGCTCTGAGTTAGCCAAAATGATGATAGCCGTTTTTTCGCCTGGTATTCTATAAAAAATCGTTCTGAAGCCAGGCAAAACGCCTGTATGAAACACGATATTATTGTTTAGGTATCGGGTCACTCGCCATCCGTAACCGTAGTAAATGATTTCTCCATTGGCTCTAACAGTTGGTGTTTTTTCTTTGTCGCTCGACATTTGTTTCAGGGTGCTCTCCTTTAGGATTTTATTTTGTTGAAGCACCATTTCCCGCTTGAGCATATCATTGATGGTAGAAACAAACGCGCCACTTGGACGAAGCGCAACATAATCCTCAGCATTCAAAAGTGTATTGCTGTTATTAACATACCCGTCTGCTCTATTAGGAATAATAGTCTTAACGGATGTAGTTTGTGTATTCAAAAGTCCATGCTTTATAAAAATCTCATCTCGCATGTATTTGGCAAAGGGTTGCCCGCTTGTGAGTCGAATAATATCCGCAAGCATGAAATATCCCAAGTTGCAATACTGCCATTTTGCACCTGTAGGAAATGCCAATGAGTCTTTATAGGCTGCCTTGATAAGGACAGAATCAGGTTTCACGACCATCTCTTCAAAGGCCGGAGATTCCCGTTGAAGGCCGGAAGTATGGTTCAATAAATGACGAACCGTAATCTTGCTCCAATGACTTGGAGCATCTTTGAAAAATTTACTTACAGGGTCTTGTAGAGATATTTTTCTGTCTTCCACCATTTTCATAATGGCGGTGGCTATGAATTGCTTACTAACAGAAGCCAATTTGTAAACCGTATTTTCTGATGCGGCTATGTTATGCTCCAGATTAGCTTTGCCATAGCCCTTTATTTTAACAATTTCTCCATTCTTTATAATCCCAACGGATAAACCCACAATTTTCTCTTTCTCCATTTGGGTTTGGATGTATTTGTCAACAGAATCTTGTGCGATTGACAAATTTGAAATGAGCACTGCTACACAAACAAGAAAAGATTTCATAGTTGTAACCTGATTTAATTTTTTAACAGCTCTAGATGGTACTGAAAAAATCATGGGGGAGGTCTTTCAAAAGAATGAAGAAATATCTGAGTCGGGTGCTAACGATTCGTTAAAAGACATATAAATCTGCAAAAGCTATTTTGTTGCTCAAAAGTATTTTTGTCGTGATTAGTTTGTCGTGCTTTTCGATAAGCTCCTTACTCGCTCTTTAACACTCTCGTCAGACGGATCCACCTCAAGATATTTATTATATTCGACTAGTGCTTGTTTCGAGTCTCCCGACAATCGATAAGCCTCACCTAAATGATAATGCGTGTTAGGAGAGTTAGGTGAGCACGCAACATTTAATTTAAAGATTTCAATAGCTTTCTTGTAATTAGATCTGAATAACTGCCCATATCCCATTCTTTCAACTAACGATTCTCTCACAGCGAGATCTGGGTTGCTGTGTGCTATTTTTAAACCATCATCATATCCACGGTTGAGAGTAGCAGAGACCACTCTTTGAGTGTGATAATAGCTTTTTAAATAGGGCGTTTCACCCGTCAGTTGTAATTTGACAAAATTCAGAATACTCCAATAATTCTCAACCTCTCCATTTGTCAATATGATTACCGTATACCCTGAATCTTCAAACATGAGTAGTTCACAGGCCACACAGGGAAATCGCTTTTAAAAAAGACTGATTTTTTGTATTAGAAAAAGGATAGTGTATTTTTATGTCATCGAAAATGAGTTGCATGAAAAAAAATGCACGACTCAAATTCCCCAAGAGATAGCAACTCGGTCTTCCATACATCCTTCAGCCCCTTGCCCGATCCACGCAGAACCACCAAGGGTCATTTCAAATACCCTCTCGATGAGATTTTGTTTTTGACGATCTCGGCCGTGCTCTGCGGGGCAGATGGTTGGGTCGCTGTCCACACTTTCGGCAAATCAAAGCAAGCCTGGCTGCGCCAGTACTTTCCCTATGAAAACGGCATCCCTTCCCATGATGTGCTGGGCAAGTTGTTTGCCCTTATCAACCCCGTTGCGTTCAATGAATGCTTTTCCAAATGGATCAATTCGCTGTCAGACTTGACAGCCGGGGAAGTGGTTGCGATAGACGGAAAAACCCTTTGCGGATCGGCCTCGGCAGATCGGCCCGCCTTCCACTTGGTGTCGGCCTATGCAACCCAAAACAGGCTTTGCCTGGCCCAACAATGTGTGGATGAAAAGAGCAATGAGATCACGGCCATCCCTGTCCTGTTGGATATGTTGGCCATTCAAAGTTGTGTGGTCACCATCGATGCGATGGGCTGCCAAAAAGAGATCGCCCAGAAAATCCTCGACAAGGGGGCGGATTATATTTTGATGGTCAAGGACAACCAGAAGAGTTTGAAACAACAGATCGAAAAGGTGTTTGCCCTTGAAAAACCTTCCTCTTCACATCAGCAAAACGATATGGGGCACGGACGTGTTGAGAAAAGGGAATGTGATGTGGTTGACAAGTTGACGTTTTTGGATGACCGTTCATGCTGGCCGGGGCTTCAGGGCATCGTGCGCATCAAGTCGGAACGGGCAGAAAAGAAAACCGGGAAGATATCACAGGAGACCCGTTACTACATCTCCTCTTTGAAAGAGGGTGCCCCCCAGTTCAACGCCAAGGTCAGGCAGCATTGGGCCATCGAAAACAACCTTCACTGGTCGTTGGATGTAGTGTTCAACGAAGATGACCTGTTGATGAAGTCCGGCAACTCGGCCGTCAATTTCTCCATCATCAGCAAGATGGCTTTGGCATTGCTGGACAAAGAAAAATCCACCAAGATGTCAAAACCATCAAAGCGCTTAACTCCGCCCTTGATGATGAATACAGAAGTTTATTGCTCAAATGTTAAAAGCGATTTCCCTGACAGGCCACACCAAAGTGTCCACCGGCATGGCCTATTATACGATGGCCATTTACCACTTCTTCACTAAAACCATAACCATACATACCCTTATGGTAGCTATACCTACCTTTTGTATATAACGAGGTTGTTTTTTGGTTAATCAACGTATTGTTGCGGACAGACTTTGCGAACTTCAACAAATCTTCTGTGGTGGAATGGGCACCGCCTGCTGGCGATCCACGTTTGCCACTTAAATACACATTGTTCAACCACTGACCCGGCTCTTCAGCTGACATTAGGTAGCCCATGGCCATATTTCTAATGATATGATCCATTTCAAAATTATCTGTTGACCTCATATTGAGCGGGATAAATATTTTTTGTCTTACATGACTATAATAATCTGATCCCGATATGCTTTCAATAATGAGTCCTAAAAGCTTATACCCATCGTTACTATAAGAAAACTGGGAGCCAGGTATAAAACCCAACCGTTGGTCAGTATAGGTTCGTTCAAGGCTTTTGCGGTTTTCTCCTGTGTTTTCCGCTAGAAACCAATCGTTGCCCATTCCTGATGTGTGAGTAAGCAAGTGCTGTATCGTAACCGAATCACGGATTGACTTATTTGGAAACTCTGGAAGATGCATTCCTACTTTATCTTCAACAGATAATTTTCCGGTCTCAAGCAATTGCATAATTGCCATGCCAGTAAACATTTTTCCCATTGAGGCAATATTGAATTTGGTCTGAGTATTATTACGAATGCTATCTGTCAAATTTGCATAGCCATATGCTTGATGAAAAATGATTTTGTTGTCCTTTTCCACTAAAACAACACCACTCAAATAGTCTTCCTTGGCTAACTGGTTCAAATGAACATCCAACTTGCGTACAAATTGGTTAGTTTGTTGCGCAAAAGCATTAAGTGCTACTACTACGAAAAGAATAAAGGCAATTGATTTTATTGGTTTCATTTATGGTAGTGTTATCATGGAAGAGTAGCAATTCTCAGCAGGCTAATTTTTCGGCCCACCCATCATTGCCTGCACCCCTAATCCATCTATTAAGTGAGGCGCAGCAGGTGTAAACTTCAAGGCAAATGATAAGTCTAGTCCGGTTTCGCCTTTTACCTGCACATCCGCATTGGCACCTTCTATTTTGATATTGGACATGGTGCCTTTTCCCAAATCATCATGAAAGCGCTGAAAAAGCCCTACTTTGCTCTCTAACTCTGTCGTTTCATTACTGTTATTTGCGGGGGCACTTCCATCCGGTCCCCCCTGAACTTGAAGACGCATTTTTTTATTAATCCAGGCCTCGGTGTAATTTTCTTTTATGAATTTCCGCCACTGGTCTTTTTCGCCAAGGTTAAGTACACGAACCAATTCTTTGCAGCGATTTTCAATAATTGTTTTTTTGTCTTGTGCCTGAGCAGCAAATACAACGAACAAACTAAAGAGGGCAAGGGTTACTACTACTTTTTTCATAGAATTTTAAATTATGGTTGTTTATTGATGGATGACTATTTACTGATCAGATTTTGAATGGCCGCTAGAACAGGGATAGCTTTAAAATCGCGGTTGGAAAATACAATGGCGGTGTACTCATCTTTTCCTGCATAATAGTGCCGATAGTCCGCCTGATACCCAGGTATGCCGCCATTGTGCCCGTACCCAACTCCGTTGTCGAGTTTTGTAATGATGGTGGCATATCCTGACGGACCCATTTGCGGTTTGCGCATCGTCTCCAACATCGTTTTGCTTATTAACTTTCCTTCAGAGAGTGCTTTATCGAACAAAAACAAATCCTTAGTGGTGGAGAATAACCCACCATCGGCAGAGGGAGGTATTATGTCCAGTTCGGGCTTCCACTCACCGTCTTTCTTTGCATAGCCTTTGGCAAATGTTTTGTTGGTGAGGTCGATAACCGGAGTGGTGTTCTTCATTCCGGCTGGTTTTAAAATTCTTTTGCTTAGTACGCTGAAGTATGGCTGCCCCTCTATTTTCTCAATAATCTTTCCCATCACTACAAATCCGCTATTGCTATACCGAAATTTTGAACCTGGCTTATGGAAGCTAAGGGCTTGCGCCACTATTATTTTCATCAGGTCATCAATCGAAGTTGGCCCACTTGCAAGTTTTTGATATTCGGGGCTGCTCATATAGTCTCCCAGTCCCGAGCTATGGGTTAACAAATGGTGAATCGTAATGCTATCCCCATTGGGTACTTTCCACTCTGCCAAATAAGTGCTGATTGGCTCATGGAGCTTCAGCCTATTTTCTTCTACCAACTTTAGGATAATCGTGCCCGTCATCATTTTAGGAATGGATCCGAGACTAAATTTAGTTTCTTTTGAAATCGCCCTTTTTGTTTCCAGGTCAGCAAAGCCAAATTGCTTGTTGTAAATCTCTTTATTGTTTTTTGTTACCAATACGCTCCCACTAAACTCTCCAGTGGTAAATTGACTGGTCATCAAACTATCAAGTTGCTTTTCAAGCTGCGCGTCTGCAACTAAAAAAGCAAAAAGGTAAAGTGTGCAAATAAATAACGGCTTCATTGTTTGAGTTTCTTAGTGTATAAATAAACTCTGCGACCATCAAAGCGCATCAAAGCGCATCAACTGATTGACCATATCAAGCGTAGTGGTGTATTTTTGAAAGAACGGACTTCCAAAATTGATGGCATTAAAACCGCCAGTAACCAAGGTTATGTTGGGGTCTTTCAGTTCTATTGATCCAAACGAAATCGTTCCTACCAATTGACTTTTATAGATTTCTACTTCACCTCCTGGTGTTCTTCCCTTGGCAACTAATACAGGTTCTGATTTTAGTTTCAATTTTGATTTCCATTCCATCGGGAAGGAAATCGCCTCTGGGCCACCACTATCAAAATGTGCCAACATTTCCTCACCGTTTACTTTAACATACGCCTCAGGGAATTGTGATAAATCTACTTTTATCACCTTTTTGTCGTTGAGGTCCAACTCTCCCTTCTTTAAAATTAACTTTGAATTCTTAAAGTCGATAGTGACTAGATTCCCTCTAAAGGCATTGAGGCCAATAATACCCGAAGCGTTCGGTGAAAAAATATTTTGTGGCGGCACAGCTACGCCATCCAGATTTTTGATTTCAAATCCATTGAGTTTCAGTTTAGGAACAACCACTGTATTAACGTTATCTGGCTGCACACTATTAGGGCTCTGGATAGTAGTTGTTCCCGTTATCTTAAGTTTCTGGTCTTTGACAAGCGTTTCACTCAACACCAATCCGGCTCCGACTGTCCCTGTGTCATATATAAAACTGTACTCTTTTTTACCATTTACTTTTGCCTTAATCAAAATCAAATTTCGATCCATGGTAAATGGAATTTCAATGGTTCCTTTTTGTGCAAGCCCAACGTTGATAAATAAAATGGACGCTAACAACACAATCGCAATTTTCTTCATACTATAAAATTTAAGGGTTAATTAATCGGATTTACAATTTTCTATTATCTGGTTTAGAAATGCCTTGTTATTTTCTATCTCCTCTTTGGTCAAAGATTTCAATGCTTGTTTTCTATTCGCTGCTATGATGGGTATTACTTTATCAAGCACAGAATTTCCCTTCTTTGTAATTATCAGATTGAATCTTCTTCTGTCGGTAGAGTGGAATGCACGGGTCAAATATTCCTTCTTTACCAGAAGCTCTATCATCCGGGTAACAGAGGCATAGTCTTTAAATACATTCTCTGCAAGTTGGTGCTGAGATATATCTGGCCAATCTAGTATGGACTTAAGGACAAGCCATTGATCGATGGTTATGTCAATACCCGCCTTATCAATTTGCCGTTGCGCAAACTGTCGATACGTTTTAATCGATTTTTCGAGTGCGAAAAAGAGTATTTGATCGAGCTTTTCCATATTGATGATGCAAGTATAATTGATACATCATCAAACTAAATGAGGATTAACCTTGCTTTAACCTTATTTAACTTTATTTAACTTTACCTCGCGGAGCAATAGAATTTAGAGATTCTATTAACGTACTTTTTTTGGTGAGAGGGATAGAAGATCGACCCCACGATGGGCATGTGTACTATCGGAAATCCGAAAAAGCAAAAAACCCAGAATCTTTTCTGGGCTTTTCTCAAGGCGGTTGTGGGTAAGGCGTCTGACACCTTGGAGGTGTCTTGACGCCTCAACTAAAAAGGATACTCTCCTTTTCCAATCGAATAGTTCGCCACTTTCCTTCTCGCCTCTTTCAAGTTGAACGGATCTATTTTAGTAAAACGTTTCAAGCCCAACATCATTAAGCGTTGTTCATCGCCTTCCGCGAAAGCGTAGATCGCTTGCTTGCCCGCACTCGCAGCTTTCTCAATCGCGTAGTGTAGGTAAATCATTGCCATCGCTATTTGAATCTCGCAGGCCTTCTCTCCGCGCACGCCAATCAATTTTTCTACCCGCAACAAAACAGATTCTGCTACATATCCTTCAATGAGCATATCGGCCAAGTTCATCAGCACCTCTTGCTCTTCAGAAAGTTTCATCATGAACTTTTGTACGGCCGCACCTGATACCATCAGTCCTGCTTTTTTCAAATTAGCCAACGCTTTTTTCTCTTTTGCGAAAATGGCCGTATCATCGCTCGCGCCAAAATCAGGAATGGAAGTCAATTCTTTTTGCACGGCCATGGCGGGTGTCATCAAATCAATAGTGCCTTTCATGGCGCGCTTCATCAACATATCAATGGTGAGCAGTCGGTTGATTTCATTGGTGCCTTCAAAAATCCTGTTGATACGTGCATCGCGATACGCGCGATCCATCGGGCCTTCGGCAGAGAAGCCCATGCCTCCGTAAATCTGTACGCCTTCATCGACTGTAAAATCCAACACCTCGCTACCGTGTACTTTTAAGATCGCACACTCAATGGCAAATTCTTCCAACGCTTTCAATCGCGCTTGCGCTTTGTCCATGCCACCCGCAATAAATGCATCGTGTGCATCGTCAATGTTTTGTGAAGCGCGGTAGTGTGCCGATTCAGAAGCAAAAATCTTTGTTACTGATTCTGCAATTTTATGTTTGATCGCCCCGAAGCTGGAGATGGCCACGCCAAACTGCTTGCGCTCGTTTGCGTATTTGATGGCTTGGCTGATTGTACCTTTTGATCCGCCCAATGCACCCGCACCTAATTTAATGCGACCGATGTTCAAAATGTTTACCGCGATCTTAAAACCATTTTCACGCTCGCTCAATAAATTTTCCACAGGCACTTTACAATCGTTGAAGAAAACCTGACGGGTAGAAGAACCCTTGATACCCATTTTCTTTTCTTCTTCATTCATGGTGATACCACCGAAGCCTTTCTCTACAATAAAAGCAGTCAGATTTTTATCATTATCGATTTTAGCAAACACAATCAAGATGTCAGCAAAGCCACCATTGGTGATCCACATCTTCTGACCTGTGATGGAATAATATTTTCCATCGGCAGATAATTTTGCTTTTGTCTTGCCACTGTTGGCATCCGAACCAGAATCTGGCTCTGTCAAACAATAGCACGCCTTCCATTCACCCGAAGCTAACTTGGGAATGTACTTTTGTTTTTGTGCCTCATTTCCATAATACAAAATCGGCAACGTGCCAATACCCGTGTGCGCAGAGATGGCCACTGCAAATGAATAGCCTGCGCCAACCGCCTCCGCTACAAGCATGGTTGTATTAAAATCCATACCGAAGCCACCGAGTTCTTGCGGAACGGATGTACCCAACAAACCCAGCGCTCCTGCTTTGTCGAGAAGTGTGGGCATCAACTTGGGATCTTTCTGCGAATCGATCAAATCTAAATTTGGATAGACTTCTTGCTTCAAAAAATCCTTGCACGTTTGTGCGATCATCTTTTGCTCTTCACTGAATTCTTCGGGTATAAAGATTTCGTGTGCCTGCGTTTCGCGAATGAGGAACTCTCCGCCTTTAATTGCTCTTTTTGTTTCTACTGCTGTTGCCATATTCTTGATTTTAAATTTTCTTTTAACATAAGTAGGCAGTAGGCAAATGCAATAGGCAAGGTACAGAGTAAAATTGCTTGCAAGTTCTACTATACCATTCTTTGCCTATTGCCAACTGTTCTTGCCTATTTTTTCAATTCAACATCTCATACACCCCCGCCACTCCCTGTCCTCCCCCCACACATGCTGTCACCATTCCGTATTTTTTATTTTGTCTGCGAAGTTCGTTGAAGAGTTGTACCGACAAGCGTGCGCCTGATGAACCAAGTGGATGGCCTACGGCTATCGCGCCACCGTTTACATTTAATTTTGTTCTGTCGATACCCAACTCTTTTACTACAGCTAATGATTGTGCTGCAAAGGCTTCATTCAATTCGATCAAATCAATGTCTTGTAATTTCATTCCAGCAATTTTCAATGCTTTGGGAATTGCTGCGACAGGACCAATGCCCATGATGCGTGGATCAACGCCTGCAGTGGCATAGCTCACCATGCGCGCGATGGGTTTTAAATTCAATTGCTTCACCATGCGCTCGCTCATTACGGCTACGAAAGCTGCGCCATCAGAAGTTTGTGAAGAGTTTCCTGCTGTCACGCTGCCGCCTACGGCAAATACTGGTTTCAATTTTGAAAGTCCTTCAAAAGTGGTGTCGGCACGGATACCTTCATCTTTATTGACAACGTATTCACGTGTTTGTTTTTTCATGTTCTCATCCACAAACACTTCTTTCACGGTGATAGGCACCACTTCGTCTTTAAATTTTCCTGCCTGCCATGCCGCTGCTGCTTTTTGATGCGACTCTACCGAAAACCGATCTTGCTCTTCGCGTGTAACTTTGAATTGTTTTGAAACTTCTTCGGCAGTCAAACCCATGCTTGTGTAATAAGTCGGATTGTCTTTTGCGATAGCATAATTCAATGCTGTCTTAAAGCCCATTACAGGAACTAATGACATAGACTCCGTTCCTCCTGCAATAATAATATCGGCTTGTCCTGCGTGTATGCGCGCACTCGCAATGGCAATGGCCTCCACGCCTGATCCACAATAGCGATTGATCACCAAGCCTGGCACATCTAAACCCATCGATAGCAACGCGATGATCCGTCCCATCTGCATCCCTTGCTCTGCCTCTGGCACAGCATTGCCCACGATGAGGTCGTCCACCATTTTGTTTTCCAAGCCCGGAATAGATTTCACCAAATGTTTGATCACATCCGAAGCGAGATCATCAGGTCGCGTAAAACGAAATCCTCCTTTTTTTGCTTTGCCGACTGCTGTGCGGAAACCGGCTACAATGTATGCGTCCATATTTAATGTTGTTTTGTTGTTCTATGTAAAAGTTGACAATTGACAAATGGGCAGTTGACAAAGTGTGTGCTATAATTTATCCGTTTTCTTTCTAAAATACTTCTCAGGATTTTCGATCATATGATTCAAAAGTTTGCCTATTTCTTCTGCTTTTAGTTCCAATCGTTCCATTTATCTTTTGTTATATAATTACAGGTCAATGCGAAATCAGACCAAACCCTCGTCTCCGTATTCTCCATGTCTGCATCAGTCGATTTACTGACAAAGTGTGCTTTGTAATGTCGTTTCCTATAAGCCTCTCCAATGCAACTAAAAACTGACCGTGAAGACCTTCGTATTTGATCCGTCAACTGTCAATTCTGTTTTGAAAAACCAAAAATCCCCTCAACCCGAACTTTGTCAATTGCCTATTTGTCAACTGTCAATTCCTTAGAGGTTTCCCTCCAGTCAATATCGCCTGTATCCTTTCCAATGTTTTCTTCTCACCTGTCAGTGACAAGAACGCTTCGCGCTCCAAATCCAAAAGATATTGCTCACTCACTTCTTGCGGAGAAGTCAAATCTCCACCGCACATAATGTTGGCAATCCATTTGGCGACTTTCGCATCGTGGTCAGAAATATAATTTCCCATTCTCATACCTTGCAATCCTGCTAAGAACAATGCTTGACCAGTGCGACCTTGTACTTTAATGTTTCTTGCTTGCGGTTGCATCGTATAGCCTGCCTCTACTAAATCAAGCACCGCCTGTTTGGCATCGGCCAATTGACGCTCTTTGTTCATCGATACCCGATCTAATTTTTTCAAGATGCCGAACTCGCGTGCTTCTTCTGCCGAAGTTGCCACTTTTGCTGTCGCGATGGTCATGAATGCGTTTTGTAATGCATTCAATTCTACATCTCCTTCCTCCATTGCATCGCTCACGCGCTTGGTAAATTCTTTTGTACCTCCTCCACCTGGTATTAGCCCGACACCTACTTCTACCAAGCCGATGTAGGTTTCAGCTGCTGCTTGCGCGATGTCTGCATGCATGGTCATCTCACAACCGCCACCTAATGTGCGACCTTGCGGACAAACTGCAACAGGAACTGAAGAGTAACGAATGCGCATCACCGACTGTTGAAAAGCTTTGATCATGAAATCGATCTCGTCATAATCTTGCTCGATGGCATACATGAATACTAATCCCAAATTCGCGCCAAGCGAAAAATCTGCACCTTGGTGACCGATCACCAACCCTTTATAATCTTTCTCGGCCATGTCGATGGCTTTGTTCATTCCCTCAATCACCGCACTACCAAGTGTGAAACTCTTGCTGTGCCAGCCAAAATTGAGAACACCATCTCCTAAGTCGATGATTTTTGAATCGGCATTTTTCCAAACAATGTTTTCGCTCTTGTTCTCAAGAATGACAAAACTTTCTCTACCCGGGATTGATTTGTAAGCTTTCGTAGGAATGTCGTAATATTTTTTTTGGCCTCCTTCTGATTTGTAAAATGATTTGTTTCCTGACGCCACCATGTCATATACCCACTGTGCAGATTTGTAGCCCGCTGCTTCCATCAGTGGAAGGGATTTTTCTACGCCCACAGCATCCCAGGTTTCAAACGGCCCAAGATCCCAACCGAAGCCACCGCTAACGGCATCGTCTATTCTAAAAAGTTCATCACTGATTTCGGGAATGCGATTCGTGACATACTGAAACAATCCAAAGAAACAATCGCGGTAAAAATCACCGGCTTTGTCCTTACCAGCCAACAACACCTTGAACCGATCTTTCAAATTGTCGATCGTCTTCGTGGTTTCCAGCGTGGCAAATTTTGCTTTGGCTTTAGGTTGGTATTCTAATGTTTTTAAATCGAGTGTGAGGATTTCCGTTTCGCCTTTCGCGTTTTTGGTCTTCTTATAAAAACCTTGTCCTGTTTTATCGCCCAACCATTTGTTCGCTTCTAATTTGGCAACTGACTCTGGCAACTTAAACATTTCGCGGCCTTCGTCATTCACCAATCCTGCGTACAAATTGTTGGCCACTTTCACCAACGTATCCAAACCTACTACATCTGACGTGCGAAACGTAGCTGATTTAGGCCTGCCGATAACTGGCCCAGTGAGCTTATCTATCTCATCCACATTGAGATCAAATTTTTTCATGGAGTCGATTACTTTCAATAAGCCCCACACGCCTACGCGGTTGCCGATGAAAGCAGGAGTGTCTTTGCAAAGCACCGTGGTCTTTCCAAGGAAAAGATCTCCATAATGCATCAAGAAATTAGTGACGGCAGGATCTGTTTTTCCTGTCGGGATAATTTCTAACAATTTTAAATAGCGAGGAGGATTGAAAAAGTGCGTACCCGCAAAATGTTTTTGAAAATCTTCTGAGCGGCCTTCTGCCATTAAGTGAATGGGTATGCCCGAAGTATTAGAAGTGATTAATGTGCCTGGTGTACGATATTTTTCTACCTCTTCATATACTTTCTTTTTGATGTCGAGGTTTTCTACCACTACTTCAATGGTCCAATCCACATTTTTTATTTTGGCCATATCATCGGTGAAGTTGCCGAGCTTCACACGAGATGCGAATTTTTTGCTGAATAGCGAAGCTGGATTTGCTTTCAACGTAGCATCGAAAGCACTATTGACGATCCGATTTTTCACCGCAGGATGATCGAGCGTGAGATTTTTCTTTTTCTCCTCGTCATTCAATTCTTTGGGCGCGATGTCGAGCAGCAACACTTCACAACCAATGTTGGCGAAGTGGCACGCAATGCGCGAACCCATAATACCTGATCCTAAAACTGCGACTTTGCGAATGGTACGGTTCATAGAAATGTGTTGGGGTGTTTACGTGAGGATGTGTTGAAGTTAGTTACCAAATGGTTTTGATTTCGTAAAGAGATAAATTTGAATCCTTCGTAATTATCTGAAATCCTTCTTGAATAGACTGCGCAACCAAAATTCTATCGAAAGGATCACGATGATGCAACTGCAGATTTAAGTATTCGATTAAATGATTGTATTCAATTGCAATAATTTGAAACCCATTTATAGCTATGAGGACTTTCATCACATGTATTCTTTTAAATCATCCAAAGGTTCATCGAAATCATCGGGAATGATAAATAGACCCTTTCCGCTACCAAAAACGGGTTTGGGCTTTGCCTTTTTTGATTCAGCCCTTTGAATAATAAAATCAAGAAAGTCGCTTACCTCCTCTATCTTTTCCACAGGGATTTTTTCAATCTTCGAAACTAGCATTGCTGTTGACATAATTTTTTTAATTATTTGAAAGGTCAATTACATATAATCCTTAAAATCTTCCAGTGGTTCATCAAAATCATCGGACATCACAAACATTCCCTTCAGTGCGCCAAAACCAGACTTTTTGACGTCACCTTTCTCTTCTTTCTTAGTTTTAACTTGGGCTAAAAGTGAATCCACAAAATCTTGAACTTCCTTTTGTTTTTCAGTTGGAAGCTGGGCTATTTTTTCTTTAAACGTTTCTACTATTTCGGCTCGCATAACCTACACTTTTGTCATTTCATAAATCTCATTCTTCTCCAACACCTGATTGATACTTTGCACCACTTCAAAAAAAGTATTCAACTTTTGTGTGGATACTTCCTCACGTACGGCATCATTAAACCGCAGCACCGTTTCGCGCGATTTCTCTTTCATTTTCCTTCCTTCTTTGGTCAACAATACTCTTACTGAACGCTTATCATTTTTATCAACTTCGCGATAGATCAATCCCTTTTCTTCCATGGATTTGAGCAATCGCGTCAAGCTTCTTGGTTCTAATCCCATGAGCGGCCCTATCTTAGTTGCAGCCACCCCTTCTTCGGAAGAGATATTCAACAGCGCGTAGCCAATTGACATGGTGCCGTCATACTTCATCGCTTGCTGATTGTACATGCGCGAGATGGCGTGCCATGCCGCCTTGATGTGATAGTCTATGGTTTCTTCTCTTTTCAAACGGTTACGAAGGTATAAAAAATTTATTCTGCATGCCGAGCATTTTATCAAATTTATTTTTGGGCTAGGTCTGTCGAAGGTGATCTGATGTCTTGATTCCCCTATTTTTGAGTCCTTAAAAATCAAGCTGCTTTATCTATGGCCAAGAAAATCGCCTTTGTCACCTGTTCTTCGAAGTCCGACTTTGCCAGCGATGATCTTCCTGTCGTGGATTTATTAAGGTCAAAGGGCATAGAGGTGCAACCACTTCCATGGGATGGGGATTCCGATAAATGGAACTCGTTTGATTTAGTTGTGATCCGCTCGTGTTGGAATTATCACCTCCATCCTGAAAAGTTTATGGAATGGCTAGATCAGATGGAAAGCCAAAAAGTGAAGTTGTTTAATTCTGCAAAAACAGTGACATGGAATCTTCACAAAGGGTATCTACAAGAGCTAGAATTAAAAGGTGTTCTGCTACCAGAAACCATTTGGCTTAAAAAAGGGACGGCCGCAAATCTTTCTCAATTGATAACAGAAAAGAATTGGGAGAAAGCTGTGGTGAAGCCAGCCATCTCGGCCACGGCCTTCAATACGTTTTTGGTTTTGAAAGAAGAAGCTAATCAACTGCAATTGAAATTTGCTGAGCAACTTCAGGATGCGGATATGTTAGTTCAAAAATTTATGCCCGAAATACAGCAAGAAGGAGAATGGTCGTTGATTTTCTTCGATAAAAAATTCAGTCATGCCGTAATCAAGCGGCCAGCAGCTAAAGATTTCCGAGTGCAAAATGATTTTGGAGGAACTTCTCTGCTTGCAATTCCCCCCGCTTTCGTTGTAGAGCAAGCCGATAAAATTCTTTCGCTTGTCGATGAGCCTTTGCTATACACTCGTGTAGATGGGGTTATTTCTAACAATCAATTTTTATTGATGGAGTTGGAGTTGATCGAGCCAATGTTGTTTTTGGAAGAAGGAAACGCTGCATCCAAATTTGCGGCTGTCATAATGAGAGCTGTTGTTTAGCGAGTTTTTCTTTTTTATCAAACCTTCTTTGCGCTATGCCCTCGACAACAAAAATAAAAACAAATAAAAATCTTGCCACCCAAGGCTCTACAAATTCCAATGGTATAGAAAGTGCCCAGAAAATAGGCGCGATGATAATCCGTGAGCGCAGTCGAGCAACAATGGATGGGGTCAGGTTTTCGCTGTAACCTTCCTTACGCACAATATAATTGAACATGAAAAAATTAAGCAGCCCTATCATTATTAGGTTGACACAATAGAAGATAAATGTTCCGTGGTCATTATTATAGCCTTTAGCATAAAAAGCAGTAGAGAATGGGAGTAGCACAATAGACATTAAGAGCCAGATATTGTACCATAATAAACGATTGTCATAGCTCTTTACAAATTGCGCTATTGCTAGATGAAGTCTCCAATACAAAGCGGTGACCAAAAAGCTGATCATAAATCCGATAAAACTTGGGATTAGCCTTGCTAAAACTCCCCAAGTGCCAAATTCATTAAGGGCTTCAGTTGTTGGGATTTTTATTTCCAGAATAAGCAAGGTCATAGCAATAGCGAAGACGGCATCGCAAAAGTTATTGATTCGATCGTTGGGGAACCGGTTGAGCATGCCGAAAGATACAAGCCTGTTTTTAAAAAAGGATGTAATCAGTAAAGATTCTTCTTTAAGTTACTGAAGGAAAATAAAAGTGTTTTCAAAAATCTATTTATCGTTGATTGGTATAATCGGCCGCTAACGCATCAATCTCGGTTATTGCTAGTTTCGTTTCACTGATAACAGTGCGGTGCATAAATTGGACCGTCTCACCTTTAGCCAGCTTGAAATTTAATTCGTTTTTTCCCTCTGTAAATATTTTTTCACCTAGCGGGTTAGCTGCCATCAATCCATAGCCGCGTGCATGCCAGTAGGTAGGAAACCCAATATTTTGTGGATGGTCTATCATAGCGATAGAGATTATTTTGTTTTCTTTTTTCCCTTGCAGACAAAGCCATTTAGCTCGCTTGCCCCATACGCTCTCTCCTACCTGACCTTGACTATTGAAATAGTTTCCTGTTACTCCTTCATTGTCAACTCGGGCTTCTTTTGAAATCGATTGGTCAGGCATCACAAAGTTATCTTTCCATTCGTTCGCCAATTCCAGCTCGCGCGCCACACGCAAGCCAAGCATTGCATCTTTCTTATCATGAAAAGTGACATCTTCTATAGCTTTTAATTGAGTGGTGCGATCTATTATCAGCTTGTCTTCAACAAAGTGAAAATGAAAAAGTGTTGTTTCTTCCAATAGCAATTTCCCTTGATACGTTTTCCAATGGGCAACGGTAGTCAAATAAGCATCGTCTTCCCAACCTTGCGCATGCATGATTCGATTGTGCTCAATTTTTCCATACTTGTTTCTTTCTGCAGGGGCAATGGCGGTACTTAAATTCCAAAAGTCATATCCATTCACAGACTCGTGCGTGAAAAACATACCCAATTGATGTGGATGATCGGCTCGCTCACCAGGTTTCATAGTCAATGGAAATTCACGAGTAATATTAATACCCGATAGTGTATTGATTGGGTGGAGAACGGTTTTCATCACCGAATCGTACCAAGTATAAGAGGTAATCTTTTGACCTTTGTAAAATATATCTACCTTTTTCGCTTGTGGTTTTTCAATTACTTGAAATCCTTTTTGCTGCGTGTTCATGTTTTTTATTTTGATTAAATCCGCAATAAAAATAGTATTGGGACGAGAAGGTTGTAAGTGATTGGTTTGAATGCGAATATTTCTCCAGCGCACTTGTTTGCCCACATCTGCTGCTGATACTGCATGAATTTGCAAGGCAATGAATCCTTTTGAAGTAACGTCATCTACTAGGTGCGCAACCTCTTGTCCATTGATCCAAGTGCGAATGGAATTTCCCAAACACTCAATACGGCACGTGTTCCAATCCATTGATTTCAATAATTTTTTTGCAGAAGGATTGTAATCCAATGGATAGAGCCATCCTCTTCTACTTTCGTCATAGATGCCACCTGTCCAAGCTCGTGGTGTTGGGTCAAAGTCTATTTGGTAACCATGCACACGTCCATTTAAGTAATCAGACTTGCTTTCACTTCGCACTTGCACACCCGAATTGGTACCATCCAGCTTAAATTCTAGTTCTAAAATAAAATCATCAAAGATTTCTTTTGTGGCCAAAAAAGAATTGGGTTCATTGGCTACGGTAGTGCCTATTATTTCTCCATTGATTGATTCAAATTTAGCTTTGCCATTAAGTTGCTTCCAGTTGTTCAGGTCTTTTCCATTGAAGAGATTTTTCCATTTTACTTGCGCATAACCGCATGTGTTCAGTAGAAGGGTAATGAGCAACGTTTTATAAATGATGGTCATGTCTTTTTTAAAGGTTTCCTTTTTTCATTTCGCTTACCGCAAATTCACAAGCTCGTGCCGTCATGGCCATGTAAGTAAGCGATGGATTGACACAAGATGATGATGTCATGAATGAGCCATCTGTAATGAATACATTTTTTACTTCATGCATTTGGTTGTATGCGTTGAGTACTGAAGTTTTGGCATATCGCCCCATGCGGGCACTACCCATTTCATGATTGGCATTGCCCGGAAAAGAAGTATTGACAAAATGATTTACATCTTTATAGCCCGCAGCTTCCAGCATCTCTGCCATAGCAAGAGCCATATCTTGCTGCATAACCTTTTCGTTTTCCTTAAACTCTACATCAACCGTAAGAGTGGGCCTTCCCCATTTATCTTTTAAATCATGATTAATGGTAGCTCGGTTCTCTTGATATGGAAGGCATTCTCCATATCCGCCAAAGCCAATGCCCCATTCACCAGGCTGCTGCACAGCTTCTTTCAATTCGGCACCAATCATAGAACTTGATAAGTGATTATTCCAGCCACCTCTGCCGGCTCCACCTTGATAGCCAAAGCCACGGATGTAATCTTTTCTTTTTTCTGTTAAGTTTCGAAACCGAGGAAAATATAATCCATTGGGCCTGCGCCCAAAATAATATTGATCTTCAAATCCTTCCACGCGTGCGTTGGCACCTGCCTGTTTGTGGTGATCCATAATGTTTCTTCCCACTTGATCACTTCCATTTCCAAGTCCATTGGGAAATCTGTGAGACGTAGAATTTAATAAAATAAAAGCCGTACCGAGGGTAGCTGCGTTCAAAAAAAGTATGCTTGAATAAAATTCGATGGTTTCACCTGTGGCGGCATCAATTATTTCTACCCCTGTTGCTTTTCCTTTTTGCTCGTCATACAATACTTTGTTTACTAGCGAATAGGGGCGCAGTGTTAAGTTTCCCGTGGCAAATGCTGCGGGCAACGTGCTGGCATTTGTACTAAAGTACGCACCGTAAGGGCAACCTCGGTGGCAGAGATTTCTATACTGACAAACACCGCGTCCTTTTACGGGTGCCGTTAGATTGGCAATTCTGCCGATAGTGATTTTTCTACCAAACCTTTCCTCTGTTCTATTTTTAAAATCTTTCTCTACACAATTCATTTCCATGGGTGGAAGGAATTTACCATCAGGCAAATGATCGATGCCCTCTGCCTGGCCGCACACGCCAATGAAGTTTTCCACATAATCATACCACGGGGCAATATCCTTATAGCGAATAGGCCAATCAACGGCTATCCCATCTTTGGCATTAGCTTCAAAATCCAAATCGCTTAGTCTGTAGCAATGACGCCCCCAAAGCAACGATCGCCCGCCTACTATATCGCCACGAATCCAATCAAAGCGTTTGGTTTCGGTATAAGGATTTTCGAGATCGTTGATATAGTAGTGTTTGTTGTCTTCTTGAAAAGAACCATGCCTCGCTTGCACATGGCTTGTCCTTTTCTCTTCTTCCGTCAACCTTCCGCAGTGATCAAGATTCCATGGGTCTTTAGTAGCCGTGGGATAGTTGGGATGATCAACTTCTTTGCCTCGTTCAAGTAATAATACTTTCAATCCTTTTTCGCATAGCTCTTTGGCAGCCCAGCCTCCACTAATGCCCGAACCTACCACAATGGCATCAAACGTATTTTGCTTTTTTGCTGACAGGTTAAGATTCATAGGAGTAATGGTAAAGGATTGATTTTTAAAGATAGTGTTTATCCCATTATTTGACTAGACCGCGAAAAAGTATCGCATGGTGCAACCTTTCTTAACAAGTAAACGTCTAATACCTAAATCTCTTAGGCAATAAGACTATTATGCATTCACCCGAATTACTAAAAGGCACACTCCAAACCATTTTGCTAAAAGTCTTGAAAGACCATGGCAAAATGTATGGCTATGAAATCACCCAACGCGTGAAAGAGCTTTCAGAAAGTCAGCTCATGCTGACAGAAGGTGCGCTTTATCCTGCTCTGCACAAACTGGAGGGCGAAGGAATTTTAAAAACAGAAACGGTGATGATCGGCAAGCGAGTAAGGAAGTATTATTCACTTACCAGCGCGGGGCGTTCGTTGGCAAAAGATAGAGTGGACGAGCTTGTAGATTTTATTAAAACCATGTCTAACGTATTGCAAGTAAAGTTGGCGTAATGGCAGAGTTATCAAAAGACCATATTGACTACATCATTAAAGACCTCCACTACCGCGGCATTGTAGCGGAAGGAATTGAAGAAGAAATGATCGACCATATCTGTTCGGCCACGGAAGCAGAAATGGGCAAGGGAAAAAAATTCATTGAAGCCTATCACGAAGTATTGAAATCATTTGGCCACACCAGTGGTCTGCGAGAAGTACAAAAGCAAACATTGAAAGTTGAAAATCAAAAAGCTACCATTATGCTAAAAAATTATCTCACCATTGCCTTCCGCAATCTGCGCAAGCAAAGTTTTTATTCGTTTATCAATATTGGCGGGTTGGCCGTGGGTGTGGCTGCCTGCTTGGTCATTGTGTTGTTTATCATTGATGAGTTAAGTTATGATAAATACAATACAAAGGCAGATCGCATCTATCGTGTGGATAATGAAATCAAGTTTGGGGGAATTTATTACAACATGGTCTTTAGTTCTGCACCTACGGCATTTTCGCTTCTACAAGATTACCCAGAGATTGAATCAACAGTACGGTTTCGTAGCTCTGGATCTTATTTGGTTAAAACAGAACATGGAGTAGAAGGCATCAAAGAAAGCAATGTAGTTTGGGCAGACAGTACTTTTTTCAAAGTATTTTCAATTCCAGTATTAGAAGGCGATCCAACTACCGCATTGAATCAACCTGCAAGCATTGCTATCAGCAAGCACATCGCCCAAAAGTATTTTCCAAATAAAAGTGCCTTAGGTCAATCGCTGATCTTAGATAACAATTACAATGCAAAAATTACGGCTGTTTTCGAGGATATTCCTTCTGCTTCTCATTTTCATTTCGATATTATTTTTTCAATGCTTGGTAGTTGGCCCATAGCAAAAGAAGCTCTGTCAACAGTCTATCTCAGTAACAATTTTCCAACCTACATTCTCTTGAAAGAGGGTGCTGATGCCAAAGCGTTGGAGGCAAAACTTCCTGGTTTTGTGGCCAAATATATTGGCCCACAATTGGCACAAGTGTTGGGTGGTGATTTTACAATTGAAAAATTCCGAGCTTCTGGGAATAGATTTGACATGAGCTTAATGGCTCTCACCGATATTCATCTTCACTCTGATTTGAAAGGCGAATTTGAGTCCAATAGCAGCATGACGTATGTGTATCTATTAAGCACCATTGCACTATTTATATTAGTAATTGCCTGTATCAATTTCATGAATCTATCCACAGCACGCTCCAGCAACCGCGCCAAAGAAGTGGGTGTGCGAAAAGTAATGGGGTC